>JALFSN010000006.1 GCA_022778805.1 Arcanobacterium sp.
CTAGAAATCGATCACACCATCGACCAACAAGACCCCTACAGTGACGGACTCACCCTACGCAAAGGCTGGGCCGGACGATACAAACCCTAAAACCACACCACAACACGCCGAATAAAGACACACTTTTTGCTACTTATCCCCAAAAATGGCTATTTATGGCGACGTGTTGTTAGTATTCGCCCTATTCTTTCGAGTTAAGAGACAAAAGTGTATGGCAAAATCCAGTGCTTTACTATAGTGCTCTGTTTTGGAGTGCGGCATCTTATAAAGCTACAGACCCCAAATATCCTGCAGTCCACAACATGGAACCACTCTGCATACAAAAAATGACCCTGCTGAAATAGCAGAGCCATCTTTGCCGCGGTTAGCTGATCAATCGAGATCGAGCAAACCTTTTTGCGCAGCTTTAGCGAGACGACGCGGAATGCGCACCTCGCTGCCACCCATCACTTTCACCGCTTGCAGCTCAGTGAGCTTCGCCTTCCACGAAGAACGGCGAGAGCGGGTGTTGCTGCGAGACATCTTTCGCTTTGGAACTGGCATTCCTCCGCCCCTTTCTTATCCAACGTACACTTCCTGCAGAGTCAGTGTACAAAGTTTGCAAACCGTGCTCATTGGAGCACACAAGGGTTGATCTTAGCGCCATGGAGCGTAAATATCCATTTCGTTTACAAGCTTTGTGCGCAATGCCACCCACGCAATACACCTATGCAATGTCACCTGCACATTACCCCACAAATGCCCTCCAGCACCACGCACCACCCGCTTACGCTGAGAGCTCATCATCATTAATAATAGGTACATGTCCACAGCTCCTCCCCCGCAAGCTGAACAAACACCTGATGCGACCGAATTTCTACGACTGCCCCTCGCTACCACCTTGCGCGGTGAACTCACAATCAAGCGCTCCCGATTTATTGCCAGCGCCACGCGAGTATCATCCCTAGCAGCTGCACGTGAATTTTTCGCAGCCATCCGCACTGAATTTCCCGACGCTCGTCACCACTGCACTGCTCTTTCCGTCATGGAAGAATCTATCTCTACTCCTATCGTGCGATCGTCCGATGACGGCGAACCGGCAGGGACTGCGGGGCGCCCCATGCTCGGGGTACTGCACGCTAGCAGATTAACGGATGTGGCCGTCGTCGTCACGCGATATTTTGGCGGTACGTTACTCGGCACGGGCGGACTCGTTCGGGCATATTCAGACTCTGTGCGCGGCGTCCTCGACGGAGCTCCAGTGCTGCGCCGCAAACCCGCGCGCACTCTACGCTTGAGCGCGCCATATGCCATCGCCGGCAAATTGGAAGCCGATCTGCGCACCCACGGCTTTGACCACATAGAATCGTCCTATACGCCATCATCAGCGACTCTCTCTATACGAGTGAGCGAATCTGAGTTGAACGTCTTCCACTCTCTCGTGGCACAACTCACAAATGGTGCCCTAAAACCACATGACGACGGCTCTACCTATATCGAAATACGCGCAGGCAAACTTGCGTTAATCGCCTCAGGTGGCTAGCCTAGAGCCATGCGGTCGTCGCTCGAATATGCGGTCGTTACGCGATCAACGGCAAAAACGCAGCGACGAGCATACCGAGCATACTGCGAAACGCAGAAAAATTTTTATAGAGAAGATAAACAGAGAGGAGAGCGCCCATGATTCATACGCGCGTCCTACCCCGTTCTCTCTGCTCATGCTTGTGTCTCTAGGACGCCGGCCTTACTTTGTGCGCATTGACCGCATGCTCGGCGTCCGCTTCCATGCCTGAATCCACACTATGCCTCTCGCGTCGCAGGCTTTCTCGGGCTATTAATCCCCGCATGGACATCTCGTGGCCTCGGGAAAATAACCGCATCGCTTGTGACACTCGGAAAGAGCATTCAGAGAGTTCAGCTGCGACGTCTTCTCACCAAGCTTCACTAGTCGTCGTAGCTTCACTGGCGAGGTGAGGCAAGCAGGAATTCTTCAGGCGGGAATTCTTCACCACCGTAAACGTTTACCTTATGGAATTTTGAAAGCTTTAGGAGAAAATTATGGCACTCTATCAATCCATTACTCAGATCACGGGCAATACCCCTCTTCTTCGTTTTAATAAGCTCACGGGCGATGCCCCAGCCACAGTTTTTGGCAAACTCGAGTTCTACAATCCTGCCAGCTCCGTCAAAGATCGCGTAGGCGTAGCTATCGTCGACGCTGCTGAAAAAGCGGGGGCATTAAAGCCTGGCGGAACAATCGTAGAAGCCACATCGGGCAACACCGGAATCGCTCTCGCCTGGGTGGGGGCAGCCCGCGGATACAAGGTCATCTTGACGATGCCTGCTTCCATGAGTCAAGAGCGTCGCGCCTTGCTGCGTGGTTTTGGAGCTGAACTGGTACTCACTGAACCAGCCAAAGGGATGCAGGGTGCCGTCGATAAAGCCCATGAGATTGTAGAATCGCACGATAATGCCATTCTCGCTTCTCAGTTCGAGAACGAAGCCAATCCAGCAATTCACGAAGCCACTACTGGCCCAGAAATTTGGAAAGACCTCGACGGCAATGTGGACGTGTTCGTCTCGGCAATCGGCACAGGTGGCACTATCACCGGTGTTGGACGTTACCTCAAAGCACACAATCCCGATGTGCATATCGTAGGCGTCGAGCCTGCAGACTCCCCGCTACTCTCACAGGGCAGAGCCGCTTCCCACAAAATCCAAGGTATTGGAGCAAATTTCGTTCCCGAGGTACTCGATACTCATATTTACGACGAAGTGATCGCGGTGGAGTTCAGTGACGCCGTTGAGACGGCTCGTCGTGCCGCTCACGAAGAGGGAGTGCTCGCTGGTCTCTCCGGCGGCGCCGCCATCTGGGCTGCACTTCAGCTTGCTCAACGCCCAGAATTCGCCGGAAAGAATATCGTGGTGATTGTCCCCGATTTCGGGGAGCGTTACGTCTCCACTGCACTCTTTGAAGGTCTCATAGACTGAATTCTTCATAGCCTAGAAAGACAAGAAAATCGGCTAAAAACATACCTTTGCAGGTGCACGTATGTAGGTTGGCGCCCACTTTTCGAGTGGGCGCCAACCCTATATCTGCAGCTACCGAATGTTCGGGATGTGCACTGAGGTGTGCACCGGCCACGGTATGCACCATAGACGTACAAATGCTGGAGCGCGACCGGAGTAAAAACTGCAACTAGAGCAGAAGCCGGACTGCAGCTGGAATAAAAAACTGCAACTAGAGCAGAAAAACGCAACAGAAACAGCAACCGCAAAAGATAGCGATAGAATGAGGCGGTGACAGCAATTGTGAATCTTATAAAAGAGATGAAAGAAGATCTCGAAGCGGCACTGACCAATGATCCTGCAGCCCGCAGCTCACTTGAAGTGGCTCTCGCCTATCCAGGGGTGCATGCCGTCTGGGCATATCGACTCGCTCACCGCCTGTGGAACAAAAATGACCATCTCAAGCTGCCTGCACGCCTATTATCGCAGATCACTCGCGCTATCACTGGTGTAGAGATTCACCCCGCGGCTAAATTGGGACGCCGCCTCTTCATCGATCACGGCATGGGAGTCGTGATCGGCGAGACTGCCGAAGTGGGAGAAGACGTGACGATTTACCACGGCACCACTCTCGGCGGAACATCGCTCACCAAAGGGGCGAAGCGTCACCCCACCGTTGGCTCACACGTGGTGATCGGCTCAGGTGCAAAAGTACTGGGCAATATTACCATCGGCGATGGAGCACAGATCGGCGCAAATGCTGTGGTCGTGCGCGATGTGCCAACAGACAATATCGCGGTGGGCATCCCCGCCCGAAATCACTTAGCCGCCGAGCACCAGCCGCACATCGACCCAGCCATCTATATCTGACTGCTATCTGACCATTGCTCTACCGGTACCTGACCACCACCAACTGACGGCCGCCACCGTGGAGTCCGCCCTTAGCCACTTTCACCTTAGCTGACACTCTACCTTAGCCGAGCCTTAGTCGACTGCCCTAGCTGACGACGGCATGCACACACGCCCATACGCTCAGCGTGCCCATATGCTCACGCCTGCTGATGCGCCTGCTCGTAATCGTGCATCATCTGAATACGGCTCTGATGGCGAGATGCTGGATCAAAATCAGTGCTGAGAAACACATCCACAAATCGAGTAGCTTCCTCCAGCGTGTGCTGACGCGCGCCGAGAGAAATCACATTGGCGTTATTGTGGGCGCGAGCCAGCATGGCGATATCGTCGTTCCACACTAATGCCGCACGACATCCTGCTACCAGATTGGCAGACATTTGCTCGCCATTCCCGCTTCCGCCGATGACGATTCCCAGCGATCCAGGGTCAGCTACTGTGGCTCGCGCACATTCGATACACACCGGAGGATAAGCATCTGTGGGATCGTAATGCTCGTACCCATGATCAATCACCTCATAGCCGCCTTGAGCAAGGTGAGCTTTCAAGTGTTCTTTTAATTTAAATCCAGCATGATCTGCAGCAATGTGTATACGCATGTTTATAGCATAATCTGCCCACCACGTATGAGACAGAGAATTTGCACGCTAAAGTTGTTTGTATGACCACAGTTGATGACACCACTCTTGACGTAACCGGCGCACTCAATATGGATGTGCGCCCACAAGATGATTTTTACCGCTTCGTGAACGGCACGTGGATTGAGTCCGCCGACATTCCACCAGATCAATCATCTACCGGATCCTTTGTAGAGTTGCGCAACACATCAGAGCGTCGGGTTCGTGCCATTATTGAAAAGCTCGCCGCCACTACCGCACACCGCGAGCACTCGGGTCAAACACCGGCGCAGGAGCACAACAGCTCCACGCCTACTGCCCTGTACGGCGCCGCCGTCACCAATCAGAAAATTGCAACCGATCAAGAAGCTGCCGCTGACGAAGCAGAGAAGATCGGCGCACTGTTTAACTCATTCATGGATGAACAGCGCATAGAAGAGCTCGGCACCGCCCCATTGCAGTCTGACTTCGATCTTATCGATGCGGCAGATAGCAAAGCGGCACTTGCGACGGTGGCAGGACGGCTCAATACTACTGGCGTCGATACCCCGTTTTTCGTCGAAATTGACGCCGACCGCAATGATCCGCAACGTTACATCTGCTGGATCGGGCAGAGTGGTCTAGGGCTACCCGATGAAGCGTACTATCGCGCCCCTGAACACGCTGAGACTCTCACTGCTTATCGCAGTTTTATTCCGAAGCTCTACGCTCTGGCACGTTCAGCGGACGGCCGTTCAATAGACAGCGATCAGGCTCAAGCTGCTGCTGACGCCGTCATACGAGTCGAAACAGCCTTGGCCGCTCATCATTTCACCGTGATAGAGGAACGCGATGCCGAGAAGACCAATAACGTGATGCAGTGGGATGCGTTTATTGCCAGCGCCCCGGGCTTCGATTGGGACGGTGCGTTTGCTGCCCTTGGGCTATCCGCACAGAATGCCCCACAGCTACTCGTCGTGACGCCGCGAGCGCTCACTGGTTTCGCAGCAGTGTGGGAGCACAGCAGCCTCGATGACCTCAAAGAATATCTGCGGTGGAGCGTCATTCGCGCACGGGCTCCGTTCTTAACATCCGCTATTGTGCAAACAAATTTCGACTTTTACGGCACGGTGCTCTCAGGGCAAGAGGAGCTGCGTGACCGTTGGAAGCGCGCCGTCGCCCTCGTTGGATCAGTGTTGGGCGAGGCAGTTGGCAAAGCGTACGTCACCACGTATTTTCCCCCTGAGTATAAGGCGCAGATGGAACAGCTCGTGGCCGATCTATTGGAGGCCTACCGGCAATCCATCACAGCATTGGACTGGATGAGCCCTGATACGAAGCGCAGAGCACTAGAAAAGCTCGACGCTTTCACGCCGAAGATTGCCTACCCCGATAAGTGGCGTGATTATTCGTCCCTCACTGTGGATCCCCACGATTTAGTGGGGAACGTCCGCGCCGCCCACACGTTTGAACACGCGCGAGAAGTTGCGAAACTCGGTACTCCCGTGGATCGAGACGAGTGGTTTATGACGCCGCAGACCGTGAACGCTTATTACAACCCCGTCATGAACGAGATCGTCTTTCCCGCGGCCATTTTACAGCCACCGTTCTTTGATCCAGAGGCTGATCCAGCGTGGAACTACGGCGGAATCGGAGCCGTGATCGGCCATGAGATTGGCCACGGCTTCGACGATCAAGGCAGCAAGTATGACGGCGCTGGCCGCCTGAATAACTGGTGGACTGACGCCGATCGGCGCGAATTTGAGAAACGCACTGCAGCGTTGGTCGATCAATACGATGCGTATATCCCCAGCCAGCTTGGGGCAGATTCACCGCACCACGTACAAGGGCAACTCACTCTCGGAGAAAATATCGGCGATTTGGGTGGGCTAACGATTGCCCTCAAGGCGTACGACATAGCGATGCGACGAGCTGGATACGCCAGCTCGCACGAAGCACCCGTGCTGCAAGGTTTCACCGGTATCCAGCGGGTGTTGCTATCGTATGCTCGAATCTGGCAAGAGAAAGCTCGCAGTGAGCGTGTCATTCAGCTGCTGGCCACAGATCCGCATTCGCCTGACGAGTTCCGCTGCAACGGTATCGTGAAAAACATTGATGACTTCGCCGAGCAATTCTCACTCAACCCTGGCGATGCTCTCTACTTACCACCGGAGGAGCGAGTACATATCTGGTGACGGCGGAGCGGCTGGCTATATAGCAGCGCGGCACTGTAGGCGGACTATGGGCTGCACTGTAGAAAGTGCGTTTCCTGTGCAGATTACACAGGAAACGCCGCACAAAGCGTTGCGCAGGAAGCGCGAGCAGCGCGGACAATGCCAGCGGCGCCGGAGAACAGCACGTGGAAAAGCACAGTGCGGCGTCACGGCAGATTGAGCAAAGCATGCACCTGCGCCACGCCTTCCCACACATAGGCATGCAAACCAGATTGGCGTGCAGCGCTGACGTTTTCTTGACGGTCATCAAAGAAGAGAATCTGCTCGGGCGCCGCTCTCATCATCTCTGCCGTATAAGCGTATATGTGCGGATCTGGCTTGGCCATCCCCACCTCGCTCGAAAACACCATAGCGCGGAAGAGCCTCGCCCACTGCCAGCTGCGATAGAGCGGCGGTAGAGCACTCGGGGCATTGGAGAGAATTCCCAGCGCATAGCCGCGATCTGCAAGAGTGCGCAACAGGGCGAGAATATCTTCTTCCACCCTCACCCAGCATTGGCAGTCCATATCGACGAGCTCTCTCACCACTGCTGTACTGAGAGCTGGCGCTCCGGCATCACGAGCCACAAGCCGCCAGTACTGATCGTCTGGCAGGGCGCGATCATACTCGTCCCGATGTTTCCAGAACGCTGCCACGAACGCGCGCACGGAAGCGGCGTCAGTCGAGAGCCCCATAGCGTGCGCCATCGCCGCAAAATCTGGTTTCTCCGTCACGAGCACGCCGCCTATATCGAAGACGACCGCCGTGATGCCACCCAACTCTGCAGGCAGTTTGTGCCGTGTCAGTATCCCCGCATTCATCCTCGCATGGTATCAGATCTCACTAACAACCCCACGGCGCTGATGCACCCACGAATGTAGGTCTGCCGCGCGCATCAGCGTATGCTGGGACACACGAGTACACCTGTAGAGAAAGGATGAGTGTGCCTGGCCAAAACCTTACGAAAACCGAAGCCGAAGAGCGCGCTAGCCTCATCAGCACCGAGAGCTATCGTGTGGAGCTTGATCTGACCACGAGCGAGAGTACATTTACCTCGATTTCCACCGTCGAATTTAGCGCCGCCACTCCTGGCACCAGCACGTTTATTGATCTTATCGCCCAGTCTGTGCAGAGCATTGAGCTCAACGGCGAGCAGCTCGACGTCAGCAGCTACCACGATTCGCGTATCCCGCTGCCGAATCTACGCGAGCACAATGTCCTCACGGTAGCTGCCACGTGTATCTTTTCCCACAGTGGCGAAGGACTGCACCGTGCAGTAGACCCAGCCGACGGCGAAGTTTACCTTTACTCGCAATTCGAGGTACCCGATTCGCGGCGTATGTATGCCGTCTTTGAACAGCCAGATTTGAAAGCCAACTTCACCTTTACGATCACAGCACCCGCTCATTGGCAGGTCTTTTCTGTCTCTCCAACGCCCACTCCACAGCTGGTGCGCGATGGTGTGGCACGCTGGGACTTCACCCCTACAGAGCGCATTTCCAGCTATCTCACCTGCGTGGTTGCCGGCCCGTATGAGGGCAAGACCTCCAGTTACACGTCTGTCGATGGCCGCACAATCCCCATGGGAGCCTATTGCCGCCGTTCTCTCGTCGAGCATCTCGACGCCGACGAGGTGATGGACATTACCAAGCAGGGCATGGACTTCTATGAAAACGCTTTCCAGCAGCCTTACCCGTTCCGCAAATACGATCAGATATTCGTCCCCGAATACAATATGGGAGCGATGGAGCACCCTGGCTGCGTGACTATTCTCGATAGCTACGTCTTTGCTTCTAAACCCACTCAAGCTCTCGTCGAACGCCGAGCAATCACCGTCTTGCACGAGCTGGCTCACATGTGGTTCGGCGATCTGGTCACTATGAAGTGGTGGAATGATTTGTGGCTCAACGAATCCTTTGCCGAATTTATGAGCCATGTGTGCGCTAACGAAGCCACCAAGTACAAGCAGGCGTGGATCACGTTCAATGTCGCCGAAAAGGTGTGGGCACAAGATCAGGATCAGCTCCCCTCTACCCACCCGATCTCCGCCGTCATTCGTAATCTCGAAGATACGATGGTGAATTTCGACGGTATCACGTATGGCAAAGGAGCCTCCGTCTTCCAGCAGCTCGTGGCCTACGTGGGATGGGATGCTTTCATCACTGGCGTCCAGCGCTACCTGGCAAAGAAAGCCTGGGGCAATGCCACTTTGCAGGATTTACTGGTGGAGCTAGAAGCTGCCTCTGGGCGCGATTTGAAAGCGTGGAGCAAAGTGTGGCTGGAAGAGGCCGGCATCACGACCCTCACGCCGGAGATTAAGGTGAGTGACGACGGCGCAATCACGTCGTTTGAAATCATACAGACCTCAGACGGCCGTGCCTCCCTGCGTCCGCACCGCATCGGAGTGGGCGGATACCGGCTCAATGCTGAGGGCGTCCTAGAGCGAGTAGCTCATACGGAACTTGACATTGATGGGGAGCGTACTGCTGTCCCAGATTTTGTGGGCATGAGCCCGAGACCCGACGTCATCGTCGTCAATGATGGTGATCTCGCCTACGCCAAAGTACGCCTCGACCCCGATTCGCTGACATATGCCACCGAGCATATCAACGATTTTTCGGATCACCTCACCCGCACTCTCATCCTGGATTCAGCATGGGATATGCTGCGTGACGCCGAACTCTCCGCTCATGATTTTGTGCCGCTCGCTCTGCGGGCTCTCGAAACGGAGACGCACGGGACGGTCTTGCGCTACCTTTTGAGCGAGCTTTTGACGGCGGCAAACATCTACTCGCATCCGCAGAGCCGTAAAGCTCTCCAAGCCCGCGTGGCAGCTGCGCTAGAAGAGCTCGTACGCAGCGCCGAACCTGGATCAGATCGACAGTTGCAGCTGGCGCAAAGTTTCGTCATCATGGCTCAGACAGATCAGCAAATCGCCTGGATCACGCAGTGGCTCGACTCGGATTCGCAAAGTGCAGCGGCTCCCGATGGCCTCGCTATGGATCCTGGCATGCGGTGGGCCGTAATTCAACGGCTGGCACAGTTGGGTGCCGTGGATGCGGAATATATCGAGGCAGAACGCGCTCAGCGAGACAACACTGCTACTGGCCAAGAGCAAGCCGCCCGCGCTCGCGCTGGTATTCCTGAGGCCAAGGAAGTGGCTGCCGCCTGGGATCGCATCACTAACGGTGAGACGATCAACTCCATACAGCGCCAGAGCGCTCTTGGCTTCGCCGCCAATACGCCGGATATGCTCGCCCCTTATGCGCAGCAGTATTTTGATGAGCTTGAGAATCAGTGGACTAACCGTTCAAAAGAGATTGCAGAGAACATGATTAAACATGCTTTCCCACTCAAGCTCACTGGGTTAGCTCCTAGTATTGGCATCGATCTCGTCGCCATCGGCGAGGCATGGATGGATACGAATGGCGAACATGCAGCGCCTGCTCTGGTGCGTCTGGCTTCTGAGGTACTCGATAGCGCTCATCGAGCTGAGCGCGCTCAGGCTTACGACGCTGAACGCTAAAGGCTAAACGCGGAGTGCTAAAGGCTAAAAATGCTCAATAAGCACCTCACAGCTCATAAGTGAGGGTGGTTGTCCGGTACACATTGGTATCGGACAACCACCCTTCGCTTATCGCCCCCTGCGCATACCAAGCGCCATCCGTTCGGAGCTTTCGATGTGCTCCTAGCTTTTCGCGTATAGGCTAGCTCGTATACGCAAGCCCCTCTTATCATGAGCTGCTTATGAGCCTCGCCCGTAAGCCGCATACGAAAACCCGTGCTAGCAGCCAGGAGTCTCAGGAGCTCAGTCGAGATCTCCACAATGTGCCCCCACAGTACGATGTGTTCACATATTCGCGGCGACAGTTTGCACCAGAGAACGATATCTCTCATTGTCAGCGAGATCATCGACTAGCACGAGCTGTCCGACACTATCTGCGAGCGGAATACGCCAGTTGGGATATTCGTCATTCGTCCCTGGCTGATTCTGAGTGCGTTCTTCACCCACCGCATCGGTGAGACTCACACCAATGAGCTGGCTCGGCGTTCGGCAAATATACGCATGCAACGCTTCAATGATCTCTTGTTCGCTCGGATTATCTCCAATGAGCTGATGCTCACGCAGTCTAGCTAAAGTTTGCTCACGCTCTTGCCTAGCAGCGCCGCGTACCTGCTCTTCTGGCTCAGTGAGCAGACCCAACTGCGCACGCAGATTGACGTGTGCCTCTTTCCAATAACCAGCAGCTGGTGGTAGATCATGAGTATCGACTGTCGCCAGCACATCGTGGCGATATTGATCTGGTTCTCGCGGCCAACCATCGTCTTGTTTTTCAAACCACAACACGCTGGTGCCAAAAATGCCGCGATCACGCAACACTTGCCGAATCCATGGCTCGACAGTGCCCAGATCTTCGCCGATCAGCACAGCTCCGGCTCGATACGCCTCCAACAGCGCTATACCCACCATTGCTTCGTGATCAAAATAGACGTATGTGCCCTCACTGGCGGCATTCCCCTGCGGAATCCAATACAGTCGGAAAAGCCCCATCACGTGATCGAGCCGGAGAGCTCCCGCATGTTTGAGAATCGTGCGCAGCATATCCCGCACTGGCGCATATCCCATACGAGCGAGTTCCACCGGATTCCACGGAGGTTGGCTCCAATTTTGCCCCTGCTGATTATAGAAATCTGGTGGCGCTCCCACGTCCATCCCCACAGCAAAGGCACGCTGAAGGCTCCACACGTCTGCTCCGTGCGGGTGCACGCCCACGGCGAGATCGTGGCAGATTCCGTACATCATCCCTGCTTCACGAGCGGCGCGCTGAGCTTGCCGAAGCTGCTCATCCACGATCCACTGCAGCCACATCCAAAATTCCATGCGCTCTGCCAATGCGACGCGCGCGTGGGCGGTCTGCACAGAGGAGAGGGGCGGCAATTCCCACTCCGATAGCTCCAGTGGCTCAGGAACCGCCTCGCCGCCTTCTGTTTCGCTACCTTCCGCCTCACATCCTGGCTCATTTCCACCCATGCCATCACTGCCTTTGCCGGCGGCACGCTCATTGATGGCACGTTCATCGGCGGCGCGTTCGAGCAGCGCACACCACAGAGCAAAATCCTCCAGGCCTGTGCCCTGCTCCGCACAGAAATCAGAAAACTCCCGCTGCCGCCGACGTTTTCTCCCCGCCTTGAAAATCAGCTCTAAGGCGGCGCGCTTGGCCTTCCATACAGCATCACGATCAATGAGCGTCGTGTGCAGCGACTGCGCCTGCGCATCTGCCGCAAGCGCCATCGCCCGCTCACGCGCCTGCCCATCGAGCAACTCCCACTCAGGGATACTCTGCGGGCGAATATAGATCGGATTGAAAAAGCGCCGGCTCACCGGCAGGTAGGGCGAGGGCTGCATATGCCCAACAGGCTCACCAGCATGCAGCGGGTTAATCAGCACGAAGTCTGCCCCATCAGCGCCGAATATACGAGCCAGATCGGCTAAATCCTGCAGGTCGCCAATTCCCCACGATGCGCGTGAGCGCACAGAATAGAGCTGAATCATCATCCCCCAGGAGCGGCTACGCTCTGCCTGAGGTGTGCCGCTGGCGCCATCAGCTCGTCCATTCCAATCGATTCGTCGCGGCACGCTGATAAGGCTCGCTTCGCCGTCACGCCTCTCATCATCATGGGCAGCGGCAAAATTCTCCGCATGATGCCACACCTGCGCTAACGCGCGATGATACCCCAGCGGCAATCCTGCTGGCACCCGAAAAGCCGCTTGCCCTACGAGCGCCCCATCAATCTCTTTGGGCTCCGTAAAATCGTCTATCTGTTCCAGCTCGATATATGGCTGCTCTCCATATTCGCCAGGTTCAAGCTCGACAAAAATTTTGACATCCCATCCGTGCGGCACGTGTGCATGAATAATGCCACCGACGTCATTGCTATATACAGCGCATTCTGGCAGCACCCGCCGCCACTCGTGCTCTTCGACGTCGCGCAGAGCATTTTCTGTAGCGGTTCCAGTGCTTGCATCCACCCCCATGGCTGCGAGGACGCGCATCAGAGTATCGTCGCTCGCCTCATGGTGAGCACCGCTCACATCCCAATACTCATGAGCAACGCCATAGGCATCTGCTAAGCGTATCAGCTGCGCTCGGCTAGGCAATTGAGGACTGTGCGCGCTAGGCTCCAGATTAGACATACTTTCTCTCCTTTAGCGGGATGTGTATTCAATGGTACTCAACCGGTGGATATCGAGAAATTAATCGGAGGATTTACATGGATAGTTTCCTGCCAGTTCCAGTGACGGAAGAAGAACCGCTTGCGACGGTGCTCAGTACTCTGCGCATGAAAATGCTCAGCGACCACACGTTTGAGGGTTCTAATCTATGGCAATTCACTAATCGAGTGTACGGAGGACAAGTGTTTGCCCAGGCTGTGTTAGCGGCTGGAGCTACGCTGCAAGGAGAGTTAGCGAACCGACGCATTCACTCCATTACAGCCGCCTTTTTACGCTCTGGCGATATGCACACTCCGACGCGCTTTGAGGTGCAGGGTCTCCTTGACTCTCGCTCATTTTCCACTCGACGCGTGATTGCTTATCAAAAAGATCAACAAATTTTCTCTGCGCGAGCATCTTTCCAAGAGGTGCAGCCAGGGGTCGAGCATGAATCGCCCATGCCACAGGCTCCTAACCCGGATACACTTCCAAGCTCGGTAGACTTTTTTGCCGCTCTCGACATCCCTGACGCACGAAAAATGAACAGTACCAATGCCGTCGATATGCGGCATGTGGATGGTCCCATTTGGATTCGCCCGCAAAAAGATGCCAGCTCAAGCACGCTCATCTGGTTTCGGCTGCGCTCGCCGATGCCTGAGCAATCTTCACAGCTCTTACACCGCGCTATGCTCGCCTATGCCACCGACCAGTTTATGCTTGAGCCCGTGATGCGTGCGCACGGCATGTACTGGCTCAGCAAAGATATTTCTGTGGCCACACTCGACCACGCTATCTGGTGGCACCGTGACGTCGATATGAACCGCTGGGTGCTAGCGGAACTCACATCTCCCTCTGCCCAAGGCGGCAGAGGCCTATCATTCGCTCGCTATTTTCAAGATGGCGTGCACATCGCTTCAATGGCACAAGAGGGCATGGTGCGCACTCGCCACATTCAGTAAGCCATATGTAGGGTGTTAGAGTGAGCTATATTCAGTGAGCTACATTCAGCCTATCAGGGCTATTCTGCTTCTCCCGCCGCGTCTTTTTCCGCAGCGTTAGCTACTTTTTCCGCTGAGAAACTGCCACAATAATCAGCGCGCTGTGCATCATCAAGCAAATACTGCCGTACGGGGGCTTGCAAATCTTGCACCTCCGGCGAGCGCCATTTGACGATCATCCAGATAATTCCCGCTAGCACGGCAACCGTAAAAACGACGCCCGCCACGACGACGGCCGTAGAAAATACCTGATAGAGCGTCTCATTCACTCCCTGCCTCCACTTCTTCGCTATGCTAATGATTACGCGCTGACCAGCATTTATCAATCGTCCGTCAGGCCGCAGCCGGTCGGGCAGTACACGTGCGCCGCTGCCCGATCACGCACGCATTGCCCAACGACGACCTACTAGTCTTCAAGGTACCAGCCCTGCGTCACGCTTAATCACGCTTGAGTTTACGGTACGTAGCTGCGCTCTGACGGTTGGCATCCGGCCCTAGGCGCTCCAGCTTGTTTTTCTCATAGCTTTCAAAGTTGCCTTCAAACCAATACCAGTTGTACGGCTCTTTTTCCGTCCCCTCCCAGGCCAAAATGTGGGTGGCTACTCGGTCGAGGAACCAACGATCATGAGTGATGACGACGGCACAGCCAGGAAATTGTAGCAGCGCATTCTCTAGCGACCCGAGTGTCTCAACGTCCAGATCGTTGGTTGGTTCGTCCAGCAAAATCAGGTTGCCACCTTGCTTGAGGGTGAGCGCCAGATTGAGTCGGTTGCGCTCACCACCAGAGAGAACTCCCGCAAGTTTTTGTTGATCAGCTCCTTTGAAGCCAAACGCACTCACGTATGCGCGCGACGGCATCTCAACTTTTCCTACCTGGATGTAGTCCAATCCATCGCTGACTACTTCCCACACGTTTTTATCGGGGGCAATGCCCGCACGGTTCTGATCGACGTACGAGAGCTGCACCGTCTCTCCTATACGCAATTCACCGCCATCAAGCGGTTCCAACCCCACAATCGTCTTGAACAGCGTCGTCTTGCCCACACCATTCGGGCCGATAATGCCTACAATGCCATTGCGAGGCAAAGTAAACGAGAGATCTTTGATCAGCGTGCGCCCGTCAAAGCCCTTTTCGATGTGTTTCGCCTCAAGCACGATATTGCCCAGCCGCGGCCCTGGCGGGATCTGGATCTCATCAAAGTCGAGTTTGCGGTAGCGCTCTGCCTCAGCGGCCATCTCCTCATAGTGCGCCAGACGAGCCTTGCTCTTCGCCTGCCGGCCCTTCGCAGAGCTGCGCACCCATTCGAGCTCTTCCTTTAACCGCTTTTGGAGCTTGGCATCTTTCTTGCCTTGCACCTGCAAGCGCTCTTCTTTCTTCTGCAGGTAGGTGGAGTAGTTACCCTCATAAGGGTAAAGATGTCCACGATCCACTTCGGCAATCCACTGAGCCACGTGGTCCAAGAAGTAGCGGTCGTGCGTGACGGCGATGACCGCCCCCTCATACCGTGAGAGATGCTGTTCCAGCCAGTCTACGGATTCAGCGTCAAGGTGGTTGGTAGGCTCATCCAACAAGAGCAGGTCAGGAGCCTCAATAAGCAATTTACACAGCGCCACTCGACGGCGTTCGCCTCCCGAGAGTACCGACACAGGCGTATCTGCTGGCGGGCATCGCAAAGCATCCATAGCCTGCTGTAGCTGGGCATCGAGATCCCAAGCATTGGCAGCGTCGATTTCCGTCTGAAGCTGCCCCATCTCTTCCATCAGCGCATCAAAATCCGCATCTGGTTCTCCCATTTCAAGCCCAATGTGGTTGAAGCGGTCAATTTTGGCAAACATATCGGCTGCTGCAAGTTTCACGTTTTCCAACACGGTTTTATCTTCATCAAGCGGCGGCTCCTGCATGAGAATCCCCACCGAGTATCCAGGAGTGAGCCGCGCCTCACCATTGCTCGGCTCATCAAGCCCTGCCATAATCTTCAAAATAGTGGATTTACCTGCTCCATTTGGCCCGACCATACCGATCTTTGCACCTGGAAAAAATGCCATAGTGACGTCGTCAAGAATGACTTTATCGCCTACCTTTTTGCGAGCGCGCACCATTGAATAAATGTATTCAGCCACAAAAGCCCTTTCGCCATGTCCATCGTCATTTGCAGCACACATCTGCCATATGCTGCCCCACTACAGTAAGAATATCGGTTATCGAACATGGGCAAAAATTTACGAGAGCACACTCCTCCGCAGTCAGCGGCACCATGAGCGTACCAGCGGCATCATGAGGTTATTTTCTCGCCGTCACCACTGCAAGGCCAGCTCACTTTTACCTGCACATACCGAGCGTCAGGAGCGAGATATGGGTTCTGCCGCCATGGTGCGCGTGCCCCATATGCACATGTCTTATCTCAGTCCTGTCACACGTCACGGTAGGGGTGGCCTGAGCACGCCCACGCCACCCCCTGCACACCGCCGATATGGTTTATTGATAATTAAAATGCGATTCTATTAAGGAAATCTATGAGGAATGAATTTTTATTATGACGGCTTACAGATCAGTGTCTCTGCGCCATCAACAGCGCACCGCAGCTAAGCCGTGGTGACGCCCTATCTTTATACTCCGACTCCCACCTCCTCTCTGGGGAAATCCGTGATCTCTTCATACACAGAAGCATTGTCCGCACTCAACGATTCAGCGCCCACATGTGTATTCGTGCGCCGCAGTGAGCTCAGCTCTGGCTCATGCCCAGTCGAACCAAATGAGGTACCAGATGCTGCCTTTTCATATGTAGCCACCATAAAATTCAAATCGATGGCCACAGAATCAGCCACGATTTGCTGTACAGATCGGGAAACGCCCTGTTTATCAGTGAAAGAACGAGTGACTAACCGCCCGCGCACTAGCAGCGGAGCTCCTCGATGAACGCTCTTGCCGACGTTCACGGCTAACGCCCCATAGCAACGTATGGAATACCACGTCGTAGCGCCGTTTTCATATGTATGAGAGCGCTTGTTGTATGTGCGTGGCGTGACTCCAAGCGTAAAAACTGTGGAGGAAATCTGCAGATCTTCGCCCGAATCTGGATTCTCATTTTTATAGATAGTGGGATCGCATCCAGCCCAACCCCGCACGCTGACTACAGTGTCATTTGCCATCACGTACCTCGCATTCATGTTCACTGACGATGACGACTCCACCATCTCTCATCAGCGCTCACGACTACACCGCACGCAGCTATCTGTGGATAACTTCAGCAAACGAGCCTTTTGTGCACAGATCTTATCGCAGATTATCTGTGTGCTCTTATGCCCCCAGCAGCGTGCGAGCCGCCCGATGACGTTTAATGATTGCCTCAGGCTTCTCCGCCAAGTCTCTATGCAACTCCTGCGCAAGCGCAGCGCGTACAGCTTCAACGTACGCCTGCGCTAGACTGCTAGCCTTGCGCTGCGCTCTCCTCCGCTCCCACCAGAATCCGCCTATCACAGCTGCAATCCCCACCACTACGCCAACAGTAGCGCACACTGCTCGCAGCCAACTATCTGGACTGGGAATGCCGAATACGGCGCATACCAGCCCTAGCGCAGCCACTAGAATACCGCCTGTTATCCATCCCCATGGACGTTTTTTCACTATCGTTGGCAGCGGCACTGACCCGAGCGCCTTGGCAATATGCTTGCGCAATCTCTCCGCCGACGGCACCGAACGCTCCACTCCAGCTTGCCACTGCTGCGGTAAGCCAGTAATGGCGTGCGTGATCCACATATCCCGCACTGCCACAGCGATCGTCGGAGCTGGCGCTTGCGGGCTCACAGCGCTCTGATGCGACCCGCCCGTGACGGCTGCTGCTCGGATTGCCTCTGCGGCAGCTCCCAGCCCAGAGGCTTCGGCCACGGTATCAATTAACTCATCGAGGAATGCCCCCTCAAGATCTGCCTCTTCGCTTCCCACTTGTGTTTGCAAAATGCGCGCCACGGAATCGAGCTGTGCTACAGCTGTACGATGCCACACAGAGTGATCCTCTGAGGCGCGGGAGAGTGCACGGTCGAGTTGATGAATGCCTTCTCCGGTGAGCGCACTCGTGACGTATAAAGGTACGTGCGCAAAACCAAGAGCGTCGAGCTTATCGCGCAGATCTGCCACTATCCCTGACCGCTCAGCCTTGGGTACTGTATCAATTTTATTGAGCACTACAACCATCGGCGCCGCAGCCTCATCATCTAGTTTCTCGGGAGCGCGCTTGTTCCCGAGCGTCACCAGATTGTGATAGATATTCGCATCAGCGTATTTTTGCGGATCAAGCACCCAGATTAATACGTCCACCAGTGGAATAATGCGCGCCACCTGTCCTGAATGATCCAACTGCACTGAATCGTAGTCAGGTGTGTCCAGCAAGATAACTGCTTCATGATCGTCGGTGCCAGCAGTGAGAATCGATTCAAAATGAAACTGTGCATGGGGTGCCACATCCAATATGCTGAGCAAACGCGAAGAATCCCCACCCCACGTGCACGCCATCACCTCTTGAGTAGTCGGACGCATCTCTCCCACAGCAGCAAAATCCAGCCCCGTGAGGCGATTAAACAGACTGGATTTCCCGCTGCCTGTACCGCCCACCAATGCAACTACTACAAAGCCATCCCCCACGCTCATCCGCTCATATGCCAGCCGCAGATCTTCTTGCGCCCGCGCCGTGACGCCGGAAGTGAAAAATTCACCACCTGCGGCTACGGCCTGCTGGAGCTGGGTGAGCCGAAGCTGCGCATCTACCATTGCTCGCCTCCCTGAAAAGCCTCCACAAAGTCCGTCAAGGCATCTCTCAGAATTCTAGATTCTGGTACAGCCACAGCATTTAACGCTCCAGAGTAGGCCATTACTAACGCTTCCATCGCCTCATGCATCCGCGAGTTAAGAGCCGCCCGAGCATCCCACGCCCGCTGCTCTAGCCCGTTGAGACGAGCAAGATCCATGGCTCCAGCCACGCCTGAAGCTGCCACTCCAATTAGACCCGCCACTCCTGGGAATCCTATCCAGCTTGGTCTGCTGGCGTGACGCGCTAATTGCGCCACGTCATGCTTCCAACCTTGCACCGCCGTTTCCGATAGCGCATGTATATCTGCGGCAGCGTGTCCCCGCCTCACGAACGCCATGGCGTCCACAGCATCGTTCTCCCACATACGCTCAATATTGCCCTGAGCCGTCGTCAGTCCTTGCAGCAACGCAACTGATACCGACGTCAGCACCGCGGCAAAAAGCTCGGTGAGCTGGACGTCTCGAACGGTTTGAAGATTTCCTCTCTGAAACTTCCCCTTACCCACCTTTCCGCGTGTGCCCACATTGTGTAGAGCCCCTCCAGGTGCCACAATCCCCTCCCACAGGGCGCTGGGCACTCCCTGCCCAAAACGTCCCATGGAGATATTGACGTCAAGTTTGTCGAATGGCCCCGCAGCCCCCTCACGTGCTTTGTCGGCTAAATCAATCATGGCATTGTGGGCGCTATCCAGCCCATTTGCAATCACGTCCACATCGCGGCTCAGCTCCTGCACAGCATGTATATCCGCGTCATCCCTACGCCTGCGGTATTTCCGACTCTCACTATGGGAGCCTACAACCTGCTCAATTATCCATTTCCACAACGTATCCCGATAAGTAGATGGATGCTGAGCATCGGTGACGGCGGACGTCATAGCCGTTTGGAGCATCTCAGCTGCAGTTCCCTCTGCGCTCTCCCCAGGTATAAATTCCCTAGCTCTGGATTCCTCAGATTCAGATTTTTCAGACCCACATTTCTCAGACCCAAGCTCGCCCTCTTTCACCGCCAGCACAGCTGTTGGATCAAATCCTGCCGCATCCCACAGTCGCCGAAAATCGCTCTGGGCGATACCGTCCGTCATCTGTGGTACTCGGTTGAGCACCGCCATCACCGGAGTATTACTCCCACGCAGCTGTGCTAAGACGTCCCAGGCCGCACCGTCACCATAACGATGGGCAGTCGTGACGAATACCACCGCCTGAGCAGCATCAAGCAAGAGCCGTGCAGATTTTTCCAAATCGGGGTGCGAATAGTCGAAACTCGGCGAATCTACTACGACGACCCCTTCGGGCACAGCCGGCGTGCTCTGCACATTCGCATGGGCAATCAGCGGATGCTGCTCGATGGCCTCGCAATCTTCGCCATTGCTCAGCACCGTTGGCCTTTGCGTTGTGGGACGCACAGCCGATACCGCGCAGATATTCTTGCCAATAAGCTCATTGACGAGCGCCGATTTACCCACTCCTGACGACCCTATTACAACCACGACGACCGGCATCACAGCCGCTTCACAGCGCGGAATGAGGTGAGAAGTCAGCGTCGCATGTGCCCGCTCACGCGCGCGAGCCACCTCATGCATACCAGGCATCAGCACAGGTAGTTGAGCTGAATCAACCGCTGCTAGGAGGGCGCGAGCCTTTCTCAATGTCGCTCGGCGGGGGCGCTGCACCCGCACTGCCGGTCTTTTCGTCATGTATCTATTGTGACAAAACCAGCAGCCATATGCCCCATCTGCTAGTTTCATCGATAGCCACACGTCTTACACGTCACTTCTCTTATACGTCATCTAGCTATATACCACGCTTACCACGCGCCCCGCATAGCCACATGCGCCACGATCGGCCACTAGCAGCAGCAAATGCCTACTGCACATCTATATGCCGGCGTCATCTGCAGGCCATATCTGTGCGTCACATTCATTGGCACTGAAGCGACACGGATGAGGGAGCGGATGAGAAATAAAAGATAGGGAGAACGCCCGTGAATAAGCAAACGCCCAATTGGGCAATGACCGCCGAGGCGGGTACATTAAGAAAAGCACAGTACTGTAGCCGTTAGCGTAGCTGACTGCGACCAGTCCTAGCCTCCATAGCTCAATGGATAGAGCAACGGCCTTCTAATCCGTAGGTTGTGGGTTCGAGTCCCGCTGGGGGCGCATGGGTAATAACGCACAAAATGCGCCGATCGTGTGGATCGACTGTGAAATGACAGGGTTAGATCTTAAGCGAGATGGGCTCGTGGAAGTGGCCGTCGTCGTCACCGATGCGGGACTCAATCCATTCGATACGGGGCTTGACGTCGTCATCAAGCCTACTTCTGAAGCACTCGCTCACATGGATGATTTTGTGCGTAATATGCACACGAAAACTGGGCTCATCGACGAGTGGGATACTGGCCTCACGATGGAAGAGGCGCAGACGGCTGTGCTCGATTACGTCAAACGGTTTGTGCCCGAAGCTGGAAAGGCACCCCTGGGCGGCAATTCCGTCGGCACCGATAAAATGTTTTTGCTGCGCGATATGCCCCAGCTCATCAACCATCTGCATTACCGCATCATTGACGTCTCATCCATCAAAGAGCTGGCAAAACGTTGGTTCCCGCGCGTTTATTTTGCCTCTCCAGAAAAGACTGGCAATCATCGTGCTATCGGAGATATCTACGATTCGATCGATGAGTTGCGCTATTACCGCGAAGCTCTGTGGCCTGCGGGAGAAGGGCCTAGCACGGACGAGGCACGCGAGGCAGCAGCACGTGTGAGTGCCGATCTCACTTTTGCCAAAGCCCAAGCGGCACATGCAGCGCTTGAACACTGATAGCAGGACTAGTTGCAGATGGGGTGACGCCGTGCGCGATTACCCGAGTGTGTACATCCCACATGAGCGCATCCCGCATGAGCGCGCCACACATCTGGTGGGGTGACGCCGATGATGAGTGCGCTAGCGGCACGTAACGCTGGCGATGAGGAGCGTCATACTGATTTGGTCATGCCACTCGGTTGCAGCAGCCAGCTATCAGACGAGCCACTAGCAGCCAAACGTCGTTGGTGCTTAAGAAACGATCCTAAGCGATCCTTGAGAAATGGTTCTTAAGAAAAGCCACCAGCCGAGCTACTAGACACGTACGAGTCACTAGGCATATGCGGGGCAGACTACCAGACGAGCACGGGGTGGATGACGGGACTCGAACCCGCGACGTCCTGGACCACAACCAGGTGCTCTACCAGCTGAACTACATCCACCATCATGCGCAAAGGCCAGCACAGCTAGCTCCTCGCGACGAATTAAAACTATACCAACGAAAACGCTACTTGTATAAATACAGCGAGGTGAACGCCGTCACGAAATGCGGCACAGCGCCCACAAAACCGAACTCAATAAGCTGAAAAGCCTGCACAGCCGCACTGTCTGAACGAACCATACTCACGATAAAACACGCATCTGGATGGCATCTGCAAACAGCGCAAGATGTTCCTCATCCGTGCCGAGATAGAGCGAGCCGTCAATCAGACTCACTTCCATCACGTAAAACTCGGAATCAGAACGCTCATCTCCGCGCACAATATCCACGCGATTAAAGAGCAAAAGTTCATCGCGCCCAATCACGTCTTTAATATGCCGGTGGATAGCAACCCTAATTTGCTCTCCCCAACGCCACGCTTCCCCACCGGCTTTCACCGATCGCAGCACTTGCTCTTCCACAACGTCAGAATTCGCCACAGTGTTGAAACGCGGGTGAAGCATTGGCTCTTTCTCCACTGTGTACGCAGGCATACCGTTGAAGTAGATCAGCGACGTCTCTCCAGTGCGATCAATGACGTCGAGATAGCGCTGTACCATCACAGTCCGTCCTTGCGAGAGCTCGTAGCGAGCATGCTCAACGGCGTCACTCCGACTGGAAGCATCCGTAGCTGTATAACGACCAGTGCCACGCCCGCCCGACGAAATTGCCGGTTTCACCACGAAGTCACCCAGAGACGGAAAGCGCGTATGAATCTGGTGCTTGCTCAAATGCTGATCCGGCTCCAGCCAGATCGTAGGAATGACCGGAAGTCCCAGCCGTTCGAGGGCAGCCAGATAATGCTTATCCGTATTCCATGCCATCGTGCCGGCAGAATTCAAGATACGCGGCACAGAACGCGCCCAGCGAATGAACGCCTCACTGTCACGCGCATAATCACGCACCGAGCGCACAACGACGACCCCAGCATCATCCCAATTGACAGACGGATCATCCCAGATAGCAATACGCGGCTCCATTCCCCGATCTCGCAGGGCATCAGGCAAACCAGCTTCATCAGCATCAAGATTCGGAAATTGCGCACTGGTGGCAAGAGTGACGACGGGTGCAGACACAATAAACTCCTTTGGTTAGATACGACCCCAGTTTATTGCATGAATGAACTCACAGCCGATAATTCACGCGAAACTTGCAGAATTCCCCTTCAGCCGATTAAAGTAACAGTCGTTGCGCACCGCTAGCTCAACTGGCAGAGCAATTGACTCTTAATCAATGGGTTCAGGGTTCGAGTCCCTGGCGGTGTACTGACTGCGGGCAGCTTTTTTGCTTCCCGCTTTTTTGCTGCTTGGGTGCGGTATCAAAAGCTCATACGGCTCCATATCAAGAAATTCAGCAATAGGCGGGCATGCAGGCTGGCTCTCATCAAAGCTAGGCTGAATTTTCAGCCAAGCTCCAAAAATCACTTCCGTTAGCGGGTTGGGATTTTGCGTCAGCGCATATCGTGTTTCCCCTTGTAAAATGCGTATCCAGGGTTGAACGCGTTAACGGAGCGTGAAATTAACGCTGCTTCACGAGGAGGTGTGCGGTGAGATCATATGAATCTGGGCAGCGGGCGTGGGCATCTTCCACCCTGTCAGCATGGCCGGTATGGGAATGGGTACATATCAATACGGTTGCTCCGGTTACTACCTTCCGCACCAAGATCCGCAAGTGGAAGAAACTGGCTGCTAGCCAATAGACACAGTTATCTTGGTGCCAGTTCTGAAGATGAAGCGGATCTTGTCCACTCCGATAACGGCGTGATCGATGAGTGCTGTCCACTGGGATGGCTGAAAACTCTGGATCGGCCGGTCGGCCAACGGGGAGTAGGCGGTTTTAATCGCGGTAGCCTTGGCGTTTTTGGCAGCGATCTCGGCGTCAATGGCTTGTTTGCGACCCAGTGTTTTCTGGTACCTAGCTTCTAGCTGGGTGTAGTGGGCGAGGTATTTGTCTTGGTCTTGCGTTACCCGCTGATTCTCAGCAACCAGATCCTCAATCTTGCCGGCAAAATTACGTATTTTCTCGTCTAGGCGCGTGGACTCTGCCTCGAGCTGGTCGATGTTGAACATAGCGTCGATGACCTGCGGCAGTTGGCTTTGTCCGCGATGGATTATCTGCATTCAGAGTTTGTAAACTTAGAATGATATTCACTTATTTTCCCTTCGCCTTTTGAAACCCAATCGCCAGCAGGCCCTTTTCTGGAACGGATTTGCAGCTCAGCTTTGCATTCTCAGAAGCAGCACGGTCAAACTCTGCCACAAGGAATAACGCTGTCCCAGACTTTGCCGGAAGATTGAAATGCGAATCACGGGTGTTAAAGCTAGCGCCGTCTAGCGCACATTGGTTGAAGTCATATCCAGTCTCGATCAAATCGCGAGAAGCGAAAAGGTATAGAGGTTCTTTGTTGGTATATGTAGCGTCAATCTGGTCGCCATTCTTCACTTCGTTGTACGTCCACGAAGAATTTGCCGCAAATTCTTCCCGCTCAGCATCAATTTTTCTATCAAGAAGAATGAAAACGGCACAGGCTGCAGAAATGAGTAACAGCGCTCCCACAGTAAGCACGACAACCACCCGTTTGAGGGTATTATTTATCGCCATGGTTCAACACCCACCTAGCAAACCGCCACTGAGGCTGAACTCATTGGTAAGATTGTCGTCCACGTGCAGCCAAAGAGTGAAACAGCCGAAAAAATTGAATTCGGCGAGACATCAGATGTCGCTTCAAGCACCTGCAGATTAAGCACCTTGCGCATTTTTCCTCCTATATCAAGATGTCAGCATTTTAGTAGACCCAGCCATGCAAGGAAATACCTGAATGGCTTGATTTTTAGGTTTCTGTAAGAACTTCGCCCTCTCGCTGTGGTAGCTGTCAGATCACGCGGTTAGTTATGATTCGTAGGCGTGCTCTCATCTCGAGTTTGATCTCGGTCTCGCCAATCACGTCGCGCTATTAGCTGCAGGAAGAAGTGGAACACCATAGATGCGGCTAGCTGACACAAAACTGAAGCGCCCAGGACAGTCTTGCCCCCCCCTCTAGCGACACCCGCTAACGGAAGGTCAAAACTCACCCCCTCAACCAGTTCCAGAGCACAAATAACCGAGAGCCTAGAGCAGGAACCGCCGTGCTGTGGGTTCGGCTGGCGGTTTTCTTTCTGCTTTTATGCCACTAGAGCTTTTTATACTGCTAGAGCACAAGCGCCCCCATAGCTAGCGCGTTGGAAGAGACTCACGCAAAGGTGTGAAAGCCGTTCAAAGCGGGCTATAGGACATTTTGTGTTGGCATTTTTGCTTGTTTTTCGTTGGCATGGTGGTGTTTTCTGATTGAAGAGTCGTTTTGGGGTTAAAGGCCAGAATAGATCATGGAAGTGGAGATCCTGCTAATGGTTATTGCCACTGACAGAATGAGAACACGAGCTGTGGCTCTCTCTTAAACATGCGCGATTCTTCTTGTTGCGATTTGTACTGAAATTGACCGCGAAGCGCTAATCGCTCTATCTTGCGCAATAGCGGCGGTTTCGCCGGTTGCCATGAGGTTTCCGATGCGAGAGCGGTACGTTCCAATCTCGACAATGCTATCGCCTATTTCACGAGAAGGTACCCATGTGGGTGCTCCAGGATTGTGCACCAGTTGATCGATGCCACGGATCGATGCGACGGTGCCGGTACTGCTGGCGTAAAGGCTGACATGAGAGTATCCGCCACGTATCTCTCGATCCATGATTTCGCACGGCGGGACGTCTAGCGCCTGATGAACTGCCATGGCGTACGGATTGAAGTTCGTTGTAGCCAGGATACCAGGTGTAATCAGAGCCCCTGCCATACGAGCATTGATCTCAACCAGACGAAAACCATCAGAGGTCTCGATGAACTCAATATGTACCAAACCAAGCGCGTAATCTAAAATCCGAAGGATATGAAAGACCCAATCCCTAGCTTCGGTCTCCCATCGCGAATTCGCAGCCCATGGGAAAGACTTGACTCGCTCAGTGAAATACGGCGGATCAGATAAGATCCGATTGGTGATACCAAAGAAGACCTCATGTTGGGAATCCCGCCATACTTCTGCAGAATAAGCCGGCCCAAAATAAAAGTCTTGAACAACGAATTCATCTCTTTTATAGCCAGACATTTTGACAATTTCATTAGCCTCATGTTCAGACTCGGCAAAGTAGACACCAATTTTTCCCGTACCATTTCGCAGCTTCAACACCTTCGGCCATGAATGTGAAGGTTCGGCAAATCCATGCGCAATAAGTACGGATTCAACGGCGTCTTTGTCCCTAAAAAACTTAAGCTTTTCTGTGTCACCAAACTGGTGGAAGCCAAATTTATCGCGAATCTCCGACGCAATTACACCCCACGTGTCAGTAACACTGAAGACCTGGGCAATTGCCGCACGGTTGGCTTCTATATAGGCGACCAACTCGGCCTGATCCCGAGTAGGAAAAGCAACAACCTCTGCCTTAGTTTCACCGTAGTATGTAGCATCCTCAGCTAAAACTCGCAGGTGATAGCCATGCTTGTCTGCAGCAGCAGCCATTTCATCAACGTTGGACATGGCTTCAATCGCCAAGAGAATTTTTTCAGGCATGGGTATCATCTCCCTTAAACGTAGACGTAGACGTTGTGAAACACCCTAGGTTGTGTTCGCTTCTTATATTGTCGCCAAGCACATAGACGCCAATTAACTCGGCCCATATTAACATTTCATAAAAAAGGACAAGGATGGTTATTAGTGTGGGTGTGCTGCCGTGTTTTGATGCCAGCGGTCTCCGGTCACCTGCTAGCGTGTTCCGCCGCCGCGACTTCCTCCAGAGGATCTACTACCACCGCCGCGAGAAGATCTTCCACCGCCGCCGCGACTGCTAGATGAACTGCTAGATCGGTGCGCAGCAGAATACCCGCGCCGCGCCGAATCTCCGAAATCACGAGAAATCGTGATTACCCCACCGCGGTATACGCTGCGCTCAGAGTAACCAGGGTCAAGAATGGCGAACTGTTCTTCAACTTTCTCAGCAATTCCCAGCGCCGCTGCCCATACCATCAACTCATCCCAGAGCATCACGTTGGATGCTTCGCGTTCATTCAAAAGCGAGAAATCACTGAGGTAGCGTTTAAACCCTGCGATCTGATTCACGAGCTCCTGGCCTGTGGGCGTAAGTTCATAACGCTTTCGATTAATCACTCCTAGGTACTTCTTCGTTGCAATGAATATGTACCCGTTATCCAGCAGGAATTTATTTGAATCCCACAGCATGTGACTATGCCAATTTGAGAATCTATACTCACTGCGCTCAAAGTATGCCTGCAGTTCCTTATTTTCAAGAATTCCGTTCTCCCCTGCGGCACCCATCAGATAGTTCCACAGAGTCTGGTGATTGTCTGAACAGAACGTTTTCGGCCCTGGTTGGTTAATCACAAATCCATCATCTTCATGTTTGAAAAGCCATCCAGCTTCGTACTTTATTGGTTTCAAATGGCCATCCTTGATCCACTCAAGAAAGATTGCGCTCATCCACTGCGGCGCCTCAGTATCAAGCAAGGAGACTATAGGATAGAACGGCCCGCCCAACGGAATCTCACGGTAATAACCTTCAACAGTTGGTTTAACTCTCGCTAGGGCACTCGGAGCCTTTTGTCCGCACATTGCATCGCGAATACTCTCGACGACACCACGGAGAATCACATAGTAGACATAGAGGAGAATCACCGCCGCTACCAGATCTACGAGTATAGGGGCCACACGCCAATACAGATCTCTCCATGCGCTTCCAAAGGACGCCCCAGAAGCCTTTCCATTTTTTACTTCCCAAGCACTTCCTTCTTTTGCAAGCTCCTCAATACCTTCCGAGGTGTAGGGGTAGGTCGCAGCTGTTTGAAATGTACCAGCAGGAAAAATAGCAAGCATCGTCATGTAGTCACTAGTACGGAAATCACGTCCACCGTTCATTTCGAGCGCAGTAGACCCTATCGTCGTCTGGCCATCAAAGCCATACCCCCACATACGAGTTGGGATTGCACCCGTCGGCAGCGAACCCTGCGCACCTTCATTCTCACGTTGTGAACGAGCGTCACTTTGCGCGATTGACGGGTCCACGACGAAACCACGTTTATCCGTCACCCGTACATTAACCACATCGATCGGATCCATATCAGGATTGATAAAAGTCCAGTACAACGCCTGATGCCCATCTTTTAACTTACGCACAGAGTTGGAGACACGGTAAGTGATAGTAAAATCTTTTCGCCCGTAGGATCCCAAGCCGAAGCACAGTTCCATACCATCATTAGTTTCCACTACACCGAACTTGCCAGACTTCTGCGCAAAGCTAGCATCCACGTCCCACGCACCCACATCCTGAAGCGGCACACCCGCCTCAGACACAGAAAATCCCGTGACCTCAGACGGCCCCAGATCACCGAGAGCAATATAGTGTTCCGTGCCCTCTTCCGCACTAAAAATACGGTGATCGGTGATGACCATAGAACCATCCGGCTGCAACTGTGCGGTGATATCAATCGACTCAATATCGTTTGCCACCGCGCTTTGCGAAACCCATACACTCTGCGCGAACACTATTGTGCACGCCAGCACGATAGCACACGCCAGCGCGCTGCAAATCCTCTTGAGCGCAGACATCACTGATCCCCTTAGGACTACCGGACTCAAGACTGCCAAGACGGCATCTGCGACTTCGAGTCAGCATTCTCAAAATACGCATACTCACAGAAACCGAACGGCCGTGCAACCAGACTCGATGGGAACTGGAGAACAATACGGTTGTACTTCGTAACGCTGTCATTAAAAATCATGCGCGAGGCGCGAACATTATTCTCGAACTGCCCGATCTGATTCATCGCATTTTGATAAACGCCAGAAGCCTTCAACTCAGGGTATTCCTCTGCAAGAGCGTTAATACGCCCCATCGCTCCAGCGAACGCAACATCATCACGTTCGACGTCAGACACTGACGACAACAAGTTAATACCACCACGTTCACGCGTAACCCGCTCAATAACGCTAGATTCATGCTCCGAATAGCGTTTTGTGGCAGCAATCAAGCTCGTAATAGCATCCCAGCGCGATTCAACCTGCGCACCAATCTGCCCCATCGCGTTACGAACAAACTCACGAGCCCCAACTAACCGGTTATAAGTAACTATCACATACGCTGCAACAACAACGAGAATAGCAACAACCAGAGCAATGACATAAAATATCACGGAATCCACACCTACCCCTTCACCCTACAGATACAATCCTAGTAAATACGCACCAGACACATCTAAACTCACCAATAACGCCCAGAACCAAAAAACACTTGAAAAACTAAAAATCGCCCTCACCCGAAAACGAAAACTCCATTCTCAGCATCACCGAAACCGACAAACCACCTATTTAGCTAATCCAGTGATTCTTCTGAATCTTCTTCTTTGTCGGCAAACTGCGGGAATCGCTCTTCTAGCCTGTCAAAGAACTCGCACGAGGATTGAATAAAAACGCCGATATTTCGGAAAATCTGGTTCGTTGTACACCCGTTTCGCGTGTTCACGTTGTGCTCGCAGCACACCCACAGCGTGCCGTTATCCTTCACCTGTACATACGTTTTCGGCCATCTCATGTCGTTATGCCATTCATTGCACACGTCCAGTAGCTCTGCGCGAATCTCAATGGGCAGATTCGGTGCCCACGCAGACCACATCGCCATAGTTTGATCATCAGGGACTGCAAAAGAGAAAGAATTACGCCCAAATCCCGTCTTAATCCACGTCGATCCTTCATAATCATATTTGTATTCCCCTTCATCGAAAAAGAGCTGCATACGCTCAATCGTCACCGGAGCAATATCTTTCGAGCGGGCAATGTATTTTTCACACTGAGCAATTAATTCAGGCGCATCTGAATCGCTAGGATCGAGAGCTGCTGCTTGGCGCAGATATGGCAAGGCTTCTTCTTCACGATCTAGGTAGTAGAGCGCATACCCCATACGGAAATGCCACAGTGGATCATTTAGCCCCTCTGCTTCCACCGAACGCAACAATTCCTCAGCGCGAGAATAGTAAGCTACCTGCGACGATCCTGAAGCGGCGTTATTAAATGCTCGCGCGAGCAAGCAGGTGAGATCATATCCGCGGTCAGCTTCGGGGAGCTGACCAATCGTGTCAATAATCTTTTGATGTTCGTCTTCTCTATGCCACTGCTCAATATCTGCTAGCAGCTGTGCTCGCTCACTTCTAGAGCCTGAGAAAAGATGACCAAACATGACCAGTGCCACCGCCTTCACATCAGATAATGTACGCCAAGTTTACCAACTTCCTACAGGGAGATGCTTGCAAACGTTCGTGTTTGCAGATATGCGTTTCCCATTCGCACACTGACACATCCAGAGGCTCTGGCTACCATGTTTCCCGCGCGGCGAGCGGCCAACGAAGCGCGGTATACTACGACATACCACCTACCAAACCTAGGCGTACCCACTCGGGAAACCGCTTATGCGTGACGGCGTCACCGCACTAACAACCACATCAACGCGAACGATGTACACAGCCACCTACGCCAACAGCAAGCGCAACGAGCTCATACCCGTTCCACTGCCACGTCGAAAATGATAAGTACGTGTTTACGTTAACGAGTACACCCCAGGGAAGTGCAGATTTTCGACCGTATTGACGGAGTTGGTCTTTTGCGTTAGTGAGTATAGTGTTTTTCCTTGTCAGCTATGGTTTTGGAGTTGAATTGGCTAACGGGGAATGAAGCAAGAACGCTTCACGAGAGGTACGTGCAATGAGATCGTGTGAATCTGGCGCCGAGCTAGCCTCAGAGATTATCAAACGTGGCGAGCTGTTTATCGGCGAATTCGCGGATATTCCCGATAGCGGCTGGGATCGGCTACTTGACGGCGTTGATCGCACGCCACGCCAAATGCTTGCTTACCAACTGGGCTGGATGGAGCTGCTGCTAGGCTGGGAGCGCGATGAGCAAACAGGCAAGGATGCAGTGACGCCGGCGCCTGGATTTAAGTGGAATCAGCTGGGCGGCTTATACGACTCGTTCTACCGGCGCTGGGAGAATATCCCTCCCCACGACCTGATTGACCAATTTAATACCCTGCTCAAAGACGTGCTCCAGCTAGTAGATCGCCTAACGGATGCGGAGTTGTTTGAAGCAGAGCAGCGGGCTTGGGCGTCATCTACTCCCTCAGCATGGCCAGTATGGAAGTGGATACACATCAACACAGTTGCGCCATTCACGACGTTTCGCACCAAAATTCGAAAGTGGAAAAAATTAGCTGACTGCTCGCCGATTAGCTAGTCGCTAGCCGATTCGCTAGCACTAGCCGCCTGACAACAACTTCTCCAACAGAATAAACAGAACCCACTCCCAGAAGTCTATCTGAGCCTCTACCGTTCGGTGTACCCTTACTACCCCTCGGCAAACACGTGCCAGCCATGCTACACAACCCTTTAATTATGTCGCATTATGCAACACATTCGTTTACAGTTTTCTTAGTAGCAAGAGACAAGAAGGGTAGGAGAAACGCCATCATGAAAACCGCAAGCGTAAATATCCGCATTCAGGAAGAAGTGAAGGTGAAAGCCGAAGAAATTCTAGAGACGATGGGGATTCCTCGGGCGACGGCAATCGACATGTTTTACCGCCAAATCATTATGCACAAAGGGATTCCTTTCCCACTCACCATTCCAGACGAGCTCCCTGCTCGCGATGCCTTAAGTGAGGCAGGATTTAATTCACTTATGAGCATTGGGCATTCTCAAGCGCTTTCCGGCGATACCGAAAATGCAGACGACGTGTTCAACGAGCTGGAAGAAAGCCTTTAATGGGCGAATATTCAATCCGCATCACCACACAGGCACGAGAACATCTACGTCTTATTAGGGACTATATCGCCATAGAGCTTGAATCACCCATGGCAGCTAAGAGCATTCTTGAACTCTTGCGGAAACGGATAGCCGCTCTCTCGTCCATGCCACACCGAGTGAAACTTATTGACGAACAGCCATGGCGCGATATGGGCTTTCGAAAGATCCGAGCAAAAAACTACTACGTTTACTTTTGGATCAATGACGATGCCAAAGAAGTCAATATTATTGCGATCATTTACGTCAGACGCGACCAGGCCAGACAGTTGGAAGATCTCACTCCATGACGAAGAAAATGCCAATCGCCAACCCTCCGTATTAGGCAAGAGACAAACACGCTAACGCTAAAGCCCCCGACACCCCATACTCGTGTAGGTGGCAGAGAATATTGTCCGACACATCTCCGCTAGCACTAGCCGCCTGGCACGCGCTACTGGAGTTCCCGTGGCGATGATCGCTCCGCCGTCATCGCTGCACGTGAATCCTCCTGCCCTGCCAGTGGTTGATAAGCCAACGGTCGTGGCTGGCAACCACCAGCGTTCCTCTCCACCGAGCTAGCGTTTCTTCCAACGCATGCATGGCATCCACATCGAGATAGTTGGTTGGCTCATCTAATATCAGCACCTGAGGTTTTGCAATGAGAGTTACTGCCAGCTGAAGCGAGCCACGCTGTCCAGGCGATAGCGTGCTCACATCCGCACTGCTTCTTGAGCCAGCAAAAGCCTCCAAGCCAAGGCCAGCCAATACTTCAGCAACACGCGCATCAAGCGCCCAGATATCGAAGTTCGTCATCTGCGCAAGTAGCCGATCATAATCCCGATTAGTGGCAGCGAGAGTAGCAGAAGTAGCGCCGTCACCGATTCGGACGGCGGCGTCATAAAACCGATCAGCGATAGCGTGTAGTGGATGCAGAGCCGCAGCAAGGTAATCTTCGACAGTTCCACTGAATTTTTCGATGCTCAGCACAGGGAAGAGCCTCGACGTTGCCTCGCCAACTGTGACCGTGCCTCGCTCGGGCAACAGGTCACCTGAGGCAATGCGCAGCAACGTAGTTTTACCGCATCCATTTGGCCCTACGAGACAGGCGCGTTCGCCGTCACCAACGTACAAACTAACGCGGTCTAAAAGGGGGATAGACGAGTATGAAAAGGAAACATTATCAAGGCTAATGGTAGGCATGATGATCCCCAAGGCGCCGGAATGAACGGACAAGGCAGCGTCTCAGCCAGGCTGAGTAGGGATCACAAAGTCATCGGAAAAGAACCCCTCAATCGAAGATAGACAAAATATGCGCCATTTCCTTATGCACCATTTCTTATTTCGTTATTTTAGCTGAATGTCGCGAGTAATGTGACGCATGCGGGTTCTATTTCGGAGTACAGCATCTTGCAGGTTTATGGGTAGCGAGTCCTTTAACTATGAAAAAACTGCACTCCTATGAGCGATATTCTCATCGCCATATGAGAAGGTGTCAGATCTTCTTCCATTATGGCTTGCCCAATAGCATGATTGTAAGCGTAGAAATGACCTCATCGGAAAAATGGTGTTTTCTTGCGGAGTCAATAATTCTAAGCATATTTTCTGCTTACTGATACCAGATTTTGATCGGTCACCAACTGTCCGTCTAACGCGGTAGACGTGCCCATTTTCTCACCCCACACTCTCGTATGTCGCAATCGTAGTACACAATGTGCGAGAAAACTAGAACCTAGCTAGCAGCCTAGACACTCTCAAATATCCATGTTCATATACCTTACGTATGAAAAGGACATTCCTGCGAGGAAACAGTCTTGCGAGGAATTTTCACCGTTCTCTCCACATGCTCTCGCCCACATGCTCTCATCCGCATGAGGATGAGCATCTCCTTGCGCGCCGCCGTCATACCCGATCACGAGAGCGAACGTTACAATGAAAGTCGCGAGCCTTTTACGGCATACACGTGCGACATTCCACAGCATGTATATGAAGACGCCACAAATCGAGTGAAGGAAACATGAACATCATCGATTTCAACGCAGCCTCACCCATCGATGACGTGTTTTATGGCGGTGACGGCGGGCCTAAAACGCCTATCTGGTTTGACGGCGATGTATGGATGCTCAAGTGGCCAAAATCAACCAAAACCACGCAATCACCTCACCTCTCCTACACGACGAATCCGCTCAGTGAGTACCTCGGCTCACAGATATACCGCTCTATCGGGATACCGGCGCACAGCACACTCTTAGGCGTCAGAAGCGGAAAAGTAGTAGTAGCATGCAAAGATTTCACATTTGAAAACGGGCGTGAAATTGCACGCCTCGTACCATTCAACGAAATTAAAAACCGCCACATGGCAAGCGACCTAGATTCATACAGTGGAACTGGATCTGGGACGTTGCTAAGCGAAGTTCTCGACACGCTCCACAATCAGCCAACTCTACGATCCACATCAGGAGTACAGGAACACTTCTGGGACATGTTTATCATTGATGCGCTCATCGGCAACAATGATAGAAACAATGGAAACTGGGGGTTACTGCAGTCATTAAACAATCGCAGTTACTCACTAGCGCCCGTATTTGACAATGGGGCAGCTTTTTTCAACAAGCGTAGCGTAGAACAATTCACGCAACGCTCACTTGATGCCCATTTACTACGCGATGACACTTACGGTTCCCCACGCTGCGCATTCACAGAGATCAGACACGACGGACAGCAGCATCACATTAAACCATTCGACTTCATCACCCAAGGCCGTAGCAGCGAGTGCTCACAAGCGCTCTCACGTATCATGTCCAAAATTGACATGGAAGAAATCGATCGCATAATCGACGATATCCCCACAAGCGCATACGGACTGGACATCATGCCCGACATACAGCGAGACTTTTATAAACGCATCATCCATATCCGCTATACCGAAAAACTGCTGCCAGCACTTGAGAACATCGCCAAACTAGCCGCGCCAAAGCCCCACCTCATCATGGGAAAAGCAGACGTACAGGATGCCGCGCACAGCGCCAGCTATGCGAAGTCCCCGACTCCGAAGAGCCAGGGACTTGACTAGTTGCGCGGGCCGGATTCGAACCGACGACCTCCGGGTTATGAGCCCGACGAGCTACCGAGCTGCTCTACCGCGCGCCGACTATGTGCCATGCGGCACTGCTCGCTGCGACGTAAGACTACGCCGTAGCGGAACTTCTCCAAGATAGCACATCTCACGAGAATCCGCCAGCAGGCGGCATACCATCCATGCGAGAGACACCTCACGCACCGCCGCACTCCCAAATAGAACCCACGCGCCGACCTAAATCTTCCACAACCAGCTACAATCAAACCAGACATTCGCTGTTGTACGTCAAACTAGAACCTGCCTCGTCAATCTTCTACTTTGTCCGCCTTCTGCCCTGTCTATAAAATCCCTGAGGAGGAACAATGCTCGCACACTACGAAGTGGGGGATCCCCGCAACCCTATGGTGGTATGTGTACACGGAGTGTGCGACGTCAGCGCACAGTGGGCGGATCTCATGCAGCGCCTGGCAGATCGCTACTTCCTCATCGCGTTTGACTCCCTCGGGCATGGCCTCTCCCCGCGATATACGCAAGCCGAACTTGCTACCCCTGGAGACGCCGCTATGGACGCCTTAGCCCAAGCACTCGAATTCCAAGAGCATCTGCACGGCAAACGCGCCGCCGTCATCGCCCATTCAATGGGAGCAGCAATCAGCTCCAAGCTCGCAGCGCATCGGCCAGAACTATTCGCTGGGCTTCTCCTGGAAGACCCCGCATGGCTCAACGATCAGCAGCGCGCAGGCTACCTCAGCCGCAGCGCCGAGCAAGTCGCTCTGAGCACTATGTGGCGCGGCGATCCTGTGAAGAATCTGAAAGGCAACGTGCACCTGCGTCCTCACTGGAGCAGCACCTCGCACACCGCCTGGGCGTATGGGAAAACGCTGGTCGATCCGCGCCTCATCGCCACTGGAGTGGTGAGCTTTCCCGAGCCATGGGAAGAGGTAGCAGCAGCCATCACCGTGCCGACCGTGGTCATTACTTCCGACACCGATAGCGTCCTCGTGGGGAAAACTGGTGCCGCCGCCATTGCCCAGCTCGCTAATCCGGCGATCAACGTCGAGATTATCCCTGGTACAAGCCACACGGTACGGCTCGATGCCCCTGAAGAGTTTTATGCCACTGTCAATCAGCACCTCTCTGCGTGGCTCTGATTGCCTAGCTCTGATGTCACTCGTAGATGCTCGCATGCGTGCTGCTATGCGTGACGACGTCACTCACGCATCAGCTATCGACGCTCGCACCCTTTTCTAGAACGGCTGCACCGCCATGCAGTTCAGAGCCACTCGTAGAGTCAGGACCACTCGTAGAACCACTGATAATTCTTCTCAACGGGGCGTAGTGCTGCTCCACCGCTTCCAGGTAGCCTCCCAGATCTCCCCGCTCAGCGGCGTCAAGCATATGCTGATGGGCTATTGCAGTTTCCCTGATCTCAGGGCTACTCGGCTCACTCAAGCTGGGGATGATCGTCTGATGCACGAGCCACATCGCCCCCGTGAGCTGACGGAGAAGATCATTGCCGAGGCATTCGAACACACCTAAATGAAAAGCGATATCCTCCTCCAGATATTGCTCTCCACGCATAGATCGCTGAATCATTTTCTCCACAATAGCGTGGAGTTTCTCATGGTGTGCACCGTGCAGAGCTTTCACAAGATCCGGAGCAACACCGCAGTCAATCGCATAGCGAGTGGCCACCACTTCCCCAAATACTTTTTGACCATGCGCGGTATCGGGATCTTCTAAAGCATTCCGAATGACGAGCGTATCGACGAGCGGGTGCAAAGACATATTCCCTACAAAGCTGCCGCGCCCCCGCTGCACTACTACGATGTCAAGCGCTTCCAATTTTCGCAGCGCCTCACGCACAGACGACCGCGAGACCCGCAACAGCTTGCACAATTCTGATTCGCTGGGAAGAGCATCTCCTGGACTGAGATGATTCGAGAGAATATACAACTTGATAGCATCCATCGTCGCCGTTGAACGATTTTGAGGAGCAAGCCGTTTCGCTTCCCCTGGAAAAAAATCGGCAGGATATTTTTCCATATACGCTTGAAATGACTTGTCAGACAACATACCCTCATTATACGGGAAAGGACTGCGATCTCTGCGATTCTATCTGCGCGAATTCGAGATAGTTCGATTAGTTCGAGGTGGCTCGATTGAGTAGCTCGCGCGGCTCTCCCAGGCTGGCAGAAGTGAACAGCTGGCAGAGGTGAGCAAGCAGAGTTCGCAGCACATTGGCGCATAGAACCGCATTGACATATGGAACGGGGCACAGCAGCATGGGAGATGTTCGATACACAGTCGTAGGAAATCCTACTCGCGGCACTATTGTGGCTTTCACGGATACGACTTTTAGGAGTTCTTGCGCCGGTGCGGCAGATACAACCGGTGCGGCCGGTACAGCCAGTGCAACCAGTGCGGCAGATTCGCCCAGCATAGTCGATCGCCTCAGTGCCGCCGTGGGGACACACTGGCGAATCGTCGCGGTGGAAAATTTGGGCGTCGAAGAGCTAGGTGCTGCCGCAGATTTTTCACCAGCTGTTTCGGCAGCGGCGTCAGCTGCCTCAACCTCATCGCTGAATGCGCCCAATACGGCTATAGCGGAGCGAGCTATGCATTTCACCATTGCTCGGATAGATGAGACGCACGATCACGGCGTCGTTCTTTTTGGAAGCGGGCGTGGGGCAGCGCTTGCAGCGCATGTAGCGCGGCGCATCCCTCAAGCCGTCATCGCTCTCATACTCGACTCCGCGCCGACAGCCGCTCTCGACGCCGCCGCACTGTTCACCAATGCCAGTGCCGCCATCACTACCGCTACCGACGTTACTGATACTGATACCGCCAATGCTGATATCACTGCCGCAAACCGCCAAGATAAGCGTCAGGGCAGCTCTCCCACGGCAACGTCCGTGCCTTCTCTCCTGTCTCCCGACCCTCTCGATAGCGCGGCTATCTCTCATTTTCTTGACGCCGTTTACCCTGAGAGCCGCGAAGCGACGCCTTATATTGATCCGGAAATTCTCAGCATTATTCGTCAAGCTCCCGCTCCTGCACACATCACGATTCGCCAGTCGCGCGAGCGCTCCGAGCACTTTTATCGTCCAGTGCAACTGCCCGATGGATTTCACATGGATATCCAGCAGCTCAGCGCGGATACGTCCGCAATCTCGGATTTGGCGGACTCACCGGATTCAGCAGCTCCGCGTAGCTTTGAAATGCGCCTCATCCGCGCAGAGGGCGAAATTGGCGCTATCCTGTTCGTCGTTCATGGCGGAGGGTATGTGGCTGGTACCGCCAAGGGGGAAGATATTCGATGCGTCGAAATGATTCGTGATTTCTCTGCGTACGTCTGGCCAAGTGGCGTGACGGCGACGCAGAGCCAACCAACCACCGTCAGCTATGCAAAAACGTTCCTCACCATTACTCCCGACTACGCACTGGCACCAGAGTATCCGCATCCAGCAGGGCTGCACGATACGCTTACCGCTCTGCGTTGGACTTTCGCCACGTTCCCTCACATCCCCGTGATTTTGTATGGCGATTCAGCGGGATCGGGGATGATTCGCCAGGTTCTTCACCACCTCGGTGAAGAAGAATTGGCTGCCATTGCCGGCGTCATAGCGCTGGAGCCTTGCCTGAGCCCGCGTATGGATACCGCTTCTTTTGCTGGCTATCGCAATGGTCTTTCCTGGACTAAAGAATCAGCTGAGAATGCTTGGGAAGCCTACGGCATGGCCAACGCCGACGGGGCAGCTGCCCGCCTGGTAGCCGGCGGTATGGATAGCACCGCGGCAGCTGAGCAAGCCTACGGGTTTCCCATTCCTCCACTGGAGTCAGTGGGGTTGGAAGAAGTTGAGCCTCCACTCACCCAGCTGAGCGCGGCTTTCCCTGCCATACTCATCGTCATTAACCCCGCAGATACCTTACGAGATGAAGGCATCGCCTGGTTTACACATCTCGCCGATCTCGGTGCGAATGTACAGATTCACTCGTATCCAGGCACCTTGCATGGCTGGCTCTCTGCCAGCGGCACTCGCACCTGGGAGCGAGTCCGCCACGATTTGCGGCCTTTCATAGCAGACGTGCTCGCACAGTAATAGCTATTTCACAGCCGCAGCATCACTGCTCGACGGCCGCTTTGAACCAACCGGTGATACTCGTAGGATGCGTAATCGCCGTACCGACGACGGCGGCGTAAGCACCGGCAGCCATGACGGCGGCCGCCTGCTCAGGGGTGTGTATCCGCCCCTCGCATATTACGGGTACCTCGGGGAACGCCGTCACCATGTGAGAGAGCAACTCTATATCCGGCCCGTCCGTCTTTGGACGATCTCCGGTATAGCCAGCGAGCGTCGTCGAGATGATATCCGTACCCGCTTCGACGGCACGCTGGGCATCCTCAAATGAACCGCAATCTGCCATCAGAATAGCACCCTCGCTGTGCAGCTGCGCTACCGTCTCCTTGTAGCTCCGGCCATCCAGACGTGGCCGACCAGTGGCATCGAGAGCCACAATATCGGCGCCCGCCATGATGCAAGCGCGAGCATGTCGCAACGACGGAGTGATAAATACTCCCTCATGCCCTTCTTTCCAGATTCCAATCACCGGAATCTCCACGCGGCCTTTGATAGCCGAAATATCGGAGAGCCCCTGACAGCGGATAGCCCCTGCTCCGCCAATTTCCGCCGCACGCGCCATCTGCGCCATCGTCTCCGGACAGCGCAGCGGTTCACCTGGATACGCTTGGCATGAAACAATCAGTTTTCCTCGAATTGCATCAAGCACGTCGCTCTTTGCCGTCATGTTTGCCCCTATCTACCTCTGATATATCAGCCGTGCAGCCAGTTTCACATTGGGATATACGCGCAACTGGATGCACACCCTTGAATGAATTGATGAACGAAACAGCCTTATGTATGGGCGTTATGCATGGACGTCATGCATAAACGAAAAGTGTGCATGTAAACTGTGGCACCTCAAGCCACACCGCTAGCGTATGACGAGACGGTGACGCCGGCGCGGCGAAACGCCTCGCGAGCAGCACCCAAGAGAGCTGCGTTGTTTTCCAGCTGTGCCCGGCGCAGATCAAGGGACTCCTCAAGATATGCGGGTAGCAGTTCGCGCAGCCGCGTCTCCATCGCATCCCACCACGCGCTGCCAACTTTCGGCACCCCACCGCCGAGCACAATCACCTCGGGATCCAGCATCATCACGTACCAACTCACGACTTCGCCGAGCCGGCGTCCAAGGGCGTGAGTGACGTCTAACGCCACCGGATCTCCCTCGGCAGCAAGCTCCATCACGAACTGGCGGCGTGCGGGATCATTCGCCGCAGCCCCGTGCGCCTGCTGGTAAAACTCCACCATTGCCGGCCCTGCAGAATTCTGCTCAAATTTTGCGGGCAGATTTCCATCGTTTATGTGCGGCTCGTCGGCAAAAGAGATTCTCGCCATTCCGATCTCTCCAGCCATGTGGTGTGCTCCTTCGAGCACAACGCCGTCAATGCAAAAAGCACATCCGACGCCAGTCCCCACAGCCACCATGAGCATCGAGCTAGCACCCGCTCCCGCACCCATCCACGATTCACCCACGGCGTGCGCATTGGCGTCATTGAGCACGTGAATTGGGACTTTTTCCGCCCAGGCTAAGCGTTCGCGCAAGCCCTGTGCAATATCAGTTCCCACCCAATCGAGAATTGTTCCCGAGGAGTGCACCACCATCCCTCGTGCGGTGTCAATCGCACCCGCAGCGCCAATCCCAATGCCCGCCAGAGCAGTTTCGTCTAGAAGCTCATATTCGCGCTCAATGAGGCTTGCCAACGTATCGAGAATTGCTTCTCGCCCGCTGTGAGACGGCGTCGGAGCTTTAATTTTTTCGCTCAGCTGCCGTCCGGAAGAGTCAATCAGCGCAGCAGCCATTTTCGTTCCGCCGATATCGACGGCAATCGCCGTTTCTCCCATGGATATTCCCTTTCACCTTGGATAAGCCCAGTTTAGAGCCTGAATGCAGCCGATATGCAGAGGGAAGCCACAGTCGTTACCAATTGCGGCTTCCCCACCGGCACCCAGCAGCACCCGCAGTAGCGGTTTACTAATCAAGCAATCCTACTGTGCGCATCACCTGCGCGACGTGCTCCACATTCTCCCCCGTCAGCGGAGCTACCGGACGCGGCATTTCGTTTGTGTCGAATACGCCGAGCAGCTGTAACGCGGTCTTGAATGCCCCAATGCCAGCGCCAAAACCATGCACGCCACTCACGTGCACAATCGTCATGAGATCAGCGAGACGATCTTGCTCTCTGCGCACAGCCTCCCAATCTCCCGCCTGGAACGCATTCCACTGCCGCACGTAGCCCACGGGATCTACGTTGCCCAGCCCTGGCACGCATCCATCTGCACCGCTCATATATGCTCCATCGACCACTACTTCATGGCCGGTGAGCAGCTGCAGCGGATGTCCGGCTTCCTCGTTGAGACGCGAGAGGAAACGGAAACCGACGTCGTCACCAGAAGAATCCTTCACCCCTTGCAAAACGCCCGCTTTGCCCAAATCAAGCACGAGATCATTGGGAAGTTTCCAGTGCACGCACACCGGAATATCGTAGGCCCATATCGGCAATTCAGTCGCCTCTCGCAGCAGCTCGAAATGCTTGCGAATTTCGGTCACTCCTTGCAGGGCATAGAAAGGAGCCGTAGCCACCACCGCGTCTACCCCAATCTCTTCGGCCTGCCGAATGTTTTCGATCACGCGATCCGTCTCGGTGTCTATCACACCAGCGAGAATCGGAATACGCCCAGCGACGATGCGCTTAGCTTCACGCAGAATTTTCCCGCGGCGCTCGCTCGTCGAAAATACTACTTCGCCGCTCGAACCGAGCACGAAAAGACCGTGAATTCCCGCGTCAATCATGCGGTTGATGTGGCGTTCTAGCGAAGGAACATCGAGTTCACCATTTTTTAGTGGGATGGATAGCGGCGGGACGATGCCGCGAATTGGCTTAGCCATTGTTCATTCTCTCCTTTTAGAGAATCGTATTTTTATTCGTGACGGCGATGCGCACGTTCCATGCGCTACGCGGACAACGCCGTCACGCGGTCTGTTCCTCAGCTGAGGTGCGGGTGGAGCAGGCTCGGCGCCGCTCCAAGAAGTTTGCGCGTATAGGGATCTTTCGGGTGAGCAAGCAGTTCCTTGGCCGGCCCTTCTTCCACCACGACGCCGGCATTCATCACGGCGATCCGATCTGAAATGTAGCGAACCGTTTGAATATCATGCGAGATAAAGACCATCGCCAAACCGAGCTCCTGGCGCAGATCGCTCAGAAGATTGAGAATCTGCGCACGCACCGAGACGTCGAGAGCCGAGGTCGGCTCATCCGCAATAATCGCTTTCGGCCCCAGGGAGAGCGCGCGTGCAATTGCCACACGCTGACGCTGCCCACCAGAGAGCTGCCCTGGCAGCGCGCCCAGAGCGGAGAGCGGCAGACCGACGAGACCGAGCAGCTCACGAACGCGTTTTTCACGGGACGTTTCATCGCCGATCTTGTGTACACGCAGCGGATCAGCGAGCTGGTCTTGCACCGTCATACGCGGGTTGAGAGCCGTCGCGGGATCCTGGAAAACCACGGATACCACTTGCCCGATATGACGACGATCCTCAGCAGTTCGCTTCGTCACGTCCTTACCCATGAAGTACACCTTGCCGGCCGTCGCCACCTGGAGACCGCACATCACGTTGGCCGTCGTCGATTTACCGCAGCCAGACTCACCCACAATACCGAGCACTTTACCTGGCATAATCTTCATATCGACGCCGCGCACAGCGCGCACATGGTTGGGTTTGAAGATTGAGCCAGTGCGTGCCTTAAACGTGACTTCCACGCCTTGCAGCTCAATGATCGGCGTATCCAGATTGGTAGGCTCCACATGCGGCATAACCGATGCTGTGCTCGTCATAATCAGGCCTCCTTTCCTGCTGGCACGTATTCAGGAGCACGCTTATAGACGCCCTCCTTATCAGGGAGAGCTGCATACACGTGCTCTGGCCCCACCAACTCAAACTCAAGCGGAATATCGCTGCCGTAATCCGGATGCGATGAACGCGGAGCGAAGCGGTCTCCACTGGGGAAGTCTTTCGGAGATGGCACAGTGCCTGGCACCTGATGGAGCCGTCCAGAACCAGACTCAATCGAGAGCACAGCACCCAACAAACCACGTGTGTATTCATGCGTCGGATGCTCCAGCAATTCACTGGTGGGAGCTTGCTCCACTACCTGCCCTGCATACATCACCGTAATCTTGTGGGCTACCTCGGCCACAAGCGCCAGATCGTGGCTCACAAACACCATGGCGAACCCCAGCTTCTCACGCAACTCATTGAGTAATGCGATCACCTGCTTTTGCACGGTGACGTCGAGAGCCGTCGTCGGCTCATCCGCAATGACGAGCTTCGGATCACGCGTGAGCGCCATGGCAATCAGTACGCGCTGACGCTGACCGCCCGAGAGCTCGTGCGGATAGGATTCGAGCGTACGTTTGGGATCCAAGCCCACCAACTCCAAAAGCTCTTCAGCAGAGCGAGTGCCGCCGCGCTTCGTGAGCTGTTTCATCTGGGCTTTGATCAGCATGGCCGGATTCAGTGAGCTCAACGCATCCTGATAGATCATGGCCATCTCATTGCCGAGGAGTGCCTGACGCTCTTTCGCTGGCATCGTGAGTAAATCTTTGCCCTGATAGAAAATTTCACCCTCAAACTCAGCGCGCGGATCAATCAAGCCCATAATCGTGAGAGCTGTGATTGATTTGCCGCACCCAGATTCACCCACTAGGCCCATCGTCTCGCCGGGACGAACGGTGAAACTCACGCGATCTACCACGTTCACATCTCCGTGGCGTGGGAACTTAATACTGAGATTCTTGACTTCGAGAAGCGGCGTTTCGCCTGCAAACTGCGCATCGTCAAAGCGGTCGGTGCGCTGCATCTCCACATTCCGAAGAGCATCAAGCCGCTCTTGCAGTGACGCTGCCTGCTCCTTATAGGCGCGGCGTGGATCGAGCAGCAGTGCGTCTGCCTCTCGATCTGCGGTGTTTTGCTCCACTTTTGCAGGGGCAGAAGCTGGAGCTGCCACCATGGCGTCGGTGATCCCCTCAGAGAGAATGTTTAAGCACAGCACCGTAATCATAATGAGCAAGCCAGGGAAGAGCGCAGTCCACCACGCACCGTAGATAATAGAACCGTTCGAGGAAGCATCCGAGAGTACATTGCCCCAGGTTGGAACCATTGTCGATTGCAAACCGGAGCCAATGAAAGTGAGGGATGCTTCCAAGATGATGGCATCTGCGACCAGCACCGTAGCAAAGACCAATACCGGAGCGGCGGTATTGCGAATTACGTGTTTCACCAGAATCCACGGAGCACGAGCACCAGAGACAATCACGGCTCGCACATAGTCTTCGCCGTAGGCTGCCATTACGTTGGCGCGCACAATACGTGCCAACTGCGGAGTGTAGACGAACGAGATAGCCACGATGATGACGAATACCAAGCCAACTTTATTGCCAGCGCTGAAAATACCGCTGAATACGAGCACCATCACGGCGGCCATAGCAATGCCAGGCACAGCCATAATGATGTCCATAATGCGCATGATTACTTCAGATAGACTGCGGCGCACAACTGCAGCGACAGAGCCGATAATCGCACCGAAGATGAGGGCGATTAAGGCGGAGCACAAGCCGATGACGATTGAGAACCTGCCGCCCATGAGGAGACGCGAGAGCACATCGCGGCCAGCAAAGTCTGTGCCAAACGGATGAGCTTTGCTCGGTGCGGAAAGCATGGCATTCGTATCCACAAAGTTTGGCGCGTACGGAGCGATAAACTGGGCGATGGCAGAGATCAGTACAATCAGCGCCAGCACGCATACAGAGATGCGCGCACCAAGACTCATGCTTGACCAACGATGGGCACGAACTTTCTTGCCACTTTCGACAGCAGCTACTACTTTCTTTGTTTTACTCATCATCACTATCACACAGACCTAATACGTGGATTGATTAGTAAATAGAGCATATCGACGATGATGTTCACGACGATGAACGCCAAGGCGACGACGAGCGCAGCAGCCTGGACAACTTCAACCTGGCTGTTTTGCACACCTTGAACGAGTACCTTGCCCATACCTTGGATGCCGAAAATAATTTCAATCACCACGGCGCCGCCCATCAGATAGCCGACGCGCAGACCGAGTACCGTGACCGGAGTGATCAGCGCATTGCGCAAAACGTTGCGGGCAATCACAACTGGACGAGGAATGCCGGCGCCGAGGGCGGTGCGCACGTAATCACGATCGAGCTCTTCCACGACGGACGTACGAACCACGCGAGTCATCTGCCCAATCACCGGCGTTGCGAGTGCCACGGCGGGAAGGAACATGCGGGCTGCCCACCCTCCGAAATCTTCAAAGATGCCTGGAAGTGGCCCAGAGACTGGAATTCCCTGGATCACATTGAGTCCGAGAAGTACCAACAGGGCAGCCAGCCAGAACGATGGCGTACCGATAAAAATCACCGAGAGCACGCGAATGAGTTGGTCAGGCCAGCGATCGCGGTACAGCGCCGCGATCACCCCCAGCGGGAAAGAGATCAACACCGCGATAATCAGGCCAAAGAACGTGAGTTGGAGGGTGACGGGCAGAGCCGGAGCAATCAAATCTGCTACGAAATGGCCAGTGCCCACACCGTAGATACCAAAGTTACCGTGGAGAAGCCCCACTATATACACGCAGTAGCGTACGACTGCCGGAATCGGTGCGCCTGTTTCACTGCCATCATCAGTCACATACCCGTGCGCAATGTTGAATGCTTTTACTTGAGCCGGATCAGCAGCGTTATCACCAAGAGCTGTCCACGCCGGATCGATCGGAGAGAGCTCCATCAAGAAGAATACGAGAATCGTGACGCCGATTGCCATAATCGGCAATGCAATCAGCCGACGCCCGATGAGCCTTAACAAATTGTTCACAAATTCACCCCTTTTGCATGGTCAAGCGGTATACAAAGGGCGGGGCGGAAGCCGGAGCTCCCACCCCGCCCAATGAAGCTGCTGCTTTGCTGAGGATCACGAGTGATTCTCGAAAGAATTACTCGGTGACCTTAGCGCCAATGAGCTGTAGACCCGTCACCCCAATTGGAGTGAGATTTGAAACCTTAGCAGGATTGTATGCGGTGTACAGAGTGTGGAAAGCGAGCGGATAGAGAGCTGCTTGATCAGCAATCATATCCTGGACTTCGCCCCACTTTGCCTTTGCTGCATCGCCGGTAGCTTTATCTGCCTCGTCCATGAGCGCCACGAGATCGGCGGCGGCCTTAGGATCGGACTCAGTGAGACGGAAGCGATCCTTCATCCACAGCTCGCTGTAGAACCAGCCCTTGATGAGCACGCCAGGATCAGCGCCGTACACAGATGCGTCACCAGGAGCTACAACGACGTCGAAGTTACCCTGAGCGACGTTGTTGTTCCACAGATCGCCGGAGGCCACCTGGCTCAGATTCACTTTGAGTCCGAGAGCCTCGAAGTTCTGCTGAATCTGCGGCCCCATGGCGGCGATCCAGGTATCCGTGGTGGTCATCACGCGAATCTCAGTGCCCGCAGCGACGCCCGCATCAGCGAGCAGTTTCTTAGCGGCATCGACGTTGTAGGTGAACTGAGTCGCCGCTTTCTTGTACTGATCGTTGTAATCAGGGAGGAATGACGTCGGCTCCTGCCCAGCACCATTGAGAGCAGTCTTAATCATGGTCTGGGAATCAATAGCGGTGAGCAATGCCTGACGCACACGCTTGTCGTTGAATGGGGCTTTCGTGGTGTTGAACGTCATCATTGCGATGCCGTACGCCGTAGCTTCATCAACTTTCCAGCCAGCTTTCTTGACTTGCTCAATGCCGGCGGGATCGAGAGCTTCCACCACGTCGGTGGTGCCACCGAGAGCGGCAGTCAAACGAGCCGTTGCATCACGCGAGTTGTCATAGTGAATGGTTGCCACCGTCGCTGGATTCGGGCCGGTGTAGTGCTCATTCACAGAGAGCTCTTGAGCAGTGTCAGTGATCTTGTCGTACTTGTATGGACCAGAGCCGACTGGCATCTTCGTCAGCTCATCGAATGTGGCCTTCGTTGGCACCACCTTGATTAAGGCCAGACGCTCTTTGAGGTTGTCAATGGCATGATCGAGCTTCACCGTGACGGTGGAGTCATCTTTAGCTTCAATCGACTTAATCGAAGTCAGGAATGCCGCATACGAACTCGGCTGCACCGTGCCAGCAGAATCCTTATCACCATCAACGATGCGCTTATAGGAGCTCACGACGTCCTCAGCAGTCACCGCATCACCAGTGGAGAACTTGGCACCATCACGAAGTTTCACTTCGTATGTGGTGTCGTCCACTTTGGTGGGTTCGTCGGCAGCCGCGAGAGCCTTATGAGCTTTGAACGACGAGAAGTCGAACTCATACAGCCCCTCAACAACCTGGAGGTTTGCACCTACAGCGAGAGCCGAAGAAGTGTTTGACGGATTCCAGTTCGTTGTATCGTAAGCAGCGAAAACTTTGAGGTTACCAGTAGCAGTTGCAGCGGATGGATTCTCAGCTTTCTTCTGCCCAGAACCGCCACCGCAAGCAGAAAGAGCAAGTGCTGCAGCTGCGAGAACTGCACTAGCCTTTGCCCAACGCTTCATGGAACGCATATGTGTGTCCTCCCCTTTGAGAAACAAAAACGACAACCAATCATGGGATTGGATACAGCTAGCTTAGCTTGTCTGACAAGTTCACACAAATAGACAATGGATAACAATTTGATTACGACGTCTGGGGGCACTCAGGCGGCATCGCTGCAGCGTTCACAGGCATTACCGCAGGAGCAATGACACCGCACCCATACGTCTCTAACCAGCACCTATGCCATCGCTACTTTCTACCGCGTGCGCGATGCACATGCCCCGCAAGACATATCCACACAATCGCAAGACACGTCCGCACAGTTAAAGCGTGCCAGTGCAATAAAAAGCTGGTTGTGCCTCATCACAAGTGAAATGAGGCACAACCAGCGTCACTACGAGCCGAACTCTTTTCAGGTTCGCCCACGTGGCAGATTCATCCACGCAGGGCGACCTGCGTAAGCTCTACGCCCTATTTTTGCGTTTGCTGCTGAGCTTGCACAGCCTGTTGCACAGCTTTCGAGAGCTTATCTTGAGCTGCTCCGAAAGCCGCCCAGTCTCCCTTTTGACGAGCACTCTCAGCTTCTTTCACAGCAGCTTGTGCATCATTGAGAGCGCTCTGCAACTGCTCCTGCGCCGTGCCGGTAGCCGGAGCGCTCGGCCTCTCGGCAGGAGCAGGTGCCGTTTCACTCGGCGTTCCTGCCTCAGCTGTGCCAGGAGCCGGAGTCGTCGCACCACCAGACGTTACGCCAGCCGCGCCCGTTCCAGATGCGCCGGCCCCCTCAGGCACTGGCGCCTCTTTCGTCCCAGCGATTTCGGCGTCACCAGCTTTCACGCCGGAGTCACCACCAAACACCTGATCAAGCGCTTCGTTGAGCGTGGGAGCAAAGCCCACCTGATCCCCAAAGAGCGTGAGCACGTACTGCAACGTTGGATACTGCGTACCGCTCGACGCTTGCACATAAATCGGCTGTACGTAGAGCAGTCCGCCGCCAATTGGCAGAGACAGTAGATTGCCTTGCAACACTTGAGTGCCGCCAGTGCGCAGCAGGTTCAGCACGGTAGAGACGTTTTGCGCCGCCAACATCGTGTTCTCTGCCTGCCCAGGGCCACTCACAGTGAGATCGCGCGGAGCCTCCAGCAATCGGAGTTTGCCATACGATTCAGCGATCTTGCCGGTGGTGTTGCCCGCATTGGAATCAGCAGCCAAGAAGCCGGTCATCACGTTGCGGTTGGTATTGCCGCCAGGGATATACGACGTCGTAAGTGAGAAACTTGCCGAATCCATGCCTGGCATCTGCAGCGTGAGATAGTACGGCGGCTGCGCTGGAGCGCTCGCCATGCCGGTTTGCTCGCTCGTGCGGGCAGTGGGTTCACGAGGCACCTGCCAGAAGTCGCCACCAGAGTAGAAACTCTTCGCGTCAGTGACGTGATAGCGGGCGAGCAAGGTGCGCTGCACCTTGAATAGGTCTTCGGGGTAGCGCACGTGTGCAATCAAATCGCCAGGCATCTTAGCCAGCGGCGTGATTTGCCCTGGGAAAATCTTTGACCACGCATTGATGATTGGGTCTTTCTGATCCCACTGGTAGAGCGTCACGGAACCGTCATAGGCATTGACCACAGCTTTGACGGAGTTGCGAATGTAATTGACTTCGCCGCCGCCAATCACCAGCCCGTTGGAGTTGAGGAAGTCCGATGTGGCCTCCCGCAAAGTCTCTCGCGCTGAATAAGGGTAATTATTAGATGTGGTATAGCCGTCAATAATCCACACTAGCTGCTTCGGGGTATCCGGATTGTCGTCCATATCGACGACGGCTGGCACAGCTTTGGAATCGAGTGTGAGATACGGAGCGACCTTTTCCACGCGCAGATGCGGATTGCGGTCAAAGAGAATCTGAGATTGATTCGTCACGCGATCTGAGAAGAAAAGCTCCGTCGAGCGGAAACGAATCGCATACATGAGCTTGTCCCAGAGGTTTGCAATCTTGGGGCCACCATCGCCCTTATAGGTGGTATTCACCTGACCGTTGGAAGCCTTATCGTCTGGATAATCCAGCTCCCACGGGTCAGCCCCGTCTGGAGCGCCTACGATGGAATAGCTAGGGCTCTGCTGGCCGAAGTAGACGCGCGGCTCATATTTTCCTAGCTCGCCAGTGGAGGGGATGCCCGCCTCCCAGAAGCTCGGATCGCCTTTCGCCGTCACCGTGTTGCCGTAGCCGGTAGCCACCCCAAACCCATGCGTATAGACCGTGTGATCGTTCACCCACGAGCGCCGCTCTGTAGAAAGACCATTGAGATTGAGTTCGCGAACGCCAATCACGGTATCGCGCAACTGCCCGTTGATCGTGTACCGATCCACCGTGAGCGGATCGAGAAATTCGTAATACTGCCGGTTTTGCTGTAGCTGATTATAGGAGGGTGCCACGATATTTGGATCGAGCAAACGAATCTGTGCGGCGGTCTCAGAATCTTGGCGCAGCTGCCCTGGCTCAGCCGTGGTACGGGCGGCGTACTGCTGAGTCTGCACCCCATCGAGCCCATAAGCCGTGCGCGTGGCGTCAATATTGCGCTGAATATACGCCGATTCGAGCTCTGCAGCGTTTGGATCCACTTTGAATTTCTGCATCAAGAACGGGTAGAGCATGGTGAGCACCATGCCCACCGCCACCGTGGAGATGATTCCGATTAAAGCGAGCTTCCACTTGTGCGATATCCCTGCCCAAATGAAGAGCGCTGCCACAAGCGCCACCACGATGGCAAGAATCGTGAGCCCTGGCTTTGAAGCATTAATGTCGGTAAAGGTGGCTCCTGAGAAACGCTCGTTATTTCCTAAGAGCAAGTCATAACGGCTGAGCCAGAGATTCACGGCAATGCCGAGGGTGGCGAGCGCGGCTAAAATTCCCAAGTGCAGATGCACTTTCTTGCTGGTCTTGAGTTTGCCTTTCACGCTCGTGATAGAGCCGATGAGCCAATATCCCATTGCAGCAGCGACCGCGCTGAGCAGCATCAGTATGAGGAAGAATTGTACGAGCTCATGCAGCGCGGGCAACGTGAAGACGTAGAAGCCCACATTGATGTGGTATTCAGGGTCAGTGCTATCGAAAGCTCCCCCATTGATCCACAGCAAGAACGTGCGCCAGCGAGGAGCGAGACGGGCGCCCATGATTAGTGCCACTATCACGGGGAATAGCCCAAAGACTACCCACCGCTTGCCGGAAAGCGCGCCGCGATAATCGGCTTCTCCTGCCATTTTCGAGAAAAACTTAGCTGCTGCCTGCGGATCGAATCCCTCTCCAAAAGCCAGCTTTTCCTCAGCGGCAAATTCGCCACCTGCACTTTCTGCGCCGGCTGCTTTCGACGGCTTTTTGCGCGCAGACCGTGGAAGTGAGCCGCCACGAGTGGCAATCCACAAGTTGAGCTCTACCACGGCGAGAGTCAGCACAAAAGCAATGACACCCAAGGCAATAAAAGCACCGTACTGCGTCCAGAAAACACGCACGGCCTTAATTTGCCCAAACCATCTCCACTCCGTGTAGAAAGAGGCCAGGATGACCAGTGCCACCAAAAGCACAGCTAAAACCACCAGCGTGGGGAGAAAAGCTCCTCTTTTAGCGGAGCTATGAGGCTTCTTGGGGCGTTCAGGCCGCCACTGAGCAAAGGTTGTGCTAGACATACTTCCCACGCTACCAAAATTCTCAGGGCAGCTTCATCTTTCACCCTCTATAGCTTCATCCGTTACAGCTTTTATAGCTCTCGCTCTCTACTTTTACTCTCTCAATGTATTTTCGCTCTCTGCAGTGACGCCGTCACACCCCACGATGCATAAGCACACCACATGGGCAGCACGCACTGCACACGTATCACCGCACACTGCGACAACGCATTTCACCACAGCGCATGCCATATCACGCAACAGTGCACAGTTTCACACAGCGAAACGGCATCATCTCCCCAGAGCTGAACAGGGCGTGAGAGCGTCAGTCTGTCCGCTGCCAATAGCTTGCGCCGCTGCTATGGCTTCTTCGGCAGTGCTCACAGCCCACACGTGCATTCCAGGTGGCTCATGCCCCACAGTTTCTGCGCAATTCCCACTCGGAGCCAGAAAATCGCTCACGCCGTGCTGCACCGCCCCTCGCATCTTGTGCACAATGCCACCGATAACGCCGACTTTGCCGTCCCACCCCATCGTGCCCGTGCCTGCTATCGGAATTTTGCCCGTTAGCGATCCTTCCGTGAGCTGATCGTAAATGCCGAGGGTAAACATCAGCCCTGCACTCGGCCCGCCGATATCATCCAGACCATACGTCACCTTTCCAGGCAGACGTACATCCGCGACGTTTATCCCCACTCCGAGCATTGCTCCTGGCCGCGCAGCTCCATCCGCATCTCCCACCTGAGCCACCGTCGCCGTCGTCACCTCGTGTTCCACGCCATCGCGCACAATCTGCAGCTGTACCTCTTGCCCAGGAGTCACTGCAGCTAAGAAATTTGCCAGCTCGACGAAGTTTGCCACCGGCGTCTCATCCTCTGCATGTGCCACACGCCGAATACCCGTGATGACATCTCCAACGCGCAACACCGCACCAGAGGGATAATCTCTGCTCACCTGCGCCACCGTGAGCGTCTCCTGCACTGAAAAACCGGCGAGATGAAAGGCCACCGCCGCTGCAGAGTCTTGTGAGGCTGCCATCTGCTGCTGATTTTGCTCATCCACCTCGTTTGCCGTGACTCCGGCAGGATAGAGAGCGTGCACCGGAAAGAGCTGATAGTTGGGACTCGCGAGAGCCCACAATGCTTCATATCCCGTTATTCCCACATTCGGCGTTCCCCATGAGCTCACCGTCGTCAAGAAAATATCCGATTCACTCGGATACGTAGTCACACCGCTCAACGCCACTACCGGCTTATTGTCCACTGTGCCATTGACGTCCAGCGCTGGCCCTGCCCCCTCCATCACGAAGCTAGTGGGCATCAGCAGCGCACACACCACCATGCCCGCCAGCAGTGCAACGGTGACGCGCAACCGCCGATCAGGCCGATGCAGCCACGCGTCGCCACGCACGTGATGAGCTGCACGGCGTGCACGTCCTTGATGGGACATCTGCAACTTGTGTGATGCCGTCTGCGGATTTTTGGATTCTGTCTGCGGATCATCCGCTCCAGATGCACGGGGGCGGAGCTCGTCAGCTTGGGAAGAATCAATAGGTTGCACGCGGATATACTACTGTATGAATCTGAGAAGGAGGGCTCAATGAGCGACAACATCATTCCCCCTAACGGCTTTGGCTTTAGCACGTCCGACAATTCGGATGACGACGGCTGGCAGGAAATGCTACGGGCAGTTTTCGGGGATGCAACGGCCGACGATATCGCCGACGCCTTGAAATCTCAGGGAATTGATCCCCACGGGAACTTGGGAGGAGTGCTCAGTGGCAAAAACTTCACCCTGATTACTCAGCAGATTCAAGATATGCTCGGTTCCGCCGGAGATGGGCCAGTGAACTGGAAGATGGCCGAACAAGTGGCTCGCGAGACCATCACGAGCAAATATATGGATCGCCTCAGCTCTCACGAGGGCGATGACGCCCGCACTGCACTGCGCACTGCTTCACTGTGGCTTGACGTCGCCACCGGATTTGATCCAGCACGCGGCCCCAGTATGGCCTGGTCGCGTCTCGATTTCGTAGCTCACGCTCTGCCGACGTTCCGCAAACTGCTAGAGCCCGTCGGTGCGAATATCTCGCGTGCCTTTCACGATTCGTTCACCACACAGTTGGAACACTTGCCCGAACACATGCGCGGGATGTTTGGCCACCCTGCCCGCTTTATCGGAAAAATCACCAGCACGATGATCGGGGTGCAGTATGGCTCTGCACTGGCAGAATTGGCGGCGCACTCGTTTGGCACCTCCGATGCAGGCTTGCCGCTCATGGAAGGATCCAGCTGTGCGCTCGTCCCTTCCAACGTGGCCGAGTTTTCCGAGGGACTCCATGCAGAGAAGGGCGAAGCGCTCCTCTATGTGGCCGGACGGGAGAATGCGACCTCACGGCTTTACTCACGCGTGCCTTGGCTGCGCTCGCGCATCCTCGATACCGTGAGCGCTTTCGCCGCTCATATCGCCATTGATACGGACGCCATTGAAGAGCAACTGCGCTCATCCTTGCAGAGCCAAGAAGCCATTACTCAGCTCGATCTATCTAGTATCTTTACACTGGAACTCACGGAGTATCAGCAGGAGCTGCTGGCGCGTCTCGAACTATTGCTCTCGCTGGTAGAGGGGTGGGTATCGCACATCACGTCGGCCGCCGTCGCTCCCCATTTGCCAAACGCCGTAGCTCTGCGGGAAATGCTGCTGCGCCGCTACGCTACCGACAATCCCGCTAAAGCAGTGTGGGAGGGGCAGCTCGGCATGCAGCTCACCCCACGTTCACTGCGCGAGGCCATTGCTTTCTGGGATATGGCTACCACGCGGCTCGGAATTGAAGGCCGCGATGCGCTCTGGGCACATCCAGATTTGCTTCCCACAGCGGAAGATCTCAAACGTCCCGAGCAATTTTTCACGGCGAAAGAGCCGAGTGCTATCGAAGCGGAGCTGGATTCCTTCCTTGAAGATCTCCTCTCGCAAGCTGACGATGATGCAGCAGACGCAGACGACGCCCACGACACTGACTCAGATGCCAGCAAGGCAGCTGATACTCCCCGCGCAGCAGAAGCAACAGATCACCCTGAGAACGCCAAGAGCAGCGCGGAGAGCGGCCGCGAGAGCAACGCAAACAGCGACGAAGCGAGCGGCGAAAACAACGACGACGAGTGACGGCGAGGATAACGGCAGCCTCGCTACAACGAAAGAGCGACGGTTGCGCGGGCGGCGCAGATGCAACGCTTGACAGCGCAGTTTGCTTGGCAGCGCGCACCCCGCCGTGCAGCAATCTTCTACGTGACCAGTATTCTGCGTAGTTTCTGCACAGTTCGTGGCACACAGTTATCCACGGTTCATCTCATTTTTCCACAGCTGTGGAAAAATCTGCCGCCTGCAGTCGCCCTAGCCGTACGATTGGAGCCAGCCTGGCACAGCTGACGCTGCCCAGCTGCACGGGTACGCGGCAAACAGCCGCCATGGCATCGGCAGCACATCAAAGTGAGGTGAATCTGCGCAAACGCCATGCATATCAACGAAGGGCTGGGCGTTTTTTGGACGGCTATCGACCGCGCCCAAATCGGCCTTGATCCACGTACCGGAGCGGCACTCGACAACTTTTCCGCTGCAGAAATTGAGCTCGTCGATGCGCTCACACAGCCCCACACAGACGTTGAATACTGGCAGCGTGCCCATGCACTCAAAATCCCGCGCTCTCGTGCACAGCAGATCGTGGCACTGCTCGACAGCGCCAACTTGCTGAGCACCGATCTTCCACATCTGCCCGATTGCGCCGCCTACTGGCGCGTTCACCATGCCACCCCCACCCACAGAGCGGCGGCGCACGTCCACATTCCGGTGCTCGACAGCGTAGGCGTAGCTACTGCTATCTGCTGTGCGCGAGCAGGAATCGGAACGATTACCACTGCAGATGCCACTATCGTTTCTCCTCGCGATCACAGTGCGCTCACTCGCCAACACCTCGGGATACGAAAGAACCTGGCACTCACCACTGCATTGCGAGAAGAGAATCCCGCTGTGCACACCATCTCCGGTTCACTCCCCACCATAGTGGTGCTGACGAACTCATACGGTATTGACCCTCAGGCTTCTGTGCCATATACCGCGCGGCACATCCCCGTATTACACGCATGGGTGGAAGAAGTGGACAGCTATCTCGGCCCGCTCACCATCGCTCATGAAACTCCCTGCGCCACCTGCATCAATTTGCATCATATTGACGCCAATCCAGATTGGGCGGTGCTTGCCCCACAGGCCTTTGCCGCGCGCCCTATCGTTCCTGAAAGCAGCACCGTCGCATTGCTCGCCGCGCTCTGCACTCGGGAAGTCCTCACCGAGATTGACGGCTATGTCTCACCTTTACGCAAGTATATTTATCGTATTCCGCCCGCCCCTGAACCGGCTGAATTACTCACTATCTCTTTCCATCCGCGCTGTGGCTGCTCAGCAGACCGCGCACCGTCAGTTTCCGCTCCCGCAGCCACTGCTCCCAGCCCTATTTCAGTTCCAGACTCGCGCGGCACTGCCCAGTCCAGCACTGTCCGGCGCGGCTCCACTCAGCGCGGCTTTACTCAGAGCGGCACTGCTCAACCCCGCCCTACTCAAGGCGGTTTTACTCAGGGCACGCCGCGCAGCCCAGATGCCTATAGCTCAGACACCGATCCGGCGGGAGCGCACGACTGACTCACGAGCAGTGCGCGTCCATCTTCCATGCATCCCACATGCTCACATGCCCTATAACCATGTGAGCGATAGGTCCATGCCTTTTCCCACGATAAATATCTTCAGCGAGGAGCTTGCCGCATCTTTGCGGCATCTCCCGTGATGGCCAGCGGCTCGCTCATCCAACGGCTCAACTGGAGCGCACAATGTCTAAAACGTCTTCCCCATAGGCGCTCAGTTTCGTCTTTCCCACTCCTCGAATCTCGCCCAGCTGCACCAAAGTCTGCGGGTGTACCCGCGCTATCATTCGCAGCGTAGCATCATGGAAAATCACGTATGCAGGCTTTCCGATGTCGTCCGCCACCTGCGCACGCCACTGCCGCAGCCGCTCAAAGAGAGCGAGAACTTCTGGGGATTCGTCTTGGAATTGGCGCTTGTCTGCAGCGCTCCGCCGACGCGTCTGAGTCGCTCGGGAATCCTCCCGCGGCCACAGATCGGAGAGGAAGCGTGAGGGTTTGCTCTGCGAGCGCGTTCCATAGGAGCGCGCATAGCTCAGGTAAAGCTGTGTGCGTGCACGCGTGATTCCCACGTAGAGCAGTCTGCGCTCCTCTGCTATTGCCTGCGGAGTCTGCGCATACGAGATAGGTATCAGCCCCTCAGCCAACCCAGCTAGAAAAACCACATCCCACTCAAGCCCTTTTGCCCCATGTAGTGATGAGAGCGTGACGGCGTTCGTGAGCGGCACGTTGTGCAACTGGGCTCGTTCTTCCAGCTCCGCCACAAACTGCCGTATCCCAGCATGACGTTTTTCCCACAGCTCCTCAGCCAGCACTCTCAGCGCATCAAGTGATTCCCAACGCTCTCGGCTCGCCCCTCTAGCTGTAGGACCTTGAGGGCGCCAGCCCATATTGCGCAGCGCCGCTTCAACGATCTCCGGCAATGGGACAGAATCGGATCGCCCGCTTGCCACACCCCCATTCAGGCTGCCGTTTCCATCTCCGCCGCTCAGCCCACCACTCCGGCTAGGAGATTCTTCTCTGGCCTGTGCACGCAGCACCACCATTGCTTCGCGCACTTCTCGGCGTTTGAAAAAGCTCTCCTGCCCTTGCAAAACAAAAGCGATTCCGGCGTCATCCAGCGCCCGTTCAAACTCAGCAGACTGCGCATTGGTGCGGTAGAGAATGGCGATATTGCTGAGTTTTTCCCCCTGAGCCGCCAATGCTTTGATTGCAGCGGCAATCTTTTCAGCTTCTTGCGAGCCGTGCGCATAGCTCGCAAACTCAACTTCTTTGCCTGAATCAGACATTGCCCGCAGCTGTATTGGCTGTACACCGCTGCCCGATGCCAACACGGCATTGGCGAGCGCAATAATCTCCGGCGTTGAGCGATAGTTGCGCGCCAATATAATTTCTCGCGAACGCGGATGTATTTTCGTAAAATTCTCAAGATATTCTGAACGGGCGCCTGTGAAAGAGTAAATCGTCTGTGCGCTGTCTCCTACGACGCACAGATCGCGTCGGTCTCCCAGCCACAATTGCAACAGCCGCTGCTGCATCGGGGAGACGTCCTGATACTCGTCCACGACGAAATACGAATATTGATCGCGGATATTGCGTGCGATATCTGGCCGGTCAATCATCATTCCGATGAGAATGAGAATAACATCTTCAAAATCAATGACGCCGCGCTCTGCCTTGATATCTTCATACGTATTTATCAGCTGCGCAATATCCTCAGGACTCTGGCCGGCCACATCTATTCTGCCAGCTTGCCGCGCTCTCACGGGATAGTCCTCCGCCGTCACGAGCGAAACTTTAGCCCATTCGATTTCGGCAGCGAGATCTCTCACAGCGGAAAGATCCGTCGGAATGCCCTGCTGAGCTGCTGCGGCTGCCACGAAAGCCGCTTTCGATTCCTTGATCTCCGGCACGCGCCCACCGATGGCGTTGGGCCAGAAATAGCGCAGCTGAGAGAGCGCAGCCGAGTGAAACGTGCGGGCCTGTACCCCGCGCACCCCTAAATCACGCAGACGCGAGCGCATTTCGCCTGCTGCTCTCGCCGTGAACGTGACGGCGAGGACGTTTTGCGGTCGTACGGCTCCTGTGCGCACGGCGTGAGCAATGCGATAGGTGATAGCGCGCGTTTTGCCGGTTCCTGCTCCTGCTCGGACGCACACGAATCCTCGCACAGCTTCTGCTACGGCGCGCTGGTCGGGATCGAGCGCCGTCAGTAATTCATCATCCACAGCTGTCCCTCCTCGCTCTCAGCGCACGGCTACTCTCTAGTGTAGGAGCCACCTCAGGGAAAAATGGCGAATTTTCTCTCGGCGCTACTCGCCACGCCCGCACCGGCACCGATTTTGGCGCTGGTGCAAAGGGCACTGATGCCGCCGTGCAGAGCACGTACAGCAGCTCTCTTCGCACCAGCTCTCTTCACGCCGATTCTCTGCGGCACCTCACCGCCAGGTACGTGCCACCACCGACTGCCCGATCACCCGTGAACCGTTGTAGACCACGACTGATTGACCACGCGGTAGCCCACGTACCTCTTCGTGTAGATCGACGAACATGCGCTGTTCGCTGCCAACCCCATCGCCAGTAATTCTCACGGTGGCTGGCACCTCGCGCCCGTGAGCGCGCACTTGTACGGCGGCTTCCACGCCGTCACTTGGGTCAATTTCTGGCGCTAGCCACACTGGATTCTCACCCTCAATATGGTTCAGTGCCAGCGCCTCTTTGGGGCCTACCGTGATGACGTTGCTCTTCACATTCACGTCAAGGACGTAGCGCGGGCGCCCGTCAGCGGCCGGCACTGTGAGCCCCAAACCTTTACGCTGACCAATGGTATAGCCGATTGCCCCTTGATGCTCTCCCAGCACGCGCCCCTCTTCATCGCGGATTTCCCCTGGCTGCGCACCCAAACGAGCGCGCAAAAAACCGAGGGTATCGCCGTCAGGAATAAAGCAGATATCGAACGACTCCGGCTTTGAGCTCACCGGCAAGCCGCGTCGAGCTGCCTCTTCTCGCACGGCTTCCTTAGAAGGAATCCCTCCCAGGGGGAAGAGGGCACGTGCGAGCATATCGTTGCCAATCGCGCTGAGCACATAGCTTTGATCTTTGTCTCGGTATGCTGCCCGATGCAATTCCACCTGCTCGTCGCCCGCTCCCGCATGCGGCAGAAGCTGCGCATAGTGGCCAGTGGCAACGGCGTCAAAACCGTGCTCTAAAGCGTATTGTTGCAACACTGCGAACTTCACGTGTTCGTTGCAAAACACACATGGATTCGGGGTCTGCCCCGCAGCGTAACGATTCAAAAATTCCTGGATTACGATTGCAGAGAACTCTTCCGCATAATCCCACACGTGGAAATCGACGCCCAGCAGTTTGGCCACGCGGGCTGCATCGAGTTGGTCTTGCGGATTGCCACACCCGCGAATCGGCCCCGTTGGCACGTCCGTCGATGCGAGATTCGCATGGAGAGCGAGATAGACACCCGTCACCTCATGCCCCGCTTCCACTGCCCGAGCCGTCGCCACGGAGGAGTCCACTCCCCCACTCATCGCTGCAAGAATCTTCATAGGGCATAGTCTAAGGAGCGAGGCTAGCTGCTTTCCAGCTCAGAGCGCCCCCAGACCAATCTCGGCAATCCGGACGGCATCTCAACCATTTCGGATGGGGCTATTCGTGACAGTGGATCCTTACAGACTAGGCGTCGAGCCGTAGGAACTGGGCGCGGAAAGACAACTCGTGGAGAATACATTGAGGCAGCAAAGCGCTTCCAGATAATGCTCGTTCTACCCTCAAGTATTTACTACAGAGCATCAATTAGATCACGCAGCAACCCACTAGCTGTAGTGTGGCGAATTGCTGCTTCACGGGCAATTTTTTCGCGGCGCGCTGCGTCAAGCCGCAGCGTAAAAGGTCTGGCTTCAGCCCCCACGCTCACTGGCCGCCCAACTTTAGCCGCCCCCAGATGCCCGCCGGTATACCCCTCCTCTTGCGCACTCGCCCACCGCTCCAGATCGGCCTCACTATAAGTAGTGCCATTTGCCGCCGTCCACGTCATTTCTCTAAACCTACTTCCTTAAGCGTCTTACGAGTGGCTCGCATTGCATGAAACACAAGCCATTCGCCACCCCTGTTTTCAATCACGACGTGTTTAATCAACCGCCCGCCAGCATATCTAACCCCCTACCCACTGCACAGGATCAGTGCGACGCGGGCGCGAGTGGATGGTGTGATTCCACGCCTCTCACACCATCCACTCTTGGATATCTGGATGCCAATCACTGACACGAGGATGCACGATCAGAACCATAAACCATCTATATTGTCTTAATTGTCTTACATAACATCACAATTATGTATTTCATAATTAGCTCGATAACAATCATTCTAAACAGTCACAGCTACCTCCCCTCGGGGAGGAGCAAAGCTGTGGATAACGCAAACCAGCACGAGTGCAAACTATCGCCGCGAGAACTTGTCCGTTGATTACCCCGCAATGCAATTGCCCCTCATAATGCACTCCGCAATGCGTTCCGGAATGCGCTCTGCACTATGCTCTGCACTCCGAAACTCTCAGCCCGTAACTTGAAAGAGTAAAAAAAGCTGCCAAAATAGAAAGGTGACTTTTCAGGTACTCCCGGCTAGCAGTGCTTTTGAGACGCTTCCCACACCCATCGCAGCGCCCGCACATTCACCATCTCCAGACTTGGGCGTCCACCTCATTGATGACGGCGTAGACGTAGCGGTGATGGCAGGGCAGGCCACGAGCGTAGAGATTTGTTTCTTTGATTCAGTGAGTACGGCAGCTGATACTCCGAGGAGCTTCACAGAGCGGCGCATTCGGCTGCACAAAGGCCTATATGGCATATGGGAGGGGCACATAGCAGGTATTTCAGCTGGCCAAATCTATGGACTGCGCGCGGATGGCCCGTGGGATCCAGCACGCGGCTTGTTTTACAATCAGGCAAAAGTGATGCTTGACCCCTACGCCACCGCAATTGCCAGGATGCCGATCTTGCATTCTTCCCTCTACGCCCACAAGGTCGATCCCGCTTTGCAGGCGCTTGCCGGAATGGAACGAGACACCCAAGATTCTGCTCCATTTGCACCGCTCGGGCAGGTGACGACGTTCCCTCCGCAGGCCACGCATGTACATATCCCCTGGGGAGAGACCATCATCTATGAAGCTCACGTCGTCGGACTCACCAAAGAATGCGAAGCCGTGCCACCAGAGTTGCGCGGTACGTATGCCGGCGTGGCGTATCCGGCCGTGGTGGAGCACCTCAAGCGGCTCGGCGTCACGACACTGGAGCTACTGCCAATTTTTGCGAAAATGCCCGAGCCTTTCCTCACCTTAAAAGGGCTCACGAATTACTGGGGATACAATACGCTCAATTTCTTCTGCCCAGAGCCCAGCTATGCCACTGCACGTGCACAGGCTGCTGGCCCTGAAGCCATCCTCGACGAAGTGCGCGGCATGGTCTCAATCTTGCATCAGGCTGGCATCGAAGTCGTGCTCGACGTGGTGTATAACCACACCAACGAAGCGGGCGTGGATGGTCCTTCCACGAGTTTTCGCGGCCTCGATAATATGGGATATTATCGCTACGACTCTTTCAATCCAGGCGTATTGAAAGATACGACCGGATGTGGCAATTCCCTAGATTTCCGCCGCCCAGCTCCAGTCCGGCTCACCCTCGATTCCTTGCGCTACTGGGTGCAGCATGTGGGCATTGACGGTTTTCGCTTCGATCTCGCCGTCACTCTCGGGCGCGAGGGAGATGCTTTCAACCCCCATCATCCACTTTTTAGCGCCGCTCTCAACGACCCTACTTTGCGCACAGTCAAGCTGATTAACGAGCCGTGGGATGTGGGCCCTAACGGCTGGCAGACAGGTAATTTTTCAGCTGGAACGGCCGATTGGAATGATCGTTTTCGAGATTCGACGCGCTCTTTCTGGCTCGCTGATCCGGCGGCTATGACGGCTGGCGCCTGCGGCTCTGATCTGCACGATTTAGCTACCCGCATCGCTGGCTCCGCCGATCTCTTTGGCCACGGACGCACGGCAGACGGGCGCGGGGTCTTCTCTTCGATTAACGTCGTGACGACGCACGACGGTTTCTCTCTGTGGGATTTGGTGAGTTATAACCACAAGCACAATGAAGCAAATCTCGAACATAACGGCGACGGTGCAGACAACAACCATTCCTGGAATCACGGAGTGGAGGGCTTTGAATTCGCCCAGCTCCCTGATAATGGGGCAGATATCTTGGCGGCGCGCCGCCGCTCGGCGCGCAATCTGCTTGGCACGATGCTGCTCTCGGCAGGCACGCCCATGTTGCGCTCTGGAGACGAGCTGCTCAAAAGCCAGCAGGGTAACAACAACTCTTACTGCCAGGATAATTCCATCAACTATCTGCAGTGGGATGCTCCTGAGCACGTTCGAGATTTCACGGAAACCGTAGCTTTTTTGACGAAACTGCGCGCTGAACACCCCGTGCTGCGCCCCACCCATTTCTACACTGGCACCACCTGCGGCTCAGATGCACTCGCCGATTTAGAGTGGTTTGACGCCGCTGGTGAGCATATGTCTGACTACATGTGGTTTGACCCATCTGTGCGCGTGATACAGATGCTGCGCTCCGGAGTCATCGACACTGATTCTGCTCATGCTGACTGCGATGCGCTCGTCATCTTTAATGGCTCCCTCGCTGATGCAGAAATCACATTCCCCGCAGGCCGAGGCCGCCCATTCGTGCTCACTTGGCTATCCTCGTGGGAAAATCCGCGCGAGGGGAAGACTCATCCGCGCACCTTTGCCGAGGGAGAACGGTGGCGTATGCCCGCTCTCTCGCTGGCACTCCTCTTTGCATGATTCAGCTTCTTTGCATGATTCAGCTTCTTTGCTTGATTCCACTTCACGCTGGTTAAATCGGCAAGCTCGTCGCAGCAATTCGCCGGTGCTCCACGTGGGGCGATAGCATAATAGTATGAGTGGAAAAACAGTGGAAACTGCCCTAGAGAATGCCACCAGCGAGGCTTCGCTGAGACATGCGCGCGGCGTGAGCGCCAAAATTAAATCAGCTATTGCCGCAGACCCCAGTAAATTTCGCGTCCTCACGGGGGATCGCCCCACTGGCAATTTGCACATCGGCCACTACTTTGGTTCGCTGCGCAATCGCGTGGAACTGCAACGAGCCGGCGTGGAAACCTGGGTGCTGATCGCCGATTACCAAGTGATTACTGACCGCGACGGCACGGGGCCGATCAAAGATCGAGTCTTTTCCTTGCTTACGGATTACCTCGCGGTGGGAATGGATCCAGAGAAAACCACTTTTTTTGCCCATTCGCAAATCCCCGAGCTCAACGAGCTGATGCTGCCATTCCTCTCCTTAGTGACTGATGCAGAGCTGCGGCGCAATCCCACCGTCAAGGCTGAGCTGGAAGCGACCGACGGGCGCCCGATGAGCGGCCTGCTGCTCACGTATCCGGTACATCAAGCAGCCGATATCCTTTTCTGCAAGGCTAATATCGTGCCCGTTGGCAAAGATCAGCTCCCCCATCTGGAGCAAGCTCGCGTGATCGCCGATCGTTTTGAAGCTCGTTATGGCCATCCTGACGGCTCTGAGCAGCCGGTATTTCCACGCCCGCAGGCTCTGCTCTCTGAGGCGGAGACCGTGCTTGGCCTCGACGGCACAAAGATGAGCAAATCCAAGGGAAACACCATTGAAATCGGGATGAGCGCCGACGAGACGGCAAAGCGGATTAAGAAAGCCGTGACCGATTCCGACCGCCATATTACGTACGATCCTGCTCATCGCCCTGAGGTAGCCAATCTGCTGTTGCTCACCAGCTTGGCCAGCGGGGAAGCCCCTGAAGCTATCGCCGAAGAGATCGGTGACGGCGGCGGCGGAGCACTCAAGGGGCGACTCACGGAAGCGATCAACGATTATTTCGCACCTATCCGCGCTCGTCGAGCACAGCTGGAAAATGACCGCTCCTACCTGGAGCAGGTTCTCCATGCGGGGATCGCGCGGGCACGCGAACAAGCGCAAACCACCCTATCCGAGGTGCACCGTGCGCTCGGCATGAGCTACTGAGTTCTTTTCGCGCAGTTCTCTCAGTGAAAAGACGATGAAAAGAACTCTCGCACGCGCCCTACCCACAGTCCTCACCGTAGCTATCGTGCTCCTCGTGTGGGAACTATGGGTAGACTTCGGCGACGCTCCGGCCGCGATGATTTCGGCTCCCTCAGAGATTCTCGCTGCCACGATAGATACCTGGCCCACACTCGGTTCCGCTACCGGCGTCACGGCTCTTGAGGGATGCGTTGGTTTTGCTATTGCCGTGGCCAGCGGAGTGCTTTTAGGCATCGGACTCTACAGCTCGCGCACTGCAAACCGAGCAATTTTCCCGCTAGTTTATGCGGCGCAGACGATGCCACTCATCGCTATCGCTCCACTTTTCCTGCTGTGGTTCGGTTTTGAGATGTCAGGAAAAATCGCCATCGTAGCTATTTTTGGGCTTTTCCCTATCGCCGTGCAGACAATTCGAGGCCTGGCCGGCGTGCCGCAGTTTTACGAAGATGTGGCTCTCACATCCGGTGCCACGCGCGTATGGACGCTCTGGCACGTCAAACTGCGCGTGGCTGCTCGGCAAATTTTTGGGGGCGTGCGCATCAGCGCCGCATACGTTTTTGCCACTGCCGCCACTGCCGAATATCTCGGTGCCCGCGCGGGGCTGGGCATCTGGCTGCAGTCGGCTTACAACTCTTTCCGCACTCCGCTGATTTTCTCAGCCACACTGGTGATTATTGCGCTCACGGGAGCGCTGCTGCTCGCCGTCAATCTTGCGGAATATCTCCTGCTCGGAGATGCTAAGGCGGAGGATTTGGCTCAAGACGAGCGCTGAGCCAAGAACTCGTCAGTGGCAAGCATCCGCGAATTTGGGGCCTCCTGCAGCTGCTTGCCCGATCGATCCACATAGACGTGGGCGGCATATAGGAAGTCAAAGTATTTTTGCGTGCCAGTGAAGTCTATGCTGCCCAGCGTAAAACTACCTGTGGCTATGGCGTGCGGATCTCCCCAATACTGGCCATCCACAATCATTTTCATGCTCACTTTGACTAGCGCCGGATCAAGGTTGGCCTGTGGCGCTTGCCGGATCAGGATATCGGCTGCCTCATCTGGATGGGCATATGCATATTCATAGCCACGCTGAACCGCTTGTACAAAGTCACGCACAAGTTGCGGATTTTTTGCAATCAATGCCTGCGAAGTAGTGATGCCAATTGCATCAGGATTCCCAGGAACGGCATAATCCTCACCGTGAAAGCACGTCATGTGCAGCCCGTGCAGCTCGCTCTGCACACCCTCCCAGGTGGCATAGAAACCGGCAAAGTCTGCTTTGCCAGAACCCAAGGTGCGAAAAGTGTCGGTGCCAACGCTCACCTTGTCGAACTGCCCCTTACCGCCGTCAGCCTGGATCATGCGCCGCACGAGCACATCAGATTCACTGGAACCGAATGTGGCAAAGGTCGTCCCATCAAAGTCACGCGGACGCGCAATACGGGTATTGCTGGCGAGAGCACACCAGATAGAACTCGGCTTTTGCTGCACCTGAAGCACTTGCTTGAGCGCAGCTCCTTTGGCAGAAAAAGTAGCCACATTAGCCAGAGGAGACAGCGTGAAATCAGCCAAGCCACTATTCACCGCCTGCTCAGCTCCAGCCTGAGCTACAGCAACCACATCTACATTGAGCCCAGCTTGAGTAAACCACCCTTTTTCTCGTGCCACATAGACCCCAATATGGTTCGTATCGGGAGCCCACGAGAGCATAAAAGAGACATCGCGCAGGGCGCTTTGCGATTGGCTGCCCCCCGTGGCAGGCGCACACCCAGCTAGGGCACATGCTGATAGTAAGGCGAAAGAAATGAGCGACATCCACAAGCGTATGCGAGCAGCCACGCCGACCCCCTCTAGTCGAAAGATACGCTATCTCTGGGCAGACCCGCCAAGTTCGCGGATTGGTGAGAGCAGAGATTGCAGAGGTCTCTCAGCCACTCGGATTATAGCAAGCACCGGCAGACGGCGCACCACAGGCCTGTCTATCCACCGATATCTGACTGATGACCGATCGGGAGAATGAGCTAACCAGCAGTGCACACTAAAACCGTTTACTGACGAATGCCGGTATCGAAAAACAACGCTCTTGTGATTGCCTCTCTTCTGTGGCAAGGAGATACTTAAATAGCGCAAGGAGAAAAACTAGCAATGAGGCTTCATTAATTAATCAAGATAGTAGAGGGTGAATGAAATGCCAGGTAGCGAAGATCTTCCCGATAGAAATCACGCACATTCATTCGAGTTTCTGCCAGAAGCGGCGTGGTGTGGACTTTTCATTGCACTGGCAGCAAACCTCGCCACGTCTGAATGGACAGCCCTAGAAAACATACTTGAGTACGTGATGCTCGCGGCGGTTATGTGCTGGAGTCTGATATGGCGAGTACGAGAAGGACCCAAAGAAGTTTTCTACTCGCTGCTCTATATGGCAGCAACGATAGGCATCATCGCAATCCAAAATTCCTCCTGGACGCGATTAGCCATCATCATTCTCATGCTAGCGTGGTTTTGGGGCAGGAATTACCGCTCAAAAAACCAGGAACGATACGGCCATCACGGCATTGCCCGAAGTGCGTGACCGTGCAGCTCACCACCATCGCCGTATCTTCGAGGCAATCAAAGCCGGAGATGCCACCGAAGCCAAGCAAGCAATGCGCGCTCACATGACGCAGACGAAGAACGACATCCTGTTGGTGACGAAACCAGATTCTTCTCCCGACCCCGCATGACTCCCCAACTCTGAACGGTTCCCCAATCCTGAACTAATCCCGCACGGTCCCCAATCCCCGTGATTCATAGAACGGCTGCGAATGTAGTACTCTGAATCTGTGCGAAGATGCTCTCGTATAGCTGCTCCTTATGGAGTAGCTATACGAGAGCTTTCTTTATTACTGGGCGCACTTACTGGCCACACAGCTACAACGGCACAGCGGCGCGTGTATCTGCAGTACACCCACTTCTCCATCGGATGAATGGAAGGATGACGATGACGATCGACACTCTGAATAACGGGTCTTTAGGGCGTAATGTGCGCGCTGTCTCTGGGCGCGAGCCGGAATCGGGCACTGCTATGGAATTCTGGACTGCGCTGAGTCTGGAAACCGTAGCCCAGCTTGCCCACAACTGGGAAAAGAGCGAGCGCCGCTACTGCGCCGGACGCATGGAGCACTACTTCTCTGCCGAATTTCTCATGGGGCGCGCTCTACTCAACAATCTCAATAACCTCGGCCTGATAGAGCAAGCCCGAGACGCCGTCAGCACTCATGGCAAAGAACTTGCGGACGTCCTGGACGCTGAGCACGATGCCGCACTGGGCAACGGTGGCTTAGGGAGACTTGCAGCGTGTTTCCTTGATTCCTGTGCGACGCTCAACTTGCCTGTGCGCGGCTATGGCATCCTCTACCGCTATGGGCTATTCAAGCAGCTCTTTGAAAATGGCTACCAGAAAGAAGTTCCCGATTCCTGGATGGAAGAGGGCTACCCGTTCGTGATTCGCCGCGAAGAAGAACAAAAACTCGTGAGCTATGCCGATCTGACCGTGCGTGCCATCCCCTACGACATGCCTATCACCGGCTATGGCACCAATAATGTGAACACCCTCCGCCTGTGGAAAGCGGAACCCATGGAGGAATTTGACTACAACGCCTTCAACTCTCAGCGTTTCACCGATGCCATTGTGGAACGCGAGCGGGTGCACGATATCTGCCGCGTACTCTACCCGAACGATTCCACTTTTGAGGGCAAAGTGCTGCGCGTGCGCCAGCAATACTTTTTCTGCTCCGCATCATTGCAAACCATTGTGGAAAATGAGCTGACCCAGCGCGGCGATCTCACGCATTTTGCGCAATTCAACGCCGTGCAGCTCAACGACACCCATCCCGTGCTTGCCATACCAGAACTCATGCGCATTCTGCTCGACGAGCATGGCTTCGAGTGGGATGCAGCTTGGGACATCGTCTCCCACAGCTTTGCCTACACAAATCACACCGTCCTCGCTGAGGCTCTGGAAACCTGGGAAATCAGTATCTTTGAGCGCCTCTTCCCACGTATTTTGGAAATCATTCGGGAAATTGACCGCCGTTTCCGCGATGAGCTTGCCGCACAGGGATTCGACCAAGGCAAGATCAACTATATGGCTCCCATTGACGGGCAGCGGGTACGCATGGCGTGGATTGCCTGCTACGCCGCTTACTCAATCAATGGTGTGGCGGCATTGCACACCGAGATTATTAAGAAAGAGACTTTGCACGACTGGTATGAGGTGTGGCCGGAGAAGTTCAACAATAAGACGAACGGCGTCACGCCGCGGCGGTGGTTGCACCTGTGTAACCCGCGCCTCGCTGAACTGCTCACGCAGGAACTCGGCTCTGACGCTTGGGTGCGCGATCTAGATCTGCTGCGCCCACTGCGCGAACGTGCAGACGACGGCGATCTGTTGCTGCGCCTGGGCACTATTAAACATCAAAACAAAGAGGACTTCGCCCGCTGGATTAAAGATCGCCAAGGCATCGAGATTAACCCCGATGCGATTTTCGACGTCCAGATTAAGCGCCTACACGAGTATAAGCGGCAGTTACTCAACGCGTTCTATATCCTCGATCTGTACTTCAGAATCAAAGACGGCGATCGAGCCGTCCCGCCGAGAGTCTTTATTTTCGGAGCTAAAGCTGCCCCAGGATATTTGCGAGCAAAAGCTATTATCAAGCTCATCAATGAAATTGCGCGGCTCGTCAATAACGACCCCGATGTCAGCGACCTCATCAAGGTGGTGTTCGTCGAAAATTACAACGTCTCTCCCGCCGAGCACATTATCCCTGCTGCCGATATCTCAGAGCAGATTTCCACCGCTGGCAAAGAAGCATCGGGCACGTCGAATATGAAGTTTATGATGAATGGTGCGCTCACGCTGGGCACGATGGATGGCGCCAACGTAGAGATTCTTGACGCCGTGGGCGACGATAACGCCTACATCTTCGGCGCCCACGAGGACGAGCTCCAGGAGCTGCGCAGAGATTACTCTCCATGGGCTGTGGCGGAAAATACCCCTGGTTTGCAGCGCGTGCTCAATGCGCTGGTTGATGGCACGCTCAGTGACGACGGTACCGGCGCATTCTACGATCTGCGCTCGTCGCTGCTAGAGCCGCAGGGATGGGATGGCGCAGATGTGTACTACGTGATCGGCGACTTCGCTGCGTATCGCTCACGACGTGACCAGATGGCCAGTGACTATTACGCCGACCCGCGGGCGTGGTTTGCGAAAACCTGGATCAACATTGTGGAATCCGGACGTTTCTCATCCGACCGCACAATCAACGACTACGCGACCGACGTGTGGAAGATCAGCCCTGAAGCAATTTAGGCCATTGAACGTCCTGGATTGCAAGCGAACGCAGATTGCAAGTGCATGCGGATTGTAAGTAAACGCAGATTTGCAGGTAAACGCACGTCTGAAACCCGTGCTCTGCTGCAGCACCCCTCCGGTGTGCCACCGCGGCGTTCTCTCCTCGCAGCCGTGGCTTCCCCCAGCCGTGTTGTGCAGCACTCCTCATAGCAGCTTCATAGCAGCCTCGCGGTGTGACTCATAGCTGCCTCGCGGTGTGCTCCACGGCTCATGCGTTCGCTTGCATAAACCCCGCAAGTACGAGTTAATAGTACTCATAAGCACCGTATCAATCAGCAGGGTTTTCAATGACACACGTGAAAAAATTAGCTACCACCATTGTGGCCATCCTCGTGGCGATGCTAACGGGAGGGGTTATTTCTCCCACCGCTTCGGCAGCATCTGAGATGTCCGACGCAGATATCAGCAACGTCGTAACGGCGGTCAGCCCTGCATATACCGCACTGACTTTTGAATCCGATCCGATTGTCAGCGTCATCGCCAACAAGAGATTTACGGAAACTGAGAAACTCAACCGGAAGACGGAAATCTTCAAAAAGACGAAGAAGCCTTTCAACGAAATCACTGAAGAGGAAGTCTTGGCATCTTTGCGTGCAGATTATCTGCAGGCATCTGGATATAAGGACGCTTTCACTGAGGTCACAGCAGATATTGCGCCGCGCCTGAGCTCCCTCATCGCAAACGATTCGCAGGTAGCTTCCCCTGGCGTCGTCAAAGACGTCCCCTATTATCAGCGCACGCTGAGTGATAACGCCGCTAAAGTACTCTTGGGTTTGACCTACGAGCAGCGCTTATATAACTTCCGCATCGGCGATGTGCTGGTACGCGATGCACTCATGCGATCTGGTTCGTTTGGAAAAGGCTTCTCCCCGCTTGATCTCGTGATTTCGCTGGGGAGCCAGAATGGACAAGATTACGCTCTGGGCAACAATGCCAGGACCTTTACGAATCTGCTGGGAGGGAAAATCTCCGATCAGACCACGGTAGATCAGTTTCTCAGAGCGCAGGTAGGCCAGCACGCTGCAGGCACAGATGTCTCGCAGTGGTTTGTCGATACCTCGCGAGCACTCATTGAGGAAGTTCCAGGTAGCCTCACAATAGGTGGGACGCACCGCCTCTTTGAAAAACTCTCCGCTTCACCGGCGCTCAGCGCCCACATTCTTCCTTTGCTGACCTTAAAAGAACCGAGCGTCTACGTGATCTCCACGCTTGCGTCGATTGGCTATGGAATGGTGGAGACCTACGTCGATTCCCATAGCACAGACCATGAAGCAGCATTGGCCTCATTCAAGACGACACTGAAACAACGCGCCACAGACCAAGGGGTATACCTCGACTTGTGGGCACGCCTCGTGCCAGAAAAGGCTACTCTGCTCAGCTCCTCGCGCCTGGCCGTCGATGCTTTCTCGCGGGCAGGGCAGAGCAGCGCCCAGCAGTCATGGTCACCCAAGTCTGGTGACGCCGCCGCCAGCGCCGTCAAAGATTTCTTTGGGCCACTCAATCTGTGGAACCCATTCCAGCGCGTAGGAGCGCAAGCAGATCCCAGCGGAAATATTACGTATTGGCTGTCTAAACAGCTCACGGACGAGGGAGCCTCTGCCTACACGCACGAGATGACGCACCAGCTAGTGGCAGATATGTACCTCAACGGGCACGGGATTCGCTCAGGCTCCGCCACAGAATTGCTGCCACGCGGCCTTTACGAAAGTTATTCGCAGACGAATGAACCCGTCTTTAATGTGAATCAGATTTACCCACGCGGACACGGCGATTACATGAATAATTCTCCTGAGCGTTTCCGCAGCGCAGCAGATCTTCGCAGCTACATGAAGAATTTGCTGGATGTGGTCGATACCCTCGACTATCTGGAAGCTGATATCGTGCTCAGCAAGGATGCGCAGGCCAAGCAAAAGTGGTTTAACGTCGTAGAGCTGGCGCCAGCGACGACGCGAGAAGGAGCTGCTCACCAAGCTGCACAGTTTGGGGCAAGCGACGAGGTCTTCAAAGCATCGACGCCGCAGCAGGCAGCTTCCTGGCACAGCATCAATGATTTGATTGATGCAAACGCCGTCGTTTCCCGTTATGAGGCTATCGGCAAGGAACATACTGGCGTCGCTCACTTCAATGATTACTACGTCAATCCGCTCTTCTCTCCGCTGTATGGGGCACCTCTCAATGACGCCGGTATGAGCGGGGATATTCACACCCGCCGCATCGCGTGGGAGCTTCTAGGACAATACGGATATCTAGAGGGCATGGTTCCTTATTTGTCTAATCAGTACAAGCCCGCAGGGCTGGCAGACAAACGGCAGTTCAGCGATCAGGTGATTATTCCGAAAATCTCCGGCGGCCAGTATCAGACCGTTAGAGACTTTAGAAAAGCGTCCTATCAGGAGCGAGCAGAGAAACTTGACCAGCTCAAACCCGTGACAATCACCCTCAATGGACAAACGGTCGCAATTGACAGCGCGGGCAAGCTGCGCCAGCTGATGAGCACAGCCATCGAGGCTGATCTGGCGGCCACCACCCCTGCCGCGAACGCTGTCGATACGGCGGTAGAAAAGCTCAAAGCAGCGGTCTACCGCGCTTACAAGGCCGACACGCACGATTTTACTGACACGATCTATCTGGCAAAACAGCTCGATGCCGAGAAGTATCAGATCTCCGGCGGAACAATCCAAAAAGACTACGCCCAGCCACTGAGCGTAGAAGAGATCGTGGCGAAGGTGTCGTCCACCGCTCCAACAGATCGGATAGTTTCCACAGTGGTTCAGACCTCTCCACTGCCAACTGCTGGTGAAAATGTGAAGATCAGCGTCGTCGTCACGTATGCAGACACATCCAGCAGCACAGCGACAGTGCTCGTCTCTTTCAAGAACGCCGCACAGACGTTCTCGCCGCGAGCGCTCTCTCCATCCCCCTCAGTGACACAGGGCGATACCGTGCCCAATCCACGCGACTTCATTGCTGAACCACATACATTACCGGCAGATACCGCCTTTGCTTGGGAGCGAGATCATGCGGCATCTTCTGAGACTGTTGGAGCTGCCCAAGGGATTGTGCTCATCACGTATCCTGACCACAGCACCGATCAGGTGGCCGTCACGCTCGACGTCACAGCCAGGCCAGTCTACTCAGCTTCGTATCAATTCGTCGCTGACGACGGCAGTGAACTTCCCGCACAGGTGACGAGCCTGCTGCCATCAGAACGCACCGGAGTGCTATCTGGCGAGAAAATTTCCCCTACTCAGCCCGCAGAAAAGAGCGTAGCCGTCGAGACGGGCACGTGGGCATTTGTACAATACCAACCGCAGAGTGCGCTCATCGCGGATTCTAATGTGACGTTCATTGGGACATGGCACTTTACAGCGAAGCCACAGCCAAAGCTGAAAGACGTGAGCGCTCTTGCACCTGCCTTTGACGATGAACAGTTATCCCTCACGATTCCGGTCGTTGAGGGAGTGCGCTACCGTCTTAACGGTGAGGAAAAAGCACCTGGCACGTACACAGTAGCTCCTGGAAAAGTACAGGTCAGTGCACTGGCTGCGGATGGATATGTGCTGGCAGCTGGCAGCACATCGACGTGGAACCACAGCTTCCTACAGCCAAAGCCAGAAGACCCTCAGCCAGATACGCCTCAGCCAGGCACTTCGACGCCCCATCCAGAGAATCCCAGCGCCGGCGAATCAACTGGCGAATCAGGTGAGCATGGCACAACCACGCCGGAAGAACCGGACACTCCAGGCACGCCCGCACCAGACACGCCTCAGTCAGAGCCAAAACCAGAGGAACCCCAGCCAGATACGCCACATTCAAACGAGCCTGCTCCAGCAGACCCGACGGCCACCACACCCACGGGCACTGAGTCTTCTGATATCTCCACGGCCGGCACAGCCACGCAGCCCACATCGGGTGCAGCCACGCAGCCAGATGAGCTCAGCATAGTGGTGCCGCGCCACTCTAGTTCTGCGGCGGATAAACAGAAGAAGATCGTCGTTGCCGAACTGAGCCACAGCTCGATAGCGGCCACTGGCACGCAGGGCGCATGGATGGCCGGACTGGCGCTCATGCTCTCTGTGGCGGGCGCGGCCACGCTGGAGCTAACGCGTCGCAAGAACCGCTCGTAGTTAGCTGCACAATCTAATCTGCATAACGCTCAGCGGCTAAAGCGAGCATAGACAGCTCTGCAAGTAATCTGCGGCTGCGGCTAACAAACGAAAGCGAACACTGCCTGCCTGCGCGGTTCGCAGGCAGGCAGTACGCTATCCACAATCACATCCACGCATCGGTGCGGATACGCAGCCACAGAGTGAGCAGGCGCGCAGCGAAAAATATTCCACAGTAGCAAACCCACAGCCACGCAAGGCCGACGCCGCCCTGCGGTGCCCACAGCCACACTGCTACTAAAGCAGGCGTGTAGAGCGCCAGATTCACAAGCCCTGCTTTTGCCAGATACCAGCCGTCATTCGCACCGATCAGTACGCCGTCATACATATAAACTAAACCGGCAAGCGGCTCACATACCGCGCTGATGAGCAGCGCCCAGAGAACAGCAGAGATGACGGCAGGATCAGCTGTGAAGATCCGCGGCCACCATGGGCTCACTACCGCCGTCACGATGCCGATTGCTACTCCTACCCCAACTCCCCAGGAGGACAGCTTCTTCAACAGCGTGCGCACGCCGCGCGTATCTCCACGTCCAAGCTCGAAACCAATGAGAGCTTGCCCCGCTATAGCCAATGCATCGAGCAAATTTGACGTCAAAGACCAGGTGTTGTTTGCAATCTGCCGCCCCGCCACTGCCACCGTGCCTTGGCTCGCCGCCACCCACAAGGTGGCCATAATGACAGTATGCATCGTGGCGGTGCGAATCATCAGCGGTATTCCACTGGCACCGGCCTGCACAATGCCGCGAAACTCCGGACGCAAAGCTACCTGCGCACGCCGCGCCCCCAGCGTCACCCGCCATACAAAAGCAAGCCCCATCGCCGCAGTCGCCACGCTCGTCCCAATTCCAGCACCAGCAATCCCCCACCCTGCTATATAAATGAAAATAGCGTTGAGAGCCACATTGGCCACCGCCCCTGCAAGCGAAATAACGAATGGCGTGCGGGTATCAAGCTGACCACGCAAAGCTCCAGTGCCGGCCAGCACGAGCATCATGCCAATGAGACTGAAACAGCTGGTGCGTGCATATATCACTGCTTGTGCCGTCACCTGCACGGAGGCACCAAAGAAACCCATCAGCCACGGCGCGAATACAAACAACATCACAGCGAGCGCTACCCCCACGATGAGGCCAAGCCACATGCCGTCTACGCCAGCTTTTATGGCACCACGGCGATCTCCTGCGCCGAGTTTGCGCGCTGCCACTGCCGTGGTGGTATATACCAGGAAAATGCACAATCCCACCAGCAAGACGTTGATTGAGCTGGCGAGAGTCAGCCCCGCGAGCGCCGCCGTGCTGATGTGCCCAATCATCGCTGAATCTGCCAGCACCATCAGCGGCTCAGCGAGCAAGGAACCAAGCGAGGGCACCGCCAGCGATAAAATTTGCCGGTTCAACGAGCGGCTGCGTGACTTCAACGAGCGGCCGTGCGACCACTCCTCTGATTCACGCATCGGACGCTCCACTGCTTCACTCGCTGAGCGATCCATCAGTTCATCCCGTGAATACTCCGCCATAATGTCCTCCCCGTCTCAGCCCGACCTGGCAGCATCTGCTCTAGGCACCAGCTTCTCTACGCTGGCCTACTCTCTACACTGGCCCACGCTGGCATATAGCCGCGCGCTTGCTCAGCTTCTGCCGCCGCACTGCGGCGCCCACGGCCACGCCCGCTACCTCGTACGCCACGCCCGCTACCTTGCGTCTTACCGACGGATTGACAAGCTCCCACGAGCAATAGCCGCCACTTCGCACTCCCATGCGCCGCCTTCGCACCCTCTACACAGCCGCCTCGTACGCCGTACTCTCCTCGACACCGTCACAGTACACGCCGCGGCACCCAGAAAAATACAGCGCGGCGTCACAGGCATCAAAGAGTGGTCACAAAGCGAGAATCAGCTGCGGCGCGAGCGCAGCCACGGCAAATCGAGCTGGCTCACGAGCATCGCGCCCACGATCAGCGTGCCACCGAGCACCACGCGCGGAGTGAGCACTTCATGAATCAGAATTACTGCAAAAATGGCAGACCACACCGGCTCGCTCGTCATCACGATGGCAGCTCGGGTGGCGCTCATCCGCGCCTGTGCCCAAGTCTGCAACAACAGTGAACCGATACCGCTGAAAATCGCCATATAGGCAATCGCCGCCCAATCGCGCATAATCAGATCACCGTGCGGGAACCCCACTCCTCCAGGCAACGCGGCCAGCATCGAGAGAACGCCCAGCACGATCATCTGCACCGCTGTGAGGGCAACGGGATCCGCGCGTTTGACGAAACGTTCAATCAGCACAACGTGGAGGGCATAAATTGCGGCCGAGAAAAGCACGAGCGTCTCTCCCAGGCCGATAGATAGACCATTGAGACTCATCGTGGCAAGCCCGATCGTAGCCAGGATAACGGCAAACCACAGCTTCGGATTCTGGCGCACGTGGAAGAGAAGATAGGCCACCACTGGCGTGAGTACGACGTACATACCCGTGAGAAAACCAGTGACTGACGCCGATGTAAACTGCAGGGCGAGGGTTTGCAACTCTTGCCCTGCGGTGTAGAGCGCTCCGAGGATTGCGCCGTATATCCACACTATTCGTCCAGCTTTACGCAGGCGCGGCCAGAAAATAATGGCTGCCACGATTCCAGCCATGCAAAAACGGATGCCGAGAAAATCAAACACATCAACGCGAGTGAGCAGGTCTTTCTGCATCGCAAATGTCGATCCCCACATTCCGGTAGCTCCGAGCAATGCGAGCACCGGCAAAAACCTCTGGCGATGGCGGTCTAACTGGCTAAACACGTTTCACCACGCTTCTCATCCACTCTCCTTGACTGCACTCTGCTGTACTCTCCCTGACTGCAAATCCTGAGCGTACCCCATGATCTGATGCGCGCATAATCATCTGATTATCTGGCAAAATGACGGCTACTTCAAACGGTGATGACGAGCGAATAACGGCAGCATAGTGGCGGCTTCGGGCACGGAACGGCGCGTTTCAGGCGGTGACGACGTACAGACTTCAGGTGGGGTTTGTCGGCATCTCTACACGTCATCTACTAGACTGGCCTCATGGCAACTTCGACTTCACCCACGCACTCTATATCAACTACAGATACTCCCACAGGTTCTGCGCGCGTCGCGCACTCCACGGCTCGTTCAAAGACGTCCACACAGACTTCTTCCCGAACTGCTGCCCACCCAAAAAAGTCGGCAAAAACGACGGCTCACACAACCGCCGCGCAGTCATCTGGATTATCCACTGCCGCAGCAAGCTCGTCCACAGTTAAAAAGGCGCCAACATCATCGCGCAGCTCGAAAAAGCCAGCATCTTCCACCGCACACGCCTCATCATCCACCACTCGCGGCAGAAGTCACTCAACCGCAGCCGGCGCAAGCGCGCCGTCACTGACGCCTCCGCCTGCTCCAATACCGCCGTTGCCTGCCCCTTTCTCCACTATTACCCGCATCCCGATTGTGGATGTGACGCCAGTCGTAGAAAATGGCGCGTGGCCAGCAAAGGCTGTGGAGCGTGAGTCATTCCCCGTACAGGCGACAATTTTCCGCGAGGGGCACGATCTCTTCGGCGCCGAATGTGTGCTCTTTGATCCGCACGGCCATGAGGTGCAAACCTGCCCTATGGTAGACGTCCGCCCTGGAGAGTTCCGCTTTGAAGGGTGGCTCACGCCGCAGACGACCGGTGATTACACCTTTGCTGTACGCGCTTGGAGTGATCCCATCGCCACGTGGACGCACAATGCGAGCATCAAGATCGACAACGATCAGGATATCGACCTCGTCTTTCGAGAGGGCGTCATTCTCTTCAAACGGGCACTGGCTCAGATGAAACGCGGTTCGGACGCTCGCGCCACACTGCGCGACGCTATCGCCGTCATGAATCGTAAACGTATGAGCGCAAAAGTGCGCCTGGAAGCGGCCACCTCCCCTGAGGTGACTGCCGCGCTCGCCCAGTATCCGCTGCGGGATTTTCCCAGCGAATCCGCCCATTTCAAAGTGCGCGTAGAGCGTGAAGCCGCCCTCGTCGGCGCCTGGTATGAGATGTTTCCGCGCACAGCTGGCGCACATTTCGACGCCGAGCATAGCCGCTGGATCTCTGGCACATTCGCCAGCGCTGAAAAGGATCTGGAACGGATTGCCGGCATGGGGTTCACCGTCATCTACCTCACCCCCATTCACCCTATCGGCACGACGGCGCGCAAGGGGCGCAACAACTCGCTTACGGCGCTGCCCGACGATCCTGGATCGCCCTACGCTATCGGCTCGGCAGAGGGCGGGCACGACGCTATTCATCCCGATTTAGGCACGTTCGCAGATTTTGATCACTTTGTGGCTCGCGCCCACGAACTCGGCATGGAAGTGGCTCTCGACATCGCCTTGCAGTGCTCGCCTGACCACCCGTGGGTCACGCAGCATCCACAGTGGTTCACTCAGCGCGCCGACGGTTCTATCGCCTACGCCGAAAATCCACCGAAGAAGTATCAAGACATTTATCCGCTCAATTTCGACAACGATCCCGAGGGAATCTACCAAGAGGTCAAGCGCATCTTAGAGCTCTGGCTGAGCCACGGCGTCACGATGTTTCGCGTGGATAATCCACATACCAAACCGCTCTCGTACTGGCAGCGTCTTTTTGACGAATTCCACGCCATCCATCCTGACGTGGTGTTTTTAGGAGAGGCGCACACGAATCCCCCCATGATGCAGACGCTTGCCAAGGTGGGCTTCCAGCAGAGCTACACTTATTTCCCCTGGCGCACTGAAAAGAAAGAGCTAGAAGATTATCTCTGGGAAGTGGCGCGCGTCTCCGATTCGCATTTCCGCCCGTGTTTCTGGCCTACGACGCATGACGTGCTCACGCCGTTTATGCAGCGTGGAGGAGTGCCTGCCTTTGCCATTCGGGCGGTACTCGCCGCCACAGGTTCTCCGAGCTGGGGGATTTACTCCGGCTATGAACTGGCCGAAAACATCGCCCGTCCAGGCTCAGAAGAGCAGATTGACAACGAGAAGTACGAATATAAAGAGCGCAATTATGAGGCGGCTCAGGCTAACGGCATCGCCCAGCTGCTCGGCACGCTCAATGAGATTCGCTCTCGCCACCTCGCCCTGCGGCGCCTGCGCGATCTGCGCATTCATCCAACAAGCTCCGATAAAATCATCTGTTTCTCGAAAGTTTCTCACCCTGAAGAGTCTTCGGACGGCCAGCGAGATATGGTGATCGTCGTGGTGAATATGGATCCCTACGCTTCCCGAGATGCCACAATCAATCTCGATCTCTCGCACTTTGGGGCACATCCGCGTTGGGATGATGGGCCGGTGCTGGAAGTGTACGACGAGATGAGCGGTGCTACGTTTGAGTGGAATCAGCATCCCTACGTGCGCCTTGACCCTCACGGTGCCGTGGCGCATATCCTCAGTGTGAAGGTGATTAATCAGTGACGGCGAACTATCTCACTGCGCTTGACGCTCTCGCCTCCGAATCCCACAGTGATGCCGAGTGGTATCGCACTGCGATTTTCTACGAAGTGTTGCTGCGGGCTTTTGGAGACTCTACTGGCTCTGGAATGGGCGATTTGCGCGGCCTGACGGAGCATCTAGGCTACCTGCAATGGCTGGGCATCGACTGCTTGTGGATTCCGCCTTTCTATCCCTCCCCGATGCGCGATGGCGGCTACGATATCTCTGATTTCACCGCCATTGACCCTATCTATGGTTCATTGGAAGATTTTGAAGCTCTCGTGGCCGGCATTCATCAGCGTGGCATGCGCATCATCATCGATCTAGTTATCAACCACACCTCCGATCAGCACCCGTGGTTCAAAGCCTCACGCGAAGATCCTGACGGCCCATATGGGGATTTTTATGTGTGGCGTGACGACGATACCGGATACGGCGATGCCCGCGTGATTTTCGTCGATACCGAAGAGTCAAACTGGAGCCTCGATCCGGTGCGCAAGCAGTACTACTGGCACCGATTTTTCTCTCACCAGCCCGATCTCAACTACGAGAATCCAGCCGTGCGTGAAGCTATGCTCGACGTCGTGCGTTTCTGGTGCCGGCTCGGTATCGACGGTTTTCGGCTTGACGCCGTCCCCTACCTGTTTGAAGAAGAGGGCACGAATGGTGAAAATTTGCCTTCCACTCACGATTTCTTAGCTCAAATACGAGAGCTGGTAGACACGGAATTTCCTGGGAGAATCTTACTGGCAGAAGCTAATCAGTGGCCCTCCGACGTCACTCCTTACTTCGGCACCTCAGAGCGGCCTGAGTGCCACCTGTGTTTCAACTTCCCGCTCATGCCACGAATTTTCTATGCATTGCGCGATCAAAAAGCCGATGCCATCAGAGAGATTATGGCGGCGATGCCGTCGATACCTGCGGGCGGACAGTGGAGTACATTCCTGCGCAATCATGATGAACTCACACTGGAGATGGTGAGTGCGTCGGAGCGGGCACGCATGTATGAGTGGTATGCCAAAGACGCGCGGATGCGGGCAAACGTGGGAATTCGCAGACGTCTAGCTCCGCTGCTTGAAAATTCACGGGCACAAATTGAATTAGCTCATGCATTGCTCTTCTCTCTGCCTGGCTCTCCGTGCCTCTATTACGGCGATGAAATCGGGATGGGAGACAATATCTGGCTCGACGATCGCGATTCTGTGCGCACTCCTATGCAGTGGACACCTGATCGAAACGCCGGATTTTCCCGAGCTGATCCTGGGAGGGTTTATCTACCGCCAGTGCAAAGCCTGATTTACAACTATCAGGCCGTCAATGTGGAATCGCAACTCGCTCAGCCTGCTTCGCTGCTGCATTGGATGCGCCAGATGATTGCGGTGCGAAAGCGCCTACCCGTGCTAGGGCGAGGAGATTTCGTATTGCGCGATTCGCTGCGCTCGGAAGTGCTCGCTTTTACTCGATCTGACGAATACCAACACGTCCTATGCGTCATGAACGTGAGCGATCAGCCGTGCGCCACTACCATCCGCGTGTCTGGATTTGAGGGATGGAATGTGCATGACGCCTCTAGCGGCGCCTCCTTCCCCCCGATTGCCAGCGATGGCTCCTACACCATCACTCTCGGATCTCGCGGCTTCTTCTGGCTCGTCCTCACCGCCCAAACGCCCCAGCCTGACGCCGTGCATCTTCCAGAAAGACCGGAAAAAGTAGAACTGGAGAAACCGGAGAACCCCGAGAAAACAGAGGAACTAGACAAAGCTGCAGCTACCTCACCAGCTTCCTATCAGCACACTGCCGCGATAGCTCTAGACGCTGTGACTTCAGAGCCGCAGTTATCTCCTCCATCTCCTCACGAAGTGGAGATTAGATATGCCTAACTGCGCCGAATCCGTCCCCACGTCAGCTCTCGATGCCAGCGAGACGAGCGAACTCGTCGCTGTGCTCACGCCGTGGCTCATACAGCAGCGATGGTATGTGCGTGCAGAGAGGCCAGAAGACACAGCAGATGAGCGTGTCGGAAAGAACGACGCCCCCACCACCTCCGCGCGCATCATCCGCGCCATCATTCTTTCGCGCGCTGCCTCAGGCCGCACAATTTTTGCGCTCGTCGCCCATGCCGAGCGGCTTTACTCCGTGCCGCTTTTCATCGAGCGCCTGGCAGAAGTGCCCTCCGCTGCCTCTCTCTCCTCTAGTCTCTCTTCCTCTAGTTTTTCCTCATCTAGCGCTGGCAGTTGTGAGTCAATCGGCATCATTCACAGTAGTGACGGCGGCAGCCAGCGAGTCTTTGACGCTACTGAGCATCCGAGTGGCCAGATGGCTCTGCTTCGTGCCACTCTTGGAGATGTCACTCCAGCCGACGAGAGCACGTCAGCAAGCAATAGCTCACTCGCCGAGAGCGCTGCCACAGCTGAGGCTGGAGCGACCTCAGCTGATATTGCTCCAGCCTCACACGTCCTCACCGGCGTGGCGCTGCGCGAGCCTTTCACTGCATTGCCGCCCGTCATCAGCTCTCACAAACTCACCTCTGAACAGTCAAACACCTCAATTATCTACGACTTCGCGCCAGGCTCTCACCCTGCCGGACTCATCGTCAAGGTATTGCGCCTCGTCCAGGCTGGGCGCAATCCTGATGTAGAACTAGAGACGGCACTTGATCAGGCATCTCCCGATAGCAGCAGCGCCGATCACTATGGGCATATCCCCGTCGTCCCGCATCAATATGGCTATGCCACCATTCGCTACCCACAAGAGGAGAGCAACGCTACCGGCGCCGCCCCTGCCCGTTCCTATGCTTCCGGCAGCCATATAGAGAGCGGCAGCTATAGGGAGAGTGCTGCAGACGTCATGGTTGCTAGCGAATTTCTTGCCGGCTCCAGCGATGCCTGGCAACTTTTCACTCGCGCACTCACCTCTAGCGCAGCTAACTCTGGCACGCCCAGCCCCAGCACCCTCACTCCTGGAGCAGCTACTCCTGACACCTCTGCTGGCGCCTCTCCCGCAGCTGCCCCCACCAGCGCCCAGCCCGCCAGCGCCAGCATCGGCGCCCAACCCACCGATGAGTTTGCCCGCATGAGCGCCGACATTGCCGCTCTCGGCGCGCTCACACGCGCGATGCACAGCCAGCTCGCAGCGGCATGCACGCAGGTAGAACCCACCGAGCAGATGCGTAGAGCACAGCTGAAATCATGGCAGGAGCGCGCCAATCATGCTCTTGAACTCGCGCGCGAACTCGAACCTCTGCGCAGCAGTATCACTGCTATCTATGAGCGCGCCGCCCGCATCCCGTGGCCGCCGCTGCAGCGCATCCACGGCGATTACCATCTTGGCCAAGTGCTGCGCACGCGCACTGGAAGCTGGAGGGTAATTGATTTCGAGGGAGAGCCGCTGCGAGCGCTGAGCGAGCGTACTGCCCCCGATCTGGCGCTGCGCGATGTGGCCGGTATGCTGCGATCCCTGAGCTACGCGGCAGGCTATGCCCGCAAAAACGGCGCCCGCCCCGATGACATGGACCACTGGGAACGCTCCGCCCACGAGACTTTCCTGCGCTCGTATAGTTCGCTGAGTCCAACCAGTTCGCTGAGCTCTGCACACCCACTGCAAGCCAACGATCGGCTTCTGCTCACAGCGCTCGTACTGGATAAGGCACTGTACGAAGTGGCATATGAAGCTGCCTACCGCCCCGAGTGGGTAGATATCCCCATCAGTGGCGCGCACGCACTAGTAAAAAATACTGAGTGAAAATAGCCAATGAACACCGCTCAACCGAGATAGAATCAGGGTAATTCACCCGAAAGTGAAAGTTAGAACTATGAACGCAAACCCCATTCCCATCTCATACGACATTCTCGACCTAGTCTCAAACGGGTTCTACTATGCCCCGCATGATATTCTCGGCCCGCATATGCACGACGATGGCCACCACGTGACGATTCGAGTGGAGCGGCAGCTCGCTGACGCCGTGTACGTCGTCACCCCTGAGGGTGAATTTGAAGCTCAACACGAATTCAATGGAATCTGGTTTGTGGTACTTGAGCGCGAGGACGTCCCCGAGTATCGCGTGCGCGCTGTCTACGGGGAGTCCTCATACCTCTCCGACGACGGATACCGCTTTTTGCCCACGGTGGGAGAGACCGACAAATACCTTTTTGGCGAGGGGCGACATGAACGCCTGTGGGAAGTGCTCGGCGCACATGTCCACACCTATCCCACATCTATGGGCGATGTAGAGGGCGTGAGTTTTGCCGTGTGGGCTCCCAATGCTCGCGCCGTGCGCGTCGTCGGCGATTTCAACGGTTGGAATGGCACAGCTTCTTCCATGCGTTCGCTCGGCTCCAGCGGAATCTGGGAACTCTTTATTCCTGGCGCTCGCGAGGGAGAACGCTACAAATACGAAATTCAATATCAAGATGGCAGCCTGCATCAAAAAGCCGATCCGATGGCGCAGCGCACAGAGGTACCTCCCAGCACTGCCAGCGTGATCACCGCCCAACACTTTGAATGGGATGACGCCGAATGGCTCCGCGAACGCAGCGAGCACGATCCACACAGCGGGCCAGTGAGCGTATACGAAATGCACTTGGGATCGTGGAGGCAGGGCTTAGATTATCGCACCCTGGCCGAGCAGCTCATTGGACACGTGCAGTACTGCGGATTCACGCACGTGGAATTCATGCCGCTGGCCGAGCATCCATTCGGGCCAAGCTGGGGCTATCAGGTCACCAGCTACTACTCTCCCACGGCTCGCTACGGTACTCCCGACGATCTGCGCTATCTCATTAATGAGCTGCACAAGGCCGGCATTGGCGTCATTATGGATTGGGTGCCGGCGCACTTCCCACGCGACGAATGGGCACTCGCTCGCTTCGACGGAACTCCTCTGTATGAAGATCCCAACCCGCTGCGCGGGGAGCATCCCGATTGGGGCACGTATGTGTTTAATTTCGGACGCAATGAGGTGCGCAATTTCCTCGTGGCGAATGCTCTCTATTGGCTCAGCCAGTTCCATATCGACGCAATTCGTATGGATGCCGTAGCTTCGATGCTCTATCTCGATTATTCCCGCGAAGCTGGCAAATGGCAACCCAATATTTACGGCGGCCGCGAAAATCTTGAAGCGATTTCATTTATTCAAGAGACCAATGCCACCGCTTATAAGAACAACCCTGGCATTATGATGATCGCCGAAGAGAGCACCTCTTGGGACGGCGTCACTGCCCTCACCGATCATGGCGGCCTCGGTTTCGGCCTCAAATGGAATATGGGCTGGATGAACGACACTCTTCGCTACATGGAAGAGAAGCCTATTAACCGCCGGTGGCATCACGGCGAGCTCACGTTCTCCCTCGTCTACGCGTTCAGCGAGCATTTCCTCCTCCCCCTCTCCCACGATGAAGTGGTACACGGCAAAGGTTCGCTCTACTCCAAGATGCCTGGCGATCACTGGCAAAAGCTCGCTGGCGTGCGGCTCCTCTACGGCTACCAGTGGAGTCACCCTGGCAAACAGCTGCTCTTTATGGGGCAAGAGTTTGCCCAGATCGACGAGTGGAATGAGGGACGGAGCCTCGATTGGTGGCTCACCCAGAATGAGGGGCATGACGGCGTCATGAGCTGCGTGCGCGATCTCAATAAGGTGTACCGTGCTCACCCAGCACTGTGGAGTGAAGATTTCACCAACGCTGGCTTTGAGTGGATTGAAGTCTCTGACGGCGATCACAATGTACTCTCGTACCTGCGCAAGAGCCACGACGGTAGCGACGTTTTGGCCATCGTTTGCAACTTCGCTGGCACGACGCACAATGACTACCGTGTGGGGCTGCCTTTTGGGGGCGAATGGGACGAGATATTCAACTCTGATGCCACCGTCTATGGAGGCTCTGGCGTCGGCAATCTCGGCAAGGTGCAGGCGGAAGAGATCAGCTGGAACGGGCGGCCATATTCTGCCGCGATGCAGCTCCCACCGCTGAGCGTGATCTACCTTGCGCCGAAGAAAGAGGGCGCCGGCGAATCAGCTGAACAGGCCTGAATAACCCAATCGCGCAGCCAAAAGCAAGCTAAGCAGGCTGCGGCTGAAAGCCGCTGATCGGCACAGTTGGCAGCCGCTGGCGGCGCGCGATAGAACTGAATGCGCGACTAAAACCACGCCTGAGCAAAACAGTGCCAAGCCGTAGTGCTCAGCTCAAATCGTAGCGCTCAAACTACAGCACCTACCGCAGTGCCTAAACCGCGCATCATCAGAACAGCACGTTTGTGAGCGCTTTTCGCGCTTGCTTCACACCCTCGGGATTGCTCTCTTCAGCCAGAGAAAACAGCTCTAGCAGTCGCAGACGTGCACTGTCGCGCACATCTGCCTGCGTAGCTGCCACGACGGCAATCAGCCGCCGGAAAGCGCTCTCTTGCTGCCCGAGTGAGAACTCAATGTCAGCTGCATCGAGATGTGGCTGCAGCTGTGAGAGCGGAGCCGTGGCTGCGGCAGCGAGGATATCTTGAGCAGATGATGCGGAATTGTCTGGATTGAGCCGTGCGAGACGCTGATAGAGTTCGCTCTGGTGCAGATAGCGCAGCGCAATTTCATCGCCAGGATTGTCTTTCAGCGCTTGGGTGAATGCGTCTCGGGCACGCTCAAAATCTCCAGCGTTCAGAGCGTCAATGCCATCTTTGTACGCCGGCGGAATCTCGGGGGCTGCTGGCTCAGGCTCGCGCTCGCCGTCAAGGTGCCCGTTCAAGCCGTAGTGCGCAGCAGTGGCCAGTAGCTTTTCCATAGCGTCCGCTATAGCTGCTTCCTCAGGAAGACCTTGGAACAGCGGGATGGGTTGTCCTTGTATCAGCGCTGCCGCAGTGGGGACGGCGCTCACGCCAAATGCTGCCGTCACCTCTGATTGGCTATCGGTATCGACTGTGGCCAATTGGAAACGGCCATGCTCTGCGTGGACGAGGTCCTCAAAGCGCTGCACGAGCGTGGCCGAATTGGGAGAGTGCTGCGAGTGGAAGACGACCACCACCGGCAGTTGCATCGACGTCGTCACTACCTCTTGCAGATTGTCTTTCGTCACGGCCACAATCAACGCGCCGTGTACCACGGCGCCGGCGTCACCCGCACCAGTTCTACTCGCACCTGCAGCACCACTTGCAGTTCCGGCACCTGCAACCTGACCAGCGCGCCCCCGCACTGAACCAGATTGCGGCGAATTTTTCTGAGCAAATTGCGATAGATCAACTACTGGAGCCATATGCTCGCTTCCTTATCACAGCTAAGAGAACGTTCCTTGTTGCGAGGATACCTGTGTGGAATACCCGCTCTAGTCCACTTTAACGCTTTCTAATACGTTGCTGCTCGCGCCAATCACCTGCACTGTCTCACCAGCATTTTTAGCGGGGATATAAAAAGCTACTAAGAGTGAAAATTCGCTCGTCAGCGGCTTATCCACCGTCACTTCAACATCTGGATTATCTTTTGAGCCAGAGAGCATCAACGATTCTGGGGTGCCCTTAAAAGTGATGGGTTGTACGCGAGACTTGCTCTCATATTTTGTGGAGTACTTCATCTCGCCAATGACGACGAGCCCTCGATCATCGGTGCTTACCACCACCGGCGCAGTACCACTATCCGCGAAGCTCATAGAGATCGTACCGAAATTCCCCACATTTTGCCGCAATGCGTCAAGCTGCCCTTTCAGCTGGGTAAAAACGGGGTCGTCTTTTTGAAAAGGAACACCAGAGACCTTTTGGCTCGCATTGTACGCTGCATAGGCAGCCGTCACCGTGGCAGGATCTGTGAGGTAGTTCCCCGCGTTGAGTTTCGGATAGCCAGCCGCGTCATCGAGGGTAGAAGCTAGAGTTGGCAGTTCCACCGTCGGGAAGAGACTCACCTGCCCCCACAGCTGGTAATTCGCACGGGCATTCTCCTGCTGCCACGCCGTGAGTGTGCGCTGATTTTGTCCATCCGTGGGCGCTCCGAAAGCCACCAGCGAGCGTGGATACGCCGCTCCCGACGACACCGCAGCGGCTTGAGCATCAATGGCGAACGTCGAAATCTTCGTATCAGACTTCAGGCTGCGCAGCTTGTACTGGGCGGTGCGTTGAGCACGTGCAGGCTGCCCTATCCGCGCTGTCAGAGCGTTGGCATCGCCTTTTTTATCGGCGTCAGCGAGCGCCTGCTCCGTCTGCTGAGCTATGGTGGCGTACTGATTCTGCGTCACTACTTCTTCCGCAGTATTCGTCACGTGCGGCTGTGGCACCTCTTGCTGCTGACATGCCGTTAAGCATACTGCGAGCAGTGCAATTGTACCGACAGCTCCTATCTTGGCTCCTGTCCTACGCATTGCCGCCTCTCTCCCACGCCTGTGTATCGTCGATCAGTTCATCTTCACCCTCGTCATTTTCAAACGGCTCAGTGTAGGTCCACAGAGTGATATTGTCCGTCTCGTCGGCATCGCGGCGTTCGCCGTCACGGTGAGCACGAGCACCAGTAGCGTGGGAACCGTGCTCCCCTGATACACCGTCAGCTGTGACGCCGTTAGCCGCGTGTGACTCACCGGTCTCATCACCAGCCTCATCACCCATCGGTTCAGCGATGATGAGCCGATCTTTTTCGCTGAGATCGCGTTCCCTGATGCTCAAGGTGCGCGATGTGCCTGGAAGCACACCTGCTCCGAACGCGCCGTCCGTGTGGGCGTGCTGCACGGCGCGATCCGTGCTCGGATGAGCTAAATCGCCGTGAAATGCCGGAAGTTCCGTCGTGAGCGCCATAGCGCGCTCTTCCCTATAGGCCTGTGTCTGCGCTTCTTGACGGGCGAGAGTCTCCCGCTTCATTTGATCGCGCCACGCCGTGAGCAGTAGCACCGCGCCGATAAGTGCGAGCAGCACTCCCATCACGATGAATGGCGCTGGAGATGCCATCCGCTCTGTGCGCACCCAGCTGAGGGTGAGCTGCGGAGCCACACCAGTGGAGCTGGTGGCGATGAGTGAACGATCTACCCCTGGCTCCACGTCTAAATCAAACGAGACAGTTCCCTTGCCACTGCCAGCTTTCTCCCACTGATCGGACTGGGAGAGATGGAATCCCCCTGCACTGATAGTTTTCTTATCGGCATCATTGGTTTTAGAGTCGGCGCGGTGATCTTCCACAGCAGGCTCAAGAAGCTCACGCCCCTCATTGGCAAAACCTCGTACCGTGCGCGCTGCGGACGCTCCTACATAGCCAGCGACATCCTTGGATGAGCCATATCCCCATTCGATAACGTCATCTGCTTGGCTGGCCGTCAGCGTCACGCGCGGCTGATCCGTCACGATATTGAGCACCCCAGGGGCGGTGTAGATGAAAATAGCTTCCGGCGTTGAATCCGCCGTCAGCGTCACGATTTTCTCAGGATTAAACGTCGCTGCGTGCCACGCCGTCACTGCGGTGAGCATCACCCCCGTGGAGGCCAACAACACGCCAAAAATAGTTTTGGCGTTCCATTTTTTTACAACGCGCATTCCCGTTTTCTCCTCGCATGTTTGCTGCGCAGCTAAGCTACATTCACGCCACAGTTGGCTTCCTATCGACGCCCATCATGAAGCCGGTACTGATGAAAGTATAACGATTTAGCAACAATAAATTGCAATAATGCAGATGAAGGTAATGCCCCTCACGTTCTGCATACCCGTGCGATACGTTAGGATTTAATGTAATGAGTGACGAAGGAGAATGAGGAACGCCATGAGCGATGAAACGTCTTTTTCAGTGGTGATGCGCGGCTATGACCGCGCACAGGTCGATCAGCACATCACGTCGCTCACTCACCAGCTTGAGCAGGCACGCAGCCAGGTGGCTCAGCTCGACGCGCAAGTGTTGCAAATATCTGGAGAGCTCGCCAAGGCACAGGACGAATTAGGGGAAACTGACCACCCATCTTATTCCGGTCTGGGAGCCAGAGTAGAGCGGCTACTGCGATCTGCCGAAGAGCAGGCGCTCGATCTCGTCACTCAAGCCCGCAGCGAATCCGACGCCATTTTAGCTGCTGCCGAAGAGAAAACTACCGCGATGGAGCACAAGACTGAGAAGCAGAGCGCCGACATTCTAGCGCAAGCCCGCAGCGAGGCCGACACACTGCAGCAGCAGGCTCAGGCGCAAGCTGATGCACTGCATGAGACGTCACACCGCTCGGCTGAGGAACTGAGCGAACGCAGCGCGCGCGAAGCTGAAAATATCCTCTCGCAAGCACAAGCACAGGCGCAATCTCTGCGTACTCAAGCCGCTGCCGAGACAGCACAGCTACGTGCGCAAGCCGAAAAAGACGCAGCGCAATGGCGCGCTACAGCTGAGCGCGAGAGTGCCGAGCTGCGCGCCCAAACGCAGCAGCAATGCGCCCAGATGAAAGCCGATGCCGAGCATGAAGCCGAACACTTGCGTGCGGAAGCGGAACGGGCTGCCATCGCACTGCGTACTGAGGCCGAAGAAAAAGCCGCCAGCCAATACGCTGAGCTCACCGATCGGCTCGCCCGTGAGGAAGCAGAAGCGCGAGAATCTTCACAGGCGCAGCTCAACGCTGCAAACGATGCCCGTCTGCAGGCAGAACAGCAATCTCAGCAGGCTGTAGAGCAGGCAAACGCCACTACTCACAAAGCTGCCTCAGAAGCTGAAGCCATCGTGGCTCGCGCTCGCTCAGAGGCTGCCAGCATTCTTCAGCAGGCTCACGCCGACGCCGAGCAGTTGCGCACTGAGGCCGAGCAGGCAGCCACTATGCAGCGCGAAAGCGCCCGATCTTATGCGGATTCGCTCACTGAGCAGTACAAGAACCTCAGCTCTTACGTGGAAGATATGCGTGCTCTCCTAGCCAGCTCGCCTCGCTCCATCGTGATGAGCAGTGACGGTGGGGAGAGCAGCGGGGGAATAGGTGACGGCGACACTCATGCGGACTCATGAGAGCAGCTGCCGAGACGGTCGAGCTCTGCCTCGGCAGTGACTGATCAGCACCGCATATAGTGAACTGATAAGCGTTACCATATTTATATGACTCATCACCTCGCTTTTCGCCGCACAGGCGCGCCATCTGACGTGCCCTTAGTTTTGATTCATGCACTCCCCCTCGATTCGACGATGTGGGATAAGGTACGCGCCAAGCTACCCGATATTGACATCATCACCCCTGACGCCCCTGGATTTGGGAAGTCACCCTTGGCAGCTTCGTTTGGAGATCCCACCATTGCCACCTACGCGCAGGCGGTAAAAGCCACTCTCGATGCGTGCGGAGTGCAGCATGTCGCCATCGGCGGCCTATCCATGGGCGGCGCTGTCGCGGCTGAATTTGTGAGCCAGTATCCTCAAATGGTGTGTGGACTCGCGCTGATGGATACCAACATTGCGAGCGACACCGCCAGCACTCGCGCTTACCGGCTCTCGATTATCGAACAAGCCGAGGCTGGCCACGGCTATGACGCCATCGCCGATTGGGAGACCACCATGCTCTCGCCAGATGCGAACGCCGCCATGCGCAGCGAAATTGCATCTTTACTCCGTGCCGCACCTAACGAGGGGCTCGCATGGCAGTTGCGCGCTATGCTGGCGCGCAAGGATCGTAGTGACGCCGTGGCACTCGTGGACGGGCCGGTGTATCTCATTCGTGGCGATGACGATTCCACATGCTCCCTGGAGTACTTGATGAATCTCGCTCTCAAAGCTCAAAATCCGCGCCTGATTGAGATTCCAACGGCTGGCCATTTCACCGCGAATGAGCAACCTGCCGCGCTCGCACAGGCACTGAGCGATTTCTATACAGCTGCGCGAGCTGCGTGAAACTTACGTTGCCGGATAGCTTCTGCTAGCAGAGCAGCCAGCAGAAGCTATCTATCGCGTATCACGCAACTCCTCTAGCCACGCTACTGTGGCTTTGCCGCCACGCTAAGCCATCGCAATTAAGCCGCCACAGCTAAAACAGCTAATAGTGCCCGTAGCGGTGGCAAAGCCTTACGGGGGGGGGCGGCCTGCTCGCAGCTGCCGCTCAGAAGACCTGAGAGACGCTCAGAAGAGCCGATCCTCAGGCCGATCAAACCCGCGCATTTCATCGTAATCAAGGATGACACATTCAATCCCGCGATCTTCAGCGAGCGTGCGCGCCTGCGGCTTAATCTCTTGCGCGGCGAAAATCCCGCGCAGCGGAAGAATGGTCGAGTCGCGCCCTAAAAGATCAAGATAGCGAGTGAGCTGCTCAACTCCATCAATCTCGCCACGGCGCTTTATCTCCACTGCTACGTGTACGCCGTCAGCATCCAGAGCCATTAAATCGACAGGTCCAATAGCGGTGGGATACTCTCGCCGGATGAGCTGGAATCCAGCGCCGAGCCGCTCCACCTGCTCCGCAAGAAGCTCCTGCAAATGCGCCTCGACGCCATCTTTGACGAGTCCTGGCTCAAGCCCTAGATCACACTCTATATCGTGCACAATCTCGAAAATATAGATGACGAGGTGATCATCCGTCTTGCGATGCTGAACATCCCACACCTGGGTGACGCCGTCGGCAGCCTCAGCAGCATCCGGCTCACGGGTGTGCATCGTGGCCGGCGGGCTCATCCAGTTGAGCGGCTTATACGAACCGCCATCTGAATGGACGAGCACCGAACCATCCGCTTTCAGCATGAGCAGACGCATCGCCGGTTCCAAGTGCGCATCGAGGCGACCCGAATAGTCTACGGCGCAGCGTGCAATCACTACCCGCACTAGACCGACTTCACCTGTTCGGCCTCAATGCCCGCATCGACGACTACCATCACTTGATCATTTTCCATCGTGACGAAGCCGCGAGCGGTGTTGAATGTGTGCGCCGCCCCGTCCTCTTGCACGAAATGCACAGTGCCAGGCACGAGAATAGCGAGCAGCGGGGTATGCCCAGGCAAAATACCGAGCTGCCCCTGCGCTGCTGGCACCACCACTTCTTTCACGTCGCCGTGAAAAATCGTGCCGGTGCGCGAAACGATTTCCAGATTCATCAGGCCATATCCTTTTGAATCTTGTGCCAGGCTCTTTCAATATCGTCAATACCACCGATATTGAAGAACGCCTGCTCGGGCACGTGATCGTATTCGCCATCACAGATGCGGCGGAATGCCTCGACCGTTTCAGCAATCGGCACTGTGGAGCCTTCCACGCCGGTGAACTTAACGGCAGTGTAGGTATTTTGCGAAAGGTACTGCTCAATGCGACGAGCGCGCGCCACCGTCACCTTATCTTCTTCGGAGAGCTCATCCACGCCGAGAATCGAGATGATATCTTGCAGCTCTTTATTCTTCTGCAAAATAGCTTTCACCCGAGTGGCTACCTCATAGTGATCTTTGCCCACGTACTGCGGATCCAGAATACGACTCGTGGAGGCCAGCGGATCCACTGCTGGATACAGACCTCGGGAGGCGATATCGCGCGACAGCTCCGTGGTGGCATCCAAGTGGGCAAACGTCGTAGCCGGAGCTGGGTCAGTGTAGTCATCAGCTGGCACGTAAATAGCCTGCAGCGACGTAATCGAGTGACCACGAGTGGAGGTGATGCGCTCCTGCAGCGCGCCCATCTCATCAGCTAACGTGGGCTGATATCCCACAGCTGACGGCATACGTCCTAGCAGAGTGGAAACCTCAGAGCCAGCCTGCGTGAAGCGGAAGATATTGTCAATAAAGAGCAACACGTCCTGATTCTGCACGTCGCGGAAGTACTCAGCCATCGTCAATCCAGAGAGCGCAATCCGCAGACGCACCCCTGGAGGCTCATCCATCTGACCAAAGACGAGTGCCGTCTTATCCAGTACGCCGGCCTCTTCCATTTCTCGAATCAGATCATTTCCCTCGCGGGTGCGCTCCCCCACGCCAGCAAATACCGAGACGCCGCCGTGATCAAGCGCCACGCGCTGAATAAGCTCTTGGATAAGCACCGTCTTGCCCACGCCAGCGCCGCCGAAAAGGCCGATCTTGCCACCTTGCACGTACGGGGTGAGCAGATCAATCACCTTGATGCCCGTCTCAAACATCTTGGTCTCTGGTTCAAGCTCGTCAAAAGCGGGAGCCTTGCGATGAATCGGCCAACGCTCCTTGACCTCAAGCTGTTCGCCCTCATCAAGGTTCAAGCAGTCACCCACCACGTTGAACACGTGGCCTTTGGTCACATCGCCCACAGGCACGGAAATAGGAGCGCCTGTGTCTACCACGATGGCTCCGCGAACCAAACCGTCGGTAGGCTTCATAGCAATTGTGCGCACGATATTGTTGCCCAAGTGCTGCGCCACTTCGAGAGTCATATGCAAGCTCTGCGACCCTTCGCCCTGGCCAGCGAGATTCACTTCAGTCGTGAGTGCGTTGTTGATTTCCGGCAGCGCATCTGGCGGAAACTCCACATCCACCACAGCGCCCACCACTTGCACAATACGGCCGGTAGAGACTTTCTTTTCTTCATCAACGACGGTCATTGCTTCGTCCTTCACTCTTTCATGCACACCTGCTGGAGAATTACTCCCAGCTAACTGCTCTTCCCCAGCGCGTCAGCACCGGAAATAATCTCGGTAATTTCTGTGGTGATCTCAGCCTGGCGAGCATTGTTCGCCAAGCGGGTGTATTGGTTAATGAGCTCTGAGGCATTCTCAGTAGCTGAGTGCATAGCCTGCTGGCGCGAGGCGAGCTCAGAGGCCGCTGCCATCAGCATAATTCCACGGATACGCGACGTGATGTACATAGGCAATAGTGCGTCAAACACCGCTTGCGCAGAAGGCTCATACTCATAGAGCGGAGTAATTTTCTGCGTCTCCGGCACGGCGTCCGCAGCAGAAGACTCTGCTGACTGTGGAGCATCCACCACCTGCAACGGCAGCATCCGGCGAATGTGCACATGCTGCGTGACCATAGAAATAAACCGCGTGTACACCACGTGAAGCTCTGCCACGCCGCCCTCATCTGCTGGCGCCAAAAAGCGATCCAGCAGCGTCGTCGCAATCTCATGCGAGACGGCGTCACTGGGCTTATCAGAGTACCCCACCCACGTCTGAGCCACCGGCACACCGCGGAAGTTGTAGTAGCTCGCTCCACGCCGCCCAGACACGTATAGCACTGGCTCTTTGCCCTGCTCACGCAGCTGATCCATGAAACGATCTGCCTCCCGCAGCACCGATGAAGAGTAGGCACCGGCCATGCCGCGATCACTCGTGACGACGAAGACCACCACTTTATTCGTATCGGTTCGCTCCGTGACCAAGGGGTGCGTGTATTGCGCATCTCCCGCCACCATCTGAATCGACTTAATCAACGCTTGCGTGTATGGATCTTGCCCGAGCGCAGCATTACGAGCCTTCGAGATGCGAGATGCAGCAATAAGCTCCATCGCTCTGAAGACTTTTTCGAGCGTGGATGTAGCCCGAATTTTTTCTTTGAATCTACGCTGTGCACCCGCCACATTAGCCTCGCTTTGTGCGCACGATTTGCTCTTGGCTCTTCTCAGCGCTCTGCTCTTCGTCTTCTTCGGCTACTAAGCCATGAGCCACGGCAAACTCCTGATGGAACTCTTCCGTTCCCGACTTCAGCGCCGCTTCAGTCTCGTCGTCCATCTTGCCAGTGTCGGCCAGAGTCTGCAGTACGGAGGAGTTGAGCCGCAGGTGCTCCAGAAGTCCTCGCTCGAAATCATGCACCAATTCCAGTGGCACATCGTCCAAATAGCCTTTTGTACCAGCCCACACTGATGCAATCTGATCTTCCACCGGATACGGCGTGTACTGCGGCTGCTTGAGCAGCTCCATCAGACGAGCACCACGCGTGAGCTGCTGCTGCGTAGCGGCATCCAAATCGGAGGCAAACATGGCAAACGCCGCCTGAGCGCGATACTGAGCCAGCGTGATCTTCAGGGTGCCGGCTACTTTCTTCATAGCTTTCACCTGGGCATCGCCGCCCACGCGGCTCACAGAAATACCGACGTCCACGGCTGGGCGCTGGTTCGCATTAAACAGATCAGATTGCAAGAAGATCTGTCCGTCCGTGATGGAAATGACGTTCGTAGGAATATAGGCCGAAACGTCATTCGCTTTAGTTTCGATAATCGGCAGACCCGTCATAGATCCGCCACCGAGTTCGTCAGAGAGCTTAGCGCAACGCTCCAACAGGCGAGAGTGCAAGTAAAACACATCGCCTGGATACGCTTCACGCCCTGGCGGACGCCGTAGCAACAACGAGACTGAACGATAGGCTTCTGCCTGCTTCGAGAGATCGTCAAAGACGATTAAGACGTGTTTGCCCTGATACATCCAATGCTGGCCGATAGCTGAGCCAGTGTAGGGGGCGAGATACTTATAGCCGGCTGGATCGGAGGCGGGAGATGCCACGATCGTGGTGTATTTCAGAGCGTCATTCTTCTCCAACGTGGAGCGTACCTCTGCGATCGTCGAGCCTTTCTGCCCTACAGCCACATAGATACAGCGCACCTGCTTCTGCGGATCGCCCGATTCCCAGTTCTCTTTCTGGTTCAAGATGGTGTCGATAGCTAGCGCCGTCTTGCCCGTCTTGCGGTCGCCAATAATAAGCTGACGCTGACCGCGGCCAATCGGAATCATGGCATCGATAGCTTTAATACCCGTCTGCAGCGGCTCACTCACGCTCTGACGCATCATGACGCCTGGAGCCTGCAATTCCAGAGCGCGGCGCTCGTCGATATCCGTAATCGCACCCAACCCGTCAAGCGGAGCGCCCAATGGATCGACCACGCGGCCGAGATAGCCCTCACCAACGGGTACAGAGAGCACCTCGCCCGTGCGGCGCACAGCCATGCCTTCCTCAATCCGTGAGAAGTCACCCAGCACTACGACGCCGATATCGCGTTCCTCCAGGTTCATCGCCAAGCCTAGAGTGCCATCATCAAACTTCAGCAGCTCATTCGCCATTGCACTGGGCAAGCCATCCACGCGGGCAATGCCATCGGCCGTGAGCATCACATGGCCAACCTCTTCGCTCGCAGCCTTCGTAGGCTCATACGAGCTCACAAAAGAATCGAGCGCCGCCCGAATTTCCTCTGGCTGGATCGTTAGTTCCGCCATTCTCTATCCTTTACTAGAAGCGACGTCACACAAGCGCGTCGCACGGTTTGCCGTTATCGGCCGTTTCTGAAAACTTCTTTTACTTCCTGGAGCCGACTAGCCAGCGTGCCATCAATCACGTGGCTCCCGATCAGCACTTTCACTCCACCGATCACCGATGTATCAACTGTAGTGTGGATCTGCACATCCGCGGCAAACTGCCGCGAGAGCACTCCCGCAAGCCGTTCTTCCTGCTCACGTGTGAGTGGGATCGCCGCCGTCACGCTCGCTACGAGGTGTTCTGAGCGCTCACCGACTGCTTCAATGTAGTCCGCAAGCGTGGAGCGCAAGCTCGTCTCTCCAGTTTTGCTCAGCGCCCGTTCAAACAGCTCTTCGGTATACGTCGAGAGCGTCGTCAATAGTGACGCCGTCAGCTGCTTCCGTGCAGAGAGCGAATATCGGGTATCCGAGAGCGTAGTTCGCAATTCCCGCTCGCGACCGAGAAGGTTGCGCAGCGAATAGAGCTCGCTCTCAACCTCCGACAGCTGCCCTTCACGTTCAGCTCCTGAAAGCAGCGTCTGCACGCCGAGCTTTTCCACGGCGCGCACCAGATCTCCACTCTCACTCCACCGCTCTCGCACCAGCCCCGCCGTGAGATCTTCCACCTCGCCAGAGGTCTTCGACTTCACTACGGCCTGTGCTAAAGCGGCGCGATCATGGGCAGAGCGCGCCGCATCTTCCAAGGCCGCCACAAGAGCGGGCGCAGAGGCGAAGACATCGGCAAGTGCAAAAAGCTCACGAGCAAAATCCACTTCGCCGGCACCCTTTTCGCGCAGCAGCGCATCCCAGCCCTCTTGCGCCTTGCGATAGGCGGTTTCACTGCCGAGCCGCATTAGGCACTCTCCTGCCCAAGAACGCCGGTAGCAGCGATTCCCTCAGGCGCATCTGCAGTTTCCAACTCGCTAATAAAGCGGTCAATCACCCGACGAGCGAGAGCCTCATCCGCGATGGCTTCGCCCACAATACGCCCAGCAAGTTCCGTAGCCATCAGACCCACTTCATCCTGAAGTGTTCGCTTAGCAGCATCTGCGTCAGCAGCAATACGCACGTGGGCAGCATCGAGAATGCCATCCGCTTCACTGCGCGCTTTCGCCTGAGCGTCAGCCACGATGTTCTTGGCGTTCGCCTGCGCTTTCTCCCGAATATCACTCGCTTCAATGCGAGCTTGGTCCACTTCACCAGCGAGATCTTCGCGCTCTCGTGCTACTTCTTCTCTAGCGATTTCAGCGGCGCGCAGCCCGTGCTCGATCTTTTCACGGCGCTCGTCGAGCGTGGCTGAAAACGCCGGCCACGCCAACTTATACACCGCTACAGCCACGATGACGAAAGCAACCGTGCCCCAGATCAGATCGGGAAGCGCAGGCAGGACGATATTGAACGACTCAGCGCCCGCTGCCGCTTCTTGAAACAGTGGTAATGCCATAGCTCTCACCGGAAGATGAAGCCAGCGACAAAGCCGATCAAGCCGAGGGCTTCAGTGAAAGCGATGGCGAGAAACATGTTTGTGCGCAGCACCTTGGCCATTTCAGGCTGACGGGCGGTGGCTTCCTGGTTTTTTGCACCAATCATTCCAATACCAATGCCAGGGCCGATGGCTGCCAGACCATACCCGATGGTGGCGATGTTTCCAATCATGTGGTTTCTTCCTTTGTTCTATTTGATGGCTGCCTCAGTGTTCTGAAACAGAAAGTGAAATGTAAACTGCCGAGAGCATAGCAAAGATGTAGGCCTGGAGAGCTCCAATAAAGAGCTCGAAAGCCACGAAGACTATTCCCCCAAGAAGCGTGAGCGAGCCAAAGACGCCGCCAGGCAGCCCACTCAACGTGAAGTACAGATAGTGAGTGCCGACGAAACACAACACCAGAATAAAATGCCCAGCGACCATGTTGGCAAGCAGACGAATCGTGAGCGTAATAGGACGCAAGACGAATGTGGAGAGGAATTCCAGCGGCGTCATCAGAATATAGAGAACTTTCGGCACTCCAGGGGGCATCAGTTGGCTCTTGAAGAAATCCTTAGCTCCGTGCGCTTTAATGCCAGCTGCAATGAAACTCACGTACGCCACTACTGCAAAGATCAGCGGCATACCAATCAGAGACGTACCAGCGATCTGGAGCCCTGGGATGACGCCGGTGAGATTCATGAAGAGGACGCCCAGGAAAATCGTCATTAAAAGCGGTTGATACTTCCGAGCCTCTTCTTCTCCACCCAGAATCTCTTCCCCGATGCTCACCTTAGAAAATTCCAACAGCGTTTCCATCATCGCCTGCGCGCGCCCAGGAATCAGTTTGGAACGCTTGGCGTAGAGCACCAAGAGCAGCGTGAGGATGGCTACCGCAATCAGCCGCACCAGTAGGATGCGGTTCATTTCAAACGGCGTACCGACAAACAGGAAAGGGGCGGGATCAAACTCATGTGCGAGAGTCGGAGCCTCAAAATCGCTGCTCGCAGACGACGCCTGAGCGAAGGGCATAAGCGCAGTTGCAAGCAAAGCGTTCACCAGTGCAAACCTTTCTCCGTGCATGTGCGTCCCCTGTGCGAAGAACTACATCATCGTGACGCTCTCCGACAGAAAAATCTGACGCCTCAACTTTACATGAGAGATCTTTCAGGGGCAAAGAGTTATCCCTCATCACTTACAATCAATCTCAGGGCCGTGCTCGCGCATCACTACGGCCGAGCTCACAGCGAGAGAGAGAAGCACCGCTAGTGCAAAAGCGCCAAAGAACGCTTGGGCACTGAGCCACGGAAGTGGAAGTAATGCCGCCAACACTGCCATCAGCGCCGCTAGCTTGAAGAGAAAAACCCCTGCGAACGCCACTCCCTGAAACTGCGAGAGCCACCGCTGCACGGCGAGCGTCGATCCCCATTGGAATAGATTCGAGAGCACGACAACCCCTGCCCCAATGGCAACGCTCGCCGCAGCGCCCCCACCGTGCCAATGCAGCATCCCCAGTGCCCCACTGGCGGCACCGACGAACACCGCCAGCGCGCTGTACAGAGTAGCTCTGGCCATGATGTGCCGATCCGTGCGGCGCTGCCCAGGGTGGGAGCGTCGCAGACGCCGTTCACTGCGGAAGATCAGCATGTTTCTGCGCTCCTGGGACGCGCGGCAAGCGCATCTGATAGATCGTAATGCAAACCGCTATAACAGCTAGCACTACCGCGCATATAAGCACGATGGGATGCGGGAAAATCACACTTGCCGCACCGGAAAAAGAGATCACCGCCGCCCACATGTAGAGCACTAATACCGCCTTTGTGTGTGAGTGCCCGCGGCGCAAGAGTCGATGGTGCAAGTGTCCGGCGTCGGCGTGAAAGGGGCTCTGTCCGCGCAAAACACGGCGCAGCACCGCCCAGAATGTATCGACAAGCGGGACGATGAGAATCAGCGCAGGAATGAGGATTGGCATAAATGCAGGGATCGCTGACGCCGTTTGCACATTTGCTGGATCAATTTGCCCCGTGACGACGACGGCCGTGCCCGCCACCACAGCTCCGAGCATCAACGCCCCAGAATCCCCCATGAAAATTCGAGCTTGGTGGAAATTATGCGGCAGAAATCCCGCACACACGCCCACGAGTGCAGCCGTGACGACGGCGGCCACCGACGTGTAATCTCCAGGATCAATCATGCGGGTGAGGTAATAGGCGTACGCAAAGAATGCAAACCCGCCAATGCCCACTAATCCCGCCGCCAAGCCATCCAAACCATCGACGAAATTCACGGCATTGGCCACGAGCACGACGACCACCACCGTGCCAAAGAGATTCAGTCGCGCTGAGCCGATCGTCACCCCCAGAATCGGCAGCGAAATGAGCTGCACGCCAAACCAGGCCATGACGCCGGCTGCTAGTATTTCCCCAGCCAGTTTGGCATACCACCGCAGCTCGTAGATATCGTCAATCACGCCCACGATACACATCACGCCAGCGCCGATAATGATGCCCCACGCAGAAGAATCGAGAGTGAAAATTTTGCTCAAATACGGCACCCGTGAAGCCACCAAAAGGCTGACCACGAATCCGCCATACATCGCCACCCCTCCCATGCGGGCGATGGGAAAAGTATGCACATCCCGAGCGCGCACGTGGCTCACTGCCCCCATCCGCAATGCCAGCTTCAAGGCCACCGGCACGAGCAGATACGTGATCGCCGCCGCGAGCACCATGACGAACAGGTAACTCCTCACGGCTGTGGCTCGCTAATAGCAATACCGGCAGTGCGCGCAATGGCACTTGGATTCAGTGCGCCTCGACGGATGAGGTCAGCCTGCTGCGGCGTATCGGCGCTGAGCCGCACAATCGTGCTGGGGACTCCGCCTGGGGACGTCCCCGCATCCAGATAAACGCTCACTGCCTCTCCCAACTGCTGCACCGCCTGCGCAATCGTAGTAGCTGGCGGACGCCCCGTCTGATTGGCGCTCGTGACGGCGAGCGGCCCCACCGTCTGCAGCAGCGCCAAAGCCACCGGATGATCCGGCATCCGCAGAGCTACCGTCCCGTTTGTCTCGCCCAAATCCCAGCCGATTGTGGGAGCAGCAGGAAGAATAATAGTCAGTGCCCCAGGCCAAAAATTTTCGATGAGCGTATGGACGATCTCGGCCACTTCTCCTCGCTGCACTGCAGGATCGACGAGTCGAGCGGCCTGCTTAGCATCAGCTACGAGTACCGGCGGCGGCATCGCACGAGTGCGAGATTTTGCGCTCAGCAACGCCGTCACGGCGTCAGCGTTAAAAGGATCAGCGCCGATGCCATACACGGTGTCAGTGGGCAGACAGATGACTTCTCCAGCCGCTATAGCAGCGCTGGCTGCCGCGCGAGCTACATCCCATTGCTGAGCATCGCCGCGCTCAGCATCTACGCTGTGAAAGACCTGCATACTTTTATCCTAACTGACCTACTTATCCTAACTGACCTACGCCATCTGCCTTATGCAGGTGGGCACTTCTCCGCTCACATTGTAAATCAGCTGCCCTACTCTGATGCGGAACTGCGCACAGACTTACGGCATGAAAACACCTGCTCAGGGTGTGGACGCAGAGAGCTGCGGACTTAAGGGCGTGAGCCCAGCAGTACTGGGGTGAGACACAGTCAGTATTGTGAGCCCACCCGCGCACAGACTCACGATGCACGCCCTGGCCATTGCGCCCGTAAAAATCGCGGTGCTCCGGTGAGATCAGTGCCGGTAGACACCTGGACAAACCCAGCTGCCGTAGCAGCTGCGCACAGCGGGGCGGCCTGCTCGCTCGCATGTTCCATAATCAGCACGCCACCTCCTCGGAGCAGCCGCGCTGCACGCTCAACCACAGCAAGTGGAAACTCTAAACCAGCTTCACCTCCACCGAACAGAGCCATCTCAGGATCCTGGCGCACTTCCGGCGAAAGCTCATGGTACAGCGGCACATAGGGGGGATTCGAGATCACCATATCAAAGCGGCCTGCTTCAGCAATCTCTTGCTTCAATAGAGTTTCGGCATCGAGTGCATCCCCATGAAGAAAGGTGACGACGTTGCCATACTTTGCGTTATTTCGCTGAGCTGAGGCAAACGCTTGAGCGCTTTTCTCAATTGCCCACACGCATGCACTCGAAACTTCCGTGGCAATCGCAAGCGCTATCGCGCCTGACCCTGTGCATAAATCGAGCACACGAGGCCGAGCGATTCCAGCAATCGCGTCAATACCAGCTTGTGCCACCATTTCCGTCTCCGGACGCACAATAAACACTCCAGGGCGCGATTCCAGCTCCAGGTAGCGGAAATACATCACGCCAAGAATATGCTGTAACGGCTCGCGGGCTGCACGGCGGGCAATTGACGTATCAAAATCTTCACCCGAATGCTGCGCAAACTTCGCCAGCTCCCGAGCATCATGCAGGCTCGATGCCACGCCCGCCTGCTCCAGTACGTGCGCAGCGTGTCTCACCCGCGGTTCAAAGCCTGCTGCCAGCATACTTTTCTCGTCCCACACGTCCGCTCTCCGCCGTCATTACTGCCCGCGCTGCTCCTTTGCAGCCACGCTCCACTAGCGCTCTCCCACAGCTTCTAGTCTCTCGTTTTCATCCATGCGCTGCAGACTCTCAATCACGGGATCGAGCTCTCCGTCCATGACGGCGTCAAGATTGTAGGCCTTATAGCCGCTGCGATGATCCGAGATGCGATTTTCCGGAAAATTGTACGTGCGCACCCGCTCGGAGCGGTCTACTGTGCGCACCTGCGAACGCCGCTGCTCCGCCTCAGCTGCAGCTTGCTCTTCCAGCTGTTTCTGGCGCAAGCGGGCGCGCAAGACGCGCATGGCCGACTCGCGGTTTTTAATCTGAGATTTCTCGTCTTGCATAGAAACGGTGATGCCCGTAGGAAGATGGGTGATTCGCACTGCAGAATCAGTGGTATTCACAGACTGCCCACCTGGGCCGGAGGAGCGAAATACGTCGATCCGCAAATCCGAATCGGCAATCTCAATTTCGCCAGGGTCATCCACTTCGGCGAACACTAAAACGCCAGCTGCACTGGTGTGGATACGGCCTTGCGATTCCGTGACGGGCACTCGCTGTACGCGGTGCACTCCCGCCTCAAATTTCAGATGCGCCCAGACGCCATCTGCTGGATCGTCAGGCACGCCTTTGGCTCTAATCCCCACTTCCACATCTTTGTACCCACCTAGTTCGGTGCGCGTGCTGGAGAGAATCTGCCACGTCCATCCGTGCTTTTCCGTGTAGCGCTCGTACATACGCAGCAAATCAGCAGCAAAGAGCGCGCTCTCTTCCCCGCCTTCGCCAGCTTTCACTTCCAAGATCACATCTCGCGCATCGTCAGGATCACGAGGGATTAAAGCGTCGCGCAAATCGGCTGCCGCCGTCTCTAGACGCTCTTCCAGATCGGGAATTTCGTCTGCAAAAAGCGCCGCATCTTCTCCGCCCGCTTCCACAATATCGCGCATATCGGCGAGATCGCGCGCGGCTGCGGAGTATTTTTCATAGCGGCTCACCACTGCACCGAGCTGCGCATACTGACGCCCCAAGGAACGCAGCTTATTCGGGTCTGCCAAAACCTCAGGGGAAGCCATCTGCCGTTCGATGTCTTTGTACTGAGCGAGCATCGCCTCAGCTGCAGAAAAATCTTCGTCAGCTACGCTCTGATGAGCTCCATTCTCCGCCATTGCTCTTCTCTCTCATTCCAGATGCCGCGTGCATCTGCTCGCCGTATATCCCTCGGTATGTATTGCGTGCTGCGCAAACCGCGCGGTGCACACATGCGTGAGCGCAAACTCATACGTCACGTGCCATGCGTCACACGCACCGCTGTAAGCCTTTGCGCCGCGTACTACATACATCCCTACGCTACGCGACTGCGCCGCGCAACTGCGCCTCATGTTGCTAATGTTCTGCATACGCAAAGCGCCGGCGCTGCACAGCTGTTAGTACAGCTAGCAGCAGCCGGCGCCTTGTAAGAAAGCTACTTAGCCGCTTCGGCCTTAGCAGGCTTTGTCCGCTTGCCATAGCGAGCCTCAAAGCGAGCCACACGCCCACCAGTATCGAGAATCTTCTGCTTGCCGGTGTAGAACGGATGGCATGCAGAGCAGACATCCACGCGCAGATGATCGCCTGGATACGTCGAGCGGGTCTGGAATTCATTACCGCACGTGCAGCTCACAGTGATGTCGTGATAGTCCGGATGGATTCCTTTTTTCATGTTTACTCCTTGGATCGTTTTATGCCCTGGGTCCACTGCGCAGCTCTCGCTCTCTATGGCGAGGTGGCCTTTCTAACGGCGAGTGGTGAACCAGCAGCCGACGTTCAATTAAACCACGCTCGCGCGGAATTATTCCACTTCGGCACCTGTGACAGTAACGACCTCTCGATGCTCAATCCTGCCTCAACGGCATTGATCTACCAGAACATACTCATAATGCTGCTTGCGACGGAGTGGCCAACGATAGTGCTGCACACGAGCAACACTAAGAACATGATAAACATCCAAATCCAGTAGCCAACAGCAAAGCCATAGGCGGTGGACTTCTCAGTCTTAGTGAAATCATCGAGCGCCTCGTGCGTCATAAGCTCCGACATAAATAGTCCGCCGAAGAAAAAGACGAGCAGCACCGCAACCAGCAGGCCAGTGAGAACTGGTATGGGCAGTAGAGAAATCACGAAAAGTGCGGCAATTGCAAACGAGGGTAAAACGAGGCCGGTTGCAACAAAGTTGGCTGCTTCGGTGAACTTGATTTCCTGCTTGTAGAAACTCGCAGTGGCTTTCACCAATGCCGCCCGAGCCAGCACCAACAGCGCCGTTAGCAAAGTAAACACAAAGTAGCACAGGAACCAGTACCCAAAGGTCAGCACCGAATAGGGAGACATATTGCCCATGCCGAAACTTGAAGAGAAACGATTAATGAAGCTGCCAGCCGAGATACCTGGGAAACGAGCTACCAGCGTCGCCGAGGCTAAGCCAAACAGCAGCGAGAATACCAGCAGCATCACCCACCACCAGGCTGAATACTGCTGGTTATCTCGCACAGTCTTTTTAGCATCTTTATGGATTCCCTGGAGAGTGGGAATGATGTTTTGCAATGCCAACACAAAATCCGAGGTGGGAGGCTTCGGCTGGGTATACTGCCCATACATCCCCTGCTGACTAGGTTGTGGCTGCCCGTATGGAGCCGGCTGACCAGGCTGGAACATTGGTTGCGCAGGAATGGGCTGTGCCGGCATTGGCTGTGCCGGCTGCCCGCCGTATGGCTGGCCAGGCTGTGCAGGAATGGGTTGAGCCGGAATAGGTTGTGGAGGCACAGGTTGAGCAAAATTGACCGGAGGAGGCACAGGGGCACCAAGACCTGGCTGCGGCGGCATCGGAGGAACTGGCGCAGCGTCATGTTCTGGAACGTGGGGTTCGGGCCCATCAGCATTGTTGATTGGTGTATTGTTTTCGCTAGTCATCGCGTCACCTTTCGCATAAAGACATCCGGCGTTATTTTAACCTAGTAGTCAGTTATTTTTCAGTAAGTTCCAATTATTTTTCGGTAAAATCCAGTTTTGTCTTAATAATCCGAACGAGAGACTCATCGGGCCACTGCTGGCTAATCGTGCCGTCACGGACGGCGTCAAGTATCCCCTCGTAGGCGGCATCAAAATCAGCAGGCATTAAAATCATATCGATACCAGCCTGGAAAGAAGCCACCGCCGCTTCACTGTGCGAATCTTCAGCCGTGGAGCCGTGCCGCCCTCCTCATCGACACAGGTAAACAGCGACAACCCGAGGAGTCCCAGGCTGGTTTCCTGCATAGCCTCCACCATCTGCTTGATCTACTGCGGAGTGTCGAGATTAGCCGCCGAGCCAGAGGTATTTCAGCCCCGCGGCACTGGCTAAACTAGTCAGCTTATTCATCTCGGTTTGGTCTTTCCCCCTTGCAGTTGCTCAACCTTCTTGATTGTCTCACTCAGGCTTTCATAATCCAACGCATGGAAAACCGTTTCCTCGCCGTTGGCGTTTTTTAATCCTGGATTGTTGGCGCCCAAATGTGCATCCCGCGCACTTCCAAGCGCAGCTACGAGCTGCCGCAGAATGGTCGCCTATTTATCCACTACTATGCCATCAACGATGGTGTAATAAGAATCTGTATCCTCAGAGAATCGCATCGTGTACAAGTGGCTTCCGCCCAAACGAATTGGGATAGAGTGGGTAGCTCGCGAGGGATCAACGTCCAACTTCGGCGAAATCGACCAGACTTTTCCTTTGGGGGAGTACGCCGTCAGCGTCCCTTTTGAGCCTTCCTCCGTATACGTGATGAGGCCATCAGACCATGGGAAAACTCCCGAATACGCCCCGCTCAAATCGCCGATGGGAATATCCAGTTCTTCACCCGTCTCGGCAGATAGCACCGTAGTTTTCCTATCGGTACCGACCAATACAATATACCGACTATCCCACGAGTATATCCGCGCCTCTATCTGCTTCTCCCACAGTTTCTCCCCTGCGGTATCACGAACCCCCACCATAGTGGAAACAAATGAGTCCCCATGAGTTTGCCCACCATCAACCAGGAATCTATCATCACTGATCGGCATGACCTCATATTCATCTCCGCCTGAGTATGAGCCACTATTTGAGTTTGATTCACTGCGAGCCGTGAACTCCTCTACCCATTTAAGGCTCTCCCCAGAATCGGCACGCAGCAATAGATCTTTCCCTCCAGCACCTGTTTGGCACCATAGGCTCACATACCCGTATTCAAAGACACCACTCATACGGCAGTTATCTTCTGATTTTTCCCATACCTTCTCTTTCATCGTAGGGTCAGAATACAGCGTGATGCTATGCTCCGTACCACGCGCGACGCGTCCCTGACCACCGAAAAGCAAAAAGACATCCTCCCCATCTGCCTCGTCATGGAACTCTCCTACGCTCTCACCTGTGTGCACATTGACGAACGCATATTGACGATCCGATTTATCATCATGCTCTATCCGGCAGTAAATTTGTAGATAATCACCAGCACCAATACCCGTAGAAACTTCGCCGCTACAGCCGAGATCCTTGGCACTCTTCCGCCACAATTCTTGATCCCGAACGGCATCCACAGCCCAGACCTCGTTCGAGCTCTCGCTCGAATACACCACGATGCCATCCACGCCGGAAATGGTCGAGTCATCAGCACCTTGAGAGGCACTAATACTCTTCACCTGCGGCTCCCGAGCTAAACCGGCCACCACATTAGCACTAGCATCCGGCTTGAGCACAAACCACCACAGCAGCGCCGCGGCCCCAGCCAGCACGGCTAACGCTGCTAGCACACTTACAAGCACAATCAGACCTTTATGAGACTTCTTCTTCACAGCCTCACCAGTTGCTCCGGCTGCCTGAGCTTCCTGAGCTGCCCGAGCAGCTTTAGCAGCCCGCCGCGCCTTCTTCCTTGACATAGCCTGATTTGGTGGCACCACAGGATATCCAGTCGGAGGAGGATATGCACCCACAGGCTGCGGAGGGTATGCTCCAGGCGGAGGATACATGCCACCAGCGGCAGGAGACGAATACTGCTGCGAAGGCGGATACTGCCCCTGCGCATTCGGATAGTAGGCCTGCGGATATTGCGGCACCTGCGGAACCTGCCCTGACTGTGAATAAGGCTGCTGATAAGCCCCTGAAGGCACACCCTGCGAATATGGCGAAGGCGGATACTGTCCCTGTGCGGGTGAATACTGGCCTTGCACACCCGCATATTGCGGCGGTACACCTTGATCAGACACAAACCCCGCACTCTGAGAGGGATCAGATTGATCAGGCCGAGCTACCCGCGGCGGCATCGGAGGAACTGGCGGATACGTATTACCAGTGAGCTGAGCCGTCCCACTATCTTCTGCAACGCCACGATCCGGCACATCGGGCGCACCATAAGAAGCAGGCGAGTCTACGCCAGCTCCACTATCCATATTTTCAGATGGTGCAGATTCGCCGTTATTGATATTCTCATCATCTATACTTCGCATTGTGGCACCCCCGCTGCCATCAAAATTAATTTACCGTTATTTCAAACTAGGGCTGAACAACGCCAGAGAGCTCAATAGCCAGGCGCTGAGTAGGCAGGACTTTACTCTGCTTACTCAGTGTGGCACTCACTCGGTATGGCGAGCCTGATACTGCTCCAATTCGCGCCGATACTGTGCATATTTGGCGTAGTATTCCTGCCAGGCTCGCTCCTGCTCCGGCGTGAGATCGCCCGTTGGGCGCTGCATAGGAGCCGCTTCAAACGAGCTGGCATTGCCAGCAGCGCTCGGCGTCACCACTGGTTGCGGCGCAACGTTGCCGTGTACAGCTGCTTCGGGTACCTGCGTTCCAAACTGCCCCGCCGTAGCAAACTGACCACTAGGCTGTGCCATCGTATGCAGCCGTTTCATGCGCGCGCGACGCACAAGGAGCGCAATCACTAGAGCTGCTACCGCCGCCAGCGCCACACCAGCAGCGGCAATTCCCGCAATGGCTCCGCCAGATAGAGCCTTGCCTTCTGGCTCGGCAGGACTCACAATTCCCTCAGCTCTACCGATCGGCTGCGCCCCATCTTCCGCCGTAATAACGAGATCAGAAATCTTCTGATGCATCGCATCAAAGGTCACGCTATTGCCGTTAATTTTCGCGTCTTTCCAACTCACACTGGTAACCGGCGCGGGCATAGTGATGGTCGTCAGCAGTGTTTGTTCAAGGAGCTCATCTGCTCCGTCCAAGCCTATTGCGCCGAATATCGCTGAATAAATATCTCCTATGCTAACTCCAGAGCCTGCACCCCCTCCATCTGCAGAAAGAGTCCAAACAGAGCCATCGTGATCCAGTTCAAATCCATAACTATAGATGTTATAGTCCTGGTTAATAATGCATCTGATCTCATCGTTCGTGGAATTATCCTGCACGTCGAGATAGCGTTCCCAATCCTGCATAGTGGAATTCGCATTAAGTAAATCGGCACAGTTGCGTGGCTCCTGCAAAGCGCTAGCATCGAGATCTCCAGCACCTTTAGCCATTCCTTTAGCGAGCTTTATCCATTTTGCATAATCGCTGTGAGCCACCTGTATTTCATAGCTCATCGTGGCAGAATCTTCATCGTGGATGGCTAGCTCCACTCCCGCTTTGCAGCCGGAAAGTGCCAACAGTAGCGTCGCTACCAACGTTAACAAACGGATATGAGTGCGCGGCATAAAGGTTCCCTCCCTGTTTCTTCAGCTCATCCATATCGTACCCGACAGCCGAGAGATATGCGGAGAAACGGAAAAGGTGGGATAAGTGCAGAAATACAACCGCCCTTATCCCACCGAGCTATCTCGCTGCGTTACTCCACCGATTGCATCCCGCGCACGACGCTTACGAGGAAGTCTTTGTTGGCATCCGTCTTGCGCAGTCGGCCAAGCAGATAATCTGAGGCTTCCTGTACGTCGAGAGTGCCCAAGGCGCGGCGCAGATGCCAGACGATCTTCAGCTCTTCAGGGGAGAAGAGCAACTCTTCACGGCGAGTGCCGGAGGCATTCACGTCTACTGCAGGGAAGATACGCCGGTCGGCAAGCTGCCGCGAGAGCCGTAGCTCCATATTGCCTGTGCCCTTGAACTCTTCAAAGATGACTTCATCCATCTTTGAGCCAGTCTCCACCAGAGCCGAGGCAATGATCGTGAGCGAACCGCCATTTTCGATATTGCGAGCTGCACCAAAGAACTTCTTCGGCGGATAGAGAGCAGCTGCATCCACACCGCCCGTGAGGATACGGCCGCTCGCCGGCACGGCGAGATTGTATGCACGCGAAAGTCGGGTGAGCGAATCAAGCAAAATCACCACGTCCTGACCAAGCTCCACCAGGCGTTTAGCTCGCTCCACCGCCAGTTCCGAGACCGTGGTGTGATCTGAAGCTGGGCGATCAAACGTCGAAGCGATCACCTCTCCACGCACCAACCGCTGCATGTCGGTGACTTCTTCTGGGCGCTCATCGACGAGCACCACCATCAAGTGCACCTCAGGATTATTCTTTGCAATCGCCATCGCCAGCTGTTGCATAATCACTGTCTTGCCAGCCTTGGGCGGCGAGACAATCAGACCGCGTTGGCCTTTACCAATCGGCGCTACGAGATCAATCACGCGCGTCGTCAATGCATTCTTGGTCGTTTCTACGCGCAGCATCTCCTGCGGATAGAGCGGCGTGAGCTTGTTGAAATCTGGGCGCTGCAGCGACTCTTCGGGAGAGAGCCCGTTGATAGCTGTGATCTCCACGAGCGGATTGTATTTGTGCTGGCGCTGCCCACGGCGATTCGGGCTATCAGCCAGCGAGCGCACCGCCCCTACGATGGCATCTCCTCGGCGCAAGCCATACTTTTTAATGATCTGGCTGCTCACGTAAGCATCAGATTTTCCGGGCAAATACCCACCCGTGCGCAGATAGGAATTCGTGCCGGAAATATCGAGGATTCCAGCCACCGGCAGCAGCACATCCTCATTCTCATGGGAGCGATCATCCGTTTCCACATCAGTGTGCACCGTCTCAGCATTATCCGTCCCCATGCCGTTATGCCGTTCACGCCGATCCGTGCGCTCAGTGCGCTCACGCCGATTTCCTGCCGTACGCCGTTCACGCCGATCTGTGCGCTCGCCAGATTCGCTTTCGTCAGAATCTGTCTGTTCGGCGTCTGCTTCACGTGCGCGCCCATGAGTCAATTCATTCACGGCGGAAGCAGCGTCGTGACGACGATTTCGCCGGCCTTGTGCCTTTCGCTGCGCCGCTTCTCCGATAGCTTCCAGTGCCGCCGCTTTTTCGGCGTCATCTAGCTGTGGTTGCTCAGCTTCTGCTTGCCGTACAGCAGTGGGTTCTGCCGCAGCAGCCGGCTGCTCTGCAGCAGCTCGACTCCGCCGCTTCCGCGTCACAAAAGGCGCGCCAGAGGCTTTAATCGCATCAATATAATCCGTTTTTCGGGCTTTCGGGCCAAGGTCAATACCCATTTGGGCAGCAAGGGTTTTAATATCTGCCACGCGCATCGCATTGAGCGCGCTGACTGAGAGTGGCTTATCGCTCACGAGGTTCCTTCCTCGGGTGCCAAACGGCACATATTTCAATGGTTAATCGCCGCAGAGCGCACAGCAGCGCACGCGAACGAATCTATCTGGTTTGTCGGAACAGCACTCACTAACGTGTATCTACAGCCGACTCTGCTCACCGAGCAGCGAGAAAGCCACGTTCAACACCGCGCACTTTCTCCGCGCCTTATTGTACACTCTCCGAGCCAGAATACTGAAAATGAGTCCTACGCCATACTGACGCGAGCTAACTGCTCGTTCACAGTCCCGTTAGTTACGGCGTCATCAGTTGCGGCACATCAGCGCCATCAGTTATTGACAGCGTACGCCCCTGGCACTTGCCGAGAATCAATCACGCGGAATCCCTGCCGCTCCACGGCTTGCGCCAGCGCCGAATCCACCTGAGCGAAAAGCAGAATCGACGGGCCAGCACCAGAGATGACCGCCGGCCAGTGCGCCTGGCGCAACGCATCCAGCATCGCTGCAGAACGCGGCATAGCACCAGCGCGATATCGCTGATGTAAATAATCCTCAGTGGCATCAAAAAGTAAATCTGGACGCCGTGCTAACGCATGGACAAACAAACCAGCATGAGCCGCCTGCGCCGCCGCATCGTGGTGAGGGACACTCTGTGGTAGCACCGCCCGCGCCTCGCTTGTGGGCAACACGTCAGCGGGCACCAGCACAGTCGTGTGTACCTCAGGCGACACCTCTAGCTGCACGGTATGTGTGGCGCTGTGGAGATAGGCTCTACGGGCGTGAACAGCAGTGTCTGCGGCGTCAGAACCAAACGAGGAGTCGCTTGAGAAACCAGAAGCATCATCAGATGGGGAATCAGACGAGGGGCTAGAGGAGCTTGCTTCGTTTGCATGTATGGCCTCTGCCGGTATAGCTCCTGAGCTCTGCCACGAGAGGGTGGCACCGCCGTACAAACACGGGGCAGCATTGTCTGGATGCCCCTCATATTCAGTGGCAATATCAAGCATCATCTCTTTGGTGAGGCTGCTGTCTTCCCCACCCGTCAGCTCCCGCACCAGCATGAGACCAGCCACAATAGCCGCCGCCGATGAACCGAGACCTTTACCCTGCTGAATCGAATTCCGGCAGACAAGCTCAATACCTGCGAGGGGTAAGCCGAAACGCTCCATCGTTTCGCGCATCACCCTCACGATCAGATGGCTGGCGTCGCGCGGCAGCTCTTTGGCGCCCTCCCCAATAATGCTCACGCGCGTGACGCCCGTCGTGAGAGTGGCAGAGACGTCGTCCCACAGATCATGTGCCATGCCAATGGCATCAAATCCTGGGCCGCAGTTACCCGACGTGGCAGGCACACGTACCCGTGCATATTCTTTCAGTACCCGCATCGCGCCACCTCTACTCATCTCCCGTCAGTCCTCTTCTACTCGCAGCACCGTTGCCACGCGCCACACTCCCTCAACGTTACCTAATGCTGCCACAACGGACCGCATATTTTTATGCAGGGAATCGTGAGTCATCACCGTCACATACGCTAGCTTTCCATCGGCGTGACGCCCTCCATCGCTCAGCTCTGCCAGCTCTGCTCGCGCAGCTTCAGCTTCCGACTTGGTCAGCGAATTTTGGCGAATAGAGGAAATTGAGACGTCATTATCAGCAAAGACGCGGGTAATTGACGAGAGCACCCCAGTGCTTTTCTCGCTCACCAACACCTTAATATAGAAGCGCAGCGTCGTCTCATCCGGAGCAATCACTGGCAACTGGGCAATCACCAGTTCACGAGGGGCATGTCCGCCCACAACTTTCTTCGCCGCTGCCGCCACCAGATCGCTCAGTACCGCGCTGGCCGTCGGAGCTCCGCCCGCTCCTCTCCCATAAAACATCAGGCGATCAGCAGAGACAGCGTCGATCAACACCGCATTGAAAGAGCCATGAATACCAGCGAGTGGATTGTTGGTGCTGACTAAGCTCGGGGCTACTACCAGCGAGATTCCATCAGCTCTCCGACGTGCAGACGCAATCAATTTAATCTCGTAGCCAGCATTCTGAGCAGCGGTGATATCGCCGGCCGTAATAGAGCGAATCCCCTGCACATGTACATCGTCCACGCTCACCCGCGTGTGGAAAGCGAGAGAGGCCAGAATAGCAATCTTCGCAGCTGCATCCATACCGTCCACATCTGCACTCGGATCTGCCTCCGCATAGCCAAGCTCCTGAGCTAGATGGAGTGCTTCATCAAAACTGATTCCCTTGGCACTCATCTCATCGAGAATGAAGTTCGTCGTACCGTTGAGAATCCCCATCACGGCCGTCACTTCATCGCCAGCGAGAGATTCGCGCAAACCATATACCACCGGCACTGCTCCAGCTACCGCTGCCTCGTAGTAGAGATCGACGTCTTTTTCTGCTGCCAACTCGTAGAGCTCCGGCCCATGCGTGGCCAGCAGTGCTTTATTTCCAGTGACGACGCTCGCCCCGTTTTCCAGCGCGAACCGCACCAACGTGAGCGGCACATCAATCCCACCGATGAGCTCGATGACGACGTCTGCCTGAGTAATGAGCGCCATCGGATCATCCGTGAGCAAACTGCGATCAATCACCGGATCTCGGGGAGCGTCTATATGCCGCACAGCAACGCCAACAAGCTGCAAATTTGCGCCAGCTCTGGCAGAGAGCACACCATGCTGTTCGCTGAGCAAACGCGCCACCTGAGTGCCAACTGTACCTGCCCCCAGCAGAGCTACCTTGACAGTCTTTTCGTAGTGCTTTTCAGCCATAGCCATGCCACATCCTCTTTCGCCGCCATGCAGTGGGTAATTCAGCCCAATTAATTCAGCCCAATTTTAGATAGTCTGCCCCTGCAATGGCGAGATATCTCAAAGGCGAGCCACGCGCGCCTAGCTTCCATCTCGCGCTTGCGGAAAGAGCGCTACGGCTCGCGGCCGCCACACCACCACGTCTTGGCTCTCCGATACTGGCTGAGCTCGGCGCAGAGCCTGACGCAGCAGCTCCACTCCCTGGGCCATCGTCACGAAGCCGTTAGAATCTGCCGCAAAGACGCGGCGCTCCAACGATTCTCTGCGATCAAGCTGATCGCGCATATCGTTTTCAAGCTCCCGTAAACGCGCCAAACGCTTTTCGAGCTGATTATTTTTTTCACGCAGCTGAATCACTTGATCTTGCAGTTTCAAAATGTAGGCAATCCCAGCGAGGTTAATTCCCTCGTCCTGGCTCATACGCTGAATCTCAATCAGCCGATCGACGTCTGCAAGCGAGTAACGCCGCCCCCCGCCTCGGGTACGACTCGCCACAACCAAGCCGAGCCGGTCATATTGGCGCACCGTCTGCGGATGCATACCAGCGAGCTCAGCAGCTACGCTCACGGTCAGAATTGGTGCGTCTCGCTGTACCTTTGCCATGGCTCGCCCTCCTGTCTTCACCTATCTACCCTACCGGCCCACTCTATTCACGCTGCCGATTTTATCCGTATTGACTATCCGTATTGACGCCGCCACGGGTATGCAGCGCCGACCACAGCCAATGACGCGCCGGCATAGCTGACCAGGCGCTGATCAAGCGCTGGCCACGCGCAGACGCGAATGCCATACGCGGCCTGCCCATACGCAGCTCACACCGCCGCCGCTCAGCCACGGAGCCTCAGCTGTACTCAGATTTGTGCCATCTCTCGAAACTCCGCCCGCGGATCGGCTCCGTGCGCCGCACGCCGAAAAGCCTCCACAGCTGCTCGGCTCTCCTCAGAAAGTTTCTTAGGCACCACCACTTTCACCCGCACAAACATATTGCCGGCGCTCGCACGCCCCGAGGAAAGACCTTTGCCTTTCACCCGCATGAGCTTGTCGGTGCTCGATCCTGCTGGAATCTTCACCCTTACGGTATCTCCCTGCAACGTGGGCACCTCTATCGTGGCACCCAATGCCGCTTCATCGAAGCTCACCGGCACATTGACGTAGACGTCTTTACCTTTGAGTTCATAGACGGGGTGCGGCTCCACGTGTACGGTGACCAGAATGTCTCCTGGCTCTCCGCCGTTTTGCCCCACTCCTCCTTTGCCAGCAATACGGATTTTTTGCCCGTCAGCCACCCCGGCTGGAATTTTGGCAGTCACTTTTCGCCCATTGGCAGAGCCGACTTTCACGGTAGCTCCGCTCACGGCGTCACGCAGTGGCAGCGAGATGCTCGCCGTCACATCTTTACCGCGCTGCGGCCTGCGCAAGAAGCTACCGAAAGCGCCTCCGGCACCTGCCGACCCCGCCGAGCCATATCCACCAGAGTATCCGCCGGCACCGCCTGAAGCGGACGACCCGCCGCCAAACATCTGCGAAAGGATGTCATCTAGACCAGGGCTTCCCGCTCCACCAGTGGAAAAACGCACATTGCCACCAGTTCCGTTAAACCCTGCTCCGTTAAACATGGAAAAGATGTCGTCAAAGCCTCCACTGCCAGATCCTCCGGCAGAAAAGCGCGCTCCACCAGCGCCCATCGCCCTGATAGCGTCGTATTGCCGACGGTCTTCTTCATTACTCAGCACCTGATAGGCCTCAGAGATTTCCTTAAACTTCTCCTCAGCCTTTTTATCTCCCGAATTTTGATCGGGATGATACTTGCGAGCAAGTTTTCGATATGCCTTTTTAATGTCATCTTGGGTGGCAGACTTGGCCACTCCCAGCGCTTGATAGAAATCTTTTTCTAACCAATCCTGACTTGCCATCAGTGCCACCTCCTTTGTCCATAGAATTTTTCTGGCGGGCATGGCGGATTAACCATGCCCGCGTTGTTGCGGAGCCGTTGCGATGCTTTTGCATAGCTATCGCGGGCTATTGCGGGCTAACCACGCCCACCCGCGCTGGCCGCAGCACCTTTTCACCAGCTCGATACCCCGGCTGCATAATCACATTGACCTGCTCAGCCTCCACATCAGCACTCGTGGAGTGCATGAGAGCCTCATGAATCGCCGGATCAAATGCATCTCCCACGGAGCCAAAACGCTCCATGCTGAAGTTGGTCGCGAGGGTGTGCTCCAATTCCGCTACGATCTTTCCAGCCGGCCCCTCCAGCTCGCCGTGTTCGCGCGCAAGATAGGCATTGTCCAGCACTGGAATCAGCCCCTCCAACACTTTGGCTTTCCCCAGTTCAAATTGGACGAGCGCATCCGCTTTTGAACGCTTCACGTAGCCGTTGTACTCCTGCTGCACGTTGTAGAGATCGGCGCTACGCCGAGCTAACTGCTCTTCAAGCTGTGCCACTTTCAGCAGAGCTTCGTCTAATTCACTCAGCCCCGATACGCCAGCGCCCTCAGATGTCTCATCGTGAGACTCCGAGCGAGATTCTGACGGCGTATCAGCAGCATTCGCATCCGTCGTCTCGTCTGTACGGGCGGCCTGCCCCTCGGCCGATGGCGCACTGCCTGCCGTACTCTCTGCCGCTACATTTCCAGCTGACGTGTCCCCCTGATTCGGGGTTGTATCCGGCTGCCCTCCCTGCTGCGCAGCCGAGTTCACTTCGCCCGCAGAGCCGTTTGGTTTGACGCCGTCACCGTGCTGGACATTTTCGTTTTCTGCTTCTGCCATCACGCTTTCCTCTCACGGAGCCGGCGCAGCAATCGCTGACGCCGGCTCACGGTCTGTCACTTAGCATCCATGCCACTCAGTGTTTACACACTCAGTATTCACGTCACTTGGCGTCGTCGTCATCCACAATCTCAGCGTCTACCACATCGTCGTCAGCGGTGCTTGAAGAGCTTCCAGCCCCAGCAGCCTTCGCGGCATCCGTCCACCCCTCAGCGCCAGCAGCCCCAGTGCCCTGCTGCTCAGCAGCTTGAGCATAGAGTGCCTCGCCAATCTTCTGCGCTTTGGTGTTGAGCTCCTCTTGGGCGGACTTAATCGCCTCAATATCGTCGCCCTCAAGTGCTGTGCGCAGCTTCTCGTTGGCCTCTTTCACCTCGTTAGAGACGGCGTCATCAAGCTTATCGGCGTTGTCTTTGAGCAATTTCTCAATCGAGTAAACCTGTTGCTCAGCGACGTTGCGCACGTCAGCTTCTTGCTTGCGTTTTTCATCTTCGGCGGCGTGCGCTTCAGCCTCGGCCACCATACGATCGATGTCTTCCTTGGAAAGCGCCGAACCGCCAGTAATCGTGATGCTTTGCTCTTTGCCAGTGCCGCGATCTTTGGCACTCACGTGCACAATGCCATTAGCGTCGATGTCGAACGTCACCTCAATCTGCGGCATTCCACGCGGAGCGGGGGCGATGCCGGTGAGTTCAAACGTGCCGAGCAACTTGTTGTCACGGGCAAAAGAACGCTCGCCTTGATACACCTGGATGAGCACGCTGGGCTGATTATCCTCAGCCGTAGAGAACACCTCAGAGCGTTTCGTCGGGATAGCAGTGTTGCGCTCAATGAGCTTCGTCATCACGCCGCCCTTCGTCTCAATGCCGAGGCTCAGCGGCGTGACGTCGATCAGCAGCACATCCTTGCGATCTCCTGTAATCACACCAGCTTGCAGCGCAGCTCCCACAGCCACCACTTCGTCTGGGTTCACGCCTTTATTCGGATCTTTGCCGCCGGTGAGGCTCTTCACCACATCCGTGACGGCGGGCATACGAGTGGAACCGCCCACGAGCACCACGTGATCAATTTCGTTCACTTTGATTCCAGCATCAGCAATCACCTGCTGGAATGGAGCTTTCGTGCGCTCCAAGAGATCTTTCGTCATCTGCTCAAAGCGGGCGCGAGTGAGCGTCTCATCCAGGTGAATCGGGCCATTTTCGGTCATTGAGAGATACTGCAACGAAATATTGGTGGAGCTGGCCGAGCTGAGCTCTTTCTTGGCCTGCTCAGCTGCTTCCTTCAGGCGCTGCAAAGCCACTTTGTCTTTGCTCAGATCCACGCCATAACCATTCTTCACCTGCTCGACGAGCCAGTTCACGATGCGCTGATCCCAATCGTCACCACCAAGTTTGTTGTCGCCGCTGGTGGCTCGCACCTGAATGGTGGAGAAGCCGTCGTCATCTTTGCCAACTTCCAAGAGGCTGACGTCGAATGTGCCGCCGCCGAGGTCAAACACCAAGATCAGCTCGTCTTCATTCCCTTTTTCAAGGCCGTAGGCCAGCGCCGCCGCCGTCGGCTCGTTCACGATGCGCTGCACGTTCAATCCGGCAATTTGCCCAGCATCTTTCGTAGCTTGGCGCTGAGCATCGTTGAAGTAAGCCGGCACCGTAATCACGGCGTCAGTCACCGGCTCACCGAGGTAGGCCTCGGCATCTTTCTTAAGCTTCTGCAAGATGAACGCCGAGATCTGCTGGGCGTTGTAATCCTTATCGTCAATGCGCACTTTCCATGAGCTATCGCCCATATGCCGCTTCACCGACGAAATTGTGCGCTCCACATTCGTGACGGCCTGACGCTTGGCAATCTCGCCTACTAGCACTTCGCCCGTCTTCGAGAAACCGACAACAGATGGGGTGGTGCGAGCGCCTTCAGCGTTCGCAATCACTGTGGGTTCGCCGCCTTCTAGAACCGTGACGACCGAGTTCGTGGTGCCGAGGTCAATTCCAACTGCACGTGCCATAATGTCCTCCTCTACAGCCTCGCTCCCCTGCACACCGCATCAGCAGCGTGCCACCGGCGAGCTCGGCCGACTTGTACGTTCAACATCTCAAGTATGCATCCTGAGAAGAACTTTCGTCCATCTCACTCGCTATTTCTTGAGTCCATACCACTCAACTTTCACTGCCGGCGAATTATTCCCGTCATTTATTCTTACATCTTTACTCCAGATCAGGTGCTCACACCGACGTCACAGCGAGCAGCACGGCACTAGGCTCTGTCGTTACTTATGCCAGGCTCTACCCAGCTACACTTAATTCATGGCTTACGAGTACCTCCCTGGATTCTTGCCGCCACTTACCACAATGGCAGACGGCACCGTGAAGCAGATCAACCCATTTTCCGGCACCGAAGTATGGACGGTGCCTGGGCGTGCGAATCGTCCATTGGAGATACCTGTGACGGATCCAAAGCCAGTACTCCCTGATGAGTTGGGATATCACTGCGCATTCTGCACACAGCGAATACTGGAGACCCCTCCTGAAAAGGCACGTCTCGTACGCAAAGGCGATGACGCCGTCATCTTCCACGGCACCAGTGCTGATATGCTCTCCAGAGAGTGGGAGTTCCGGAGAGTGCCGAATCTCTTTGAAATCGTCCCCTTTGAGTATTGGGAGAAAAACTACGGATACCGTCTCACCCGCGATGCCCAGCAGTGTATGGATGCCTACCTAGCGGATCCAGCAGGCAAAGCACACGTGATGAACGTGCTGCGCACAAAGATGAAAAGCCAGATGAGCAGCGAAGACTTTGAAGCTCTGCCGGAATCGGAAAAACTGGCGGCCGCGCGAGGATTCTTCGGCGGAGGGCACGATCTCATCGTGGCACGGCGGCATTTTGTAGACGGAGCTACAGACGACTCCCAGCTCGCCTCTTCTGGCACGCTAACGCCAAAAGAACACGAGTGGTACATTCGACTCACCGTGGATGCTATGCACAATCTCTACACCCAAAATCGCTACGCCCGCTACGTGCAAGTGTTTCAAAATTGGCTCAAGCCAGCCGGCGCTAGTTTCGACCATCTCCACAAGCAACTCGTGGCCATCGATCAGCGTTCCGTAAACGGCGAGCTGGAAGTGGACAAACTCCGTCGCAACCCCAATCTCTACAACGAAGCAGCCGTAGACTACGCTGGATACCACAATCTCGTGATTGCAGAAAATGATCACGCGGTGGCTATCGCGGGATTCGGCCACCGCTATCCCACTCTCGAAGTGTACAGCCGCTCAAAATTTGGCCAACCGTGGGAACTGAGCAACGAAGAGCTGCGCGCTATGAGCGATCTCATTCACGCCATGCACGCCGCCACCGGCCCACTCATCCCTTGTAATGAAGAGTGGCACTGCAAGCCAATTGATTCAGACGTCAATATGCCCTGGCGTGTATTAATCAAGTGGCGGGTCTCCACGCTCGCCGGATTTGAAGGTGGCACGAAGATCTACGTCAATACCATCGACCCATGGCATCTGCGCGACCGCGTAGTGCCGCAGCTGCTGCAGCTGCGCGCAGAAGGGAAGATAGCCGCCAATATCTCGATTGCCACAGAGTGTTCGTGCGAAGTGAACTCTCTCAAATACAACAAGGCGCTCCACTGAACGCCAGTCGCTTAGGTATGCTGGAGACGTGATGGCAGATTTCAATAGTGCTCCTCAAGCACTAGCAGCCCCCAAAGTGCTGGGCCGCAGTACGTGGCTGAGCTTTCGGCTGCCGCCTTTTACCCGAGGTGAGCCTACTGAGCGAGTGATTGGACATCGCGGCTCTGCGGGTACGATGCCCGAAAATACCCGTTCAGCATTCCAGGAAGCATGGGATCACGGCTGCCGCGTGCTGGAAACAGATGCACAGGCTACGGCAGATGGAGTGGCTGTGTGTTTCCATGATGACGAGCTCAAGCGAGTCACCGGCTTACCTGGTGCAGTGGCCGATTATTCTTATTCAGAGTTGCAGAGCACAGCGCGCGTGAGAGGCCCGCACGGACGCTCAGATACCATCATGCGACTTGAAGAACTCATTGAGGAATTTCCACACGCACAACTAGTGATCGACGTCAAAGATGCCCGCGCGATTGACCCACTTGTGAACGTGATTAATGGCACTCACGCTGCGGCCAGGATATGCGTCACCCACGCTTGGGATGCTTGGCTTGAAGATATCCGAGATCGTACATCCCCGCTTTTGCAGCGCAATCTCGGGTGGGAGACCTTGGCGGCGCTGGTCCATGCAGCTCGCATGGGGGAGCGCCCCGATCCGTCTATTCATGTAGCCAACTGGGCGCATATCGGCTATCGCGATAACGGCAAAGAGCTGATGAGCGACCCTGAATTTTCGCAGCGTTTCATACGGGTGGCACACAGCTTAGGAATCGGCGTGCGCGTGTGGACCGTAAACGATTTTTCCGAAGCTATTCGGCTGTGGAGCGAGGGTGCGGATGCCGTCTTCACCGACGTTCCCAAACAGATGGTGCAACTCTCGCAAAATTTGCAACGCCGCGAGCACGCCTCAAAGATTTTAGGGCTGTGATTTTTCAGGGCGTGATTGCCCCAGCCTTCATCGTGATGATGCGGTCAGAGACTCGCTCAGCTTCCGCGCGATCATGAGTCACATAGACGGCAGCAGTGCCCGTACCTTTGAGAATCTCGCGTAACTGCGTAGAGAGACTCTCGCGCAAATCGGCGTCAATAGCAGAGAGCGGCTCATCTAAGAGTAATAGTTGTGGCTTGGGCGCTAGCGAACGCGCCAAGGCCACTCGCTGGGCTTGTCCTCCCGAGAGAGTGCCAATCGCGCGATCATGATAGCCATTCAGATCCACTATCTCCAAGAGCTTCAACACCTGCGCATTCCGCTCAGATCGAGGTACTCCGTTCATCTTTAGCCCATACGCGATATTTTGCCCGACGTCCAGATGCGCAAATAGCTGTCCTTCCTGAAAGACCATGCCTACGCCGCGCTTGTGGGTGGGTACCCCCGCCATATCGTTACCAGCGATGAGAATTTTTCCTGCATAAATCGGCTCTAAGCCAGCTACGGCTCGCAGAATCGTTGATTTCCCAGAACCTGAAGCTCCCACCAGCGCCACGATTTCCCCTTGAGCCACCGAGAGATTCACGCTGCGCAAAGCCTCAAAACCATTGGGATATCGCAAGCTGACGTCGATCATAGCGAGCGCTTGGGTTGCCATCACTGTTCACCGTTCCTCATGCCGTCTCTTGCTGTGGTGCTCTGAGCTCGTCATCTGAGCGTGCAGACTCACGACCACGGATGCCGCCGTCACTATTATTCATCGGCTTGGTGCGTCGTGTGTGTTTCTCGTAAAGAAACGACGTGCGCAGCCAGGCAATACTCTGCACAGACCTCCCCACTCGCCGCCAGAGCGATGGGCGCGAGGAATCAGCGCGCAGCATTATCTCTGCCGCCATCATGATACTGCCAGTAATAGCCGCGAGAATCACAGCTCCCGCGAGAGCCATGCCGTAGTTGTGCTCCCCTGGGCGCCCAAGCAATTTCACGATCAGCACCGGCAAAGTCTGATATTGCGGATTGGCTACGAAACTCGTAGCCCCAAATTCCCCCATAGACGCCGCAAAAGCGAAACCGCACGCCAGAAGTATTCCACGGGCCGTCAATGGCACATCAATAGTGAGCAAGACTCGCAGCGGACTCGCACCAAGCGTGCTAGCGGCCTCGCGCGTCCGTGGGTCAATGGCGCGAGCGCTCGGCACAATCGCACGCACGACCAGCGGCAATGCCACTATTGCCTGCGCAATCGGCACCAGCCATGCAGAGGAAGCCATCGGCCCCAAGCCGAGCGTGACGAGCAGACCGAAGCCGACCGTCACTGTAGAAATTCCAATAGGGAGCAACACAAAACCATCAATGATGCTCTGCACTTTTGCCCATCCGCCCTGCAGTCGGCGAGAGAGCACATACGCAAGAGGTAGCCCCACGGCGAGGGCGATCACTGTGGCATCTGCGGCAATCGCCAGCGAGTGGCTCAATGCCTCTATCACCGTCGTCCCGCCGGCCATTCCCACCCCGGATGACGACGATAAGAGCTGGTAGTTGAGCAAACTCCACTTCCCTTGTACCTGAAAGGAGCGAGCCACCAGTGCCGCCATCGGGGCGACGATCAGCATCACCATGAGGGCAGTTGCCAGAAAAGCTGGAATGTCGGTGAGAGACGGGGAACGTCTCTCATGCGTATTCGCCCGCAGCGCAGTTTCCGTGCGGCGGGCGAGCCGCGAGCTTGCCACCAGAGCCAGCGCTACGATAGCGAACTGTAGCAAGCTCAGCAGTGAGGCCTTATTGAGATCGAGATACGTGACGGTCTGCAGGTATATCTCCGTTTCAATCGTGCCATAAGCTGGCCGTCCCAACGTCGTCACTAATCCATAGGCCGTGGAACAGTAGAGAAATACTAGACTGGCTCCCGCAGCAATAGCTGGAGCAAGCTGCACCAGCGTCACCGTGTAGAAAGCCTTCCATGCAGAAGCTCCCAATGTGCGGGCGGCTTCAGCTTGGCGAGGATCCAGCCCCATCCACATTGACCCGACTGTGCGGACAATCAGCGAAAAATTGAAAAACACCATCGCTAGCACGACGGCTGCCGTGCTCTGTCCGATGCCGAGAAACGCCGCTGGGCCATCTCCGTCGAGCAATGCTCGAAAGGCAATGCCAACGACCACCGTGGGCAACACAAACGGAACCGTAATAAGCCCACGCCACAGGGCTGCAGCTGGAAGCCGCAACCGGTAGAGCACATACGCTCCGGGCACGCCAAAAAGCACCGATAGCACCGTACCAGCTGCGGCCATCCACACTGTCTGCCACACGATCTTCCAGGTGCGCACAGCCCCAAAGACCTCAGCAAACGTGGCGGCGGGAGAGGATACCACCCCGCCCGTAAAATTCGTGCTTCCACCGATAGCTCCAGCGGTGAGCCCGCGCAGCAAGATAGAGCCGACCGGCCAGAGGAAAAATACCGTGAGAAACGCGAGCGGGATTGCGGCCGCTAGCACCCAACTGATCGTGCCACGTTTACTCACGGTACCTCACTTAAGCGACATTTCAGTGTCCACTTCTGCAGCGCTTCACTTCTGAGCGGCTTCAAAGAGAGCCGTCCACTCTTTAATCCAGGTATCGCGGTTTTTCTCCGCACTGTCCACATCCACCTTGATTGGGGAATCGGCGAGTTTGGCATATTTGGCAAACTTCTCAGGCAGCGAGACTCCCTCGCGTTCTGGATACATGTACATGTTGTCTGCAATAGCGCTCTGCACATCCTGCGAAAGCATGAAATTCACGAACGCCTGAGCGCCCTCGGGGTTCGTGGCTCCAGCGAGCACGCCCGCATATTCAATTTGCCGAACGCAGGTAGCATCAAGCGAGCTGGTTGCACCCGCAGCATCAGCTGGCGAAGAGCCATAGCTGAGCATAATGGGATACTTCCCTTTGCCCTCCCCCGCTGAATAATCCACGCTGTAGGCATCGCTCCAGCCATCGGCCACTTTGACTCCGTTTGCTAAGAGCTTGTTCCAGTAGTCTTTCCACCCATCTGCATAGAGAGCTTGGGTGCCTACAAGCATGGCGAAGCCTGGACTCGACTTTGCTGGATTTTCCACCACCGTGAGATCTTTATATTCGGGCTTAATGATATCGTCAAACGTCGCTGGCGGATTCTGGCCTTTGGCCTTAAACCAGCTGCTATCGACGTTGAGGCACACGTCGCCGCGGTCGATTGGTACAGCCGTGGCAGAGCCGAACGTGACGAGCGGATCTGCAAGTGTAGCGCTCTTGCCGCCATCCCATCCTTGATCGGCAGCTGTAGGAGCGAGCGCGCCGGCTGCGCCCAACTTTTGATAGGAGAAATTGTCGATTCCGTAGTAGGCATCTGCTTTCCCCTTACCGTTGCTGAGCAGCAACTGGTTGAGCAACATACCAGCATCTCCAGGAGCAGTCGTTACGAGTTTGTAGCCACTGACTTTCTCAAATTTCTCAATGAGCTCTTTTGGCAAGTTAAAAGAATCGTGAATGGCCACCGTCACCGTCGTGGATGCACCCGCTCCAGATTCGTTACCCTGCCCAGATTTCGATTGCCCAGCTACCGAGCATGCCCCCAGCGCTGCCACACTCGCCAATGCCGCGATACCTGCCACGACCGTTCTGAGTTTTTTCGCCGTGAATTGTTTGGACGATCTCATTATTTTCCTCCATATCGTGGAGGGCACAGCCGCAACGGCTGCGGAGAGAGAATCTCGACTCCCTTCGCTGGCATTATCCAGATCAGGTTCGAGGGTCTGCCTTATACGGAGCCTTTGGCTACCGTTTGCACTCTCAGCGCGCTCTGCGCTCCCCTGTCGTTCCTCCCCAGTATAGCTCTGCCCACAGCGTACGGGGTTTCACAGCAGATATTTGTCTCCAACCTCGCAGTCAGACTCGCAGCTCTTATTTCCTGCACCGTAGCCAACGCCACAGCCAACCCACACTTCTTACGAAGTATCATCATCAGCCAGCAGCTAGAACGTCTTATACGTCACTGTATGCTGAGACATGCCCTGGCTGATATTCAGACCTGAGGCGCTACTAGTTTTTCGGCTCTCTTGATTTCATGGCGCCCATAGGCTCTAGCGGACGAGCGCTTGACCGCCTCCGCCACCACCGAACTTACGATCGTCGTCACCGCCGTAAAGACGACGATCTGCGCAAAAGGCTGATCGAGGTCTTCTTCTCCACCCGTAGGCTTGCGATTTCCCAGCACCTTTTCCCACACCACATCGACGGCCACTTTGGCAGCGAGACCAGCTGCAGCGCCCACGCCCAGAGTAATCAACTTCCAACCGAGATTCATGATGCCTCCTGAGCTGCACTACCACTACGATCAACTATTTTAGCACGCCCTCATTTTGCGATACTTTCCATATTTCAGTAGCGTCGATGGTACATAGTACATCAGCATTCTGTACAGCTAAACCAGCAGCTAGGGGGTTACGTGAACCTGTGGCATGCACCTTATATGGGTGAAACGGATGACGCTGCGCACGATGCACGTTGCTCGATAGGTTGCTCGGCACCCGAGTTGGGTATCTCGCAAAGTTCTGATGCCACTGTGGAGAACGACTCCGCCGAATATCCGCTGTCGGTACGCCCTGTACATGCCACCGTCGCTCTGCCTGGCTCCAAATCTCTCACCAACCGCTATTTAATACTTGCTGCTCTCTCTGATGCCCCCGTCACGATTACAGCTCCCTTAGTGGCACGAGACACCGTGCTCATGGCTCAGGCTTTAGAAAATCTCGGCGTGCTCATCCGGCGCTCTACGAGCCATCTCTGGCGCATTTTCCCCACCCCACAGCTACACGGCGCTCCGATTGACTGCGGTCTGGCTGGCACCGTGATGCGTTTTATTCCCCCGCTGGCAGCGCTCGCTTCAGGCGTGAGCGTCATCGACGGCGATCTGGCAGCTCGCCAGCGTCCGCTGGGAGCTATGGTCGCTGGTTTACGCCAGTTAGGCGTGCGCATAGAGGCCGACTACTCCCCATCTGCGCGCTCCGACGATTCCACACCCTCCAGCGCTGCACCTGCTTGCGACTCTAGAGCAGCTGCTGACGGCGCTGCACACACAAACGATGACGGCACTGCGAAGCTCGGCGTCACGCACGGTGACGACGAACCACCACAGACAGCAAATACCGAAGCGCACCTCCCGCTACGCATCACTGGCACTGGTGCTCTCGATGGCGGAGTCGTCTCTATCGACGCCTCGGCCAGTTCCCAATTCGTCAGCGGGCTGCTGCTGGCCGCTCCAAAATTCACGCACGGCCTTGATCTGCGTCACCACGGTGGTGAGCTACCCTCACTGCCGCATATTCGCATGACGCTTACACTGCTGCGCGAAGCTGGAGTGCGGGTACACGAATATGATGCCCTCGGCAGGCAGATCACACCGCCCGATGAGAGTGCGCAGCTGCCCGAGACCAGGCTGCCAGCTTCCGAATCCGCGCAATCCTCAAATGCCTCAGCCCAGTCGGCAGACCCCACCGGCGTCACGCCGCCTGCTCACATGCAGACTACTCCCCATGCACAGACACCTGCTCACACGGAGATGCCTACTCGCACGGAGACGCCTGCTCACACGGAGACACCTGTCGATCCAGCTCTGCCGGTGCGTTGGGTAGTCGAGCCTGGATCCATACAACTCAAAGACGTGACGGTGGAACCAGACCTCTCCAATGCCGGCCCGTTTCTCGCCGCCGCGATGGTGACGGGAGGACGCGTGTGTATCCCTCACTGGCCGCTCTCTACCACTCAGCCAGGAGCTGAGTTGCCCCGAATCTTTGAAGCGATGGGCGGACGGGTGCAGATCACACCGGATACTGGATTTGCTCCGACGGACACTAGATTCACGCCGGCAGCTCAATCTGCATCAACCATTCCCCAAGCATCAGGTACCGCTTCTGATTCGCCGGCATACGCAGCCACAAGCACTGCTTTCACTTCCGCCGCACATCCTGCTGCCGCACACCATAATCCGGCCACCGCACAGCAGGGAGAAGTTTCTCAACGGGAAAATCAAAAGGAAAAGTCGTCTAGGGGAGACGCCCCCGCTGCCACACATGGCACTCTCGAACTGATTGGCCCTCCGTGCGGCGCCATCGCGGCACTCGATATGAATCTACACGCCGTGGGAGAACTCGTTCCCACTATTGCTGCCGTGGCTGCTTTTGCTCGCGGGGAGAGCCACCTGCGCGATATCGGCCAACTGCGCGGGCATGAAACCAACCGACTTGCCGCTCTACGGGCAGAACTGGCGAAGATCGGCGTCACCGCACAGGAGGTGGGCGACGACCTCATCATTACTCCTCCAGCAGTCAGCTGCCCCGACCGTGATTCCCACGAGGAGATACATATTTCCTCGTACGCCGATCATCGAATGGCCACATTTGGAGCCATTCTCGGCCTGAGAGTGCCGCATGTGAGCGTAGATGACGTCGAGACAACGGAAAAAACACTCCCGCAGTTTCCACAGCGTTGGGCAGATATGATCGCGCAGAGTGAGAAATTCTACCGACGGCACCGGAGAGCGCACGATGAGCCGTAGAGATATTGGCACTGACGACCCCCGCGTACATGTGCGCCCTGGCAAAGGTTCCCGCCCACGCACAAAAATTCGCCCGAATTATGCCAGTGCCCGCCGTGGACGAGTGACGGCTATTGATCGCGGTCGGTACGCCGTCACAATGCTCGATGATGCCACTGAGCTGGTAGCCGTCAAAGCCCGTGAACTCCCTCGGGGATCGGTAGCCGTGGGAGATGTCTGCGCCATCGTCGGTGATCTGACGGGTACCGCTGGAACTCTCGCAAGAATCGTGACTGTGGATGAACGCCACACCGCCCTGCGCCGCACTGCAGAGGACGGCGACGGAGCTGGCCACGAGAGGGTGATCGTCGCTAATGCCGATCAGATGGTGATCGTCTCGGCGCTCACCCAGCCCGCCCCTAAAACTGGTTTCATTGACCGCTGTTTAGTGGCAGCATACGACGCCGGTTTAGAGCCTATTTTAGTGTTCACAAAAGCAGACCTGACGCCGGAGCGTTCCGTTACCTCCATATATGCTCCGCTCGGACTGCAGATTTTCGTGACGGCGCTGCCCGAGAGTACATCCGATACCCCGCCAGCTGCTTCATCGACTATTTCATCAGGCGACGGCTCCTCTTCAGCTACCTCCGCTACCTCCGCCACCTCCGCCACCTCCGAGGCGAGCATTCTCACGGAGAACATCACTACGGCGAGTACCCTAGCGGAGGGCGTTACCGAGACGAGCACCCCCACGGAGAGCGCCCCCGAGACGTGCATCCCCGATACGTGCATCCCCACGGCTGAGACAGATGAAATTACGGCGGTGAAAAAGGCGCTTGCCAGACACATGAGCGTCCTTATCGGCCAATCTGGCGTGGGAAAAAGTACGTTGCTCAACGCCCTCGTTCCCCAGGCGGCACGCGCAACGGGGGAAGTGAACGCCGTCACTGGAAAAGGCCGGCACACCTCCACCTCGGCGATGGCATTCACGCTCACACCTGAGAGCACAGATACAAGCGGAGTCGCAGATGCGGCGGCGCCATGCGCGGCAATACTGGGTACAGCAGCGCCACGTGCAGCAACGCAATTGCCTGATAGCCAGAATCGTACTCAGAAGAATCACGCCCAGAGTCTTACTGCGCAGATTCCCCCCACTATCGTGATCGACACCCCTGGGGTACGTGGTTTTGGCCTGGCGCATGTCAGCCCCGATTCACTGCTTCGCGGTTTCCCAGATTTACTTATGCTGACCGATGATTGCCCACGCGGATGTACACACCACCCCAATGAGCGCGAGTGTGCCCTTGCCGATGCGGATTCACCAGCCTTGATAGCTCGCGTCGCCAGCTATCACCGGCTCCTAGAAGCATTAGACAAACCCGACTGGCTCTGAGCGCGGCCGGCAACACTAGCAACCTCGACTAGCCTATCTGAGCTCCAGATTCTGAGCACAGCCGACCGCAGCACGCCCTAGGCTGGCTGCAGCGGCTCCCGAAGCTGGTCATAGCAAACCCCTAGGCTGGCCACAGCAACCCGATTGATCAGCCAAACCGACTCAGCGCAGGCGCGCACCCACAGGTGACACCGCGCGTATCCCTTTGCTTTACACTGAGATCATGGATATCCGAAACCGCCTTTCCGACGATTTGCACGTGTTGAGCGGAATTATTGACCGTGTGGACGAATTTACTCTCCAGCGTTTCCAAGCAGACGATCTCATCGTGGAAACAAAGCCAGATATGACACCCGTGACGGATGCCGATAAAGGAGCTGAACAGCTAATTCGAGATCTCTTGGGGCAGTTCCGTGCCCGTGACGCCGTCTTTGGGGAGGAACAAGGATCTCAGAGCGGTTACTCTCAACGACGCTGGATTATCGACCCGATCGACGGCACCAAAAACTTTGTGCGTGGAGTGCCCGTGTGGGCTACGCTCGTCGGATTAGAAGAAGAGGGAGAAATCGTACTCGGGATGGTCAGCGCTCCAGCTCTCAAACGCCGATGGTGGGCAGTAAAAGATATGGGAGCGTTCACCGGAAAAAGCTGGGCTAGCGCAAAACGTATCCACGTCTCGCGGGTGGGCGAACTCGCTGATGCCTCATTTTCATATTCGAGTTTTGGAGGCTGGCAGCAACGAGGGCAATTGAGAGCTTTCATGCGCCTTGCCCAGCACGTTTGGCGCACGCGAGCCTATGGAGATTTTTGGAGCTATATGCTCGTGGCAGAGGGTGCTGTGGATATCGCCGCCGAGCCAGATCTGCAGCTCTACGATATGGCTGCACTGGTGCCAATTGTGCAGGAAGCTGGCGGCACATTCACCAGTCTTGACGGCGCAGATGGCCCTTGGGGAGGTAATGCCCTCGCAAGTAACGGAATATTGCATGATGCTGCCCGCGCCGTGCTCGATTCCGTTCGTGACGATGATTAAGCCTATTCGTGACGGCGTTTCGGTTGATTCGTGACGCCGCTCTGCTCCAGCTCTGCTAGCGCGCACTGATGTCGAGCGCGCGTGCAGCCAGACCACCGCGGTGAGGCGCTTTATCTGCATTTCAAGCCAGCTGCGCATCCACATTTCAGGCCAGCTGTGCTGCGATAGATGGCACCAATCGAAGCACAATCAGCGCTAAACCGCAGCTCAATTGGTGAGTGACAGGCTCTACCTAAAGCCACACACCAAAATTTTCGCAAAATTTTCCCCAGGCACTTTCTAAGCTAGAGATATGAAGATTTTCCACACCTCTGATTGGCATCTTGGACGCACGCTCCACGGAGCCGATCTCACTCCTGCTTTTGAACAGTGGGCTGATTTTCTGGTGGAGTTCGTGCGCACTGAGCAGATTGACGCCGTGCTTATCTCTGGCGATATTTACGATCGCGGAGTGCCACCAATCACGATGGTGCAACTGCTTTCTGAGACGTTGGCGCGACTCACGGAGCACACACACGTCATTATGACGTCTGGGAATCACGATTCTGCCAGTCGGCTCGGGTTTGGACGGGCTCTGATGCGCCCCAACGTATCAATCCACACAGATTCATTGGAAAGTGGCCATCCCATTCCCGTGCTCAATGCCGATGGAGAACTGGGGGCGCTCATCTATGCCATCCCCTATCTTGATCCGGATATGGAACGGCGAAAACTCGCCCCTACTACTGCCAGCTCTCCAGCCAGCAACTTCCCAGCAAGCGACTCTCCAGCCAGCGCTGCCTCCACAGTTGACAGCTCTTCCACAGGCGACCTGCCGACTGGCGATATCGACGTCAGCACGCATACCGACGCTCCTCACTCACAACAACCTCCCCTGCTGGCTCGCTCCCACGAAGCCGTCATGCAAGGGGCATTGGCGCGAGTGCAGGCAGACCTCGCTGCCGGAGTTGGCGCAGAGCTAGTGAGCCAGCGAGAAGAAATACCACGCATCATCATGGCACACGCTTTTGTGACGGGAGGCGAGAGCAGTGATTCGGAGCGAGACATTCGCGTTGGCGGCGTGGATTCTGTACCTACACGTCTCTTTGCTCTGAGGGATTCCAAGGGAGAAGCTCTCATTGACTATGTGGCATTAGGGCATCTGCATGGCCCGCAGCGCGTCAATCGTGAGCATGAGCCGCTGATGCGCTATTCAGGCTCACCCATTGCTTTTTCTTTCTCAGAAGAGCATCAGCAAAAATCGGGAGTACTGCTCACATTTTCTGCCCATTCACGCACCCCGCATGTAGACCTTATACAAGCTCCTGTCTACCGCACACTCAGTTCACTCCGTGGCTCTCTCGACGATTTCCTCGGCACCAGCTTTGATGCGTACCGCGAAAATTTCGTGTGCGCATACGTCACAGATCCAAGCCGCCCGCCCAACCTTTTCGCGCAGTTAAAAGCTCGTTTTCCCTATGTGCTCGACGTCCATCATGAGCACCCCACGGTACAGATTCAGCAGTCCAGCGAACGAGTCACACGCCTTGATCCGCTCGACATGCTGCGAGATTTTTTCGCCACAAACGGAGGGAGTGAACTCACGGACACGGAGGATCGACTGCTCAGTTCACTATGGGAGAGGTATCAGAGCGCGCACCGAGGAGCTGAATGAGAAATGTTGATTCGACATCTAGAATTTTCCGGAATTGGCCCATTCGCCGGCCAACACAGTATAGATTTTGACGAACTCACCGCCTCTGGTGTCTTTCTTATTGAAGGGCCGACCGGCAGTGGAAAAAGCACGATTATCGACGCCATCGTGTTTGCACTGTACGGGGATGTGGCCGGCACGCAGAGCACCGACAAGAGAATGCGCTCATCACACGCTGACCGCACTCGTGAATCCTGGGTTGATATGGTGTTTACAGTCGCCAGCGGAAGTTATCGCGTGAAGCGATATCCAGCGCAAGAACGTGCTAAGAAGCGCGGAGCGGGCACAGTCTCAATTGCCTCTTCAGCCAAGCTGTGGAAGCTCTCCGAAGCAGCGCTCGATCAGCGCGACTGGGAAGCTGGGGAGCCACTGGCCAGCCAAGCGCGGGAAACGAGCGCGATGATTGCCGACATCGTTGGCATGAATAAGCGTCAGTTCGTGCAAACTGTGGTATTGCCGCAAGGGCAGTTTGCGGATTTTTTACGTCTTAACTCTAAAGAGCGTGCCACCCTGCTCGAAAAAATATTTCACACCGACGATATACGGCTTTTTGCTGAGGAATTGCGCTCACGAGCTAGCGATGCTGATGCAGACATCGCCACCGCCTTTTCTCACTATTCATCAGCTCTTGACGCTTGGCTGCTCAACCCTGGACTATCAGAGCAGGCGCATTCTGCCGTGCAAGCGTTGCGCGATGAGCATCTGAGCAGCGAACATGCGCATTCCAGCATCCCTGACAGCGACGGCAACGATACTCCCTCATACAGCGACGCTCCTCTGCTTCGCTTCCTCAAAGAGGAGGGAGCCACTATGAAAGCCACAGCCGAACGTGAACACACACGGCTCTCACATGCACGTGAGCAAGAATCGGCAGCGCGCGACGCGCTGGAGGCAGGCAAGAGTCTCGCCGCTGCCATACACCAACGAGCCGAATTGCGCACCCAGCTTGCGCAATTGCATGAGCAAGAGCCGGAAATAAACCGTACCGAGACTGCGCTGAAACTGCACGAGGCCACACAGGTTCCCTTGATGCGCCTACGCGACTTCCACACGGCATTTTCTCACGTGCGTGACGTCTGGCATGCATATGATTCAGCACCTGCACAGCCCGAGCAGATAGCTGCGATCCGCGCTATGCCGGACGGCTCATCCCTGTGCACACAGCTAGCAGATCTCTCCTTGCACGAGCTTTCTGACCTCTACCATCGCACTATTGCCACAGCTTCCACTTCAGACGATTTGAGCGCCCTCAGTGCAGCATTCACTTCCCCCATGGAAGCTGCTGCCGCTATCTCCGACTCTCTCACAGAATCACTATCGGCACTCGGAGAAATCCTCGGCAGTGTGCGGATCGCAGCAGACGTAGAAGCCGAACTACACGCGCAGCTCGATCAGGCCGACCAGTGGCGCCACCAGCTAGCTCACCTCAACAGCCAGCTGGAGACCATTCGCGCTGAGCAAGAGGAGATTCCTGCTCAGCACCTGCTCCAAAGCGCAGCCTTGGAGCAGGCTCGTGCCGTCGCAGAGCAACTGGCCACCTGGCAAAACGAACGCTCACGCATCGCCGCTTTGCAGGAGCTCTCCACCAAGCTCGCCAGCGTGCAGTCCGCTCGTCACGATGCAGAATCTCAGTTGCGTGATGCCATATCAGCCCACGAGCACGAAAAACACTCTCTCGATGAGCTTACGCGCCGGTGGATAGCTTCTACAGCCGCCAATCTTGCTGAGGACTTAGCACCAGATGAACCGTGCCCCGTCTGCGGCTCCACGGAACACCCACATGTGGCTATGCCGACCGATGAGCACGTGAGGCGTGAAGATGTCGATAATGCCCAAGCAGAACTTGCCCAAGCAGCGAGAGCCGTCAGCACTGCCGATGCCACCCTTTCTGCCGCTAAAATTCACGAAGCCGAACTGCTAGCCCAGATTGGCGAACACACTGCCACATCCCTGGATGAAGAAGCCGAATCGCTAGACGCACAGATTGATACCGCACAAAAAGCGCAGGTCACAGTTCAGACAATCATGGCTGAGCTCTCGGCGCTCGACGAGCACACCCAGCAACTCTCACTGCGCGAAGCTGACGTACGTGAACAGCGAGCCAGCTGCGAGGCTAATCTCGCCACTCTCACCTCCACAATCGCTACTGCGCAACAAAAAATTTCCGCAGCTCGCGGCGAGTATGCCAGCGTCGCCGACCACGTATCAGCACTTGAAGACATTCGAGATACCGCAGTGGAACTACGCGAACACGTAACTGTCCTGGGTAGCGCCCTTCAGAATGCTCAGACGTCGCTGCGAGAAGCTACTCAAGCGCTTCACGATTCTCCATTTTCTTCATTTGCCGCCGCCCAAGCAGCACATATGGATTATGCAACGCGCAGCGATGCCCAAAAGTCCGTGGAAGAGTATCACAGCGCCCTCGATGGAGTACAAGCTCGCCTAGCGGCACCGGAAATCAAGCGCCTCACCGGAGAGGAGTACGTCGATCTAGACAAACTTGAAGCAGATTATTCTACTGCCAGCCACGAGCGAGAACGAGCTCATGACGCCGCCACCCAGGCAGAGTTCGTGGCCGATGACGCCGCCAGGCTTTTCGACCTTGTACAATCTGCCAGCCAAAAGTGGCATACCACCGCCCGCGATGCTGGCCCCATCACCCGCCTTGCCAGTATTGCCACCGCTGGAAATGCCTCTCTCACGGGCATTCCGCTCAATATCTGGGCTCTGCTGAAGCGTTTCGACGTCGTCGTGGAGCGAGCCAATGAGCATTTAGAAGAAATTTCTGCAGGGCGCTACGAACTCATCCGAGTGAATGAAAGCACCGGCAACAAAAAAGCTGGCCTTGATTTGCACGTCATCGATCGGCAAGGTTCAGCCGCAGGAGATGAAGAGCGCGATACCACGTCACTCTCAGGCGGGGAAACGTTCTATACATCTCTCGCCCTCGCATTGGCTCTGGCAGAAGTCGTACAAGCAGAACAGGGAGGGATTCAGATTGATACATTGCTCATAGATGAAGGGTTCGGCACTCTCTCCGATGATGTGCGTGAGGCCGTCATGAACACGCTCACGTCACTCTCGCGCAGCGGGCGCGTCGTCGGCATCGTCTCGCATGTGGAGGAACTCAAACAGCTGGTTCCCAACCGGATTGCACTGAGACAGCTACCTGATGGAAGTTCCACACTATCCGTCGTAGCCTAGCATTCAATATTCAATCGCGTGGTCGTATTCGATCGGCCGAGCACTGCACTGCTGTACGAGGCGTCTAACGCGACGACTCCATCGGACTGTGCAGCAGCTCACGCGCGAGCGCTTCACGTTCGGTGACGTCGTACCACAGAAGTTCGACGTCGCCAGTAGCTTCAAAAGCTGCTGCATCTCCGCGCATAGCTTGTTGCACTAACGCCTCGCTGCCTGGTTCGTCCACATGGATTGACTCAATTTTGTTCCACGGCACACTGCGGAGCAGTTCCATGCATGTGGGCGGTTGCGAATCAGCAGTTGGCGTGACTTGCACCCACGAATCAGGCACCTCTCCCACTGCCACGATGCGCCGCAGCGAAGCTGCATGGGCAGAATCCGTCTCCTCCTGACCAGCATTGATCCCTCGCGTTGCGTCAGTTTGCGTTGCCGGTCGTATTGCAGTTTGCGTCGCGCCAGCTCGCATGTTCGTTTGCATTGCTGTTCGCATCGCCACAAGCGCATCGTCGGCTGCATATAGCGTAGCGAGCATTTCCAACTCATCTCGGTCACTCTCGGGAAAAGCCGCTCGGGCTGCCGTCGTCACACCATGCACCCGCCTTGGAGAGATTTCTGCCACGTCCAACTGAGCTGCACTGATCGGAATGTAAATTCGCACCTTTTCAGTGTATTGAAAAATACATGATTGCTGCTACAGTTCAGCACCACCTGCTGAGCAATCCAGATACCGGCCAATCCGGCAAGCCTCACCCTTTGCACGCTACTCGCCACCGTCTATTTAGCCGCCGTCGTTAACCGCCGTTCATCTCGCCGCGCAACGCACTCCGCTAGCACAAATACCATACATGTGATTTATCAGCATCAACAGGATCAGTGATGGACAAGGAAAAAGGTGAGGTATACACCGTAGCGTTGCATAGAGCGCAGCGAAACACTCGCTATGCACACCGTCCTCTCTTGGAGGAGGCCCCCATGAAAACACTGCTAACGCCACCTATCACGCGCCAAAGTCCACCACGGCGGATAGCACGGGAGCCTGAGAGCGGCACGCGAACCTCCTCATATTCTAAGCATCTCTCTCAGGGGGATGCCTCTCAGCGCGCAAATACAGATGTCTACCAAGCCTTATCGTGCCCATCCATGCCCAACGCTGCCTTAGCCGATGGGCTGGGCATCCCCACCACAGTGCACCATGCCTATGCCAGCACTACTAAAGCGATGAAAACTCCCATCTCGTGCGCGCCACAGCCAATGCCCGCTCTCACGTTTCGCAGTACTGACCTCCATCCTGTAGCTACCACCCGTGACGTCCATGACGGAGTCACCACGCTCGACTCTCCGTTACCGGCAAATTTTCCCCAGCCAGATGCTTTCGCCGTCGGCATTGCTCGCCAAGGGGTAGAAGCACTCCTTGGCCTCAGACCTGTGCGCCAATTGCGCAGCTGGTTCACTGCCAGCCTTTACCAAGCATTCACGCGCAAAGTGTCTCTCACTCTGGAAGCGTTTCGAGATAGCGGCATCAGTGCGCCCACACACCCTGTACGAGTCATACGGATTCGCTGCACGCGTCCGCGAGTGCGAGTAGCTGAGGCTGCCGTCCTAGTGCACGACGGCAAATCTCTTCACGCCGTCGCTATCAGACTTGAGGTGTGCCACGGCCGCTGGCAAGTCTGCGCTTTTGAAGTGGCGTAATAGAGCACATGACGTTTACCTGAGCGATTGCGCCTATCGCCCAGTGGTGGTTTCAACAGTTGGCCTGGGCACCTCACTGTGGGGTTTCGTAGCGCCAGAAGCGCGGAACCGCCAGTACACATATGCCAATGCCCACCAGCACGCACAGCGCGCCCACCATGCTGGCGCCAGGGGCGCCGATAAATTCGGCTACGCTCCCATGGAGGGCATCCGCAATCCGTGGCCCACCCACGACTACGACGAAAAAAATAGACTGCAAGCGCCCTCGTAGCGCATCGTCAGTCTCCGTGAGCAAAATGACATTGCGCAAAGCGGATGAGCACATATCTGCGGCTCCCGCCGCCGCCAATGCCGCCACCGCTATTGCCAGGCAGATATCGCCCATCGCATCATCGCGGCCACTGGCTAAGCTAGCAGATGCCCCAAAAATCAACACGCCAGCGCCCCAGCACCAAATGGCAATCATCACCACCCGACCCTGCCGCCGCACCTTGGGCAGCCATCCAGAGAATAATCCCCCAAGCGCCGCACCCGCCGGAATGGCCGCATAGAGGAGCCCAAAGGCGAGACCCCCGTTGGGATCCCCGCCAAAAGATTCATGCGAGATCTGCGGAAATAACGCGCGCGGAGAACCGAAAATCATGGCGATGAGGTCTACGGCAAAACTCATCACCAGAATCGTGCGCCCGCGCAGATAGCGCAAGCCATCCACGATTGCGGCAATACCTGGGACGGGTGCAGCGTCAGCCCTGCTGGCTGCGCCCGTGCGCTCGTCAGCGCCCGCAGGTGCGGGCGCCTTTGCGCTCTCTTTTCCGGCTGCCTGTTCGGGTGCCGTCTGTTTGAGAGTTTGTGCGGGGGTCTCGCCCACCGCCACTGCAAAGCTCTCTGTACTATCCTCGCCGGCCACTGAAGTACCATCTTCGCCAGCCACCGACCCGCCAGCCGGTGAACGATGCGCAGAAGCCGCCGGTGAACGATGCGCGGGAAGAGCAGACGGCTTGAGCGGCGGCAGGGCAATCACAGCCGCGAGAGTTGGCAGTAGGAAGAAAACATCTGCGAGGTAAAGCCACTTAATTCCCACCAGCGGAATCAGCATTCCACCGATTAACGGTCCGGCAATACCTCCAACACTTGTGACTGTGATATTCAAGGCGTTGGCTGAGGGAAGAATCTCACGCGGCACAATCTGGGGAAGAATCGCCGTGCGCACCGGAGAATTCACAGCGAAAAATCCTTGCTGTATCGCAAAGACGGCAAGCAGCAGCCACACATGCGCGCAGTTCAGCGCCGTCACCACGAAAAAGGCGGCAGATGTGAGAATAATGCCCACCGTCGTCACGATCAAAAGCCGCCGCCGATCAAAATGATCAGCGAGCGCGCCGCCCCACAGTCCAAAGACAATCAGCGGCACCAGCGCGCAGATACCCGTGAGCCCTACATAGCCCGACGAATGCGTATCGGCATAGATTTGGGCGGGTACGGCCACCACCGTAAATTGAGCACCGATCACCGTGACGATATACGCCAGCCACATGCGCTTAAAAGCGGCACTGCGCAACGGACGGGTGTCCGCCAGAAGAGATCGGATTGCTGCCATGCACACGATGTTACGCCGCATTTTACGCCGTCACCTCTCTCGTCCGAGCCAGATCCACCTCCACCACTGCCGTCACTATCGCCGTCACCGCCGTCGCTGCACACCGATCCCACACACCGAGGCACACCATATGAGCGCACTGCTGCTCACCACCGTGAGCTGGCTCATTTGCCTCTGTCAGAGCGATCTTTGATCTATCAGGGTACTCACAGGCCACTCATGCGCACCCAATTGCCCATCACCGCCGCGGCACAGGTACACTGAACCCAGGAATACCGACGAAACGTGAGGCAACTGCAGTGAAAATTATTGACAAGATCTTGCGCGCTGGCGAAGGAAAGACGCTGAAGAAACTTCAGCGCATCACGACGGCGGTCAATGCATTAGAACCGACCATGCAAGAACTGAGCGATACTGAGCTGCGCGAACTCACTGATGAGTTTCGCAAGCGCTACGCCGATGGCGAGACTCTCGACGATCTCCTGCCTGAGGCGTTCGCTGCCGTACGTGAGGCTTCGCAGCGCACGCTTGGGCAACGCCACTTTGACGTGCAGATTATGGGCGGAGCCGCCCTACACATGGGCAACATCGCCGAGATGAAAACCGGCGAGGGCAAAACCCTCGTGGCCACGCTCGCAGCCTATCTCAATGCCATCCCTGGCAAAGGCGTGCACGTGGTGACGGTGAACGACTATCTGGCTTCCTATCAGAGCGAACTCATGGGGCGCGTCTACCGTTTCCTCGGCATGAGCACCGGCTGCATCGTCACCAGTCTCTCTCCTGAGCAGCGTCGGAAAGAGTACGCAGCGGACATCACGTATGGCACCAACAATGAGTTTGGCTTCGACTACCTGCGCGACAACATGGCTCGTGACGTCGATCAACTCGTACAGCGGGAACATTTTTACGCCATCGTAGACGAAGTGGACTCCATCTTGATTGACGAGGCTCGCACCCCGTTGATTATCTCCGGCCCAGCCGAGGGAGATGCGAACAAATGGTATACGCTCTTTGCCGACGCCGTGCTCTCGATGCACCCCGACATCGACTACGAGGTGGATGAGAAAAAGCGCACGGTGGGCATCTTGGAATCTGGCATCGACAAGGTGGAGGATTTACTCGGTATTGACAACCTCTACGAATCAGTGAACACCCCACTCATCGGTTATCTCAACAATGCGATTAAAGCCAAGGAGCTTTTTGCCCGCGACAAAGATTACATCGTAGACGGCGGTGAAGTACTGATCGTGGATGAGCACACCGGACGCGTGCTGCCTGGTCGGCGGTTCAACGAAGGGCTACACCAAGCACTTGAGGCGAAGGAGCATGTGAAGATTCAAGCGGAGAATCAGACGCTCGCCACGATCACGCTGCAGAACTATTTCCGCCTTTACGACAAACTCTCCGGCATGACGGGCACAGCTGAGACGGAGGCGGAGGAATTCGCCAGCACCTACAATATCGGCGTGGTACCAATCCCCACCAACAAGCCGATGATCCGCATCGATCAGACCGATCTGGTCTTCCCCACGACCAACGGAAAGCTCAATGCCATCGTGGAAGACATCAAAGAACGTTTTGAGGCGGGCCAACCCGTGCTCGTGGGCTCGGCGAGCGTCGAACATTCAGAGACGCTCTCTGCGCTATTGAAAAAAGCTCGCATCCCCCACAATGTGCTCAACGCTAAACAGCATGAGCGTGAAGCCGCCGTGATCGCTATGGCTGGACGTAAGCACGCCGTCACTGTGGCCACCAATATGGCCGGCCGCGGCACCGATATTATGCTCGGTGGAAACGCAGAGTTCATCGCCGTGGAAATGATGCAAAAGCAGGGTCTCGATCCAGAGGAGAATAGCGCCGAGTATGAGGCTGCCTGGCCACGGACACTCGCAGCAGCGAAAGAGCAAGTGGCCGCTGAGCATGACGAAGTGGTGGCACTCGGGGGACTGTACGTGCTTGGCTCGGAGCGCCACGAATCACGCCGTATCGACAATCAGCTTCGTGGCCGTAGTGGACGCCAAGGCGATCCAGGCGAGTCTCGTTTCTATCTCTCCCTTGACGACGATCTTATGCGGCTCTTTGCCAACAACCGGATGATTGAACCGTTCCGGAATGGCCCTGAGGACGAGCCATTGGAGTTCAAACTGCTCGCTAAGACGATTCGACGGGCACAGGGAGCAATCGAATCGCGCAACGCTGAAATGCGTAAGAACGTGCTGAAATATGACGACGTCATGAGCGAACAGCGCAACACCGTCTACGCCGAACGCCGTCGTATTCTGCACGGCGAAGACCTTGAAGAGCAGATCGTACATTTCCGCGAATTCGTCGTAGATGACGTCGTGACGGCAGATACGCTCGGCAACGCTGACGATTGGGATCTAGAGTCACTGTGGAAAGACATGCACAGCTACTACGACCCATCTTTCACAGCTGCCGAAGTGGCTCAGGCACACGGTGGGCTGCGCCAACTCACCCGTGAGGAACTCATTGACGAATTCAATGATGATATGACGGCGATCTACGAAGAACGCGAAGAAGAGCTCGGCAGCGAGGCTATGCGCCAGATAGAACGCCAAGTGCTGCTCAATGTGCTCGACCGCAAGTGGCGCGAACACCTCTATGAGATGGATTACCTCAAAGAGGGCATCGGCTTACGCTCCATGGCGAATCGTGATCCGCTCGTCGAATACAAGCAAGAGGGCTTCCAGATGTTCCACACTATGGAGGACGCCATCCGTTCAGAAACGGTGCAATTCCTCTATCACTTCGAGTTGCCCAGTGAGCGCGAAGCGCGTCTGGCGGCCGAAAGTGCTCGTGGCGCCGGGAATTCACTCGCGGCTCAAACGCTGAGCCCTAGCGGTCAATCTCTGGTGGGAGGTATTCAGGCTGCCCAAGTTCCGGTGCAATCACGGACGGCACAGGCCATCGCTAAGAGCGTGCTCGGCGTCAAGGAGGAGCAGACCGAACAGCATATGGTGTTCTCTTCTGCGGCGAAAGACGGCTCGGGAGCAGTGCAGGCGAGTGGAGCGCACACGCAACGCTCAAATCGTTCGCGGCAAACGGGTATTATGCAGCCCACTCAACCTGGCATGAACCGCGCCCAGCGCCGCGCGGCAGCGAAGAAACACAAGCGGTAAATCGGCATAGAAAAATATGAGGCACCTCACTTTTCGCTCAACTGGCTCGCCTCAACTGGCAGCTGTCAGTTGAGCGGTAGGCTGCGTTTGTGGGTTTTGCAGCCGGATATTCTACAGCCAAGCGACGCCGTTACCCTGATTCTGCGCCGTCGCCACAGGTGAGCTTCCGCTACGCCGATGGCGTTTCTACTGCGGGCGATGCTGGCGCTGTGAGCAGTGTAGGTGCCGCTCGCACTCCTGGTTCGCCTATCCGCACATCGGATGTGCGTCTCCATGCTCCTCGCACTTCTGCTGCACGCACTGCTCCCAAGCAGCACACCACTCACTATACGCACGGACGCATCGGCGGTCTGGATGGGCTGCGCGCTATCGCGTGCATCGCCGTCCTGCTCTATCACACGTGGCCTGCTGTGATGCCTGGAGGATTTCTCGGAGTAGACGTCTTCTTCGTGCTCTCCGGTTTTCTCATTACGGCTTTACTCATCCGAGAAATCAGTAGCCCCACGGGTGCGCATCGCATTAATATCGTGAACTTCTGGATTCGCCGGTGGCGCCGTCTTTTCCCCGCAGTGTTCACCGTCTGTGTCATCACCATCCCTCTCGCCTGGGCGGCAGACCCCAATTTACTGGCACGTATTAAGTCGCAACTTCTCGGCACGCTCACCTTTTCCTACAACTGGGTAGCCTTAGGCACATCCAGCTCCTATTTCGATCACGGAAATCCGCGGCTGCTTACGAATATGTGGACACTTTCGGTAGAGCAGCAGTTCTACCTCATCTGGCCGCTGATACTCACGCTTATTTTTCTCCTCCCACGCCGATGGCGCCCCTCTATCCCTGTGGCACTCGCAGGGATCTCTGTGGCGTTGATGGCATGGTTCGCTTCCGGCTCAGCCGATGTAAGCCGCGCTTATATGGGCACCGATTCACACTCATTCGGACTCATGCTCGGAGCAGCTCTTGCTTTCCTCTCTCCTCGGCCATTTTCCACCCGTATGCACCGAGCAGATCGGAGATTCTCCAGAGCCTGGGGCATGGCAGGGTTTCTCGGTCTAGCTGGAATCATTGCGGCTTTCACACTGCTATCTGATTCTGCCCCTGGCGTTTACCCGTGGTGGACGTTGCTCACCGTGTGCGCAAGCGCGTACGTCATTCATGCGCTGACAGCGCGCGCACAAGCTGGAGGAAGCGCAGCCGCCATGCTGCGTTCCTTGCTCGACGTGAAACCCTTGCAATGGTTGGGAATCCGCTCGTACGGGATTTATCTGTGGCACTGGCCACTGCTGCTCATCTGGCGTAGGCTCATGCCCAGTTCTCCCCCGTGGCTCACGTCTATCCTGGTGGCAGTGCTCGCCACCGTGTGTGCAGCAGTGAGCTTGTCGCTGGTGGAAAATCCGATGCGGTCAGCCGGTATCGTCCCCACTGTGCGCATATGGTTCACCGCTGTTCGGCGTCTCTCCCATACGTATCTGCGCGTGGGCATATGTGCGTTCATCGCCATCTGGTTCGGGCTTTTCACTTTCGCCGTGATTCAGGCACCGGCGCAGACAGACGTCGAGCAGATGCTGACTGGTTCTAGCAGTCCAGCCGATCCTGGCCGCCGTTCGGCTGACTCGACCCCTCGCCACACTGGTGCCGCAGCGCCGAATGCGAGAACTACCCCAGATAGTGGCACTCCCACTTCGAGCACTGCCCAGCAAAAGCAGCAGCAGAAGAAACCGGCCGTGCCGCCCACTCCCCCAAGCAATACCGGCAGCGCTGCCACCCCTCATGCTGGCGCCACCTCTGCAGGCGCCGGAAAAGCTGCCGCCCCACAGGCATCTCCAGCGCCATCTCCCATCGCCGGAAAAGATATCACGATCATTGGGGATTCCGTCGTAGAAGCAGCAAAGTATTCGCTGGCTGAACGCTGGCCTGGAATCACTATCGACGCCGGAGTGAGTCGCCAAGGCTACGAGATTGCCGATTTGATTCAGGCTCATCTGCGCGGCGGCACGCTTCAGCGCTACGTCGTCATCAACAACGCCACCAACGGCAAACTGCCTGATTCCATGCTGCGCGATTGGCTAAACATCATCGGGAAATCCCGCGTACTGATACTCGTCACCGGCCACGGGCCTGCCAACGACACTTGGATTGCAGAATCGAACGCTGCTATTCATCGCGTCGCACGCCAGTATCCTGGGCGTATCGTAATAGCCGACTGGGATCGTGCCGCGTCAGCACACCCCGAGTTACTCTATTCTGACGGCGTCCATCCGATTCGCCCGAACGGTGCCGACTACTATTGCACAATAATGGCGCAAGCACTCAGCAGTGCCCAAAAATTACGCGGGTAATGCGCAGACTGCCACACGCTCAGTGCTCGTCGTCGCAGATAGCGTGTGGGCATAGGTAATACGCGGACTTGTAGCTGCCGCACGCCCTGCATATACCACACACCCTCAGATTCTAGAGCGCCAGAAAATTGTCGAGAATCCGCTTGCCCTCGGGGGTGAGAATTGATTCAGGGTGAAATTGCACGCCGTACATGGGAAGCTCTCGGTGTTCAACGGCCATAATATCGCCGTCCTCAGCTATCCCCGTCACCCGCAGCTCAGGCGGAATAGTGGCCGCATCAGCCACCAGCGAATGATAGCGAGCCACCTGGATGCGCGGCGGTAGACCAGCAAAGAGCCGTGACGGCGTCACCCGCGATGGCGCTCCCTGAAACGGCGCGTCCTGCGACGATGCTTTCCACGATGTCGCTTCAGACCGTGACGACACACCAGACTCGTCAGATTTTTCTCCAGCGCCAGAATCCACAGCGAGAGGAAGAAGCGTCATCACCGACGATTTCCCGTGCATCACGCACGTGGCATAAGTAATGGCGGCTCCATACGCCTCGCAGATCGCTTGATGCCCCAGACACACCCCCAGCAGCGGAATCCGAGTGCCACCTCCCACATTAGATAGCGCCATAATCAATTCTTCACAAATGCCAGCATCAGCTGGACGCCCTGGCCCAGGAGATATCACAATCCGCTCGGGCTGCAGCGCCAGCACCTGCGCGGCAGTGAGTTCGTCGTTACGCACCACTCGAATATCCGGTTCACGCGTACCGATCAGTTGATAGAGGTTGTAAGAAAATGAATCATAGTTGTCAATGAGCAGGATCATTCCGCCACCTCTTGGCTCTTCTGAATCGCCGTCACCACGGCTCGTACCTTATTGATGCACTCTCGGTATTCATGGGTTGGCACCGAATCGAGCACAATCCCCGCTCCCGAGCGGACGAAAACTTTGCCGTTTTTCTTATATGCGAGCCGAATACCAATAGCAGTATCGAGATTGCCTGTGAAATCTATATATCCGATAGCCCCGCCATAGATACCGCGCTTATTGTCCTCCAGGTCGTTGATAATCTGCATCGCACGCAATTTTGGCGCCCCCGAAAGCGTGCCAGCCGGAAGCACTGCTTCAATGGCATCCATCGCCGTGGCTTTCCCACCTGGATCGTCTGAACTTCGAATCTCCCCTCTCACCGTGGAGCCAAGATGCACCACATGAGAGAAACGCTGCAGCTGCAGGTACTCTTCCACCTGCACTGAACCAAAGCGTGAAATTTTCCCCAAATCATTACGCCCTAAATCCACGAGCATATTGTGCTCAGCCAACTCTTTCTCATCGGCGAGAAGTTCGCGCTCAAGCCGCTCATTTTGGGCGTCGTCCCCAACGATGCGCGCTCGCGTGCCTGCCAGCGGGAATGTGTGCAGCACACCATCGTGGAGCTTCACCAAAGTTTCTGGCGACGCTCCAGCCACCTCCATGTCGTCGGAACTGAAATAAAACATGTAGGGCGAGGGGTTGATCGTGCGCAGATAACGGTAGGTATTCAGCAACGAACCTTCAAAATCAGCGTCAAGACGATTGCTCAACACCACTTGGAAAATATCACCCTCACGGATAGACCATTGTGCCTTTTCCACCATTGCGCAAAAGCGCTCCTCATCCAAGAGTGCCCGAAAATCTGAGGTGACGACGCCAGGGACGATATCTGCGCGCCGGTTGGAACGAATCAGATCCACGATGTGCTCAATTTTGGCTACAGCGGCGGCATAGCCAGCTTCAAGAGCACTCGAATCTTCATCATTTTCAGGAATTTGCACGTGCGCAATCACGACGATCTCTTGACGATAATGGTCGAAACACACCACGGTGTCAAAGAGCATGAGATCAAGATCGTTGAATCCCTCTTCGTCTGCGGCATCAAGCACCAGCTGCGGCTCTGCGTATCGCACGTAGTCGTAGCCGAAATATCCGACGAGACCGCCAGTAAACGGAGGTAGATCGGGGCGAGTAGGGGCACGAAAACGCGCTAAAATCTCTTCCACGACTGCTCGCGGTGGCTCCTCGCTACTCGCAGTGTGCACGACTGCTTCTTTCTCATCAAATATCCGATGGTGCACCACGCCGTTTTTCGCCGTCACCTCTTCACACGGCTTGTAGCCAAGAAACGTGTAGCGCCCCCAGGTGTGCTGCTGTTCAGCCGATTCGAGCACGTAGCAGTGGGAAGATTCCGTTTGCAGAGCGCGCAGCACGTTGATCGGCGTCGTAGAATCGGCAAGAATGCGAGCTGCAATCGGTACTACCGTGCAGGAGGTATACGCGCGAACATCGGCTAGCGTTAGATCAATCGTCAGTGCCATGTGGAGATTCTAATGTAGCAACGACGCCGGATTCAGAGTCGATATATGCTGGACACTCTCTGCCAGTTTGCTCGCTCTGCTAGCTGCGCACACTAGACGTTAAAGCGGAACTCGACCACATCGCCGTCATGCATGACGTAGTCTTTGCCTTCCATGCGAATTTTTCCAGCGGCACGCGCCTCATGCATCCCGCCGAGCTCCATGAGATCATCAAAGCTCACCACTTCCGCTTTAATGAATCCTCTCTCAAAATCCGTGTGAATCACGCCCGCTGCCTGCGGCGCAGTCCAACCTTTGCGGATAGTCCAGGCGCGGCTCTCTTTTTCACCTGCTGTCAAGAACGTCTGCAGGCCCAACGTATCGAAGCCAACGCGGGCGAGTTTATCTAAGCCCGATTCTTCTTGCCCTGATTCCAGCAGCATTTCTCGCGCCTCATCTGGTTCAAGCTCCACCAAATCTGCCTCAAATTTCGCGTCGAGGAAAATCGCCTCTGCTGGAGCCACAAGCTCCCGCAACTCTTCTTGCTTTGCCGTATCTGCCAAGCCTGCATCGTCGGTATTAAAGACGTAAATAAATGGTTTCGCCGTCATTAGCTGGAACGTCTTAATCACGTCTGGATCGAAGCCACTCTTCGGCTGCTGCATTGCGGCATAGAGCGTGATGCCCTGTTCTAGTACGGCCATTGCCTTCTGGGCTTGCTCCACCACGGATTTGTCGATCTTTTTCCCTGTGAGTTCTTTTTGCAAGCGCGGAATCTGCTTCTCCAGCGTCTGAATATCAGCCAGCACGAGCTCGGTGGTAATCGTTTCCATATCAGAGGCAGGATCCACTTTCCCATCCACGTGCGTGACGTCGGGGTCGGTAAATGCGCGCGTCACCTGGCAGATGGCATCCGCTTCCCGAATGTTGGCAAGGAATTGGTTTCCCAGTCCCTCACCTTGCGACGCCCCTTTCACGATGCCCGCAATATCCACAAAGTTCACTGTGGCTGGCACAATTTTTGCGGAATGAAACATCTGTGCCAGCTGATCGAGGCGCTTATCCGGCAGCGGCACTATCCCCACATTAGGCTCAATTGTGGCAAACGGATAGTTTGCCGCCAAGACGCTCTGGCGCGTAAGCGCATTGAAGAGGGTCGATTTACCAACGTTGGGCAAGCCCGCGATACCAATTGTTAAAGCCACAGATCTATTCTACACATCTGCGCCGCGACTGCCGTGCAAGCATGGGCCCAGCTTGCACACTACGGCTGCCACGGGGCAGTACTCTGGCCGCGCAGCGTGCGTTCGATGTGCGTTCGGCGTGCGGCCGGCGTGCATCCGGCGTGCGTTCGTTATCATCGCGCACCACCATCACGGCATAATAGACCCATGAAAAAAGCAATTATCACCGTGACGGGAGCCGATCACCCAGGCATTATCGCCGCGGTTTCACAGGCGTTAGCGCGGCTCGATATCAATATCGTCAATGTTTCGCAGACGCTCATGGATCAGTACTTCACCATGATTATGCAGCTTGAGTTTGACGATTCGCGGCGCACAATTGCCGAAATACAAGCGGCCATGAGCGCCGTGGAAAATGCCCAGAAGCTAGTGATTCACGTGCAAGCTGAAGAGCTGTTCACCGCTATGAACAAGCTGTAAACATAAACGAGCTGCACGCACAACGCGAGCGAGGACGCGAGCGAGATAGACAAGCGCTCAGCGTCACCCTGCACCGTCCCAGTCTCACTCCGCACGGTCACAGCGTCACCCGCACCCGACCGCCCCCAACTTCCCACAAAACTTCTGACGAAAGCGCTACTCTCATGGCAATGGATACCGAATCCCACATCCTTGACACCATCCGAATGATCTCGGAAGACAATCTCGACGTCCGCACCGTCACCATGGGGATTTCGCTGCTCGGATGTGCCGATTCTGATGTGCACCGGGCATGTGCGCGCATTGAAGAGACAATCATGCGGGGTGCCGAGAATCTCGTGTCTGTGGCCGATGCTGTGGCTGGAGAATTCGGGGTGCCCGTCATTAATAAGCGCATTACGGTGACGCCGATCGCGCTCGTAGCAGCAGCCAGCGGAGCTACGAAAGCAGCAGACGTCTTGCCCTATGCGCACGCTCTCGATCGCGCCGGCAAAGCCGTGGGCGTGGATTTTGTGGGCGGATATAGCGCCCTGGTGGAAAAAGGGCGCACAAGCGCCGATCAAGCGCTCATGGAATCCATCCCCGAAGCTCTGGCCAGCACCGATATCGTCTGTTCCAGCGTAAACGTCGGCTCCACCCGCACGGGAATCAATATGGCTGCCGCCGCCCAGATGGGGCAGCAAATTAAACGAGCAGCTGAACTCACCGCCAGCTCTGACGGCCTAGGGGCAGCCAAACTCGTAGTCTTCGCCAACGCCGTGGGAGATAATCCTTTCATGGCCGGCGGTTTCCACGGCGTCGGAGAGGCCGAAAGCGTCATCAATGTGGGCGTCTCCGGCCCTGGCGTCGTAGAGCGAGCCATCCGCACCGTCCGCGGCCGCCCCTTTGAAGAAGTGGCAGAGGCCATCAAGACAGCCGCTTTCAAAATCACACGCATGGGGCAGCTTGTGGGCACCACGGTGGCCGAGCGCCTGGGCGTGCGCTTTGGCATTGTCGATCTCTCGCTCGCCCCGACGTCTGCTATTGGCGATTCGGTGGCAGCCGTCTTAGAGGAGATGGGCATTGAACAGGTGGGTGCCCCAGGCACGACAGCGGCACTCGCGCTCCTCAATGACGCCGTCAAAAAAGGCGGCTTGATGGCCTGCGGCAGCGTCGGCGGCCTCTCTGGCTCATTCATTCCAGTATCTGAAGATATCAATATGATTCATGCTGCAGCCGCCGGCGCCATCAGCATTGCCAAACTTGAAGCGATGACGGCCATCTGCTCCGTCGGGCTCGATATGATCGCTCTGCCTGGCAGCACGAGTGCCGCCGCCATCACCGGCCTGATTGCCGACGAATGCGCTATTGGGATTGCGAACCAAAAGACCACGGCTGTGCGCGTCATTCCGGTGCCTGGCAAGGATGTGGGCGAAAAAGCGGAGTTTGGAGGACTGCTCGGATGGGCGCCCATTATGGCTCTGCCTGCGGCGTCAAGCGAAGTTTTCGCAGCTCGCGGAGGCAGAATCCCCGCCCCTATTCACGCTTTTAAGAATTAATTCACACCACATTTGCAGAGCAACAACTCCAAAAGTACACGTTTTACAGCGCCGAGATGCTACTCTCGAATCCGTGAGTATGAGTGACGAACCAAATACCTCGGTGGAACCAGCCAGCACTTCCGCCGATGCCGCCGATCAGCCCTCTACTTCCGCGGGCGTCGGAAAAAAGACAATCACGTTTGTGATCCCGTGCTACAACTCAGCCGAATACATGGATCACTGCATTCAGTCGATTCTGGGAGTAGACAAAGACATCGAAATTATCATCGTCGATGATGGCTCTTCCGATGCGACGGCGCAGAAAGCCGATGCCTGGGCACAGCACTCTCCGAATATTATTCGCGTCATTCATCAGGAGAATTCGGGCCACGGAGGCGCCGTCATGGCTGGGCTGCGCGCTGCGCGCGGCGAGTATTTCAAAGTGGTGGATTCCGACGATTGGCTTGATCGCACCTCTCGTGGGGTGTTGCTCGCTCGCCTGCGTCACTTCATTTCCACTGGTGCCGACGTCGATTTAGTGGTGTGCAATTACGTCTACGAGCATGTGCTCACGGGATCTCGCAAGGTAATCCGTTACCGCGGCGCTCTGCCAGCAAATAAAATTATCTCCTGGGACGATATTGGCACGTTTGGGATTGGGCAGTACATTATGATGCACGCCGCTATCTATCGCACCCAGGTGCTCCGCGACAGTGGTTTGGATCTTCCCAAGCACACGTTCTACGTCGATAATGTGCTCGTCTATCAGCCGTTGCCCTACGTCAATAAACTCTATTACTTGCCGGTGAACCTCTACCGCTATTTCATTGGCCGCGAAGATCAATCTGTGAATGAGCGCGTGATGCTCGGACGGCTCGATCAGCAGATGCGGGTCACGAAAATTTTGGCCGATTCCTACGCTCTGCCAGAGGACATTTCCTCGCCACGTCTGGCGCGCTACATGTTTAATTACCTCATGATTATCGTGACGGCGAGCTCAATTTTCGCCACTATTCGCGGTGACGCCGAGGCGCTCGACATGCGCAAAGCCATGTGGGAGAACATCGAAGCGAAGAGCCCAAGAATGGCCAAAAAACTCCGGCATCATCCGTTAGTGTGGGGAGCAAACCGCGTCAGTCCGCTGGGCACTGCTGCAGCGAAGAAACTCTATCGGCTCGCTCAGCATCTCTACCATTTCAACTAGTCGACCGTTTGACCGTTACTTCGGCATTCATCCAGCCGCATCGAGTGTGCTCGGTGCGGCTGATCGACCGGCACACCTACCGCTTTCAGGTCAGCGCGTAGATTTTTCGGCAGCGAAAAGCGCACATCTTCCTGCGCCGTCACCACGTTTTCCACTTCTGTGAACCCCTCCTCTTTGAGCCGCATGACCACATCTCGCACCAGGATTTCCGGCACGGAAGCACCCGCCGTCACGCCAATAGCATTCGCTCCCGCTAGCCAGGTGAGATCGAGTTCGCTAGCTTTGTCTACGCGGTAAGCAGCTCCAGCTCCGGCTTCAAGAGCGACTTCCACGAGCCGCACTGAATTGCTGGAATTAGCGGAGCCGACGACGATGACGACGTCGGCAAGTGGAGCCATCGCTTTCACAGCCCCCTGGCGATTCTGGGTAGCGTAGCAAATATCATTCGATGGCGGGTCAATAAGCTGCGGGAAACGCTCACGCAGAGCTTGCACCGTCTCGCGCGTCTCGTCTACGGAGAGCGTCGTCTGCGAAATCCACACCACTCGCTCGGGGTCACGCACGCGCACGTTGGCGACGTCGTCACGAGAATTGACCACCTGGATATGCTCCGGAGCCACTCCCTGCGTGCCCTCCACTTCCTCGTGTCCAGCGTGGCCAATGAGCAAAATATCGTAATCGTCGGCGGCAAAGCGCGCCGCCTGCTTGTGTACTTTCGTCACCAGCGGGCACGTGGCGTCAATCGCATAGAGCGCCCGCCGCCGAGCGGCCTCATAGACGGCTGGCCCCACGCCGTGAGCGGAAAACACCACCCGCGCACCCATCGGAACGTCATCCACACTGTGAACAAACACAGCACCGCGAGCGCTGAGCGCCTCGACGACGAACTTATTGTGCACGATCTCTTTACGCACATACACCGGAGCTCCATAGAGTTTCAGAGCTTTCTCCACCGCATCGACGGCTCGATCTACCCCCGCACAATAGCCGCGCGGAGAGGCAAGCAGAATTTTTTTGCCATCTGGAGACGGCTCAGAAGCCACCGGTGCAGGGAAAGCGGATGCGCCAGCGAGAGAAAAGGCACCAGCGAGGGAGGTTTCACTCATGCGCATCATTATATGCGTGCCACCGCGAGCTTTTCTCGCTGGGTTCCGCGAACCTTTCTCGCTGGATATCGAAGCTGGATATCGAAGTTGGATATCGGAGCGAACAGCCTGATATCTTGATCTACGAATACCACCCCGTGAAGCGTTAGGATAGCCTTATGCAGCAAAACATTCCTCTCGCCGTCGCCATCCAGACTGTCGGCTCGTTTTGTTTTGCAATGGCAGCCCACCTTCAAGATAAGGCGGTTGTCGGCGAAGTACATGCCAATAAAGAAAAGTCTAGCCTCACAGCAAAAGACTTAATCGCCAGCATGAAGAATCCTCGCTGGGTGCTAGGGCTCATCCTCATGGGGGTTTCCCTCGCCTGCCAAATCACCGCCCTTTTTTTTGCGCCGGTGTCCGTCGTGCAGCCGGTTGGGTTACTGGCTTTGCCGTGGTCAATGATTATTCAGGCGCGCGCCGAGCATCATAAGATTCCCAAACGCATGATCACGGCCATGTGTATCACGGTGCTCGCCACATTCGGTTTTACGGCAATCGTCTCCGCCAATACTGGCCACGAAGCAGATCTTGCCACGTGGGCGGTATTTCTCGGTGCGCTCGTCGTCTACGTAGCGGCTGGCACATTTGGACGCTTGGGGGCGGTGGGGCCGAAACGCTGGCGTTCCCTCTTTTGGGCTTCTGGCGGAGCGATGTTTTATGGCCTGGAAGCGGCTTTGGTGCGCGCCCTCATTCAGTATGCAGATCAGCATGAGTGGGCTAGCGATCCGCTTTTCTGGCTGATCGTCGCCTGTCTGCTCGCTGGTAGTGTGGCCGCTGGCTGGATGGTGCAGCAAGGGTACGCCACCGGTGCCGCAGAGCTCGTGGTGGCTTCCATGACGATTACTTCCCCAGTGGTGGCCGTGCTTTTCGGCATTCTCGTCTTGGGCGAAGGCAGTCATCATACATCCGTCGTGACGGCGTTCATTATGGTGCTGGCTCTGATTGCCATCGGAGGCGTCATCGTGATTAGCTGGCTCCATTACGTGCTCATTGAACACAGTTCTCGCTATCTCAAGGAGAGCCATAAAGACGGCGTATCTCACGAAGATGCCTCCGCACAGTCGCGTGCCCATCGCGAAGCCGAGGCCACCGCAGCTGCATTGCGCTCAGCAGCCCGCCGACGCGCAGAATACTTACGCAAGACGCAAGGCACCCGATGAATCCTGCCCCGCCCGTTCCAATACCTGGCGATCTGCCGCAAACTGCCGGTGCCACTACGGCCGACTCTCCATGGCCAGTGCGCCTGCTCTCTGCGAAAATCGGCGAATACATCAGCAAGATGAGTCGCATGTGGGTCGAGGGCGAAGTGACCTCTATCAAACGCCGTCCTGGCGCTAAAGTGCAGTATTTTCAGCTAGCTGATTTACAAGCACAGCCACAGATCACGATCACCGTCAAAATGTGGAGCCACAATTTGCCTGCTAGCGTGGGTGAGGGAACGCATGTGGTGGTGCTGGCAAAGCCAGACTTCTGGCAGGGGAATGGTTCCTTTAGCCTCTTTGCCGATGAAATCCGCACGCGCGGACTGGGAGATATTCTCGCCAAACTGGCCGCGCTGAAAGCTAAGCTCGCCGCTGAGGGGCTTTTCTCTGCCAGCCGAAAGCGCCCGCTGCCCTTTTTGCCGCATCGCATCGGGCTGATTTGTGGGCGAAACACCGAAGCGGAAAAAGACGTGGTGGTCAATTCTCAGCTGCGCTGGCCCGATGTGGCATTTGAGATTCGCCAAGTGCTGGTACAAGGCTCGGGCGCCGTTTCAGCGATAATCACTGCGCTCGCACAGCTTGACGCCGATCCGGAGGTGGACGTGATTGTGCTCGCCCGTGGCGGCGGCTCACCTGAGGATCTCTTGCCTTTCTCAGATGAGACATTGGTGCGCGCGGTGGCAGCAGCCCACACTCCCATCGTCTCTGCCATTGGGCATGAGGCAGATAATCCACTCGTCGATTTTGTGGCTGACGTGCGAGCTTCCACTCCCACAGACGCCGCCCGCGCACTCGTGCCTGACGTTTCTGAAGAGCGGCGGCTGCTCGCTGCCGATCTGGAGCGTGGACGGCGAGCCATCTACAACCGCTTGCACCTGGCCAGCGCAGATATTGCCCAACTGCGGGGGCATCCGGCACTTGCCAATCCGGAGCGAAGTATTGATGCCCGCTACGAAGATGTATCGCAGCTTATCGCGTGGGGGCGCACTCATATTGGTGCAGCTCTCGATGCCCACGCGCACGCCGTCACTAGCGAGCTCACACAGTTACGGACCTTATCCCCACTTTCCACGCTGAAACGTGGATACAGTATTTTACGTAGCACGGACGGTAATATCGTGAGTTCTGTGCGAGAGACGAGCAAAGGCGCACGACTCCAAGCGCTCATGCGCGATGGACAGGTGGCGATACGAGTGGAAGACACGAGCGAAGGCGAGATTGCACAATGAATGATGCGGTACGTGAGGCTCAGCAGCTTTCCTCTTCACGCGCACTAGATGCTGCTGTTGCCCAGCTCAGCTATGAGGAAGCGCGCAGTCAGCTCGTCGCTATCGTCGCTCAGCTGGAGCAAGGGAATATCCCACTTGAACAAAGCCTTGATCTATGGGAGAGAGGCGAAGCGCTGGCGCGCAGATGCGAATCCTGGCTCGCTGGAGCGAGAGAGAGATTGGCAGCAGCCCAGACAGCTACTGAAGCTGCCCACACACATGCAGACCAGGAAGAAACTGAGGCAAATTCATGAACATGTTGGTGATTGGCGAAGCGCTCATAGACGTCATATATGATGCGCAAGGCACGCTCATCGGCCGCTATCCAGGAGGCTCTCCCCTCAATGTGGCTGTCGGTTTGAGTCGGCTCGGGCGCGAAACGGCTCTGCTCACCCGTATTGGTGACGACGCCCCTGGAGATGTCCTCGTCGATCACTTAGGCGCCTCCAACGTCACCCTCGTGAAAGGCTCAGTGAGCGGCGAGCCCACCTCAATGGCGTATGCCCACGTGGATGAGCATGGCCATGCCAACTACGACTTCGATATCCGCTCTTCTTTCCCCGCTCCCCCGACTGATCCTGTAGAACGCGAACAGCTCCTAGCGGATGCTCCGCGGCACGTGCATATTGGATCAATCGGCGCACATCTCATGCCTGGAGCCGAAACCGTGCGGGAATGGCTCACCTTTTACCGTGGTACGTCCACCATTTCTTACGATCCGAATGTGCGCATTGGCCTCGCTGGCACCGCCGAAGAGTATCGGCAGCAGATTGAGCAGTATGCCACTATGGTGGATGTGCTCAAAGCGAGTATTGAAGATCTCGAACTGTGCTATGGCCAGATGGACAAGCAGGCTCTGCGCGATCTCGCACATCATTACCTCGATTCCGGCGTCTCGCTAGTCGTCCTCACTGAGGGATCTCGCGGGCTGAATCTCTTCACAGCAGACCACACGATTCACGCAGATTCCATCCCCGTCACTGTGGTTGATACAGTCGGTGCCGGCGACTCCCTCACCTCTGCGCTTATTGACGGCCTAGCTCGCCTCTCAGTGCTCGGCCGAGCAGACGTCGGACGGATTCGCCAGCAGTCGGCGTCACTCTTGACCTCGCTCGGCACTTATTGTGCGACGGCGGCGGGAATCACCGTCACCCGCGCAGGAGCAAATCCACCCACTCGCCGTGAGATTTCGGCTCATTCGTACAGCTACGCCGTCGAGGGCTCAATCTTCTGATCTGCAGCGGATAGGTGCGCGAGAGCTATCAGGTGCAGCTATGCCCACCTGTATACACTTGGTGCTGCGACAGTTGGCTCTCCCTAATTTCGCAGCGCCTCTCCGATTCTCGTAGCACTTATCTGGCGGCTATTTTCCGTGACGGCGTTCCCGCTGCGAGTAACTGCGCAGCGCACGTAAAAAGTCGGTGCGGCGAAAATCTGGCCAATACGTCTCAGCGAAATAGAACTCCGTATGCACGGCTTGCCAAATCATAAAGCCACTCATGCGCTGCTCGCCGCTAGTGCGGATAATGAGATCCGGATCCGGCTGGCCTTTGGTGTACATGTGACTCGTGATGCTGTCGATCGTCACCTCGTCTGCCACCTGGGCAAGAGTACATCCTTGATCGGCTTTTTCATGCAGATATTCGCGCACCGCTTGAGTGATTTCCTGGCGTCCGCCGTAGCCGATAGCCACATTGACAATGAGCCGATCCAGCTCATCGGTGGCGTGCACCGCTTGGGTGATACGCTCGGCAGCTGCCGATGGTAAAAGGGCGAGATCTCCCATTACTCTCAGCTGCCACCGTCCGCTGGCAGCTAGCGTTTCCACCAGACTCACGATGATATCAATTAACTCGTCGAGCTCACCCTGGGCGCGTTTGAGATTGTCAGTAGACAGCAGCCAGAGCGTCACAATCTCAATCCCGACATCTTCACACCAGCCAAGCACCTCAACCACGTGGTTGGCGCCCTTGCGATGCCCACTCACCGGAGGGATACCCAGCTGTTTTGCCCAGCGGCGGTTGCCATCGAGAATAATGCCAATATGGCGTGGCACTGCCGAGCGATCAATCTGCTTTGCCAGATTACGCTCGTAAATCGTGTACAAAAATTCAGGCCGCCACATGCCCATTAGTCTAGCGCAGGAAGCTGCGAGGCAAATACCAGGGATATATAATACGGTGAGATGGAGGAAGTCGTATGAGCATAATTGACCAGCACCACGTCACCGAATCGCAGCCGCACCCCACTGCCGCCCGTGAGACGAGCAGCGCCGCCGTCACGGCTATGACTCTCGTCAAGACGAAGCTGCGTGGCTGGATTCATGCGTTCACCACCCCACTTGCGCTGGCAAACGCCATTGTGTTGATCTGTCTTGCTCCCACCCCCACCCTGAAGTGGGCATGTGCCGTCTTTGGCCTGTGCAGCTTGATTCTCTTTGGAATCTCCGCCACCTACCACTTGGGCACGTGGAAACCGATCGTGCTGCGCACACTCAAACGAATGGATCACTCCAATATCTTTCTGCTCATCGCTGGCACGTACACACCCCTCTCGATTGCAGGGCTCACGGGCTCTGATCTGGCAATTTGCCTGGGAGTCGTGTGGGGCGGAGCCATCGCCGGAATTTTGATGGAAATTTTCTGGGTGACCGCACCGCGCGTCTTGCGCGTCGTCGTGTATGTGCTACTGGGATGGGTAGCCGTCTGGTTTATGCCACAGCTGTGGGCTAGCGAGGGACCTGCCGTGCTCTGGCTGCTGATCGCCGGCGGCTTGTGCTACACCATTGGCGCAGTCTTTTACGCTATTAAAAAGCCAAATCCCTGGCCACGGTACTTCGGATTCCACGAATTTTTCCACACCGGCACCGTCCTGGGATACGCCTGCCACGCCGTCGCTATCTGGCTCGCCGTCATGACGTACACTGCCCCGTAATCAACGTGGAAACTAACCGGTACGAGCGACGAGAGCTGAAAGTTCGCAGCCGGCTAAAATTGCGCACTATCTGCACTGAGACCTTGGAAATAGCCGAAAAGGATGGTAGTCTCGTGCGCTAGATAGCACATGCCACAGTGGCATGTGTGTTTTTTTCATGACGCCGGAAGCATTCCTGCTCTGCGCAGGTTCATCTCTCGCATCGGCGTCATCCATACAAGGAGGTTTGCGATGGCAGATACCGGAACCACATGGCTCTCACGAGATAGCTATGAGCGCCTCTCCGCCGAGCTTGAGACGATGAAAACGAAGACTCGTGCAGAGATCGTTGAACGCATCGAGGCAGCACGCTCTGAAGGTGATCTTTCCGAAAATGGGGGCTATCACGCCGCCCGCGAGGAGCAGGCCAAGCTGGAAGGACGTATCCAAGAGCTCACGTATCTGCTCGAACACGCAGAAGTGGGAGAGAACCCCACCAGCGTAGAAACCGTTGCTCCTGGCCTGGTGATTACTGCAGAAGTGAATGGCAAGCACAAGCATTTCTTGCTTGGTTCTCGTGAAGCTGCCACCGACGTAGATATCGACGTTTTCCCAGAGACGGCTCCTATGGGGGCTGCCATTTTGGGCTTAAAAGCTGGCGAAGAGACGTCATACGTAGCTCCGAATGGTAAAGAGTTTCAGGTGAAAGTACTCAAGATTGAGACTCTCTGAAGACTCTCTGACGTAAGGCTCTTCAGCCGCGCACCTAACCATATAACAGCACGCAGTATATACCGCATAGCAGAAAGGAACGCCGATGGCAGATGAAACAGCTCTTCCCACGGTTCGCGGCGATTTCGGACAGACTCCAGAACTCGTCTTCCCGCAGGGAGCTGAGGCTCCGCGCGGACTGAAAGTAGCTATCTTGCATGAGGGAGATGGCTCCGTAATCGTCGCTGGCCAAGAGGTGGAAGTGAACTACCACGGCCAGATCTGGAACGGACAAATCTTTGATTCCTCTTATTATCGCGGCCAGCCCGCCCGTTTCCCCATCGGCGTGGGCATGGTGATCCAGGGTTGGGATCAAGCTCTCGTAGGGAAAACTGTGGGCAGCCGAATCCTGATCAGCGTGCCGCCGTCGAAAGGATACGGCTCGAACGGTAATCCGCGCGCCGGCATTCTAGGCACCGACACGTTAGTGTTCGTCGTCGATATTCTCGCTGCCAAATAACGGCGGCAATCAGCGGCAGGAACACCAGCGGCAGCAATAGGAACATCAGCAGCAGGTTGCCGTTCTTTCATCATCCTTTCCTTTGCCAGCTTGCTGCTGCTCGCTAGCGTATGCGCGCTGGCAAATGCGCTGCTGGCGTGTTTATGCGCACTGCCAATAGTGTCTATTCGCTGTTGGTACGCGTTGATTACTGTTGCACATACGCTAGCTAAACGAGGGGCGGGCTGCTCAAGCAGCCCGCCCCAGCGTATGTTGTGTATGCGATCAGTTGTCGCTGGCGAAAATGGCCGCGATGCGCAATACCTCCACGTAAATCCACAGAATCGTCATAACGATGCCGATTCCCGTCGTCCACGCAAATTCTTTTGGTGCACCATTAGCAACGGCATATTGGACAGTCTCGAAATCATTAATCAGCATATACGCTGCGATAAAAATCATGACTGCGCCGAGTAAAATGCCCAGCGTCGGATTTGAGAAGTAGAGATTATTGCCGGTAAAAGCCGTAATGAAGATATTTACGATGCCGAAAATGATCCCTGCCAGTGCAACAATCATCACGTACTTCATGCCCTTAGCCGTTGTGCGGACTTTACCCGAATAGTGCAGGGCAAGTGTGACGCCAACGACTACAGTCGTGCCAAGAATCGCCTCCATGGCCACGCCAGGATAAATCAGGTCAAAGACTCCGGTGAGTCCGCCGAGGGCCACTCCCTCTAACGCAGCGTATGCGATGGCCAACCCCGAGGGAACCATAGGCTTAAAAGCAATCACCATGCCCACAATAAAGGCAGCCAACGTACTTATCATGGCCAGGCTGAGCATCGCCGATGGATTCATTCCCAGCAACATCACGGTGAGCACTCCCGCCAGCACCGTGATGCCTAGCAAAATCCCCGTCTTGTTCATAGCATCGCGGTAGCTCATCGTCTCTACGCCAGTATTCGCTGGCGCAAAAGCGCCAGCCTGTGCTGCCTGAGCCTGAAAAGCTGCCTCCTGCGCAGCAAATGAGTCTCCATAGCGCTGCTGATATGAGGGAGCGCCATATTGCTGTGCGTAGTCAGTCTGATACTGCATGCCATACTGATTAGGTGTCGGCTGCGAATACTGATTCGGCCGCACACCCGTATTGCGAAAATACGGATTCTTGCTCATCACTGGATTGCTCATGGTGACTCCTTCTCCATCACGAACGTTGTGGAAGCAGATTCGCCTCGGCACATGCCACATCGTCTACGCATCGTCATGTACACACACCGCGCTTTCGAGCTTCCGCTGCTGGCTTTATTCTAACGAAAAATAGCGACAGCGCCGCCACTAAATTTCCACAGGCGAACAATTGCCAGCAATTTCCCAGCAAAATGCTGCCAAACCGTTGCGCGTCAGCTACGCGCTAGCACTAAGCCTGAGCCGTCAATCTTTCCGCAACTAGCAGTGCGCGTTGAAGCCCCCAGCGTGGAGAGCATTCCAGCCTGCCGCTAAGCCTCCTGCGGCTGAAGATTGTTGGTTCTGATTGCCCGAGCGCGCAGCATGTTTGACGCCGCAAGCGCCAGCACCCCCACCACGATCAGGCCACCAATCACATGAGCCACGAGTGACTGTGCAATCAGCAGCAGACACATAGCGACGAGGATTGGCACCAAGTGCTCGAAAGAACGCAGGATGTAGCCGCCGAAGCTCGGCATATTCACCCCGCGCGAATCCGCCACCGACTTCACCATGAAATTCGGCCCATTGCCAATGTACGTAATTGCCCCGCAGAAGACGGCTCCCACGGAAATCGAAATCAGATATGGCTCGGGGACCCCTGCCACTAGCGTGACTCCTGGGAGTTCGAGCGTGCGAGCCATTTCAAAGAATGTCAGATACGTCGGAGCGTTATCGAGCACCGATGAGAGCGAACCCGTGAAAGCAAAGAGCGTGATTCGATTGAGCGGCAAACTCGGAGCCACCTGCGCCAAGAATTTCAAGGCCGGCATCATCGTGAGGAAAATTCCGATAAAGAGTGTGGCCACTTCAGCAATTGGCCCCCATTCAAACTCATTATCACCAAAGCGCACCGACTTCTGCGTCAAGAAGAATGACGCCGCTGCCGCCCCTAGCATGAGTAGCTCGCGCAACGGCAGCACCTGCATAATGCCAGCAGTGCCCTGCTCAATAGCGTGCAAATCAACAGAGGGAACGACTGCCACCGCTACGACGATCACGGCCAGCCACAGGAAGTTCAGCGCTCCGCGCACTGCGAGCGGCTCTCTCTCCGTTTCGTCAGCTCGGATAGCCTGCTCTGGCTCGCTGGCATACAAGCGACAGTCAAGAGCGTAATAGGAGATGAGCAGCAAACCATTGACGAACAGCCACTCCACCCACAGCCGCAGCGTCCAGGTAAACGGCACGCCAGCAAGGAATCCCAGGAAGAGCGGCGGATCTCCTAGCGGCGTCAGCAAGCCGCCGCAGTTTGCCACCGCGAAGATGAGAAAGAGCACCGTATGTGCCTTGTGTGTGCGCTCTTTATTCGTGTTGAGCACAGGCCGGATAAAGAGCATCGCTGCTCCGGTGGTGCCGATAAAGGAAGCCAAGACCGTCCCTGCCGCGAGGAAAAGAGTGTTGTTGCGCGGGGTGGCTTGAATATCGCCGGCGAGGAAAATACCCCCAGAGACGACGAAGAGCGCAAACAGCAGCGTGATGAACTGCAGATACTCCCACAGCTTATCTACGACGAAACCTTGCTCACCGCCGATCAATAGCCACATCGCCACCGGCACTCCAAGAATGAGTGAGAATGCCAGCTGGAAACTCCGCTTTTCCCAGTGCCTGGCCATCGCCGGCCAGAGCGGGAAAACGGCAATGCCAAGCAGCATCACGACGAATGGGATAATTGACCAAGCCTGAAACGTCACGATTATTCTTCCCCTTTAGATAGCGCGCTACACGCCAAACTGCGCAGCAGTGCACGCCCCTCCAGGCATCACGCTACTTTTCGGCTAACAGTAGCTGACTCTAAAAGTACTCCCAGTGGGATTCGAACCCACACTGTGCAGATTTTAAGTCTGCTGCCTCTACCGGTTGGGCTATGGGAGCATATGTCCCAGTGTACTAGAGCTATCGCAGCAGCGAAAACTACGGCTACACTACAGCTGTGGCTCCGCCAACCTAGCTGCTTGAGAAGAGCCGCATCGGCGAACCGTGAGCAGCCTCCTCAGCTCCTATAGACTGCGCATTTCATCTCATAGGCTGCACATCCCGAGCAGCCCACAGCGCCAAGCCATCGAGAATGTCGTGCTCGCTCACCACTACGGAATGCAGCTCATGACCTGCTTCCCTGGTGCGCTCTACGATTCGGTGTACGACTTCTTGCCACACGAGCGCGCCCGCCCCAATCACGTCAGCACGGCCAGGAGCCATGAATCCTAGCTGGGCATGTTGAGCCACAGTGCTGTCCATAAACCACTCACACACCTGATCGATCTGTGCGATGCTGAGTTCCATGCCATGAATCCGCTGTGGCTCATAGCTTGCCAGCCCCAACGCCTGCGCCGTGATTGTCGTCACCGTACCAGCCAAACCAATAACGGCGCGTGCCTGCCCCAGATCGACGTGCCGCTCTGCGCGATCTAAATAGTCTCGCACTGCCTGCCGAGCTGCCTGCTTTTCCGCATCCGTGGGCGGATCTGAGTGCAGATATCGCTCCCGCATCCGCACGCTGCCCACATTCATGGAGTAGCTCGAATAAATCTGCCCATTCTCGGCACTGCCGAGCACCAGCTCCGTGCTACCGCCGCCCAAATCGACTGCCACCACTGGAGATGGCAGCTCTTTCAGCCCGCCAGCATCTAATGCAGAGGTGGCTCCCAGAAAGCTCGTCGCCGCTTCCTGCTCTCCACTGAGCACCTGCGGCTCCACTCCTAATTCACGCACAACGGCGTCAATAAATATATTGCGATTCGTGGCGTCCCTCGTCGCACTCGTCGCCGCAAAGCGCAACGACTCCACACTATATTCGCGGCACAGCTGCCCATACTCGCGCACTTTCGCCACCGTGCGCTCCAGAGCGTCCTCAGCAAAAGCTCCAGTGTGATCGACCCCCTGGCCGAGACGTACGACGTCCATCGTGCGCACACAATCTTTCAGCGCTGCGCCGCCAGCTGCACTACTATCTGCTGGCACATCAGCAATCAACAGCCGAATCGTGTTTGTGCCACAATCAATTCCCGCCACTCTCATAGTGCAATTTTGCCACTCTCGCTCGGCCGAATTCGAGCTAGATAGCTGTGGCGTGCAGCTATACGCCGCCAGCTAGACGCCGGTGTGCATCAGGCCTCGCCACATCGGCACACAGACTCATCCCAACCAGCGAGCGCGAGCGCCTCATCCCCCACGGGGCATACCCCTTCGCCGGCGGCGAGCGCATATCCAGCTAATGCGTGCAAACATTTCACCCGATCGGGCATGCCACCGGCAGAACGCTGGGCGATTTCTGGCACCTGGGCAAGGATGGCTCGGCGTTCCACATAGCTGCGGTGAGCTGCGCGGTGATGGGCGGCCAGCTCTGGGCTGTAGGTCTCACTGTCCACGCGCAGCCGTTCGTTGAACGGCTCCATTCCGCCGCTGCTCTCTATACGTGAAATTTCGCGCACGAGCCACGGCAGGCTCAGGTAAAACAGCGTGGGGAATGGAGAGCCATCTCCTAAGCGTGGATACGTAATCGTGACGGCGGGGCGCCCGCAGGCGCAGCGCGCACCGATTCCCACCAAGCCACGCGGATAGCGGTCGAGCTGGCGTGTAATCTCTTCCACGTCACCTGGGCGAATTTCGGAAGCGTTTGCCGCCACGCGGCGAAGCACATCCAGGCTAAAACTTGGGGGTGGGACGGTATCATATTTTTTCACGTCTGCTCTTCACTTCTGCTCGTCTTGTGTCTGTTCGGTATGTTCGCTTACGCTGTGCGGCTCACGCTCGCGCGCGCAATGCTCGTACGTGGGCACGGCACGCTCGTCTGCGCGATTTTCACTCACGAATTTTTTTGCTCATTTCGCTCACGAATTCTTTGCTCGCGATTTTTTGCTCACGCAGCAGTATAACCGCCATTTCTCTCGCCACCGGCGACAGCTAGTTCCCAGAGCCGCTCTCTTTGTCTGCGCTCGTGCTCGCTTTGTCTGTAGCGGGAGCTTTATCTGCATCCGTGTCCGCTTTGTCTGCTGCAGGGGCGTCGCCGGAGATGACGGGTACCCCCTGTGGATTCTGTGCAGAGCCGACTTGCCCCGCTATCACTATTGAGTCCCACATCGTCATATAGAACGGTGTGGCCGCCCTCCGCTCTTTATTTGCCTGGGCGATGCGCTGCTCTCCGCTCGCCGCGCTCTGCGCCTGTTTGCCCGTCACGTAGTAGAGTGTCTGCCCTGGCATCACGTATCCCAGCCGCTGGCGCGCCTGAGATTGCACGTACTGCGGATCGTTCCACAGGGCAATCGCATCGTTTAATTCGCTGATATGTTCCCTGCGAGCTGCCAGCTCATCGTTCAAGCTGCGGAGTTGCTCCTGCTGAGTGATAAACGCGCGCAGCGGCGTCATGACGATGAGCACAGCGATAGCTGCAAAAGCCAGGATGGCCAACATACGCAGCGAGATTTGGTGACTCTTTTTCTGCCCCTCCCACATGATACGCCAGTCTGTACGGCCGTGGGCGCCGGTGTGCTCTGCCGTGTGCGCGTAGTTTTGCTCAGGGCGCGAATAGTCCGTATGTGACTGGCCAGGGCGCGAGTAGCTCTGCGCGGCGGCGGCTTCGCGCTCCTCAGCTGCTTTGCTCACTCTGGGCTGGCCACCTCGGCGTCTTGCCGCCCAGGCGCCGCGCTCTACGCGCCCACGCTCGACTCCCCGACCTTCGGGGCGCCCACGGCGTTCACCCCGCTGATGTGCAGCGCTGGCATCTACAGCTGGCGCGCGCACGCCGTCATGGCCGTCATGATGGACATGCGGCTGGGGAGGACGACGAACACTCATGGGTACAGTCTAAAACAAAATGGAGACTGCCCAGAAAGAGCAGCCTCCATTTTGGATTTTTTCACAGCTGAGATTCACAGCGGAAAATCGCTCATGCGCTCCCGCATTGCTCCGGCGTCACGCGCCGCACACCCAATTCGGCATCAGGATAGCCACATCAGGATAGCGGACGCCACGCACAGCAGCTGGGAGATCTTCACTTCTTGAAGCGCGGGAAAGCACTACGGCCAGCATAGACGGCTGCATCTTCGAGCTCTTCTTCGATGCGCATCAGCTGGTTGTACTTATTCACGCGCTCGCCGCGAGCTGGAGCGCCCGTCTTGATCTGGCCAGAGTTGGTGGCCACAGCGAGATCTGCAATCGTGGTATCTTCGGTCTCACCGGAACGGTGCGACGTCATGGAGTGGTAGCCCGCGCGGTGAGCTTCCTCTACCGCTTCCAGGGTCTCGGTGAGCGAGCCAATCTGATTCACTTTCACGAGCAGCGCATTGGCAACGCCCATCTCAATGCCCTTGGTGAGACGCTCAGGATTCGTGACGAAGAGATCATCGCCCACGAGCTGCACCCGATCACCAATGTGCTTGGTGAGCGACTGCCATGCTTCCCATTCATCTTCAGAAAGCGGATCTTCGATGGAGACGATGGGGTACTTCTCTACGAGTTCGTCGTAGTACTTCACCATGAAATCGGTGTCGCGCGGTTCACCCTCGAACATATATTTGCCGTCGTTGAAGAACTCTGACGAAGCGACATCCAGCGCCAACGCCACATCTTCACCTGGCTTGTAGCCAGCTTTCTCAATGGCTTCCACAATCAAATCAAGAGCCTCAGCATTGGAATCAAGGTTGGGGGCAAAGCCGCCCTCATCACCCAAACCGGTGGACAGGCCACGCTCTTTGAGCACCGACTTCAACGAGTGATACACCTCAGCACCCCAGCGCACAGCTTCACGGAAGCTCGGTGCACCGATGGGCGCAATCATAAATTCCTGAATATCCACATTGGAATCGGCGTGAGAGCCACCATTCAGAATATTCATCATCGGCACTGGCAGCACGTGCGCATTTGGCCCGCCAAGGTACTGATAGAGGGGGAGACCAGCGCTTTCAGCGGCAGCTTTTGCCACAGCCAAGGAGACACCCAGAATGGCGTTCGCGCCCAAGCGCCCCTTGTTCTTCGTGCCGTCAAGATCAATCAGCGTCTGATCGAGGGTACGCTGCTCAAAAGCATCGAGACCCACGATGGCATCCTCAATTTCCTCCAGCACTGCATCGGCAGCGTCCTGAGTACCTTTACCGCCATAGCGAGCTTTGTCGCCATCGCGCCGCTCCACAGCTTCAAATGCACCTGTGGAAGCACCTGATGGCACCGCCGCACGAGCGTACGTGCCGTCATCCAAAACTACTTCCACCTCAACGGTAGGATTGCCACGAGAATCAAGAATTTCACGCGAATTCAGCGCTTCAATAATTGCCACAAGAACTCCTTGCTTATCGGCGGTTATGACGTAACCATTTTAACGCGCATTCCACCCTAAAGAATCCGGTCTTTTGGCACGGTTTGCTAAATCACACTCTTTGGTACCACCTATCAGAGCAATTTTCGCAATTTTGCAGATTCCTGCGCCTACCCAATCGCATCTAGCCCCGAGCGTATCTCGCTCATATCGCTATGACGCGATGAAAAGGGCGTGGATAAATTGCTCGACGAAATCCATCGCAGCGTCGTTGCTCACCAGTTTGCCGCTCCCGCCGCCGAGTTTAATGCCCGTGGTGCTTTCCTCTTCTGGAAGCGGCACCAGAATCACACGAACGGCAGCTTTCGTGACGGCGCGCGGATAGAGACGCCGTAAACGCACGTGCCGAGAGTCAGCCAACTCCACCGGAGCGAAGCGCACATTCCGCCCCTGTAGCGTAATCTCTGAGATGCCGACGCTCGCCGCACGTTCGCGCAGCTGTGCGAGCCGGAAGAGCCGATTCACTTCAGGGGGAATGACGCCGTAACGATCGACCAATTCCGCACGCACGTCACTGCGTTCATCATCCGATCGGGTGGCGGCGATTTTCGCATAGATTTCAAGCCGCAGACGTTCACTCGCCACCCACTCTTGCGGCACGTATGCATCAATCGGCAGTTCAATACGCACATCGCCAGATTCGACTGGCTCCTGTGCCGCCAGATTGTACGCAGCCGCAGATGCCGCAGAGCCAGTGGCATCCGCATCCGCGAGCGCCGCAGCACGTTTGCGTTTATCTTGGCCGGTGAGCTGCGCCACTGCTTCCCCAACCATTCGGATATAGAGATCGAATCCCACACCGGCGATATGCCCGCTCTGTTCGCCACCGAGCAGATTTCCAGCCCCTCGAATCTCCAAATCTTTCAGCGCCACTTGAATGCCCGCTCCCAGCTCCGTATGCGAAGCAATCGTGCGCAAACGCTCGATGGCCGTCTCCGTCATCGACTGGCCGGCAGGATAGAGGAAATACGCATAGGCGCGCTCGCGCCCGCGCCCCACGCGTCCGCGGAGCTGATGCAGCTGTGACAGCCCAAATTTGTGCGCGTCTTCCACAATCAGCGTATTGGCATTCGCAATATCGAGGCCAGTCTCCACAATCGTGGTGCACACCAGCACGTCAATCTCTTTGTGCCAGAACTGCTCAATCACCCCAGCTAGCTGCGCTTCGCTCATCTTGCCGTGAGCCACGCCGATGCGTGCTTCAGGCACTAATTCGGCCAGCTGAGCTGCCCGTTTATAGATGCTCTGGGTACGGTTGTGCACATAGAACACTTGCCCTTCGCGCAGTAGTTCACGCTTAATCGCGGCGCTCACCTGTTTGCTCTCCCACGCCCCCACATACGTGAGGATGGGGTGGCGTTCTTCAGGAGGCGTGGCCAGCGTGCTCATCTGACGAATCCCCGTCACGGCCATTTCCAGCGTGCGCGGAATCGGAGTGGCGCTCATAGCGAGCACGTCTACTGCGGGATAGAGCTGTTTGAGCGTCTCTTTGTGTTCGACGCCGAAGCGCTGTTCTTCGTCGATGACGACGAGCCCGAGATCTTTGAAACGGACGTCCCCCGTGAGCAGTTTGTGCGTGCCAATCACCACGTCGATCGTGCCGTCTTTGAGACCTTTCACCACGGCAGCTGTCTCTTTCTCGCTCTGGAAGCGCGAGAGGCTCTCCACTCTTACGGGAAATCCGGCGTAACGATCTCTAAACGTCTCCAGATGTTGCTGCACGAGCAAGGTGGTGGGAGCCAGCACGGCCACCTGCTTGTGGTCCATCACAGCCTTAAATGCTGCCCGCACGGCGATTTCCGTCTTCCCGTAGCCCACGTCTCCGCTGATGAGCCTGTCCATTGGCTCAGGAGATTCCATATCGCGCTTCACATCTTCGATTGTGGAGAACTGATCGGGGGTCTCGACGAATTCAAAAGCGTCTTCTAGCTCTCGCTGCCAGGGAGTATCGGGAGAGAATGCGTGGCCTTTCGTGGCGCGGCGCTGAGCGTAGAGGCGAATGAGCTCTTTGGCAATCTGGCGCACTGCTGCACGTGCTTTAGATTTTGTGCGCGCCCAATCGGCTCCCCCCATTTTATTGAGCCCAGGAGCGTCTCCACCTGCATATTTGCTCACCTGATCGAGCTGATCCGTGGGCACCCAGAGTTGATCGCGCGGCTCGCCGCGTTTGCTGGGAGCATATTCAATGACGACGTACTCCCGCTGCGTGCCTTCCGAACCGCCGAGCGAGCGCTTGGCGAGCTTCACGAATTGCCCCACGCCATGGCGTTCGTGCACCACGTAGTCCCCAGGGTGAAGTTGGAGCGGATCGACGCCTTTTTTACGCCGCTTCGGCATGGCTGACGTGCCCGATCTATTCGCGCGAGCATCGCTGCGCCGCCGCGAGACGATGTCTTCTGCTACCCAGACTGCCAGCTGCGGAGTATCCGCTATAAACCCAGCAGCGGCCGGCGCCGCCGTCACATATACCACGCCAGCGGTGAGTTCACGTGGCAAATCTGCCTCGTAGCGAGCGGGGATGTCGGCATCGGCCAGCTGTGCCGTAAAACGTTTTGCCAATCCTGCGCCGCCAGCCAGCACCACTTGGTACCACTGCTGCCGAGCGAGCTTTCCAAGCTGGACTAACGCACTCTCGACGTCGCCCGCAAAATTCTGTGGTTCGCGCAACGCCCCTACAAGTGCGCCATCGGCGTCGACATCATCCCCGTCGATGCTACCCGTATCAGAGATATTTGCACCGCCAGCTACCGCACCGCCAGCTACTCCAGCAAAACTCCCCAGCGTCCACCAGGCGAGTCCTGCCGCACGCGCTTCCGCTTCGGTCTGGGCAACAGTGGAGAATGACGCCGTATTCACCGTGAGCGGCACCTCGCCACCAGCAGCCGCTGCGCTCCAGGCGGCAGCCAAAAATTCATCAGAGGTAGCTAGGAGCGATTCAGCGCGTGCCTGCAACCGTTCGGGCTGCGTGCATATAATCCGTGAGCCGCTGGGCAGATCGTGCACCAGCGAGTGCATTGACTCGGCCAGAATCGGAGCGAGCGATTCCATGCCCTCCACTGCGATGCCGTGAGCTAGCTTGATGAGCATATCGGCAGCTCCAGGAAAATCTGGAATCGCTGCTGCAGCGCGGGCGCGCACCGCATCCGTGAGCAAAATTTCTCGGCATGGCGGGGCATAAAGATCGCGGCGATCTTCCATGGAGCGCTGATCGGCCACTGCAAAACTGCGGATGCTCTCCACCTCATCGCCAAAGAATTCAAGGCGCAGCGGATGCGGCTCCGTGGGCGGAAAGACGTCGATAATTCCGCCACGCACAGCAAATTGGCCGCGCGATTCCACCATATCGACGCGCTCATACGCCGCGGCAATCAGCTGCTGACCCAACTGGTCAAAATCGATGACGTCCCCGACGCGTACGCGCACGGGATGCATGTCACCCAAGCCAACTACCACGGGTTGCAGCAGCGCCCGCACTGGCATTGCCAGCACGCGCAGCGGCGGAAATTCTTCAGGATGCGCCAGCCGGCGGAGCACTTTGAGCCGGCGAGCTACGGTGTCTGAACGCGGCGAAAGGCGTTCATGCGGCAGCGTCTCCCACGAAGGGAAGACGTCAATCGCTTCAGCAGGTATATATGCCGTCAGCTGTGCAGCGAGATCGTCGGCGTCACGCCCGCTCGGCGTCACTACTACCTGCAGTCGCCCGCCGGAATATTCATCTGCTGCCAGCAGTGCCGTCATCGCTGGAATAGCTCCAAGAGGCGCTGGGATAGTGGCGTCCGAATCGTTCGCAATATCAGCAAGATTCACGCTCTGAGCCAGCAATGGCAGCAGTGCACGCAGATTCATGGCAGGCACTCACTTCCCAGTGCGCGTGGAACGGTCGCGCCCTGCGCCGCGCGCAGCTGTAGCAGATTGACTGCGTGCGGCAGTTTCAGCTCGATTGGCAGTATGAAGCCGCATCGTGGCAGCTTCCAGGCCATGCTCTAGCACATCGCGCACGGCGTCAGCAGCCTGAGCGATAATAAACGGCAACTCCTTACGCTCCGTAGCCGAAAAAGTGCTGAGCACAAAGTCTGCCGGATCTTGCCTCCCTGCTGGGCGCCCAATGCCGACGCGCATACGGATGTAGTTCTTGGTGCCCAGTGACGCCGAAATTGAGCGCAGGCCATTATGCCCGCCCTCGCCGCCACCGCGTTTGAGACGTAGGGTGCCAAAAGGCAGATCCAGATCGTCGTGAATCACGATGAGATGCTCGGGAGTGCCGTGAAAATATCTCATCAGTGAACTGACTGGTGTGCCGCTGGTGTTCATAAACGAAGTGGAAACGGCAAAAATGACCTGCTCACCGCTCACCCCAGGAGCTGCCGTGAGGCGAGCGGAAGCAGCCATCGTGTTGGATTGTTTGTGCAGTGAGAGTTTCGTGCCTACGCCAGAGACCAGTTCGTCGATCACCATATGCCCGATATTGTGCCGCGTGTGGGCGTAGCGCTCCCCTGGATTGCCCAGCCCAACGACGAAAGACACTGTACTTTCGGCCACGAAACTCCTCATTGCTCCTCACCGCTCAGCGCGTGACGACGCACTATTGAGCGGACTCTTCATTATTTGGCAGCTCTTACTCGGCAGCCTCTGATGCAGCTTCCTCATCCGGAGCCGAAGCTGCTTCTTCTTCAGCCTCTGGCTCTCGTGGCACAGCCACCGTCACCGCTACCTCTTCGCCGTCTACTTCCGCGATGACGTCAGCTGGCAGCTCCAGATCGGATACGTGCAGCACAGTGCCATCTTCGAGACCCTCTACGTTGATGACGATCTGCTCTGGGATGTCGGTAGCTGGAGCCTGCACCAGCAGGTGGAGAAGCTCCAGCGTGGCGATGGCCTGACCGAACGGAACGCCCGTCAGCTCCAGCGGCACCTCCACTTCCACTTTCTGATCGGCTTTCACGCGCAGCAAATCGACGTGTTCAATCTCGCGCGAGAGCGGGTTGATCTGCACATCCTTGACCAGAGCGAGCTGCTTTTTCCCGCCCACTTCCAGGGTGAGCACAGCGTTCGCATTCGAGCGAACTTCCATAAAAATCTCATGCGCATCAAACGTAATATGTGCCGGATCTTCTCCCAGACCGTACACAACCGCCGGTGTACGCCCTGCTGCGCGCAGCTTACGGGCCGCGCCTTTTCCAAACGCATCGCGCTTTTCTGCTTTGATTGCATCTGCCATGATGGCCTCCTTTTCATCTCTCTATCTCAGCCTCTGTGCGGAGGCTAAGCGTGAAAAGCATGCCATCGAGCGATCACGCCCAATCGCGCAGCGCCTCATACAACGTCCATACAACGCGCCGTTTCGCATTCTCATGCCCGCCGCCGCGTCGATCACGGAACACGTGTGCTCTCTTTCAAACACCTCGCTTGCAGCCCGAAACGGCTCGCCGCCGCATCTGCGCCATTCCCTCGCCGAGGCAACAGCACTAGCGTATCGCGCTCATGGCTGGCTCCCAAGCGGTAAAAAGAAATGTGGGCAAGACCGCCGTTGCTGGCAGCTGCCCACATCACGTGCTGACGCGCGAAGCCTCTAGAGAGCAAGGCTCCTAAAAACTCCTACAGAAACCACGTTCTCTAGCAACTCACGTGCAGACAGCACAGGGAATTTAGTACGCCCCGCTGAACAGCGACGTCACCGAACCGTCATTAAAGACCTCTTCAATCGCTCGGGCGATCACCGGCGCAATCGAGAGCACCGTGAGCTGTGGGAACCGCTTCTCGGCGCAGATGGGCAGTGTGTCCGTCACCACCACTTCGCGCACCCCAGATTCAGCTAGCAACCGCGGAGCCGGATCAGAGAAAACACCGTGAGTGGCCGCAATCATGACGTCTTTCGCTCCAGCTTCCAGCACCACTCGCACCGCTCCGGCAATCGTGCCGCCAGTGTCGATCAGATCATCGACGATGACGGCGGTGCGGCCAGCGACGTCACCCACAACGCGGTTGGCCGTCGCCTGATTTGGCCTGGTGATATCGCGCGTCTTATGCACGAACGCCAGCGGGATCCCCCCTAGGCGCATCGCCCACTGCTCTGCCACCTTGATACGGCCGGCATCAGGCGAGACCAGCACCGATTCGAGCGGATTGACCCGCTCCCGCACATACTCCACCAGCGTTGGCATGGCCCACAGGTGGTCTACTGGGCCATCGAAAAAGCCCTGCGTCTGCGACGCGTGCAGATCCACGCTCATAATGCGATCTGCCCCTGCCGTATAAAACAAATCCGCCATCAGACGGGCGGAGATAGGCTCGCGGCCTTTGTGTTTCTTATCCTGGCGGGCATAAGGATACATCGGGAGAACAGCCGTAATACGTTTAGCGGAAGCGCGCTTAGCAGCATCCACCATAATGAGCGCTTCCATCACCCACTTGTTCACCGGCTCCGTCATCGACTGGATGATAAACACATCCGAGCCACGAATCGACTCTTCATAACGCACGTAGATTTCTGAATTAGCGAAGTCGTACGCCGTCACCGGCACCAGCTCAGTATCGAGCTCTTTAGCCACTGCTTCAGCCAAAGCTGGATGCGCACGGCCTGAAGCGATCACGAGATGTTTAGCACCGTTCGCATGAATTCCCGTCATTATGATGTCCTATCCTTCGTGGTTGATTGTGGATGAATGACGTCTGCTGCATTTCGCATCGCCACAGCTGCAGCGATGGGATGCACACTTTCTATTATCCGCGCTCTTTCGCCGTGCGCGGCGTATATGGCGAGCGTTGTATGCGTTGTGCGCATGCTGAGAATGTTTATGCTGAGAAATGACGCCGCCGCGCATCATCGTATACGGCACCTCAGCGCCAGCTGCCACCTGTACATCGGTCAGCGTTGTACACGGCCCGAGATGCGCATACGCCCCCACGTGAGTCGTGCCGCGCAAAATCGTGTTTGGTTCGATGACGGCGTTCGGTTCAAGAGTGACGTCCACATCAATATACGCCGTAGCCGGATCGATCATCCGCACTCCTGAGCGCATCCACACATCGTTGATCTGCCGCCGCTTCTCTGCACTGAGATAAGCGAGCTGCGAAAGGTCATTCACTCCCTCAGCCTCAATGGAGCGCTCCACGGTGTACGAGCCAACGCCAGCACCAGTGCGCGCAGCGAGCGCTACGAGGTCTGTGAGATACATTTCTCCCTGAGCATTGTCGGTGCTCAGTCCAGCGAGCGAGCGACGCAGGAAGGCTGCGTCGAACACGTACACCGAAGTGTTGATCTCATGAATTTTGCGCTGCTCATCGGTGGCATCTTTCTCTTCCACCACTGCCGTAATGGCTCCGCCGCCCTGACGTCCCTCAGCCTCCTGGCGAGTATCCGCTGCAGCAGCTGAGCCTTGCTCACGCACGATACGACCGTAGCCGTGTGGGTCTGGTACGAACGTCGTGAGCACCGTGACGGCGTGATTGCCAAGCGTCTGTGCCAGCGCAGCGAACGTGTCTGCGGTGAGCAGCGGCACGTCGCCCGCCGTCACCAGCACCGGCCCTTCAAGATCTGCTGGCAAAGTTTGCATGGCACACCAGGCGGCGCGGCCAGTTCCTTTAATATCGTCTTGATCGGCAATCACCGCATGCGGAGCTATCTGAGCGATGTGCTGAATAATTTTCTCCCGCTCATGCCGGACGACGAATGCCGTATAGCGAGGCTGTAGAGCACTGACGGCGGCATAGACGTGCCCCACCAGCGTGCGGCCGCACATATCGAGCAACATTTTTGGGGTGTCCGCTTTGACTCGGGTGCCTTTACCTGCAGCGAGAATAATAGCGGCAGATAGTTGAGACATAGAGACGAACCCCTCTTCTCCATAGAGACTCACTGCATCACTGCCGATTGCATGGGTGACGCCGCGCACTGCAGTGTGGTTCCGCCACCAGGATTCGAACCTAGACTAAAGGCTTCAAAGGCCTCTGTGCTGCCATTACACCATGGCGGAATACCTAGCCCATTGTGCCAGCATGAGGAGCCTTATTTCCAATCGGCGCTCATCGGCTCAGCGTGTTCCTTGCCACGCCAGCTCCCGCTCTGGGATATAGGCGGCTAGCTGTGAGCAATGCGCTCCTCCAGCAGCTGTGCCAACCGCGAGTCCATCATCAGCGCCGTGAGGTACAGCGTAAAAGCTGGAATGAAGACGATGTAAAAAAACACAAGCCCCGCACCGACCCTCGGATAGCATACTGTCAGCACCACCGGCGCCGCCCACAGAGCCACTGCCGCGAGCGAGATCGGCGCATACTTCAGCGCTGCGAGCACGGACACTCGCAGACAGGCACGGAAACTACAGCGGGATTCCGCACCAGCAGATTCCGCACCAGCAGATTCTCGCAGCGAGACCTGCCCTACAATCGGGAAAAACCAAATAGCGATGACGCCGAGCACGAGTAGCGCACTGATAATGCCCACTCGCCAGATGTCCGATATGACGTTCGCTCCCCCTGCTACGACGCCCAGCGTTTCGGCGTTGCTCAAGAGCCACAGCTCATAGTCACTCAGCCCCACCAAGGCCAACCACAGCATCCAGCCAGCTGTGGCTCGGCCAAAGCTCGCACGAAAAACTCGCCAGAATGTATGCCACGGACGCGACCCCTCTTCCCGCACAAGCTGGAGCACGACGGCACATCCGGCGGCCAAACCCGCCCCCAGCGGCACCACAGTGAGAGCCGTGATCGTTATGCACATGCTGACGATAGCCACATCCGCTACTAATGCCAACGCTCGGCCGAAAGGAGAATCGATGGAAAGGATTCGCACGGGGTACCTCGCTGTTTCTTTGCTGGGATCGTCTATTACACCAGGGCTGAGCGATCAGCGCTCTGGCCGCCTCGCACTCAGTTTGCCACCGCCGGACGTGCGCCGGCCGTGCTCTCCCCCACTCTCAGCGTCGGCGCCACCACCTCATGTCGAGGCACGCCCGTCCCGTCGATCAAATCGAAGAGAATATCGCAGGTTCGCGCCACAATCTCCTCCACGGGCTGCACTACAGTCGTGATGGATGGGGATGTGTAACGCGAGAGTTCAATCCCATCAAAGCCCGTCACGCTCACGTCTGCCGGCACTGAAATCCCGCTTTCAATCAGCGCCCGCTGCGCACCGATAGCGATGACGTCACTCACATTGACCAGCGCCGTAAAGCGCTTCCCCCGCTCCACGAGGCGCTTGGCCAACTCATAGCCATAGCCGAGAGAATAGGGGCTGAGAGCCACCTCCCCATTGAGCACGAGATTTGAATCAATATGTACTCCGCGCCGCTCGCACGCCTCGAAGAGCGCCGTCAGACGCTGCGCCCCCACCGAGCGATCGGCAAGATCTGGCCCGAGCACCGCAAACTCGCTGTGCCCCAGCCCAATGAGATGAGAGGCGATGAGCTCCATGCCAGCTTCCTCATCAATGCGCACCGATGAGTACAGGTCTTTATCGGTGTCGTCCAGAGACGAAATCGTTGCCATGACGAACGGCACCGGAATATCGGCCAGTGAACGCCGATCATGGCGATACCATCCACCGAGGAAAATCACTCCCTCCGGTTTACTCACCGCGCAGGTGCGCAAGGCCAGCTGCACCTCGTCCTCTCCATGCGGCACTCGCACAATCGTCATCATGAAGCCACGGCGGCGAATCGCCAGTTCGAGCGGGCGCAAAAATTCCAGGAAGAAAGGATTATCTGGCCCTTTCATGAGCACCGCAACCGTGCTCGACGTCACCGTGCGCAATCCTTTTGCATAGGGATTAGGCGAGTAATTGAGCGCTGCAGCCGCCGCCAGAATCCGTTCGCGCGTAGCCTTTGAGACGCCCCCAGAATTGTTGAGCGCCCGCGAAACGGTCGCTTGCCCCACTCCGCAGGCTTTCGCAATATCACGAATAGTGACGGCGGACGCTTTCGACTCAGCCATAGCTCAGCCTTTCACTGCTCCCGCTGCCACACCCTCAATGATGTACTTTTGCATCGCCACATAGAAGATGACGATCGGCACGATAGCGAGCACCAGCATGGCCATCATGGCACCCATATCACGGTTTCCATTCGATCCCACCAGCATCTGAATCACCACGGGAATCGTCTTATAGTCCGTCGAGAGACCAATCGTGAGATATGGGAGCAGATAATCATTCCACACCCACATGGCATTCAGAATTGCCACCGTGATAGCCGTGGGCTTGAGCATGGGAAAGACCACTAAGAAGTAATTCTTGAGCGGCCCTGCGCCGTCAATCATAGCCGCTTCCTCAATCTCAATCGGGATCGATTTCACGAAGCCCGCAAACATAAACACGCTCAAACCCGCGCCGAAGCCGAGGTACAGCACCACAATGCCCAGCGGATTATTCAGGTGCAACACATCTGAGATTTTTACGGTAGGAAACATCACCATCTGGAAAGGAATCACCATCGAAAAAACAAACAGATAGTAGAGGGCACTCGTCCACCAGGTTTTAATACGAGTGATGTAGTACGCCGTCATCGCACAGAAAAAGACGATGGCGAGCACGGAGAGAATCGTGATCGTAAAGCTCCAAACGATGGCCATGAAAAACCCAGAGAGAGCCAAGCCCGTCACGTAGTTTTCTATGCCTGCCCACATGTCTGCGAGCGGGAGAGCAAAGGGCTGGGCAGCGATGGAAAACTTGGTTTTGAAAGAGTTCATCAGGATGAAGAGAATGGGTCCGACGAATACGCAGGTGAGGAAGACCAACACTACGTACAGCAGACCTTTGCCAATCAGGGATGTGGGCTTGCTCATGCCTCCACCTCCTTACTCCGCGTGGCTCGCAATTGCGCCATCGCAATCACCACCACGACCACGACGAAAATCACTGCTTTGGCCTGCCCGACACCCTCTTCACCGACGCGTGCAAACATCGTATTCACGATGTTGAGTGCCACCATCTCCGTCTTGCTCTGCGGAGCACCGTTCGTGAGCGCAAGGTTTTGATCGAAGAGTTTGAACGTGTTGGAGAGCGTGAGGAACAGGCAGATCGTGATGGACGGCATCACCATAGGAATCGTCACGTTTCGCAACACTGCCCAGCGGCCAGCTCCGTCGATTTCTGCCGCCTCAATCAGCTCTGGGGGCACATTTTGCAAACCGGCGATATAGATAATCATCATGTAGCCCACCAGCTGCCAGTTGATGAGCAGAATGAGGCCAATATAGCCATACGTCCAATCGGCGACAATCGTCGTCTGATACTGCGCCAACACCGCATTAATCATCACTTGCCAGGTGTAGCCCAGCACGATGCCACCGATGAGATTGGGCATGAAGAAAACAGTACGGAAAAAGTTCGTGCCGCGAAGTTTCTGCGTGAGCACCCATGCAATCGCAAAGGCAAACATATTCACTGTGACGATTGAGACGATCACCACGAGAGCCGTGAATCCAAAACTACTCACGAAGCCAGATCGCTGCGAAAAGGCCGCCTTGTAGTTGGACAAGCCCACCCAGGTTGCATCCGTAATTGAAGTGAAATCGCAGAAAGAGAGGAATAGACCGATCACGAATGGCACGAGGAACGCTATACAGAAAGCGAGCAGCGTGGGAATCACGAAAATCGGGAAAAATTTTTTCAATGATCTTTGCATAATAACCATCCATTACTGCCTGTGCGCCTATGCACGGGCAGGTGGTTGAGTGACGCCGATGACGGGCACCAGCGCGCTACCGGCGTCACTCGTAGCAGTGGATTCTCACCCGCTTCACCGCCTGAGCCCAACTCAGCATCAGTTGCTGAATTTGGCTCTCATCCTTGATTTGGCGCTCAGCTGGCGAACTCGGCGCTCAGTTAACGCCAGAGCTCAGCCTTGATTCAGCGCTCAGCTGGCGCCGGCAACACATGAAGCGTGAGAATACACCACTATTGGTTGAGGTTGGTCGATCAGGCGCCTTTTTCAGCTGCCCATCCGTCTTTCCAGATCTTGACGACGTCATCCCAGGTCTGCTTTCCGGAAGCGTACTGAGCGAGGGCTTGGCCGAGATCTTCCTTGAACTTCTGCGAGGGGAAAGTGGTAAATACCCACGTCACCGTGTATTTATCAGTGTCAGCCATGTAGCGAGCTACCTCTTTGGCCAGTGGGTCGGCCGGAATATCGGCGTCCGTGTAGTTGGTGAACGGAGCGATAAATCCGAGATCATTCACCACATGCTTCTTGCCAGCATCAGAGAGGTAGAGCCAGTTAATGAAGTCAATCGTGGCCTTTTGATCAGCCTGAGACGCCTTGGCGTTCACGGCCATGAACGCCTCCGTGCCGATGTTGAGCCCTTGCTTTTCTTCACCGTTCACACCGGTGTAGATCGGAAGATACTTGATTTGATCTTCTTTGACGGTATTACCGCTCACATCTTTGATCTGGCTCCATGCCCAGTTGCCGTTTTGCACCATAGCGGCCTTGCCGAGCGCGAATTCGGCCATGGAATCGGTGACTGTCTTCGACGGAGCGAGAGTCGGAGCCACCGTGGAATCATTCAAATACAGATCGAAAATGTTCTTGAAGTTGTTGGCATACTTCAGCGTGAGCTCTTGCTCGTCCGTGACGCTGGCGTCACGATATTCATAAAACACCGGCAAATCTGCCAAGTGAGTCTGCCAACGCCAATCTTCGCCCGTGGCGAGCGAGGTGGATGCAAAGACGCCGTCGATGCCCAGCTCAGCTTTCTTGGCCTGCATATCGTCGGCCACTTCTTTGAGCTTGACAAAGTTGCTGATCTCATCCATCGACTTTGCCTTGGCTCCCGCCATGGCAAAGTACTTATCGAAAATGGCTTGGTTGTAGATAATGCCATAGCCCTCGACGGCCGCAGGCACGCCGTAAACCTTGCCGTCTTCACCTTTTAGCGCCAGATTCGGATCCTTGAGCGCTTTGGCAAAATCCGTATCGGAAAGATCAGCGGCATACTTCTGCCAGCTCTTGAGGCCCACAGGGCCGTTAATCTGGAAAAGAGTAGGCGCTTCACTCTTGGAGATCTCGCTCTTGAGGGTCTGCTCATAGGTGCCGGACGCCGCCGTCACCACTTTCACCGTGACCCCTTTTTCTTTTTCATACTCTGCAGCGATCTCTTTGTACTGCTTCTCCTGCTCCGGCTTCCAGTTGAGGAAATACACGGAGCCTTTGCCGTCAGCCCCATCTGAGCTATTGGAGCAAGCCGCGAGACCAGCGAGTGCAAAAGTCGCAGCTACTGCTCCGGCCAAAAATTTCTTCATCTTCATATGTGCGTCCTCCTTTGGACAGCTTCCACTAGCACCGACGCCACTGCCAGTGCTCGCCGGAAACGCTCACCAGGCTTGTGCACAGCTGCGCCGCTGACCTATGCCACTGATACGCCACTGACGCCGAGCACACCTGCTCGCGGAATCGTTTCCGAAACACTCTGCAATGGTAGCGCTCGCCGCGGCTGATAGCTAGTACTTGACCGAAATCGTTTCCAAATCGTTGCACACATAGGGCTGGGGCCCGCAACGTTTCCGCTGCGAGCCCCAGGTGCCCCATCTGCTATAGCCGATGAGCTACTGTAGCTTACTCGCTACGCCCCTTACCGGCCTACGCCTTGCTACGCTTTTGCCTTGTGCTTGCGACGCACGGCAAAAGCGCCAGCGCCAATCAAAGCAATTGACAGCAGGGTAGCCACCGCTACGGTAGAGCCAGTTTCTGGCAAGTCCTTGCCGGTGAGCGGCGATGCATCCAACGACGGCTCTTGAGCCTTTGGCAGCGTTGGCACACCAGCACCAGGCTTTTCAGAACCACCCGTGCCAGGCGTGACGGTTCCGGCACCAGGCTCACCCGTTCCGGCACCAGGGATAGGCGTAGCCGGAACCAGCGGAGTCCACGGAATACTCTTATCGCAGTCAGCTGGACGCTCTCCTGCATTGAACGTCCAGACGGATTGCACGCCCTCAGCGAGCTTGTAGCCCGCAGCGGCTTTCGCCGTCACCGTCATAGATCCACCCCATTCATACGTGAAAACACCAGCACTCACAGCTTCGTCGCCAATGTAGTACACCACACCCTCCGTTGCCGGAATAGTGACGAACGGCTTCACAGCGCATTGAGCAGGATCGCTAGCTTGAGGCGCGGCGACCTTATCCACGGTTTGAACTGCAGCAGAGAGCACCGTGCCGCCGATGCGAATCTCAGCCGCACCGCCCCACGCTTTGCCAGCGCCAAGCGGGCTGGTTTCTACGAGTTTCACATACGCGGCATTCACGGCACCAAATGGGATGAACTGCGGCGTGAGATCTGCCGAGAAATTGCCCTCAGCTACCGGATCGCCCCAGCTCACGCCGTCTTGCGAGACATAGATCTTGTAGCCCTTAGCGCGCCCATTCTCCGCACCTTGACGCTGCGTGTACTCCAGCCCATTGAGCGTGCACTCGGTGCCGACACACGGCTTGACCTTGATGACGATTTCATGCGGATAAGGCTTATCTCCTGTAGACCACGCAGTGTGCCAGTAGGTAGCGGCGTTGTCGTCAATGGCAGCAGCAGCGTGTCCATTCGGCTCTGGTTCACCAGTAGCTTCCTCAGAATCGACGCTCACCACTTCGAGATCATCATGGCCTTTGAAGAGATCACGCTGCGGGAAACTAGCCGGATTGACCGTGAGCGTATCCGTGCCCTCACCTGGTTCACCAGCGGCATTCGTCCACGTCGCCTTAAACGTGACGTCGGCAGCGGAGGCTCCTGCAGGCATGGTCAGTTTCCAGGTGGCAACGGAATCAACGTTGCCATCCTTTGAGCCGCTCACGAGATCTCCAGCCTTGGTCACAGGCTCAAGCGTCCAGCCTTCCGGCACAGCGATCGAATGCTTCACGTCGGTTGCGGTGCCCTCGGGCAGGGTGACCGTCGTGGTGAGCATTATCGTAGCAGTGTCCGAATCGCCAACGACCTGAGGCGAACCCTCAATCGAGACGACTGGCTGGACTCCGAGATCGACCACGCGGAAGTTGTCGATCACCAAATCTCCCTGCGACTGTCCACCACTCTTGACGACGCCGATAAACGCCGGAGCGTCAGCCGTCACGGCGAAGAACTTCTCAAAGGCTGCCGTGCCGGTGCCTTTCTCGTTCCCATTCACCCAGCCAGTGCCACGAGCAGCTGCCAGCGGCCACGCCTTATCGGTCTTTTCGCTCCAGCCGTTGCCATTGGCTTCATCGTGGCCAACGATGATGGAATAATCCCCGTCGTAAGCCGCCTGATAGTCGAAGCTCAGCTTGTAGGTATGACCGTATGCGAGCGGCACACTGCCCTCCGTGGTGCGCAAAATAGTGCCACGGTTTTCTTGATGCGCCAGCAGTGACCACTTCCCATCGAGCACATTATCCAGATACTTCTGCCCCTCGATGCCGTTTCTAGAATCGTTCACAATGCCGTACCAACCAGACTGCGAGAACGGTGCATGCAGCTTGGCCAGCTGGGTACGGGCATCGCCACCTGCATCCGCTCTACCCGTGACGAATGGATAGTAGCCGGTATCGACGCTCTCGAAATCCTCGAACGTAATCGTGTCGGCTACGTCGCCCTCATGCGCAGGAGTTGCACGTTCAACGATTCGCAGATCGTCAACGCCCACCACGGCTTCACCGGCAGCGGCAGCCACTTTGAAGGTGACTGCGGTGCCCGTAGTAGTGAAATGCACTGGCACACGCTGATAGTACGTGCGGAGCTTTTCATCCGAAGCCGTCGCATTGAGCGCAGAAGATGAATGAATCGTCGTCACGGCTTCGCCAGCCTTGCCCGCTTGCGCAGGCGCTGGGGTGACGCCGTCACCACTCACAGACACTTTCACCTCGCGGGTCTTTCCAGGCTGAATTTCCACCCATGCCCACGCCGAATAGCTGCCAGGCTTGACGGCGATCGTCTGCTCCAGCGAAGCGGCACCAGCGCCGAGCTGAGCGAATGCATTGTTGCGATCTGATTGCTCAATCGTCACGGTGCCTGCGGTCTTGTATGACTTGAGACTCTCGGAGAAGAACCCTGGATCGGTAATTCCTGAAGCCTGCCCCCACTGCGGATTTTGAGCTGTGGGCAGCGCATTACTCGGATACAGCACGTAAGCCGTCCGAGCGTCAGTTGCTGGAAGCGAGACGGAGCCGTCATTCACCGCAATATCCGCCACTTTCTCACGGCCAGTATCGGTGAGTTTGTACATCGTCAAGCTGCCTGCTTGCTTAAAGTGATCCGTCAGCTCCCAGCTCTGCTCGCCGTTGCCTGGATTCCAGTAGTAGAGACGATCCGTGCCGCCGTCTTTCCACGGGAGGAGATAGGAACCGCCATCCTTGAAAACGGTCGCTCCATCATACGTAATAGTACGATTGACCGGAGCGACGTTGCCCGCAATCGATGTCTGCGACGACGTCACAGACGTGCCATTCTCAAACGTGATCTCACCATTTTCCCAGGTGCGAATATTCGACTGCTGGAGGAACTTCACAGGGAGATTGCGTTCCCAGACGTTCCGAATGAAATCGTTGTAGTTCACATGGCCAGTCCAGCCCTCAAAGTCCACAATGTTGGCATTGCCAAGCATCGGATCTGGATTGAAGGTATCGCGGTAGGAGTTCTCAACGTAGCGGATCAGCTTTGAATTGAGACCTTTATTGCCGGTGCCGCCGTAATTTTCATCAGTTGCCCAGTGAGACCAGGTAGACACCTGCGGCATGGAATAAGCCCATTCCGAACCTAAACGCCAGCCCTGCTTTTGCATCTCAGAAGAGAAACGCTGAGCCTGCCAACCGCTCTTGTAGTAGACGTCCCAGTAGAGCCAGTTCATATTTGAATCGACAGGGAAATCCGCGCGGAGCTGTTCCAGCCGCTTGAGCACATTGCCCGTAGCCAGATCTTTCTCCGCATTCATGTAGTAAGCCTGATTCATCCAGCCCCATGCTTTGCCAGGTGGAAGATCGACTTCGCAGGGAGCGGCAACGCCAGAGACGGTCATATTGTTGGCATCGGCAAAGCAGTTCGCCTCAGAGTAGCTCTCAGTGGCGTTCACGTGGATACCGAACGTCGCATTCCAGTTCTTGCCTTCAGATACCAGGGTGCGCATATCTTTCAAGCCACCGGCGCGCTCATTATAGTTGCCGCCGTAATCTCCTTGCGCTGAATCGTGCCCCTCAGCTTGATAGCCCTTGAGCAGCACTTCTTGGCCAAGATTGTCAGTCGCCAGCGAGATACGTTTCGTATCGTCGAGCGTGCGCAAGAACGGGTGCGTAGCCTGAGAGACGATATTGAACGGAATCCTCATCACCACGTAGTTCTTCACGTCGTCACGGCCATTAGCGGGCGTGAGCACACTGCGAGTGGCAGTGGCGCCATCTTGCCAGTCCACCTTGGAATCCCCGTTGGCATCTGCCACGATTTTGACTTTCACCATCGGGTCAGGATCGACGCCGATACCTGAGCCGTCATCGTACTGCGCCACCGAAGGAGAGCGGTACACCCACCACGCGGGGGATACCGTACCGACATTTTGCCCATCTACTGCTGATACTTTGTAACTAAACCGAGCATCTTCAGAGTTCTGTCCGCCCGCACTCGCAATAGCGTTCGTCTCAAAGCCGGCAGCCAGATCAGAATTCGAGGCCGTGACCATAAACGCATTGCCAGACGTAGCACGAGAAGTGCGGACGTTGATCGCCGTATCGCCAGACTGGGCACGGTTAGTAGCAATACGCGCCGCATAAATATTAGCGGCAGCATCTTTGCCATTCACTGAGACAAGATCCAGCCCTGGAATCGCAATAGTGCGTATCACGGCGTTAGGATCGGTGATCTGCGTAAGAGTGTAGGTGAGAGTTCCATCTTTCACCGACAGCACAGCCTTCATCGTGACGCCAGAAAGATCGGTGACGGTGAGCGGATAACTAACGCTAGAAGAATCGTCAGAGACCTGCACATTCCCAACGGTGACGCCGTGGGCGGTGCCATTAATAGTGATCTGGTTGAGAGCCTCACCATACTTACCGGCGAGCTGCTTCCCAGAAAAACGATAATCCACGACTTGGGGGAAATTGGGATGCGTGCGCACCTGCAACACCCCATCAGTGATTTCGTGGGCACCATCTGGCACCGTAATAGCGGGGCCATCGGCCACTGGGGGATCCGGAACTTCCGTGGTCACTACCGTGGAGGCGTTAAATTCCGCAAGCGAACCGACGGTTTCAGAGGAAGAATTTCCTCCCCAGGTGCTCTTATAGGTCACTTTGATACACCGAGCTGGCGTGGGATTGAAATCGATATTCGTATCGGCGAGATTTGCTGCATCGTAGGCGGTGCCAGCGGGGATTGTGCCCGTTGCCACGTCGGTATATTCAACGGTAGTGGCAGTATCAGCAGCTGCACACGCCTCGTCGCGCGAGACGGCGACTGCATATTCACCCACGCGGCCAGAACCATTGGAAGATTGGCGTGGCGTGAGCGTCACCCGGCCAACGTCCGCCTTTTCTTCACCAAGGTCAATAATGAACCAGTGCGGCAGCGGATCGCTTCCTCCGCTCCACTTCGTATGCCAATAGCTCGTCTTATCGCCGTCAAGTACTTTCGCGATAGGGCCGTTCGCGCCCTCGCCAGTAGTCTCAACGGAATCAGCCGCCACCGCCGTCATACCCGCCTGTGGAATGGGCGTGTATTCCTTGTGGGTAGCGGCATGCGCCACAGGCGTTATACCTGCGAGCGAGATGAGTGTACACGCAGCAACTGCCCCACTCCATCTTCCTGGACGCATCCTTGCTCCTTACTATGATTGCCATTATGGATTGCAGCAAAGGCTGCAGAGCAGGCGGGTACACAGCACCCACGTGCACGCAAACTCAAACGGACTAAAGCTGCTGCCGCTCTCCTGTAGCTTCCTCGCGAAACAGGGGAAACGGCGAGATAGCCCTCACTGTGCTCGACTATGCTTGAACCTTCAGTGCTCGAACCTTTGCCGTCAGTACCAAAACAGTACTTTTTCAGTGTATTCCAAGGATCGGAATGTAGAAAGGTATTTCAGTCCATTCCCTACGGGAGCCCTTGCAGGAGCCTTAAAAAGTGGCAATATCACTCTTTTAGCGTGCGCGTTAGCTCACATTATTGGTCAGTCACATGAGCAGGTTCGGGAGGCAATAGCAGCCGTTTCGCTGGCGAGTAGTTTTACTGGCGACACGCCTCTTGCTAGCAACACCCCCCCCCGATCATTTTCTACCCCACTTGAGATAAACTGCGTGTATAAAGACTGAGACAAACGGAAACAGCGCCTGCGGAGGATTGAACTATGAGCATTGAAGTGGTGAACATACGGAAACGGTTTGGCTCCACCCAGGCTCTGGACGGCATGAGCTTCACCGTACACTCTGGCAAACTCTTTGGCTTTGTCGGCTCCAACGGCGCCGGAAAAACCACGACCATGCGTATTATCCTCGGCGTACTGGAACCTGATTCAGGCGACGTGCTCAGCGACGGGGCGCCGCTCACGTTCACGGATCGGCAGAATTTTGGATATATGCCGGAAGAGCGTGGCCTCTACCCCAAGATGAACGTGGGAGAACAGCTCATTTATCTAGCTCGTCTGCATGGACTGAGCAAAGATGAGGCCACATCTAAAATGAAACTGTGGACCGAGCGGCTCGGCATCGCTCAGCGTCGTAACGACCCTGTGCAGACGCTCTCGCTGGGCAATCAGCAACGAGTACAGCTCGCTGCTGCCCTCATTCACGAACCACAGGTGATGATTCTCGACGAGCCTTTCTCTGGCCTTGATCCGCTCGCCGTAGCGGACATGAGCGCCGTCCTCAAAGAAAAAGTCGAGCAGGGATCTATCGTACTTTTCTCCTCTCACCAGCTCGATCTAGTCGAACGGCTGTGCGACGAAGTGGGAATCTGCTCCCAGGGGAAGATCGTAGCAAAAGGCACCATTGATGAACTGCGCACCACAGCAGACACCTATTACGACGTCACGACTGGAGAAGACTCTCGGCTGCTAGCTGGCTATCTCAGCGGGACGGCTCTGCGGGCAGACGACGCTACTGCCCAGACGCGGCAGCTTCCCCATCTGGAGACGCAGATACTCGACTCACATTCACTGAGAGTTAAGCTCCCTGCCAATATCAACGATCAGAATCTCTTGCGGGCAGCTCTGGACGTCGGCACTGTGCACGGCTTCGAGCGCTTCCGCCCACATCTGAACGAACTCTTTGCAAACGTCGTGAGCACCGCGCCCGCCCCCCAACCCGCAGAAGTTCAGACACCAAAACGGCGATTTCTCATAGGCCGGCACGCCGCCGCTACGCCACTCTCAACCAGCCAGGAGGCATAGACATGGTCGCTCTCGTCGCCAAACGCGAATTCTCCGTACTCTTTCATTCCAAAGCACATCGCATCGCCATTATCGGACTCGCAGCTTTGATTCTCCTCGGCGGAGTCGCGGTGCGTTTTCTCATGCATACTGACGTTTTCGACGATTTCACTACTCCGCCCTCCGTGACGGTGGGCGTGGAAAAACAAATGTCTGAATACTCTAGCGCTTTTCCAGCCACCACTAGTGTTGAGGCGATACCGCACGGCGGAAGCGAGCAGTGGATTAAAGACCAAGTGGCTGCAGTCGAGAGTGGAGAGAGTAAAGCTGCTGACGGCACCATATTCCTGGCTTTAGGTGGTACCGCTGAAGCGCCACTGATTTTCACCTCGGAAAGTGCCATGGGCTCCAGCTTCGCAGGTGTGGCACGCGACTTCACCACGCAGGGGATCGTCACGGCTACCGTCGAGAAAATGCTGGACGCTCCACTCACGAGTGCGCAGCACGCACAGTTAGAGCAGGCCTTTAACGCTACCGTCGTGCCAGTGAAAGCAGGAAAAGCTAACTCACTTGAGAACAATCCAGTGGGCTATCTGGTGGGCACATGCACGCTGATGCTGCTCTTTTTCGCGGTGGTAATAGGCACTAGCACAATCTCTCAAGGAGTCGTGGAAGAAAAATCTTCGCGGGTGGTAGAGATCCTGGTCAGCACGGTACGCCCGCGCAAACTGCTTCTCGGGAAAATCCTCGGCATTGGAGCGTTCGTGATTGTGGAGCTCGCAATTTGGATGCTCAGCGCCCTGTGTGCGCTACTCATAAGCAGCGTGCCCATCCCCGCGATACAGCTAGGCTCCCTCTTTATCTGGGCGTTCATATGGGTGATTGTAGGATTCTTTATTTTCGCCACTCTCATTGGCGGAATAGCTGCCATGGTATCGCGGCAGGAAGATCTCGGAGCCGTGCAGACTCCCGTGATCTTTGGAATGCTCATCCCTTTCTATCTGGCGATTTTCCTAGTACCTCGGCAGCCCGACTCTATTTATACCGTGGTGCTTTCGCTCATTCCAGGATTTTCCAGCTTCATGATGCCTATGCGCCAAGGCATCGGCGGCGTGCCAGCGTGGCAGCTCGCTCTCGCTCTTGTGCTGGCGGTGGCATCCATCCCCGTATTTGCCGCCCTCGCTGGCCGCATCTACCACAACTCCATCCTGCGCATGGGCAAGCGAGTGTCGTTTAAGCAGGCGCTGGGACGCGAGCGCTCCGAATAGTTCTGGCGTGGGCCGCCCAGCACATGCTTTAGACACCGCTGTATGTGCCAGCACGCGACGGGCGTATGATGGACGGCGAACCGCTGCGCATGCCTGTGCACATGCTGCCGCCCGAATCACTGCATGTGCTGCGCCATATCGAGATCAGCAAGCATTGAGCGCAAAAACGCCGTGACAATGGCAATATCGTGCGGCTCATATGGATCAAGCAATTCCCGTTGCTTTTCCAGCAGCGCCGCCATCGCTTCATCGGCAATCGAGATGCCTTTCTCTGTTGCCTGCACAATGACGACGCGTCCATCTCGGGGATCTCGGACGCGCTGCACTAGCCCTTGGTTTTCGAGCCTATCAATACGATTAGTGATTGTGCCCGATGAGACGAGCGTCTTTTGCATGAGCTGGCCGGCAGTGAGCTGGCGATTAGGTTTCCGGCGCAGCTCCGTAATCATTTCAAACTGCCAGTTCTCCAAGCCGTACTGCGCAAATACTGTGCGCCGCAGATGGTCGATATGCCGCCCTAATCGCAGTAGCCGTGAAAAGACAGCCAATGGACGAGCATCAAAATCTGGGCGCTGTGCTTCCCACTCAGTGACGATCGAATCGACGTCGTCACCCTCGGTCATTGCCCTCACTGCACTGTGAAGATCGCGCTTCATTGGTCTCACGCCCAGTGGTTCCTCATCTGAATGGTGTAGTTTCACATCCCCATGTTACTTGACATCAAGATAGTGTGGAAAAAGTCGCCAGAATTAAAGATGCGTCAGAATTAATCAGAATTAAGATGTGCGCTGCTAGCAGCGTCGTAGCACCCTCTGTATCTGAGTGCTGCTCATGAGCACTGCTCACACGTGCCACTCATGCGCATGAGCGCGCATCGGATATTCATCGCGCACTTCCACTACCCGCGCGCCCTCTGCGGGGCCGTGAGCGGCTATAGCCATCAGCTCAGGAAAGCGGCAATCCAACTCGGCTGCTAGCGCAGTTGCATCCGCCGGAGCACACAGCACGGCCAGCGTAGGCCCTGAACCAGAGAGAATAACGCCGAAAATCGGCGCCAACGTGGACCCGTTGGGAGTGGCTGCCGTCTTCTGGCTGGCTGCAGCATGCGTGCTCCACGTGCCTTCACGCTCGCCTTGTCCTCTGCGCTTGTCTGCGCTCCCTTTGCTTCTGCGCTCGCCCTCGCGTCCTTTGTTTCCGCACTCATCCTTGCTCCCGCGTGAATCATGTGCCATAGCACGCAGCTGCTCGATTATCCGCTCTAAATCTGGGCGCAGCGCAAATGCCGGAGCCTCCAAATCATTAACCATCAAGGAGCCCAGACGTTCGAGACTGCCAGCATCATTGCCAAAATGATGAGCAGCATTGCCGTCAGCATTGCCACTAAGGCGAGCGCCGGTATGGGCATCAGCACAGCCGCTGGCAGAGACGCCAGCACAAGTATCGGCGCTGCCTCTCTTCTCGTCAGCGCTGATCGTGGCTGCCGCATCAGTGAGTACGTCTCGCAGCTCCTGGGTGCTAGTAGGCGCGCCATGTGATAGCGGCTCAGCGCTTGGCAGCATCATGGCATCAAAGTGGCGAAATACGGCGGGAGTAGAGAGACCGCGCGGATTGGTGAGCATCACGAATCCATGCCTGGCATTCGTTGGCACTGCGCTGAGGTACTCGCCGCGTCCGGTGCCGTGAGCCACTCCGCCCATGAGTGCAAAGGGCACATCTGAACCGAGCCGCGCGCCAATCGTAGCCAGCTCCTGAGCGTCCAACCCCACCTGCCACAGCTCATTTAAGCCCACCAAAGTGGCGGCTGCATCAGCGGACCCTCCAGCCATGCCCCCTGCAATGGGGATGTGCTTCGCAATGCGCATTTTCGCTCCGTGGCTCACGCCGCATTCTCTGCGCAGCTCACGAGCTGCGCGAATCGCCAGATTGCTGGCATCCACGGGCAGCGAACTGCCCAATCCAGGTGCAAACGTGAGGGCAATGTCTCCGCTCGGATCATCCCACGCCTCAAACTCCTCATAGAGATCGAGCGCTTCAAAGACCGTATCCAGCGGATGAAAGCCGTCACTTCGCGCAGCCCCCACCCGCAGAGCAAGATTCACTTTCGCCGGAGCTATTGCTTTCACGTATCGCATGATCTCAGTCTAGTGGTTAGCGGCACCGATATCGTCACGTGCCCCTGCTATTGCAGCAAAATCTGCCAGCTCCAATTTTTCTGCACGCGCACCAGGGTCAACACCCGCCCGCCGCAGTATCTGCTCTGCCTGGGCAGGAGAGCCAGCCCAGGATGCTAGCGCGCTGCGCAGAGTTTTCCGCCGCTGTGAAAATCCGGCGTCGATGACGGCGAAAACGCGCTCTCGCGAGACTTCCGCGCCCTGATCTGCTCGGCGTGCGGCGTCACGCACATCCATGTGTACCAGCGCGGAGTCCACATTAGGAATTGGCCAAAAAACGGTGCGTGCGATCTTCGCGCCGCGCCACGCCTGCCCGTACCAGGAGAGCTTCACGCTCGGAACGCCATAGACTTTTGAGCCTGGCTGAGCTACAAGCCGATCAGCCACCTCAGCTTGCACCATCACCGTCACGTGCCGCACCGACGGCAACGCCGCCAGCAGCGTCAAGAGGATTGGCACGGCTACGTTGTAGGGCAAATTGGCCACCAAGAATTCTGGCTCAAATACGGCATCTAAGCGCTTGTCTCTGCGGGCAGCGCCGTACTGCTCACCCCCAGCAGTATCGGAGTACTCACCCTCAGCGGGGCCGTGTTGCGCACTGCCAGCGTCACTATCACTAGTGCTACTATCACCGGTTGCCATGCGTGACGCCGCTGGCGGTACGGCGAGCTGCTGTGGCCGCGCGATACTCAGCGCGTCCGCCGTCAGCACAGCTAAACGCGGCATGGCATCAGGCTGATGCGTATTCACCGTCTGCGGCAAAGCGGCGGCGAGCACCGGATCAATTTCCACAGCCGAGACGACGGCTCCAACTTCCAGCAATGCCAAAGTGAGCGAGCCCAACCCTGGCCCCACCTCAAGCACCTTAGATCCCTCGCTCACGTGCGCGTCACGCACGATTTTGCGCACGGTCGCACCGTCATGCACAAAATTTTGCCCCAGTTTCTTCGTGGGGCTCACGCCCACAGCGCGCGCAATCGCCCGAATATCAGCTGGCCCAAGCAGCGCTGGGGCAGAGACATCGCGTTCTGGCGCATCAGAGCGCACAGCTAAGGAATCGTTTTGGTTCACAGCGCTATCGTAGCGTCAGCAAGTGGGGGGAGCAGAATTAGTACGGCACAGAATCAGTGCGGGCACTCAGTACCAGCCGTTATTAATCCAGAACGAGTATGCTCCGGCATAGCCGCCGTAGCGTGAGTTCACGTAGCTATACTGCCATTTGAGCGCCGTCACTGGATCATTCCAGTTTGCCCCCAGCTTCGAGCAGGGGAGCGCCTGAACGAGTCCACATGCGCCCGAAGAACCATTGAAAGCGCTGGGATTCCACCCCGACTCGTGGCTCACGATATAGTCCGCATAGCCCCAATCAGATTGCGGAATGCCGGCAGCGGCAAGCCAGTCCGTCTTCGTTCCAGAGACTGTGCCACCTGGAGCTGCTGGGGAGGCAACCTCTGTGCGCGTGCCCACCTGCACCACTTTGTCTTGTGGAGCTTTCGTCACCGTTTCGAGCTGCACGTCTCGCTTAAATTCTTTGCCGTCGCGGTACCACACGGTAGAGGTGCGCATTCCTGCACCGTTGACACCCTCTTGCACCGTCTTTGTGGTGCCTTTCTCCAGCTCGCTCGTCTTTTCTTCACGGGTCGCAAACGCCGCAGTAAATGGTTCGGTGATCGTCTGAACGGTGACGCGGGCAATCGTCACCGCCATCCCCTCGCTCACTGTAGCCGACAGTGAAACGGACACCTCATCGTCAGCCCCGAGATAGATCCCCGCCGAGCTCAGTGCTTTACCCACGGTCTCGCCCTTGGCCGCCGTCACGACCTTCGTAGAACCGTCCACCGTGACGTTCAGCTTGACGGCGTCTGCCATGGATAGCTCTCTACTGGCAGCGTTATCGTGAGCTTTGACTGCATCGCCATCAGCGTGCGTAGCAGCTGATTTCGCAGTTGGCACTGGCTCCCCTGTGGCAGCCATAGCACCGCCGGAAAAGCCCAGCATTGCTGCCGCAAGCGCCGCAGTAGCTACCCGCGAACGAGAGAAAAGGCCAGTGAAGCGCCGCGGCGTTTCGACCGTCACCTGGTCTATCCCCTCGGGGAGAAAACATGAATTCATGTATTCGGCGTAACTCGTCGCAGCCCCGTATGAAGATGCCGACGGAGTGACGCACGGCAGCACGGGCAGGGCCGACGCACATTCAGCTGCCGCTTGTTCCTGCGTCTCATGCGTGTGTGCGTGCTCCAGCTGCACTATCTTCTTTGCTACTTCTTCTTTAGCTTCCTTCGCCGCTTCTTGACGGCGTGCCTCTCTGCGCGAACGGCGAGCACCGCAATACGACGAGCTCAGCTCTACGCGACGAATGTCTTCACGAGCCTGAGTCACATCCACCGATCCCGAGGCTAGCCCCGTGCTTTCGCCAGCTGCCCGAACACTGTGTCTTCCCACGTATTCTCCGTACTCTCCCGAGATTCTCGCGTTCGTCCTCAGATAATGCCGAGGCATGGCTGGGATGCCAGGGAAGCAAATACCCGCTTCCACTCTGCGATCGTACTTAATCCGATATTGATTGTAATCAAAATGTTACAAAGAGCAAAGCCTCGCAGATTCCCGTGGCTACTTTCACACGAGCTACTTCCACATGATTCACGTGAGTTACTTTCACACGATTCTTTTGGATTTAGATTTAGATTCTGTACACATTTATGTTCCGTTTTATATCCCGTACACCGCGCGCGTATTGGCACCCAGCTGTTCGCACCAGCGATCTACGAGATCGTCACTGACGCCCTCAGCCGCAGCCTGTACCTGCGCGGCTGTGCCCTGCGCCAGCACATTCGCCGCCTGCGCATCAAAGCGCAGCCAAGCCATAAATCGAGCAGTGTACGCCGCACCCCACGGCACATTCGGATGCCCTCTAAAGGGCATGGGCGTTAGATAAGGAGCATCCGTCTCCACCAAAATCAGCTCTGGTGGCATCGCCATAAATGCTTCACGAAGTGCATGATTGGCATGGTACGTAATCGGCCCAGCGAAGCTCGCATACCAACCGTGCTCAGCGCAGATTGCCGCCAGCTCGGCGTCACCAGAAAAGCAGTGAAACACCGTGCGCTCCGGTGCCCCCTGCGTGAGCAGTATCTCCACCACGTCTGCGTGCGCATCACGATCGTGAATTTGCATGGGTTTATTCAGCTCTTTTGCGAGCGCGATATGCGCACGGAACGCCTCTTTTTGCGCCTCTTTCCCGCTATCTCCAGTGCGGAAATAATCCAGACCCGTCTCCCCCACGGCAAGCACTGCCGAATCTCTCGCCATATCAGCCACTCGTTCTATAGCCGCCGCGAGCGAGAATTCCTCATGCCACGCCTGCGGCTGGGGGGCTAAACCATCTGGGCCAACGTCACGCACACCCGCGTGGAGCACCGCTTCATTTGGATGAATAGCTAACGCCGCAAAAATCGTGCCCGAGCGCCGATGAGCCAATGCCAACGTCGACTCCAGCTCAGGAATTTCACACCCACTCGTGATAGCAGCGCGAATCCCCGCACGTTCCATCCCAGATATCAGATTGTTTTCCAGCACCGGAAAACGCCACTTGCCATCGTCAGTGAGCAATTGCTGCACGGTGGAGCTGACGCTATCGGGCTGCGGCCTCTCCCCGCTGCCCAAATCTTGTATGTCAGCCAACTTCTCCTTGCCAACCAAGCTTTCTCTGCCCGCTGCCCCCTGTGCGCCCGCCAGTCTCTCCCCGTCCGCCGCTTGTGGATCGGGATAGATATGCGTGTGGTTGTCCACAATTGGCACCGCCAAACGCGGCGGTATATCTGGCACGTTGAGTTTCTTTTTCCCCATGATTCTACCGAGATTCAGTTACCGAGGTCAGTATCGCACTGCGGTGCACCTCGCTCTTATGAGGCCTTACGAGGTGCACCCTGCTCTCACACAGAAGCATCACTACGCACAAGCGTCACTCGCCCAGACCGAGGCGCTCCAACTCCTCAGTCACCACCGAATCGTCCAGCTTCGCAAACACCGGTTGAGGCTTAGCGATGGGGGTGCCCGCTATCACGTCACGAGATTCCCACGCTCGCACGTGGGAATAGTCGCCAGTGATAATCGGATATGGATGCCCATTATCGAGATCTTCTGCTTCCACGAGCTGCGGCATAGGGGCGATATCCCCAGCGCCACCGAGCACCGCATCAATCGCATTGGAAGAATGAGGCAAGAAAACGCTCATCATCGTATTGAGATCAGAGACGGCCTGCGCCAGCACGTTGAGCACCGTGCCGAGCCGCTCGCGCAGCGCTGGGTCTTTCATCTTGAACGGTTCGGTGCGGCTCACGTAGGTGTTGGCTTCACCCACTAGCCGCATAATTTCAGTGAGGGCAGCGCGCTGCTGGTGCGCACCAATCAATCCGCCAACTTTCTCAAAGCCAGCAGTGACGGCGCCGAGCAGCTCTCTATCGATTTCCTCCAGTTCGCCTCGCGGCGGAATTTCGCCAAAGTTCTTGGCAATCATAGCTGCCGTGCGATTGACGAGATTACCCCAGCCAGCCACCAGCTCTGAATTGTTGCGGCGCACGAACTCTTCCCACGTGAAATCTGAATCGCTCGTTTCCGGCCCTGCAATGGAGATGAAATACCGCAGCGCATCGGGCTGATAGCGGGAGAGCACATCGCGCACATAGATCACCACGTTTTTCGAGGAGCTAAATTTTTTGCCCTCCATCGTCAAAAACTCGCTCGCCACCACTTGCGTGGGCAGATTGAGCTTTCCAAATTCTCCAGGCTCTCCGCCGCGTGCGCCCTCACCGTTGTATGCAAGCAGCTCAGCTGGCCAAATCTGAGAGTGGAACACGATGTTGTCTTTACCCATGAAGTAGTAGGTGAGCGCCTCAGGATCGTTCCACCAGTCGCGCCAATCATCCACGCTGCCCACACCCGCTTTGGCACGGCGCCGTGCCCACTCAATTGAAGCACTCAGATAGCCAATCACCGCATCAAACCACACATAGAGGCGCTTATTCGGCTGATCTTCCCAGCCTGGCACCGGAATTCCCCACGAGATATCGCGGCTCATAGCGCGCGGGCGCACATCCTCAAGCAGATGCTTCGAGAAAGCAATCACGTTTGGTCGCCATTTCCCGCTCTCATCCACTTCTTCCAGCCATTCTCCGAGCCGTTCAGCGAGCGCGGGAAGGTCGAGGAAGTAGTGCTCTGTGGTTTTGAATTCTGGCGTCTGCCCAGAGATTTTTGAGATCGGGTCAATCAGGTCTTGCGGGTCGAGCTGGTTGCCGCAAGTATCGCACTGATCTCCGCGCGCGCCAGCGGCGCCGCAGATTGGACACGTGCCCTCAATGTAGCGATCTGGCAGAGTGTTGCCCGTCTTTGGGTCAATGGCCACCGGCGTCTCTTGCACCACCATGTAACCGTTATCTCGGCACCCCACAAACAGCTGCTGTACCACGTGCTCGTGGTTCGCCGTCGTCGTACGGGTAAAAAGATCGTAGGAGAGGCCGAGCTTCACCAGATCTTCTACGATAATGCGGTTATTTTTATCGGCTTCTTCTTGCGGAGAAATCCCGTCTGTATCGGCGGCCACCATAATAGGCGTGCCATGCTCATCCGTGCCAGAAACCATCAGCACATCATGTCCTGCCATACGCATGTATCGAGAAAATACGTCAGAGGGCACACCAAAACCAGCCACATGGCCAATGTGGCGCGGGCCATTCGCATACGGCCACGCAACTGCAGAGAGAACTTTTGCCATACGCATATCTTATAGCTAGTTTCCCCCAGCTGAGAATGCGCCAGCTCAGCCGGGAACGCGTCCGCTGAAAGCACGCGGCACCATCGCCCTGCACACCTGCGCATTCGCAGCTAGGATTGTGGATATGAACGACAACAATCGCGCACTGATTATCGTGGACGTCCAACCAACATTTTGCGAGGGGGGAGCACTCGGGGTAGACGGCGGCAATGCCGTGGCCGAGAAAATCGCTGATTTCGTCACCGAAAATGCTGACGAATACTCCTTTATCGTCACCACTCAAGATTGGCATATCAAGCCTGGCAAGCATTTTTCCGATCATCCCGATTTCGTCGATACCTGGCCTCCGCACGGCGTCGTGGGCACGCCGGAAGCTGAGCTGCACGAAGCCATCGCTTCTTTGCCGATTGATGCATCAGTGAAAAAGGGGCAGTACGCCGCCGCTTATTCGGGATTTGAAGGCACGGACGACGACGGCGAATCACTCGAACAACTGCTGCGCGATCAAGAGATTGACGCTTTGGATATCGTGGGCATCGCCGAGAGCCACTGCGTGAAAGACACTGCGCTTGATGGGGTGCGTCTCGGATGGCCGGTGCGCGTCTTTTCCGATCTCACCGTTCCCGTGAGTGAAGAGCTAGGCGTTGAGGCTCGCCGCGAAATGGATGAAGCCGGCATCGATCAACTTCCCAGCCGCGAGGCTTTTGGCTTCTACTCCGAGCCAGACGATCAGCCAATCCCTGGCGACGACGCTTTCACCGACGATTTTGACCGCGATGACTTCGAGAGTGACAGCGATGTCCGCGATGGCGATTTCGCCAGCACCGACGACGATTTTGCTGATACAGCATCATACGCTGATGCAGATGACTATGATGCCGAAGATGACGACGCCGACTTTGAGGATTTCAGGGATTCCGAGGATTTCGGAGATTTCGGGGATTCTGAAAGCGTCAAGGCGCCAGGAGCCAATCTCGCCGGTGCCGGCAGCATCTATGGTGACGACGCTGAGCCAAAGCTGCCTGAACTGGGGCTAGCGGGCAGCATGTGGGGCGAGGCGTCCGGTGCTGATCTTGACGATTTCGATATCGATTTTGATATCGACGGCGCATTAGCCGAAGCTGACGATATCGATTTCTCAGACGAGGTGGACGAAGCAGATTTCGACTTTTCGGATATTAATCTCGATAATGAACTTAAATGAGCATTCTGATGTGCCGGCGCGCATACGCAATGCCGTTCATCATCATGACGCTCATCATCACGATCACTGACGTGGCAGTGTGAGGGATTTGCACAGAGGTGTGTGCATAGCTTGCGGCGGGGGCGCGCATTTACGCAAGGAGCACTCACGCGGGGGCACACGCTCACGCAGGGCGCATTCACGCACTTCGGCCTCCCTCTCTTGCACGCAGCACGCGCAGCCGCTCATACAGGGGGAATTATGGAACCGACTGGCGCTCAACACGACGTCGGCGTGGATGAACTTTTCTTCTCCACCACCGACTCTAAAGGCATCATCGAACGTTCAAATGAAGTCTTCACTCGCCTTTCTCGTTATTCGCGCGAACAGCTGGTGGGATCGCCACATAACATCATTCGGCATCCGCTGATGCCTGGCGGGGCTTTTTACGCAATGTGGGCGGCGCTGGAAGCGGGCAAACCTTTCGCCGCCTACGTGCACAATTTAGCGGCAGACGGATCGCGCTACGACGTCTTTGCCACAATCACTCCCATGCGCGATGGCGGCTATCTCTCGGTGCGCACCCGCCCGATGGTCTCTGAGCTCTTCGCTGCTGCTGACGCCATCTACGCCCAGGCATTCGACGCCGAAATGCTCGCTCGCAACAGCGGCAAGAATCGGCATGAGGCCGCCGTGGCCGGCGCAGAAACGATCGTGGAGCTGCTGGCTGAAGCCGGATATGGGAGCTACGACGATTTCATGTACGAGGCTCTGCCCAAAGAGGTGGCAGCGCGCGAGGCAGCCAGCGCCGGAATTGCTCGGCGTGATGACGCTTGGGGCGATGAAGCCAACATGCTTCACACCGTGCATTTCATCTTTGATGAGCTCAACTCGTGGATGGTGCAAATGGATGAACTCGCCGGATTCTCCAGCCAGCTTCAATCGGCGAGCGATTCTCTGCACAAGCACGCCACCGAAAATGCCATACCGGATAATTTGGCGATTATGCTCACTCGGCCGGAGCTGGCCACCGTCAAACAGACGGTGGATGTGTGGCAACAGATGCAGACGATGATTAACTCCTATTTGGCTGAGCTAGCTCACTCTTTGCATGAATTGCGCTCAACCGTTGCCCAGAATCGTTTCCACATTGCGCTCAGCCGGCTTCACACAACGATGCTCGCACAATTTTTAGCGGAAGTGATTGACGGCGGAGAAGCGGCTCACACTCGGAATCGTGAAGAGATCACTCTCTTGCGTGAGACTCTTGAAGATGGAGTGACGGCGTTGGCCCGCTCCCAGAGCGATTTGCAGAATCTGCTCTCCCAAGCGGCTACCTCCATTGAAGCAGCTGTGCGAATGATTGCCATCCCCAGGCAGATGACGCCAATTATTGAAGCTCAAGCCCCTACGATGCCTCTCGATGCACAGCCGCTCATTCCCATGATCGTCAGCACTATTGAGCAGTGGGGCAGCACGATGGAGCAGATGAGTTCACTGGCCACCATCTGCAAACAGTACACCACTCACGACGTCACGCATTTGCTGGAGCTCATCGGCTATCTGAGCAGCAACTGACCAGCACAGTGGGTACGGCAAACAGCGTGCGCACAGAAGAGCGTACGCAACAGGACTACCCACGAGAGATTCGCCCGCGAAATGGCGGATTTCCGGAGGGTACAAACCCCCGAAAATCCGCCATTTTCCAGCTCGTGACGCGGCTGTCCTACGCCCAACTCACCGCGTAGATAGCGCCGCAGCCACGACCGCATCTCACCTCTGCGCGAGACCTCACTTCGTCACTTCGGCAAGCAGCGAATCGAGCGCATCCACATAGGCATCAATCGCCTCGTCAGTGTGCGTCACGGAGAGCGTCCACTCTTCCTCACGCCCTGGCGTCATAAAGATGCCATGATTCATATTCCAGAGCCACGCAAGCTCCGTGATGCCCACATTCTGATTCTGAATATACGATTCAAAATCAACAATCTTGTGATCAGCAAACGTCACGCAGCCCTTTGAGCCAATGCCTACGGTATAGCCAGCCACATCGTGCTTCTTCAGCACTGCATCGCAGCCTTTCACAATGCGATCATTGAGATGATCGAGATGCTTATAGGCATCCGGCGTAAGCACCTTTTCAAGCGATGCCCGAGCAGCTGCCATTGAGAGCGGATTGCCTGAATACGTGCCCACCTGGTACACCGTGTGATCTTCCACCACGCGCATGACTTCTTCGGTGCCACCAATACCGCCGGAGGGCAGACCGCCACCGAGAGCCTTAGCGAGCGTGACCATATCCGGCGTGACGCCGAACTTCTCAGTAGCGCCGCCAGCAGCAATGCACAGGCCGGTCTTCACCTCATCAAAGATCAGCACGATGCCCCACTTCTTGGTGATCTCACGTACGGCTTCTAGATAGCCTGGCTCTGGGAAGACCACGCCGAGGTTCATCATGGCAGCTTCCATAATCACACAGGCAGGGCGCCGATCTTCAGCGTCGAGCTCCTGGATGCGACGCTCCATCGCTTCGGCGTCATTAAACGGCACCGGCACGGTGTTCCATACGGTAGACGAGGGAATACCGCCGCCGTATGGCAGCTGACGATAGTGGAAACGCGGCCCCATATCCTGATCGGTGACCACAGCAGAAACCATGACGGTATCGTGATGGCCGTGATACGAGCCGAAAATCTTCATCACGGTATCGCGGCCAGTATAGGCGCGAGCAATACGTATGGCATCCATCGTCGCCTCTGAACCGGAGTTCGTAAAGCGCCATTTTGGCAGTCCGAAACGCTGCGAGAGCAGATCAGAGACCACGAGATCATCTTCCGTGGCCGATCCGAAATGCGAACCTTTCGGCCACCGCTCAGCCAGCGCTTCACCGATAGCCGGATGGCCGTGGCCTTGCACCATTGCGCCATAGCCATTGTGGAAATCCCAGTACTCGTTGCCATCCACGTCCCAAATCTTCGGCCCTGAGCCACGGTCAATGTAGATTGGCCACGGGTCGCGCGACTGGTAGCTTGACGCTACGCCGTTGGAAAGGTGTACGGCGCTTTCAAACATCTCCTTTGATTTTTGCGTGTTGGCATTGAGGATTGCCTCTTGCTCTTCGGCGAGCTTCGCAATTTTGTTTTTGTCGAGCTCAATCGTCATTTTTCACATCCTTGTTGTTTCGTGTGCCAGCCCATCGATAGCTCTTTCATCTCATTGCCATAGCAGGCAGCTATGGCCGCACTAAAAATCGCTAACCATCTGTGGCAATGTCGTCTGGGATTGCATCACCACCGCTAGCTAGGTCTTTAGGCGCAGATCAGCACTAGCACAGTTGTAATACTACTCACACCACATGGCAGTAGTGAAATTATGCCCGCATCTTTTTGGAATAGAACTGCCACATGCGCCAAAAATCCCGTAATCTAGCCAAAAAATGCATATCTCATTATTTTCCTACCGCCGCGTCTACAGCTCATCATCACTAATTTTTACCCGTGACGGCGTACCCAGCCGCCCACAAATTGGAAAATGCCAAAAAATTTTTAGGACTTTTGCCCCAGCGTTTGACGAACTAAGCTAGACTCACATCAGACTCAGGTGGAAGCCTCATCTTCGCTGCGCATCATGCTCATGTGAGATCGCAGGCCAAGCAGAGTGTACGTCACAGCGACAAAGGAGTTCACATGGCGATTTTGCTTGCCTTTACCGATACGAAAGCTGGCCGCGATGCCCTCAAGCTCGCCGTCATTATGGCTCGGAGCCTCCATACCACTATCCACGCCGTCACCGTCGTGGTGAACCGCCCGTCCGTCACGGTGCCGCCCGACGCCAAATACAACAAGCTCGTGACGCGGCAATCAGGAAAATGGCTCAAGAAAGCCGTCTCGCAGATCCCCGTTGAGGTGAAGACGCACGTGCGCCGCGCAAACAGCCCCGCCGCCGGATTGCTCGCAGCCATTGACGAATTCTCCCCCAGCTTTCTGGTGATTGCCGGAGGCCGCCACGGCGCCACCGGAAAAGTGTCGTTAGGCTCTGTGGGGCAGACGCTGCTGAACGCCTCGCCGGTGCCGGTAGCTCTCGCACCGCGCGGATACCGCAAGCGCACCGACGTACGCGCCATCACCGAAGTCACCGTTGGAGCCGACAAACGCCCTGGCAATGCCAACCTCATGAAGTTTGCCATCGCCATCGCCAAAGAGGCGGCCGCCCCACTGCGCCTGCTCTCGCTCATCGCCGTCGATAAGCGCGGCAAAATCTCGGAGTTGGAAAAAGAGGCACGCAGCCACATTGATGCTGTCTACTCCACAGCCGTGAAAGAACTCGGCAAAAAATATCCCATTGAACGCTCAGTAGTCAAAGGGACATCCGTAGAAAAGGCTACTGCGTCAGTGAAGTGGGATCTTGGCGGAATAGCTCTGCTCGGATCGTCGTCACTCGCATTCCCTAAACGCGCGTTTATGGGCAACGTTGCCAACCACATTTTGCGAGAGTTGCCCGTGCCGCTCGTCGTCGTGCCAAAAGATGGCGATATGGACGCGATTATTTCGGAATACTGCAACGACTAATACTGCAACGACTAATGCCCAAGGTAGTGCAATGGTTAATACTCACGTGAATACTTCAGAGACCGCAGACACAAAAGAAAAGAGCGGGAAAGGTCTCTCCGCTGGCTCCGTCACGTTTATGGGAGCCGTCGTCATCGGACTGAGCTGCATCGCCCCGCCTTACACCCTCACTGGCTCTATTGGCCCTACTGCCTCTGCTGTCGGCCTGCAGATGCCAGCCATTTTCCTCATTGGGTTTATCCCCATGTTGCTTGTGGCTTTCGGATACCGTGAACTCAATAAAGCCATGCCGGATTCGGGCACGAGCTTCACCTGGGGGGTGCGCGCCTACGGGCCGTATTTAGGGTGGATGACGGGCTGGGGACTCGTGATTGCCACCACCGTGGTGCTCTCTAATCTCGCAGGCATTGCCGTCGATTTCTTCTATCTAGCGCTCTCGCAAATTTTCCACAATCCAGATATTGCCGGACTCTCCGATAACGTGTGGATCAACGTGGCCACCTGCTTGGTGTTTATGGCTGGCGCTACGTACATTTCCTATCGAGACATGCAGACCACCCAAAAGTTACAATACGTGATGGTGACGGCGGAGCTCGTGATTTTCGTGCTCTTTGGTGCAGTGATGTTTTACCAGGCTTACACTGGCAACGCCCCGCATTTCACCCCGATTGAGGCCTCGTGGTTTAACCCTCTGGAACTCGACTCAATTTCGGCGCTGAGCGCCGGCGTCTCCGTCTCTCTTTTCGTCTATTGGGGCTGGGACGTGGTGCTCACGATGAATGAGGAGACGGAAAATGCTTCCGTGACGTCGGGGCGAGCGGCTACGGCCACTATTCTCATCGTGGTAGCAATCTATATGTTCGTGACTCTCGGAGCTATGACGTATGCCGGCGTGGGAAATACCGATCTCGGCCTCGCCAATCCCGAAATCGCCGAAAACGTGTTCGTGGAACTGGCTGGCCCCGTGCTCGGGCCACTGGCAATTTTAATCTCGCTCGCCGTGCTCGTCTCCTCTATGGCATCCTTGCAATCCACATTCGTTGGCCCTGCCCGCACCTTGCTGGCAATGGGCTATTACGGCGGGCTGCCGAAAAAATTTGCGTGGATTCACTCCCGCTTCTTCACCCCCAGCTTTGCCACCGTATCGGCAGGGTTGGTGGCTGGCACTTTCTATGCCATTATGCGGGTGCTCTCCGAAAACGTCTTGTGGGACACCGTCACCACTCTCGGAGCCATGATCTGCTTCTACTATGGCCTCACCTCGCTCGCCTGCGTGGTGTATTTCCGCAAGCGGTGGTTTAAGAGCGTGAGAAATTTCTTCATGACGTTCCTCTTCCCACTGCTCGGTGCTCTCCTTCTCTTTGTACTGCTGGGCATCACCGTGTGGGATTCGCGCGATCCTGCTTTCGGCTCTGGATCTGAAATATTCGGAGTGGGGCTGGTATTCGTCCTCACGATTGCCCTCATCGTATTAGGACTCGTGCTTATGCTGGTTTATCGCTTCGTGAAGCCCGATTTCTTCAAGAGCCAGCTCGCCCTCAAGCGATCCGTCGCTCCACGCGATTACGACGAAGAGTTCTCCGCCGTGTGAACAACAATTGCTCGTTGGGCTCCCCGTCTCGCTCTTGCAGCCTTGCTCTTGTAGCGGGGAACCCAACGAGCACTTCACTTACGTTTCTTCGTGCGCTCGTAGGGATGCGCCATGCGTGCCATACGAGCTTTTGCACGCTCAATCTCGGCACGCTCACGAAGATGACGGCGTTCCACAGCGAGCTGACGGTTAAAACGTTCCTGCTCACGCTGGTCTAAATAAATCACATCGCTGCGCAAATCTTTCACAATGGCAAACATCAGAGCGACGATTACAAACAGGAACGGCGTGGCAGCCACGATCGTCACTGACTGGATATTATTCAAGGCGGCGTCACCGCCCGAGATTAAGAGCGTCAAACCGATCAACGCCGTCACTAAACCCCACGCGCCACTCAGCCACGGAGACGCCGTTGAACGTCCCCCTTGAGAAATGGATCCCATCACGGTAGAAGCCGAATCGGCCGAGGTAATGAAAAATGTGGCGAGCAGCAGCACAGCCACCACGCCCATCACCACACCGCCTGGAAGTTTGTGCAGCAAATTAAACAGCTGTTCCTGAGCGCTGCCGTCGCCGTAAATCGAATTATTCTGCTGCTCAAACCAGATGGCAGAACCGCCAAAAATGGCAAACCACACGGTGGAAAGTCCAGCCGGTACCAAGAGCACGCCCATGCAAAACTCGCGGATTGAGCGGCCGCGCGAAATGCGTGCAATAAACATACCCACAAACGGCGACCATGAAATCCACCACGCCCAATAGAAAATTGTCCATCCAGAGAGCCATTCGCCCGCAGTGCCGTTTGCCGCCTCAGCAGTGCGCCCAGCCATCTCGAAAAAATTCGACATATACGCACCGATGGAACCAGGAAGCAGGTTGAGCTGCGCAATCGTCGGCCCCATTACAAACACGAAAATGGCAAGCACTCCAGCGAGCACCATATTCGTATTCGACAAGATGCGAATGCCTTTGCCCACGCCAGACATGGCCGATATCAAAAATGCGAGGGTGAGCACCGAGACCACACCCACGATTAACCCCATCCCTGGATTCTTCACGAACCCTGCGGCTTCCAAGCCAGCACGAATTTGCAAAGCGCCCAATCCGAGCGAACAGGCAGTGCCGAAAACGGTAGCAAAAATTGAGAGCACATCAATAATGCGCCCCAGCACGCCGTTGGCATTCTTCTCCCCGATAAGCGGAGTAAAGGCAGAAGAGATCAGCTGTTTGCGCCCTACCCGAAAAGTGGAGTAAGCAATCGCAAGACCCACAATGGCATACATTGCCCACGGGTGAAGAGTCCAGTGGAACATTGCGGTGGCCATTGCCGTGCCCACCTCGTTCGCATTATGGCCAGGCACTCCCTCCCGATAGAAAGCCAGCGGCTCAGAGGCGCCATAAAACATCAAGCCAATTCCCATGCCCGCAGCAAACATCATGGCAATCCACGAGCCGTTGGAAAATTCTGGCTGCTCATCTACGGAGCCTAACCGGATTGATCCAAATTTCGAGAAAGCCACCCACATCACGAACACCACAAATACCGTGCCAAAGAGCACGAAGGCCCAGCCAAGATTGTCCAGCACCCAAGCGAAAGCGGTGCTTGAAGTGTGAGCGAAATTTTCCGGAGCTCCTAAACCCCAGGCCACCGTGGCTAATACCAGGAGCATCGCAGGAGCCACCACAGACCACGAAATTTTCGTGTCCTCCGTCTCAGAGGCAAGCTCAATCGGTTTTTCTTGAATATCAGCCGCATTCACGTATTGCTCTACCGAGATCATTGCGGCCAGCGCCGACGTGGCACTGGAGCTAGCATCCAGCGGTTTACTCACGGTGTATTCTCTATTACCTTTTTCTCTATCTTCTTCCGTTTTGTCCTTATCCATAGTTGTCAGTCTGGTAAAACAGAGCCGACAATTCAAACGACTAGCAATTTCAGGCCGCGATGCCGAGATATCTCACATGCGCGCCGTGCGTATGAGCCGTGCGTATGTGTAGCGAGTGGCCAGCGTACGAGCGGCGCACAAGCGCTGGGCGGACAGGCGCGCAGGCAGCGCGTGCATAGCGTGTGAACTGTGCGTGAACAGAGCACAGTAAGCAGCGCGTGACCGGCAGGTGAGCCATGCTGAGCAGGAGTATGCAGCACGCGAATACGCGAGAAAATAGGAGAGAGCTAGAAAGCCTCACGCATTTTTGTGCTTCCGCTTTCCAGCTCTCCCTATATTCCTGTGTGCGTATAGTTTACGTGTGGTTTGGCGCTTGTACCGTTAGCTAGCGCTAGCTTCTCTCGCTAGCTTTAGCGCCTCGCTAGCTTTGCGCTCGTGTCTGTGGGTACACGCGCCTCTAACCTCTGCTAGTTCTCCACATAGTAGAGTTGCTTGTTCACAAATTCTTCCATGCCCAGCGGGCCAAGCTCACGGCCATAGCCAGAATGCTTAACTCCTCCGAAAGGCAACTCGGCTCCTTCACCAGATGGAGTATTGACGTTGGCCATGCCCGCTTCAATCTGCTTGGCCACGGCCTTAGCACGCTCAGGATCTTGAGAGAATACTGCGCTGCCCAGGCCAAAACGAGTGTCGTTGGCCACCTCCACAGCTTCCGCATCCGAGTGGACACAATACACTTCAGCTACAGGGCCGAAGAATTCGTCGTAATACGAATCAGAGCCACGCTTGATATCTACGACCACGGCAGGAGATACATAGTAGCCCGTGTCGCTTCGTTCACCTCCTACGAGAATCTTTCCCCCGTCTGCTGGTACCCGAGCGAGCTGCTCCATCAGATGATCTGCTGCGCTCTGGGACGAGAGCGGCGAATAGACGTGCTCGTCGTCAGCCTCAAGCGGCGTTCCTGGCTTCATACCTTTGGCCAACTCCACCAGCTCCTGCACGAATTCGTCGTAGATGTCGTCCATCACGATGATGCGCTTATTCGAGTTGCACACTTGCCCTGTATTGGCCATGCGGAAATCCCACGCCTGCTTTGCACTGGCTTTCACGTCGGCAGAGTCGAGCACGATGTAGGGATCCGTGCCGCCCAGTTCCAGCACGCTCTTCTTGAGATGCTGGCCAGCGAGCGAACCGATGACGCGCCCCGCGCCCTCTGAACCCGTGAGCGCTACTCCTTGCACCCGAGGATCAGCAATGATCGTCGCCACCTGATCGTGAGTGGCAAAGACGTTGGTATAAACGCCTTTCGGCAATCCGGCATCGCTAAAAATTTTCTCAATAGCCAGCGCTGATTCGCCGCACACGTCTGCATCTTTGAGCAAAATCGTATTGCCGAGCATGAGGTTTGGCGCCCCAAACCGCACGATCTGATAGAACGGGAAATTCCACGGCTCCACCCCGAGCAGCACCCCAATGGGGAGTCGGCGAATCATCGCTGTGCCGTTGCTCAGCGTGGGGATTTCTCGATCTTTCGTGAGCTCCTCGCCATGTTCGGCGTAATAGTAGAGCATATCCTTGGCAAATTCGGCCTCGTCCACGGCCTCCTGATGGGGTTTGCCCATTTCGCGGCCGACGATCTGGGCGAGCTCTTCTTTCCGCTCGCTAAAAAGATCGCCAGCTTTCTTCAAAAGTTCGCCGCGCTCAGCCATTGGCCGCGCCGACCACTCTTTATATGCTTCAGCCGCGCCGGCAATTGCCGCCTCGATATCCGCATCTGTCGCATAGTCAAATGATTTTTCCAGTTCTCCGGTGACCGGATTTTGCACTCGATAAGCCATGCTTATTCAACTCCTTCGTTGTTGCTTTGCTGTGCGACGCACTCCTTTGTTTGTGCGGAGCACTGCCTCATTTTTCGCCGTGTTTCTCTCCCGCGCTCTTCTCTCGCGGTACTTCTCTTCTCACCATGCCACTGAGAAGTACTGCGTCTCCTGGAATTCACGGATACCTTCGCGGGCGCCCTCACGCCCAATGCCGGATTGCTTGTACCCGCCAAATGGCGCTGCTGGATCTGAGACCAATCCGCGATTGACGCCGAGCATGCCCGTCTCGATTTTCTCTCCCATCCGTAGACACCACTGCAGATCGCCGAAGATATAGCCGGCGAGGCCAGCCTCGGTGTGATTCACAGCAGCGAGTAGTTCATCCTCATCTTTCCAGGCGAGAACCGGCGCCACAGGGCCAAAGATTTCGTTGGCAAAAAGCGGCGAATCGTTATCTGGTACCTGCACAATCTGCGGAGCTACAAAGAACCCCTTATCCGCTTTCATCTCTGCTGCGGCATACACGCGAGCGCCAGCGGCGAGAGCTTCATCAATGAGAGCGTTGATCTTCGTGCGCGCCTTGGCATTAACCATAGGGCCAATCTCCACTCCCTCAGTAAAAGCAGAACCTACCGTGAGTGCTTTCACCCGCTGGGCAAACTTACTCAAAAATTCGTCCATGAGCGATTCGTGCACGTAGAAACGGTTAGCGGCCGTGCAGGCTTGGCCAGCATTGCGGAACTTTGCCACCATGGCACCCTCCACAGCGGCGTCAATATCAGCATGAGGGCCGACGATAAACGGCGCATTGCCACCGAGTTCCATTCCAGTATTGACCACCCGTTTGGCGGCTTCCTGCAAAAGCGAGATGCCGACGCCCGTCGATCCGGTGAAGCTCATCATGCGCACGCGCTCGTCGTCCAGCCACGTAGAGGAGATATCCCCTGAATGCCGCGAAGGCACCACATTGACGACGCCAGCCGGTACACCCGCCTGGGTGAGAATTTGAGCCACGGCCAAAGCGCTGAGCGGAGTCTCAGAAGCCGGCTTGAGCACCACTGTGCATCCAGCAGCCAAAGCTGGGCCAATCTTGCGGGTAGCCATTGCCTCGGGGAAATTCCACGGCGTCACCAACGCCGCCACTCCTACTGGATGATGGGTGACGATCGTGCGAGTGCCGCCTGCTGGGGATATGGCGTAATCTCCCTCAGAGCGCACTGCTTCTTCGGAGAACCAGCGGAAAAATTCCGCAGCGTAGTTCACCTCGGAGAGCGAATCGCTGATAGCTTTTCCATTTTCCCAGCTCATCAGGGCAGCGAGTTCATCCTTGTGGTCTATCATCAGCCCCCAAGCAGCGCGCAGAATCTCTCCACGCTCACGCGGAGCAGTATCACGCCAGCTTTCAAAGGCTGCAGCTGCAGCATCCACGGCAGCTTTAGCATCGGCAACGGAGCCATTGGCAATCTGCGTGATTTCTTCTTCGGTAGCTGGATCATAGACGGCGAACGTCTCGCCACTGCTCGCTGCCCGCCCTTCGCCATTAATCCACAGGCCATGCGCCGGATCTAGGCGCTCCAACAAATCACGAGCAATCGCTGGGATTTCAATGCTCATCGTATCCTCATCTCTTTAATTTTTACTTCTACACTCTACTTTTATGCCTATGCCTATCGTTGCCAGCCTTCGCATACGGCAGGCGACAAACAGACAGCAAGCGCGGCGCGACAGCCAGAACGGCTATAGCTTGCGCCCGCATGAGCGCGATACTCCCTTCGGCGGGACATCACTCCTGCGGGCGCTGCAAGCTAGAGCCGAATCAGAGATCGCGGGATCACGGATAGAGTCCACGCATCTTATGGGCATCGAGGACGCGCTCCACTGCCATTGCCCACGCCGCTTCACGGAGTGTCACCTCGTGCTTATCAGCGAATGCGACGACGTCATCCCATACCGCCATCATTGATTTCTCCTGGGCGGTTCGTACGCGCTCAAGATCCCAGAAGAAGTTGTCGCGGCTTTGTACCCATTCGTAGTAGGAGACCAGCACGCCGCCGGAGTTAGCGAGAATATCGGGGACGATAATGACGCCTTTCTCCTTGAGGATGGCATCAGCCTCTGGCGTCGTCGGCCCGTTTGCGCCCTCTACGATGACCTTGGCTTTCACCTCGCTTGCATTCGCTCCAGTGATCACGCTCTCCACAGCAGCAGGCACAACGGCATCGACGTCAAGGAGCACTAGCTGATCTGCATCGAGCGGTTCTGCCCCTGGGAAATCTACGACTTTGCCGGTGGATTCCACGTACTCGCCCAGAGCTTTGACGTCGATACCAGCCTCGTTGTAAATCGCACCAAACACATCAGAGACCGCGAGTACTTTCATGCCTGCGTCGTGCATGAATACTGCCGCATCGCGGCCGACTTTGCCAAAGCCCTGCACAGCCACGGTCGCCTGGGTAAGATCGCTCACGCCAGCGCGCTCAAGAGCAGCCTTCGTCATTAAGAAGACACCGAGTGACGTGGATTCTGCTCGTCCTAGCGAACCGCCAAGGGAAACTGGCTTACCCGTGACGACGCCTGGAGCCGTATAGCCCACAGCCTGCGAGTAGGTGTCCATAAACCACGCCATCGTCTGCCCATCCGTGCCCATATCCGGAGCAGGAACGTCAATTTCCGGCCCAATCACGGGGAGAATCTCCGAGACGTAGCGGCGGGTAATGCGCTCAATTTCAGCTTTGGAGTATTCGGCTGGATCAAACGCAATGCCACCTTTGGCACCGCCATAGGGAAGATTCAGCAGTGCACACTTCCACGTCATCAACATGGAAAGCGCCCGCACCTCATCAAGATCCACACTCTTCGCGTAGCGAATACCGCCTTTGCCTGGGCCACGGCTCCAGTTGTGCTGTACGCGATAGCCACGCAGCACTTTGACACTGCCGTCGTCACGCCTCACCGGCACCGCGACGCTCACTTCACGCCGAGGTGTGGCGAGTAACTCGTAATCTTCTTCAGAAAATCCGAGGATCTTCTGCACCTCTCGGAGCTGCTTCTTTGCATTCTCGAAAGGATTGGCTTCACTCATACTCTATGCCTCCTTCATAATTGTTTCGATGACGCCGAGAGCCTCGTCCAAGAGAGCTACCGGCATGGATAGCGGTGGTAGAAAACGAATGACATTTCCGAACGTGCCACACGTCAAAAGAATCACGCCTTGCTCATACGCTTTGCGTTGAATCTCTTTGGTGAATGCCGCATCCGGAACACCCTGTGCGTCTACCAGTTCAATAGCCTGCATAGCACCGCGACCGCGCACATCTGCGATACGCGCATCGCTCGCCTGCAAGGCCACGAATCGATCCTGAATATGCTGGCCAAGCTCAAGCGCTTTTTCAAGCAGATTATCTTCCTCAAACGCTGTGCCAACGGCGAGTGCAGCTGCACATGAGAGCGGGTTGCCGCCATACGTGCCACCCAAACCGCCAGGCACGCTGGCATCCATAATTTCTGCGCGGCCGGTGACGGCGGAGAGTGGAAGTCCACCAGCGATACCTTTTGCCGTGCAAATGATATCGGGCTCGATTCCCTCCCACTCGGAAGCAAACATCTTGCCGGTGCGGCCATAGCCAGATTGCACTTCATCGGCCACGAAGACGATGCCTTTCTCATGACACCACTGCACGAGCCGCGGCAGATATCCCTCAGCCGGCACGATGAATCCACCCTCGCCCTGAATTGGCTCAATCACCAGCGCCGCCACATTTTCCGATCCGACCTGCACCTCAATCTCGGAAACAGTGCGCTGGAAAGCCTCTTCTCCGCTGAGTCCATCGCGGTGAGGGTACGACTGGCTCACGCGATAGACATCGGAAGCAAAGGGACCATACTGCGCTTTGTAGGGATGAGATTTCTCCGTCATGGCCAAGGTGAAATTGGTGCGGCCGTGATAGGCTCCCTTGAACGCCACCACCGCTGGGCGCTTCGTGTAGGCACGCGCAGCTTTGACGGCGTTTTCTACACATTCCGCTCCGGAGTTAAACAGCGCTGAGCGCTTCTCAAAACTGCCAGGGGTGATGCGATTAAGCAGCTCGCACACTTCCACATAGCCCTCATACGGAGTCGTCATAAAGCATGTGTGCGTAAAATGGCTCACCTGATCGCGCACTGCTTCCACCACTCGCGCATTCGACGCTCCCACTGTGGTGACGGCGATGCCTGAGCCGAGATCAATAAAACTATTTCCATCGACATCAACAATCACGCCACCGCCAGCGTACTGGGCATAAATAGGATTCTGGGTGGCCACACCATTGCTCACAGCCTGCTGCTTGCGCTGCGCCAGCGCGGCCGATTTCGGGCCAGGCAGCTCGGTGACGATTTTACGAACCTGCTCGACGGCAGGAGTCTGTACATCAGACATCGTTGTCCTCTCTTGAGTCATCGTGTACATCTCATGACAGCCATTACTGTACGTCTTTAGTCCTAGATAGAAATATGCACTTTTGCACAAATTAAGAAGATAAATTGTGCAATAATTCTCTTGTGACGACGTTAGCGAATGTGCTTCACCAGCCACAGCTCCATCTCATCCCGCTGTGGTGTCCCCATGCCGACATCATTGTGCGCTGGGGAGCCGTATCCGATCTTGACAATCCCACACCTTTTCTGGAGGGCGGGGAACTACTCATGACGACTAATGCCGGCAATCCCACCTCTGCCACTGCCTGGGATCGCTACGTGCGCCGCGTCAAAGAAGCGGGCATTGCCGCGCTCGCATTCGCCGTGGGCGAGTGGAAGAAAGAGGTGCCTCACGACCTTATATCCGCTGCCCATAAGCACGATATCAATCTCATTGAAGTGCCTGAGCGCGAACGATTTGTACACATCTCCCAGGTGCTCGCCGCCATGCTCGAAGAGGAGTCGAGCGCGGCGTCACGGCAACTACAGCGAGCGCAACGCTCTCTCATTGCTGCGACCAGCAAGCTGGAGCCAACTGCGGCATTACTCCACACTCTCGCCACTATTCTCAACGGAGCCATGATGCTCTACGCAGGAGATTCGCTCATTTACTCAGCCGGTCTGAACTCTGGCAGCGACATTCCGAAAGCGCTGATGACCCAACTAAAAAAGCGCTATCCGCGCGATGAACGTTCGTGGTCAATTATCGAGCCAGAGTACGCAGCCGTAGGCATTAACGTGGGATCTGGCGAAGTGCTCGTCGCCTATGCGACGTCATTAGCCCCCTGGCAACGCTCAGCCCTCTCAGATGGGGCAATTTTGCTCGAAAGTATGCGAGCGCTAGAGAATCAGCAGCGCGAAAATCGCCGCAATCTCTACGCGCACGCATTCGAGCGGCTGGACGATGGGGATGCTTACAGCTGCCAAGCCATTCTCTCCGTGATCGACAACACCTATACCGTGCCGGCGCGAGTGAGTGCCATCCACGCCATTGGAGATCACCGTGCTCTGGTGGCTCTGAGCGAAGAACTTGTGCGCCGCCTCCGCACGCCGCTCGCCCAGAAGATTAGCCCGATAGCTGCACCGGCGTCACCAACGCCGCACACGGCTAAGCCATATACGGCCGAGCTGTATTCAACTGAACCGTATTCAACCGAGCAGCCCACAGCTGCATCGCACTCCACCCACAGCTTAGACGCCGTCATTCCCACACAGAGTATCCCCCTAGCTACGGCCGTAGTGCAGGAATCAGGTGTACTAGCTGGATGCGGTGCGAGCGTATCCAGCAACCGCGCCCATACAGCCATTATGACGGCGCGCATTGCCAGCGAAAAAGCTGGCTCTGACCGGCCGGTGGTGAGCTGGAGTGAGATCTCTGGTGAGGGGCTCATTCCACTGCTCGATAACGATCGCCTCTCCGCCTGGGCCAGAGCTTTCCTCACCCCGCTTGAGCGCCATCCCGAGCTGATGACGGTTCTCGCCGTCTTCCTCTCCACCAATGGCAATCGCGGAGCAATGGCACGTATTCTCGGGGTACATCGCAACACCGTGACCACTCGCATCGCCCACATTGAACGTCTGCTGCAGCGCAATCTTGACGACCCCGCCTCCCGAGTAGAAGCGTGGGTAGCCTTGCATTCTCGCAACGGTTTCGCGGAGTCACTTGAAGGGCTCGCGCACAACAAGAGCTAAGCTGGCCGAATGTGTGGAGCACGTTCCCAGGTGAGGCGAGGATCCCGAATGACGACGTCTCCCAGAGCCTCATCAATAGCCGCCATAGTCGAATCATCCAGCGTGACGTCGGCAGCCTCCACGTTTTCAGCAATTTGCTCCGGCCGCGAAGCCCCAATAATAGGGGCGGCTACGTTGGAATTGTGCAACACCCACGCGAGCGCCAACTGTGCCTGCGTGATGCCGAGATCCAAGGCTATCGGCTTCAGCCGTTCCACAGCTTCCAAGACCGAATCCGTGAGGAAATCCCCCATCATCGTGCCGACTTTGCTCGCCGCTCGCGAATCGTGCGGAACCGCCTCTCCTGGCACATACTTGCCACTGAGCACACCCTGCGCCATCGGACTCCACACAATTTGCGAAATGCCAAGCTCCTGCGATGTGGGAATCACCTCCGGCTCAATCACTCGCCAGAGCATCGAGTATTGCGGCTGGTTGGAGACGACCTGGAAGCCCAATTCCTTGCTGAAATCATGGGCATAGCGAATCTGCTGCGCCGTCCATTCCGACACGCCAATATAGAGAGCTTTCCCCGCATGCACCACATCCGCAAAGGCTTGCATCGTCTCTTCAATCGGGGTCTCGACGTCAAAGCGATGCGCCTGATACACATCCACATAATCCGTGCCGAGGCGCTTGAGCGAAGCGTCGATACTCTCCATAATGTGTTTGCGCGACAACCCGACGTCATTATGTCCGCCAGGCCCCACTGGCCAATACACTTTCGTGAAAATCTCCAGCGATTCACGGCGCATACCTTTGAGCGCTTTACCTAATATCTTCTCGGCTTTGCCGTTCGCATAGACGTCGGCCGTATCAAAGGTCGTAATACCGGCGTCAAGAGCTGCATGAACGCACGCAATCGCCGTCTCTTTATCAATCTGTTGGCCGTGCGTGAGCCAGTTTCCTAAAATCACATTAGAAATTTTGAGTCCGGAATGACCGAGATATACATAATCCACCATGAGCAACCACCTTACCCAGCGAATGTAAAATCGAACGATAAAACCAACAGTTGAAACAGCTACGCCGTCACTCCCAGCCACTGCTGCACTTTTTCCGTGAGGCGTTCATCGAAAGCATCATCCGAATGATGCTCCCCTATCCACCGCTGCAGCGAACCACCGGCACAGGCATCAAGTTCGTCACGGCAGGCTGCCGTGTCTACTACAGCGCGCCAGAGCATCTTCTGCGCCTCCTCCTGGGTGCTGTAGAAGAAAGGGTACTCTGGCGGCACTAATGCTCTCGCCCACGGCAGATCCGGGAAAATGCCCACTACGCCAGCGCCCAACGCCTCCACATATTCAATTCCATATGACTCCTCGCAGCAGGTGGCCAAAAATGCCGTGGTACGCGACAGGGCATTCCAGTAGGAATCGCGCGTGGCCGTGAGCGGCCCCACCCACACCCAATCTTTGTGAGAAAATTTCATTGCCGCTTCACTCACCAGATGGTTCTCATGCAGACGCATTTCCACCGTGATAGGCGTACGCTTGTGCACCCACTCGCACACATCCAGAAACAGCTCCGGACGTTTGACAGCGGAGAGATAGATCGCCGGATAGAGCACTATCGGTACATCTGGCTCATGCCGCTCCTGCACATGCGCCAGGCGGAAGCCAAGATTGACGTAGCTCAGCCTCATCTTGTTGTACAGTTGCGAGACAGTCCAGCGCTCCGCCAACTCTCGAATTTCCGAAGCGGTGCGCTCCGAATTCGCAAAAGTGGGAAAGAGAGCCACCGATAGCGCAACCGATGCCAACGCCTCTTCAGCGGCGAAACGATTAGGCGAACGCCATACAAAATTCATCACTTTCGGGTGCTCGGCGCCGAGCGCATACATCTTTTGCCACACACGGGAAGAATCGATCACGTCCATATTGAGCACAGCCGTCTCGTGGGGATCGAGAAATTCCAATGGAGCTACGTCAAAACCATCACCTTTGCGCACTTGCGCTCCGATTAAGGTAGCCCCTGGGTAGAGCCGGAGGATACGACGCAGAAGAGTATCCCCCGCAGAGTGTCCTGCCACTCGCCCATCGGCATCGACCACAGCCTTATCGCGTTTTATCGCCAGTCTCATCGCTCTTCACCCTCGTCCTTTGCCTGATTCTTTGACCAATCGTTCTCTGCCCGATTCTCTGCCCGAACCACAGTGGCGTATTCTTTCTCTCCACTCAGCTCATCAATAGATCCGGTTTGGATGCGCATCCGATAGAACGAGCTCCATACGAAGAAGAATGAGATGAGGAAGAAGACACCAGCGAGCACATGCACGAGCGCCCCCAATCCCTGAGCCGTGAGCGAAACTCCCAACTCGACCGCCAAAAGGCCGAAGAGCGTCGTAAATTTAATGATCGGGTTCAACGCCACGGACGACGTATCTTTGAAAGGATCCCCCACCGTATCGCCCACAATCGAAGCGTCGTGCAACGCGGTGCCTTTCATGTGCAAATCTACTTCTACCACTTTCTTAGCGTTGTCCCATGCGCCGCCGGCATTCGCCATGAAAATGGCCTGATAGAGGCCGAAAATCGCAATGGAAATAAGGTAGCCGATAAAGAAATACGGCTCGATAAACGCGAAAGAGAGCGTGGCAAAGAAAACGGCCAGGAAAATGAGCAGCATCCCCTGCTGCGCATACTGCGTACAAATATCCACCACGCGCCTGCTGTCTTCAGGATTGGCTTTCTCCGTGCTGGTATCGAGGTGGATATTCTCTTTAATAAATGCCACCGCACGATTAGCGCCCGTCGTCACCGCTTGAATCGACGCACCCGAGAACCAGAAGATAACGGCACCGCCAGTGATAAGCCCCAGCAAGAAAGGAGCGTGCAGAAGCGAGAGGCTTCCCACCGCTTCCTGATTCGTGAGCGAATTCGTGAGCGAGATGATGATGGAGAAAATCATGGTGGTGGCTCCCACCACGGCCGTGCCAATTAAGACCGGTTTCGCCGTCGCTTTGAATGTGTTGCCTGCACCGTCGTTGTCTTCCAACATGAGCTTTGCCACTTCCCACTGTGGCTTGAGCGAGAAATTTTTCATGATGTCCGCTTCCGCTCCAGGCGTTTGCTCAATTCTGCTCAGTTCATACACGCTTTGCGCATTATCCGTGACTGGCCCATAAGAATCGACAGCTATCGTCACTGGCCCCATACCAAGGAAACCGAAAGCCACCAGCCCGAACGCAAACACTGCCGGAGCAATCATCAGCTCCCCCGAGGCCGAGCAAACTCATCACGTACGCTATGGCCATCAGCCCGACGATGGCCACGCCTAAGAAATAGCCGGAAAAGTTGCCAGCCACGAGACCGCTCAAAATGTTGAGCGACGCACCGCCCTCACGCGAACTCTTCACCGTCTCACGCACAAAACGCGAATTCGTCGATGTAAATACTTTCACCAACTCCGGAATGAGCGCGCCAGCGAGAGTGCCGCAGGTAATAATCGTGGCGAGTTTCCACCACATTCCCGCTCCGAGCTGCCCTAGCACGAATGCGGAGACGCCGTAGATGAGCACGATACAGATCAGGGAGGTCAGCCAGACTAGAGTGGTGAGTGGAGTCTCGAAATTCATTCGTTTTGCCGTACCAAATCGGCTCTTGACCCACAGCCCATTGACGGCGTAAGCCACAGCAGCTCCGACAATCATCGCGGCTCGAACCACAAAAATCCATACCAGTAGTAGCGCCTGCAACGCTGGATCGTGTACAGCTAGCATGACGAACGTCACCAGCGCCACGCCCGTCACGCCGTACGTCTCAAAGCCGTCTGCGCTCGGACCCACCGAATCGCCGGCGTTATCGCCCGTGCAGTCTGCAATCACGCCTGGGTTGCGAGGGTCATCCTCGTCAATTTTGAAGACAATCTTCATCAGGTCTGCCCCGATGTCTGCAATCTTCGTAAAGATTCCCCCAGCGATGCGCAACGCCGACGCGCCTAAGGATTCACCAATGGCGAAGCCAATAAAGCACGCGCCAGCCACGTCGGATGGCAAAAAGACCAAGATCAGCAGCATCATAAAGAGTTCGAGCGAAATGAGCACTGTGCCAATACTCATGCCCGCCTGCAGCGGAATTTTATGCACGTAGTACGGCAGGCCGCGCAGCGAGGCAAACGCCGTGCGGGCGTTGGCAAATGTATTGACGCGGATGCCAAACCAGGCAACTGCGAAAGAGCCACCCATCCCGAGCAGCGAGAAGAGCACGACGATTCCCACTTTCCCCCAGGAAAAGCCCACAAGTATCTTGTAGTACACAAAGATGACGGCCGTAATAAATACCCACAAAATCAGCAGAAACTTCCCCTGCCGAGTGAGGTACGCCTTGCAGGTGGAGTAGATCAACTCCGCCACATCAAGCATAGAGCGATGCACTGGAAGCCGGCGCAGCCTGAGGAACGTGAAGAGGCCAAAGAGCAGACCAGCCACGCAAATTGCCATGCCAGCAATCAGCAATACCACACCGCTCACGCCATGTACGCTGGCGAGATTGAGATCTGGCAACACCAGGTTGGCCTCGCCGCCACCTACATCACCGCCAGCCGCTGCCAAGTTCCCCGACGCATGAGGATCTGCAAGCCCTGACGCCGCTGCGATAACATCCATCTACTCCTCGCCTTCTCAACCAATAGAACGATCGATAAAAATCCAAACTCGCGCCGCTGCTGTCGCTGTGCCGGCTTGCCGTACCCGCTTGCACCGATGCTCTGGATATTTCCTGGCTTTCCCTGGTTTCTCGTCTCATCTTCGTATAGATATTTGTGTGAGCACAGCCCATCTGGGCGTGAGCATCTGCGCGAACGCAACTCGTCCGTTTGAACGTGACCTGTCTTCGTGCGCGCACGATCCGCCTGCGCGAACGCAACTCGTCCGTTTGAACGCGCCCGCGCCGTCACGTCCCGTCATCACGCAGGGTGCCAATGCATCGTCGCGTGAAAGCACAATGCTTGGTGTACATCTGCGTGAACTCACGCCATCATTGTATGAGTTGAATCACAAAGGGACGTCGGCCATTAGACCTAGTGACCGAATCGGTCATTAGACCTAATGCATGAGTGAAACCTCATCCCTAAGTGAGTGAAATCGAGCTCGGCCATTAACTCCCCTTGGCCGCCCGCGCCCTTCGTCCACCATCCGGCCGCTAACCCCGCATCCGGACAATTTCCTGCTCACTCCTCTTAGCCGCCAACTCCTTTTGGCCACTTTCGCTGCTCCTTTTGGCACCCGCTCCCCTTGGCCACTTCCACCTAAACTCATCAGTCCACCCCAAAAGCGACCTCATAAGTCCGCCCACTCCATTTGGCGCTTCCGCTCAAAAACACCGTCACAAGTCCGCCCAGAAACGCCGTCGCAAAAGATATACATTTATATAAAGCAACGGAAAGAGAAGACAATGCTTGCACACTATATGGTCGGAGATCCGCAGGCTCCACTCGTCGTACTCGTCCACGGCGTCACCGGCTCTGCTACTACCTGGACAGATCTCATTCAGCACCTCAGTTCCAGCTATTGCATAGCAGCTATCGACATGCTCGGCCACGGCCTCTCTCCTCGTTATAACGAGCACACTCTCGTTTCTCCTGGTGACGCCGGAGCAGTAGCCCTCGAAGAGACTCTCAACTATCTCGTAAAAACGCACGGCAAAAAGGCAATCCTTATTGGTCATTCTATGGGCGGCTCTCTTTCGTCAAGTGTGGCGAGCAAACGCCCAGAATTGGTGAGCGGCCTCATTCTGGAAGACCCAGCGTGGAGCAGCCCCGAGCAAAAGGCCGCATATCAAACTCACACAGATGAATATCTCTCCTACGCCAAGCGCATCTGGCAGAGAAACCCTATAGCTACCCTGACGCAAAACGTCGAAGAACGCGGACTGAGTACTCCCGACTTTGAGCAGCCAGGTTCCGACGGCTCGCACGGATGGTCGGTGCCAGCGCACCACGGCTGGGCTTTTGCCAAACCCCTGGTAGACGTGAATCTTATCGCCACCGGCATCACTGCCGTTTCGCAGCCCTGGCAAGAGATTGCACGTGCACTCACTATCCCCACTGTCGTCATCACCTCGGATGGCGCCGATATCATTATTGGACACCGCGGCGCAGCAGAGATTGCCGCGCTCGGGAATCCGCACATCACCGTGGAATTTATTGCGGGCGTAGGGCACAATATACGCCACAGTGCGCCTGCGGAATACGCGGCAATCGTAGACCGTTATCTGGCACAGTGGCGGTGAAACGCCATGATCGGAGTGTTATGTTCGGACGCTCAGACGTGGCGGGGCGCTGCTGCAATCGGAATATTGTGCCTGGACGCTCGGAGGCGACGGGCAATGCCACGACCATGCAGCGAAATGGCGCGACGGCGGAACTCTGCGATTGGGCAGCAAAATGGCGTGACGGGCGATAAGATGATGGGCAGTAAGGCGGAGCGATAAACGATGCCGACGAACGTCGTCACACACAACGGTGTCACACATAGAAGCTACACGCCACCACGGCAAACCACACAGCAGCGAACGAAATCAGAACGCGACGAGGAGTACTATGCGCGAGGAAAGCAGCACGAATGATGCATATAAAGGGGACACGACGAAGCGGAATACGGCACACCCGCTGACTAGCGTCCCCACCCTCACTATGAGCGACGGGCACCAGATTCCGCAGCTCGGATTCGGCACTTACAAGATCGTAGGTGCGGGGGCGCAGGCTGCCATCGAGCAAGCTCTGGAGCTGGGGTATCGCCATATTGACACCGCCCAAATGTATCGCAACGAGGCGGCAGTGGGCAGCGCTATCGCCGCGAGCGGTATTCCGCGTGAACAGATTTTCCTCACCACTAAGCTCAACAATGACCGCCACGATCCTGATTCGGCTCGCCGCTCCTTGGATGGATCTCTGGCCAGATTGCAGACTGACTATGTGGATCTTTTCCTCATCCATTGGCCGATGCCTAAAGCGTATGAGGGACATTACCCCGATACCTGGAGAGTGATGCAAGAATTTGTGGCTGATGGACGCGCTCGTAGCGTGGGCGTTTCCAACTTTGAGGTGGCTCATCTCCAACGGCTTCTCGACGAGGTAGGCGTCGCGCCGACCGTCAATCAGGTTGAGGCGCACCCACTGTTCCCGAACGACGCCATCCACACGTGGATGAGCAATCATGGAGGTATCGTGGAGGCGTGGAAGCCTATTGTTCGTGGGGAGATTTTGCACGACCCGCAGTTAGTGGCTGCCGCTGAACGCCTGGAGCACACTCCCGCTCAGCTTATTTTGCGCTGGCATATCGAGCGCGGCGACGTGGTATTCCCCAAGAGCACGCACCCAGAGCGGATGCGGGAAAATATGGGGATCTTTGATTTCTCGCTTGATGACGACGCTCGCACCCTTTTGAACTCCATGGATCGCGGAGAGGCTGGGCGCACTGGCGCACACCCTGACGAGTTCAACGACGTCATATACGTGCAAGGAGCGTAGCGCGTAGCGGTCACGGCACGTAGCATATCAAGAGCCGCACATAGATCAGCGCATAGTGCACATAGGTCAAAGGCGTGTAGCGCGTATAGGTCAACCCCGCAGAGCACACAAACAGCGTAGAACCGATAGCACAGAAACAGGTCCATATAAGGAACCGCATATAGATGCACAGAGATTGGTACGGGACGGGCATCGCGTCTAGAGGATGACGTATAGAGAGTTACGCAGCTCCGGTTTATATGAGAAGCTCCGGTTTACGCGAGCAGCTCCGGCGGGATTTCTTGTGGGAAATCCGTCCAGTAGAGGTCTGCCACTTCGCGCACATCAGCTTGCAGGGTATTGCTGCGCGGATCTGCGATAGCCACTGCGGAAAAGCCACTTTCTTTCGCGATGTTAATGGCATAGAGCGCGTCTTCAAACACCCACACATCCCGCGGCTGCACCCCCATGAGCGCAGCTGCCCGCAGCCACAGAGTGGACTCGCGTTTGGAGATTTTTTCGTTTGTGGCAGCGTAGATATGCATAAAGTAATCGAGAACCCCACATTTGCCCAGCACCTCTCTGACGAGGGTTGCTTCTCCAGACGTGACGACCACCATGGGCACATCAGCAGCTTTTAATGCTTTCAAAAAATCGTGCACATGCGGCTTGAGAACGGCTGCAGAAAGGTACAGCTCACGGGCAATGGCAGCGACTTCCTCGATAAGCTCCAGTTCGCTTTGAGACAGCCCGTACTCGCGTTTGATGTATTGAATCCCCTCACGCAACGAAAGCGTAAATATCTCACTTCCTGTACTGAGATCCGGCGTGACGCCGTAACGCTGCGCCAGGCGCGCGAGAGCCTGCTCCCACACCCACATGGAATCCAGAAGAGTGCCATCTACATCAAAAATTGCGCCACGAATCATACCTCTCATACTAGAGTGCGCAGCGGTAAATTTCTCAGAAAGTCTGGACGCTCAGAACCTGGGTTGTCGAAGTCCGCATTTTCAGAGTCTGGGTTGTCAAAGTTCGCGCTGTCGAAATCTGGGCACGAGACGTTTGGATACGTTAAGTCTGGATACGGGCGCTGGCAGCTGCACGAATCTCCGAAAACAACGCCGCATGAGCCAGACGCAATAACGGATTGCCAGGCACAACAGCGGATTGTCAGACACAGCGACAGATTGCCAGACACAGTAAGAAACACAGCAAAGCCGTGGGTTCTGCGAGGTTGGTTCCGTCTCGGCGAGGATGCTACCATAATGGAGCACGGGGCATTGGCGCAGTTGGTAGCGCGTTTCGTTCGCAATGAAAAGGTCAGGGGTTCGAATCCCCTATGCTCCACCAGACAAAATTCCCGTTACCGCACGAAAAAGTGGAAGCTGGAGTTTCGTTTTCCCATATGACAATGAGCTTTGTGCCGCTGTGGCCAACACCGTAGTCAAACAGTATTCTCTTAATTTTCATATCAAGCAGCGGGGAGCCGACGATAAGTGAGATGCAGGCTAAGCGCCGAAATGGTTGCTTATGGTGCCGCGGCGTGGTGGACTACGCTAGGCTCAACAGTGAAAAGAGGCAGTGGGCAGCACGGACTCCAGTAGCGAAAGCATTGAACAGGACGACACTATTTCTGTTGCTCTACCTGCGTAGGTGCTGCGCGAGTACCCGCAGACAGACCGTGAGTACCTGTAGATAGGCTTAGCTAGGCTTAGATTCGCACCAATCCTTTAGAGATAGCGTCGGTCTTGCGGCGTAGTACTAGATGCACCAATAAGTATCGAAAACACCGGATAGCACTTTTCGTTGCTATACCAGCGTTTTATGGATCCTCCTTAGAGAGACCGCCTCACATAATAGGAAACCAGAAAATCAGGCTACTAGCTGACCAGCGCGTTGATACGAGATTCCCATCAACGTGCCGATATCGCGCAACGTCACACCCTCACGCCGCAGCACAGCAGCAGCCTTACGGTATTCCTGCGCACTGCGCGTGTTAGCTTCCTCAGCGATCTGCCGAGATTCCCGTGCCGCAGCCATAGCTTGAGTAAACGCATCAGGCAGTTGCGGCACCACGTTAATCTCGATCTCGCTCTCCGGCACTTCAGCTAGATAGGCGACTGGCTCACGCATCTCATCAGCAGCATCAGCCAGCGAACGCACTTGCGAGACCGCTCCTAGCGTTGGCTCTTCGAGCACCCACCAGCCACGCGGGGAACGGGTAGCAAATATATTGAAAGTTTTCATTTCCTCCACCATCCTTTACCGAGCCGTCCTCGTATTGCTTGAAGAACTTACCGGCAGTGATCTCATCAACCTCGCTATGACGGCCAAGGGTGTGTGACGACATGCCAACTCTGAAAGCACTGTGCCGAGTGAGTTCTATCTCCTCGAAACTAAGCCCAGCTTCACGTGCTGCATTCTTCAGAATTTTGATGATCCTTGACCTCTTCACACCACTATTCTATCCCGCACTAGACATTTAATTCAATTGGCACTAGACAAAATTAAGGAGTCAAACAAACCCCACAAACCTCGCAATCCTATTTCTGGGGTTTGCAGGAGGTTTGCAGAGGCATGTAATCAGAAACGCTGGTTAGCGTTTTTGTCGCTACTCTCTGGCTACTCTCGCACTAAATTCAAAAACGCTGATTAGCATTTTTCTTTGCTATACCAGCGTTTGGTGTGGCGGTGACGGAGGGATCACGTCTTTCGCTGCGCGAAATCCGCCCCGCTCGCAGCGCAGCTGCTTCGCGACTGAGCCGGGAAAATGCTTGCGCATTTTCTGATCCAGCTCAGCCCGCTTCGGGTTCAAATCCCCAAGTCTTCAAATGAGTTGTGGGAGAAGCAAAAGCTTCTCCCACAACTCAGCGGTGACGGAGGGATTTGAACCCTCGGTACGGGGTTACCGTACACAGCATTTCGAGTGCTGCACCTTCGGCCGCTCGGACACGTCACCGTGAGCAATCGTAGCTAATATGCACGCATATCAGCAAATGCATCAGTTCGGGTGACGCAATAGTGACGCAATGACGCAATGACGGCTCAACGCGCCACTCAACGCTCAGCTCAGACCCGATGCTAAGACGCCGAAAATTCGGCTATCGCACTCACAACCAGGCTTTGAGCATCTCTTTAGCCGGCTTCTCAAGCGCCATCTGCCACTGCGGGCCATACGTCACTCGCCGCACCCCAAGCGCTTTGAGCTCTCTCAACGTAGCTCCCGCCGGATGTCCATCCACAGGGTTCGCCGTCACATTCACCGGCACATCGAGCACCTCAGTGAGTGCCCGCACCTGCTCGGGCGTGCTCAAAGCCACGGGATACACCGAGCGCGCCCCCGCTTTCTGCATGGCAAGCGAACGAGCCACTGCCTCGGCTAGCGGATCGTCCACTGCATTCGCTCCCTCGGCACCCCAGATCATCGCATCCGTGCGACCATTAATCACCAATTCCACGCCTGCCTCATCAGCAGCTTTGCGCACGGCGGCAATATAATCTGCCTGCTCATCGAGCGTGCGCACGCGATCGTTCTCAGAGTGCACCACATCTTCGATATTCACGCCCACTGCCCCAGCTTCGAGCACTTTTGCCACCAATTCGCTCGGCTCTAGGCCAAGGCCAGACTCCACATCCAAGCTGACGGGCACATCCACACCAGCTGCTATCGCTCGTGCAATCGCAAAATAATGATTTGGATTCTGATGCTCACCGTCCGGCTCACCCAGAGCGTTGGCCACCGGATGCGAGCCAATCGTGAGCGCTTTGAAACCGAGCCCTGCCGCCAACTGGGCACTCCACACATCCCACACCGTTGGCATCACGACGAGCTCGCCCGATTCGTGCAAACTCGCGAGCTGATGTGCCTTCTCTGAAACCGCTGTAGAAACTGCTGTAGCCATGAAATACTCCTCGTCACTCCCTATGTTCTGTGATCGGCCTCTGCAGTGGCGTGCTCACCACGCGCACTGCCCTCTCAACGCAGCTTCAAACGGAGTTGTTCCCGCAGCGCCGTCACAGGCACAGCAGCACGTATGATGGCCTGAGTGCGTTTACTTACTAAGGAGGATGCTATGCAAGGTGGCTACCGAGTGATCACACTGTGCGGAAGTACCCGCTTCAAAGACGCCTTTATGGAGGCTCAAAAGCAACTGACTCTCGCTGGCAATATCGTGATTAGCGTAGGGCTTTTCGGGCACTGCGGCGATAAAGAAGTGCAGGATGAGGGCATCAAAGAGATGCTTGACGATATGCACAAGCGCAAAATCGACATGGCCGACGAGATCTTCGTAATCAACGTGGGCGGCTACATTGGCTCCAGCACTCAATCCGAGATTGCCTACGCGCGCGCTCAAGGAAAACCAGTAGCGTACCTTGAAGATTGATGGCGTCTGTCTTTTATCAACTCTCACGCAGACCGTACTGATAAAATTACTGCCATTATCAACGCTGATTCGCTGACGCCGGTTCCGCTGATGTAGTGACGCTGGGTTGTATTGTAATGACGTCGGATTCACTGCTTCGGTGATGCGCAGTTGCATTGTAGTATGCCACATGACGCCGCACCGTATTGCACTAGCGCCGCACTCAGGCTGCGTCTGGGGGTGCCGCTGCAGGCCTTGCTACCCTAAAACACTTGCTACCCTAGGCACATGAGCAATGCATTTACTATCCTCACCGTGTGCACAGGCAATATCTGCCGCTCCCCGATGGGGGAAGTCGTGCTACGCGAGCGCATTTCGGAAGCTGGCCTCAGCGGCGTCAGCGTCGCATCGGCTGGAGTCTCGGCGGAAGAAAATAGCCACAATATCGATCCGCGAGCGCGAAAAGTATTAGCCGCAGCTGGATATTCCGTTCCTGCTCGTCACAGTGCACATCGCGCAACAGCAGCTGAGCTACGCAGCGCGGATCTCATTCTAGCTATGACGGCAGGCCACGCTCGCCGCCTGGCGCCTATGGTAGAACGTGCCGGAGGAAAACTTTCCCATATTCACCTTTGGCGGGAGTTCGATGGCACAGTGCCGTATGCACCCCATGGGGTCTTCGGCGCTGGCGGAGCACTGGCGAACGACGGTGCGAGCCGTAACTCGCGCAGGTCAGAGGATTTCGCCGATCTCTACTCGTCGCATGGAAAACTCGACGTTCCAGATCCATGGTATGGCTCGCAGGAAGATTTCGCCACCACATTGCGCATTATTGAAGCTGGAGCACCGGCAATCATCGGCACGGTGGCACGGAAGCTGTAGGCATAGGACTGGACTACTAGCACTGCTGTCCCTGCGCGAGAGGACCTGACCCATTGCGCCACTCTGATCTTTTGCACTGCCTCACAGCTCTTTTGATACAATTGCGTTCCGGATACGCCGTCACAAAGCCTCACGTTCTACTCTTCTTCCCAGCCAACTACGCAATCCAACAGTCACTACCCTAGCTACATCACTAAAGCGCAGACCACTGGCAAGAGTAGCCAGAACAAGAAAAAATCTGCCAAGCGGAACGTTATCGGCTGGACTGTCATATTGGTAGTGATAGCACACGTGTTGATATTCTTTGGCTCATTAGGAACTCACCATAAAGAATCCACCAATGTGGGCGTGCTGAGTGAGGACGGCCTGTTTCTCACCAACGTGAGCCCGAGCGACGTAGGGGCAGCGGACTTTACTCATGCACAGTTCCATGCGGAGCCACACGCTTGGCTCGACGAACGCTACGCAAATGGCATCCGTCGATGGGATGCCGGCGGAGAAATTATCGCCTTAGATTCACAGCGTGAATTCGCTCTGATCAGGAACCGCGATATCCAGCATGGGACGATGCGGCTCGTGAATCTCGTGACGTTGAAAGACGTCTATACCGTACCAGATGATTTACAGTGCCAGCCCTCCGCCACATACGGCGATTTCATCGCCTGCAGCTACCTAGAGTATTCGGCAAGATCATTCAGCGTTGGCGTGTTCAATCTGCGTCTGAAAACGTATATTCCTCTCTTTGAGACAGACCCACTCGGTGGAACGTCGTCACGTTCAGGTGAACCGTCACGTCCCGCATCTAAGCTAAACTACGCACTCACTCCGGTAGCCTTAAGCGCCGACCATCTATACGCATTCAACGGTGCTACCTCCGTGCACGAAGGTGGCACCGACGATTCCACCAAGGGCACACTGGTCGCCCTACCTTTCGACAGTGCGCGAAGCTCTGATGTAAACACGTGGAAAACCGTCACCCCCACGGCTACACCCACGTGGATGGCGGAAGAAGAATTCGGATATACGCCCTTGTGCAGAGTGCTCAATGGGTATTTAGGTTGTAAGTACAGCAAAGACAAACAGCTGGTTTATCAAACCTTTGACCTCTCCTCTGGGAAGGCGGGATTGCACGTAGACAATGTAAAGTACAATGGGCGCTGGCTGTGGGACGGCCTGCTTATTGCACCCGACGACGCTACAGGCAGCGTCGTCTACAATCTTGCCGGTAAACAACTCGATACCATGTCAAATCTCAATTGGTATAGCGACAGCGAAGACTCAGGATTGCTCTACACTACCAATGCAGTGCTCGATGAGGAAGATGTCTTGAATGCGGTGGTGGATTCCTCCGGCAATGCCGTCGCATATAACGGGGTGAGCGGGGTATATCTCTATTCACAAAAGACGCGAATCGAGAATGCTCAGCTATTGGGGATCAGCGGTGATGCTTCTCTGATTGCCAGTGTCATATACGAAGGCTCCGGAGAGAGCGCCGTCACCATCTACAGCTCAGATCTGCACGCTATAGGCACAGAGAAACTGAGAGCCGTCCAGTTCAAACACGGTTTCATTGGCACGCCTTATGAGGGGATCTATCTACTGCCCGTGATAGACAAATAAACGCCGCAATAGAGGCAATAGTCCTGCACAGGCACCGATGCACGCCCTCACACCCCACACCACAAGAGCCTCGCGCCCTTCCCCAAAAATAACGCGCACACCAAACAATGCACAAACAACTACGCAACAACTTTCAAACAACTTGTTTTCCGCTTAAAATCAACGTTTTACGCCAGCGCGCACCCTCCCACTCCCGCCAAGGTTGTTTGCAAGTTGTTTAAACAACTTGCAAACAACCTTGATAAAATGCGTGTATGAGCACAGAGGAGATGCACCCCATCGAAAGCGCACACAACTTTCCACTCCCCCACGAGGTGCGCGACGCCCTACGCGCAATCATTGAGCAAGGAAAGACTGCAGACTCACAAGAGAGCCAGATCCTTGATTTCAAAGAAGATCCGCGCACGGCGTCACACCATTCTAAAAATCCTGAAGCTGAGCTAGTTGAGACAATTCTGAAAGCTAGCGTGTGCATGGCTAATGGCAACTCTACCGACTCTTTCGTGGTACTTGGAGTCAAAGATCATGTCCCTGGCTCAGAGGCAATAGCTGGTACATCAGTGGATGCCACGTGGCTCAGGACGAAAATATCTGAGGGCACTCAGCCACGACTGGTTGTGGATATTCAGCCTTTTGAATTTCAGGAAAAGCGACTTCTTCTGATTAGAATTCCAGAGCCATTGGAAGTTTATTCGCGCAGCAAAGGCGAATCGTGGTATCGAGATGGTACTTCGTGCATTCCCATGCCAGCAGAAAAAAGGCGCCGTCTTGAGTGGGAAAGAAGAAATCCCGACTTTACTGCACGGCCAACTCAGCGTGCAGACATTCCACTTGACCAGGGCGCCCTAGAGTATGCACGCCAACTGCTCACCCACAAGGCAATCGCCTCAGGTTCACACGAAGCCCCAGAGACGAATCAAGGGATACTCCGCGAACTTGAGGTAATAGATGGAGAAAACCGCCTGCTGTATGCGGGCGAAATTCTTTTCTCATCTTCCGCTTCTCAGGCGGTGAGCGTGCGTCACCTCTACTATCCTGCTCCAGGAGTTGAGCCGATTGTCAAAGAACTGGCAAATCCACTTGTAAACGTCTTCCCGAAAACGCAAGAGATCATCAAATCCTATGCGAAGCAAGAAATCGCCAGAGTCGATCTCGAAAACGGACAAGAGATAGCTCTACCCACTTTCCCAGATAAAGCAGTCGATGAAGTGGTCTCCAATGCGCTGCTCCATCGGGAGTGGATGATATCCATGCCCGTGGTGATCAAGCAGACACCTCGAACACTCACCGTAATTTCCCCTGGAAGTCTTCCCCCTGAAGTCCCTCACGATAAATTACTGACCACTCGGTCAGTGCCTCGCAATCCTTTGCTGATGAGCGCCGCACGCAAACTAGGACTCGCAGAAGAATCGTCACGCGGTTTCGATCGAATGTGGGCAGCAATGCTAGGAAGCGGGCGAAGGCCACCGATCGTAGAGGCGCACGATTATGAAGTGAGCGTGACGCTAGAAGCAGGCGACCCCGACATTTCGTTCATCCAGGGCATTGCAAAAATGAAACCAACCATTCAGCAGTCAGTCGATGCCTTGATAATACTCAGGTACTTAATCGACCATCCAGGAATCACCTGGAAAATTCTCAAGAGTGAAATGCAAACCAACGATCTCGAAACTCGCGAGATTATCGACTGGCTCACCGATGAAAATATCATCACGCGCACCAGCAAAACCATAGACGAGTGGGCACTCACAGAAGAATGCGCATCTGCTTTCGACATCAAGAGCAATGGCACCAGCCTGAGCGACGCAAAGACATGGATTAGTAAGCAGCTCGAAAAAGGATCATCGCTCAACGCGCGTGAGGTATCAAGCCTCCTCCACATTGACCGCCTACAGGTGACGCGCATGTTCATCCAGTTGCGTGCCGAGGGAATTGCCATGATTGACCCCGACGGCCCGAAACGAGGGCTAAACACCCGTTGGGTTGCTCGAAAATAGACTCTCGCGGTACCAGCAGCCGATCACGCCGAGAGCTAATCGCTGACAGCTAACCAGGCCAACGGCGACGACGATGACAAGCGCTCCGAATAACGCACGAGCAACGGCACTGGCACACCCTCACACCCCACACCACAAGAACCTCACGCCCCGACCTCCCCCTCCCAAAAAAATAATGCGCACACCAGATAACGAAGACAACTGTACAAACAACCATGCAAACAACTACGCAACAACTTTCAAACAACCTGTTTCCCGCTTAAAATCAACGTTTTACGCCAGCGCGCACCCTCCCACTCCCGCCAAAGTTGTTTCAAAGTTGTTTAAACAACTATTGCGGGAGCTTCGTATTGAACAGCAGGGAGAGATATTTATCGTTAATGAAGAGCATGGTTCTGCCCACTTTGGTCGGCTCCACAGTCCCAAGCTCGGCGAGCTTCTGAGCGTATTTACCTGCAGTTGGACGGCTCACCCCCACGCGCTTCATGATGTCGCTGTATCTCAGATAAGGCTTCTCAAATAGCATGTAGGCAAAATCTCGGGCTGGCATTGCTTCTTTTTGTAGAGTACGAACGGTTGAGTCAATTTGTTCTCGAATCGCATACACTAAATTGCTCGTCCATGTGGACGTCACTTTTACCGCATCCAGCATGAATAATATCCAGGATTCCCATTCATCCCTTTGCGTCACGCCACCCAGCAGGCGGTAGTATTCGTCTTTATGCGCGACGATATATCCAGACAGATAGGTGACAGGCTGTTTCAAAAGTCCCTCTTGCACGAGATATAGCACATTCAAGATACGACCTGTACGCCCATTACCGTCCGCGAATGGGTGGATCGCCTCAAATTGATAATGAAGCAGTGCAAGTTTAATAAGAGGGTCTAGAGCAGCATCTTCATTGAGAAACTTTTCCCAATGAGCCATGTGATCGAGAATCACATTTTTTCCTTCAGGCGGCGTATAAATACGATCTTTCGTAGCCGGATTGCCGATATACGTGCTCACCTCACTGCGCACATCCATATCGATTCCCGTAATCGTAGAGCAGATTAGTTTAGCAGTGTTAGTGGTGAGAGGTTTTTTCTGAGTCATCTCATACCCAGCGTATATTGCCTTGCTGTACCGCAACGCCTCTTTCGTGGCAGGCGAAGGAGATTGCACGTTGTGTGCTGCGCGAAATAACTCGTCGTTAGTGGTGACGATGTTTTCAATTTCGTTGGATGCTTGAGCTTCCAATAACGGCACCGCTTGAATCAGTATATGAGGGTTGGGCAGTAAATTAGCAGCAGCATTGGCTCCCGCTAGCGCGCGTGCAGCGCCGATCGTAGCCTTGAGTACTGATGCCGTCTCAATATTTTGCGCTGGCGGCAGCGGGGGAAGATCCCGATAAGGAAGATCTGGGCTGGTGTACATACCCCAGATTCTACCGACCCAGCGGGCGGACGTGTAAAAAAATCGCGAAATTTTTTACACGTTATGGCGACATGTAAAAAAACTTTACACATTACTGCCCGCGCCCTACAGCACCCCCCTACTGCCGTACATTGCCCCTACCGCCCGTACATTAGCTGCGCTGCACATGAGCACGCTGCATTCTCAGATAGCGCGACGCCAGGTGGCGTGACGCCGTTACCACGCCTTTTGTACGCCGCGCCTCTTACACGTTACAGTGCCACGGCGCGCACCAGCACCCGCTGAATCCCGCTGAAGCTGGGAGTGAAAAGCGTGAGATCCCACGGCTCGGGCTTGGCGCGCAAGGCGGCGCCGTCGTCGCTGGGCACATCGCCAATGCCAGCCACGCGATAGTGAAAGCGCTGCCCAAGCATATCGGTAAACATAATGTGCGCCCCATCGGGAAGCTCTGCAATCCTCCCAAACTGGCTCTTATAATTCACGGCACCAATCACCAGCGAATCGGCATACACCGAGCCATACCACGCATTTGGAGCGCTTGGCACAGGCTCGCGATCTACCCCCAGCATCACGGGCAGCTCCAGCCCCAGGCTTGGAATCTCCAAAATCCCCACATAGTCGCGGCGATCCACCGGCACGGAATTCATATGCCCGTCAGCGGTGACGGCGGGCGTCGTGGCGACGGGGTTCCCCTCGGCTAGCCAGCTGCCACGCCATTGATTGCTCGGATCAAGCGCTGCACGAGAGCGCCTCCCTCCATCGGCGCCACTGTTGGCGCTGCTGCCACTACCAGCTCCCGAGCCGGCGGCCTGCCCAGCTTCAACGCCCGCACTCGCAGCCTGCCCAGGCTGCTTTTCTAGCTCCAGCGCCATCATGGCATCAGCGCTCAGCACCTCCACCCTTTGCACCGGCATTTGCTTGCGCACGGCTGCGAGAATCTCCGGTATGACCTGCTGCGCCTGATACTCGCTCCAGACGCGCGCGCCGAAGAACCAACCTGCCGCAAGTAGAGGGATAATGCCGGCCACGCTCAGCAATAGGCCGATGCGGCGACGGCGGGCAGGGCGCTCAGAACCCACCCGCGATCTCCCTGACACGGCTAGCACTGTCTGCGTCTCCAGCACGGCTAGTGCTGCCCGCGCTGCGACGTCGTGCGAGTGACCTCCCGCCGCCATCCGCTTACCATCCGCTTGCTATCTGCCACGCCGCCGATATGTAGCTGCTCGCCGTCGATACGTGGCCGCTAGCAGCGCCACCGCCATCAGCCCCAGCCCTACCACGATGAGCGGCAGCGTGCCAGTGCCACCAGTTTGCGGCAGAGTGTAAACGGAATAGTTCCGTGCCATCACGTTGTAGGGCAGCTCGTATTGATAGCTGGCCTCAAACATTGGCACTGCCTTATTCAGCTGCGCGTTCACGCTCGGCGCCCGCACCACGTTGTATCCCGCCTGCTCGGCAGCAATCGCATAGTTGGGCGGAGCTTTCAGCTCGCGCCACACGTAGCTTGATTCGCGCAGCCCCGTGAAGTGCAGCAGTTCGCCAGGATTTGCACCCGTGGGCGAGGTTTTGCACGTCATAAAATAGTATGCGGTGGCGTTAGCGGGCGCGGGGGCACCCGCAGCTGGAGTGACGTCGTTGCCAGCAGTATCAAGGTAAATCACGGCTTGCAGCGGATGGTTGAGCTGCTCTGGGCTGACGGCGTTTTCTCCGTCCATGCAGACTGGATTCGCCGCTGCGCCGTCTTGATTGTCGCCAGGGGCGGGAGCAGACTTCCCGAATGCCGGATCATGCTGATTCGGACTCCAGATTCCGAAGATGGCACCGCCCATAAAAGCGCGGCTCGGCCATTTCGGCACAGTTTTTTCCGCTGCGTCTGTGCCGTTTCCCTCGGTGTAGGCCACATCCTCAGCTCCCGTATCCCCGTTCACTTTGTTGAGTGTGAATTCCCATTCGAGGGGCGCATTGATCGCCGCTAAGGTGATCCTCTCTGGCCGTGCTCCCCAATGGAATGGATAGGAGAATGTGGTGCCAGCTCTGGTGGCACTAGCCGGAGCAGTGGTGAGCGGCGTGCCAGTTTCACTGGCGAAGGTGTATCCGCCATCCTTATCTTCCACAGCTTTCACTACGCCATCGCCATGATAGAGCAAGCCCATGCCGTGCTGGGCGGCACTGCTAGGAATTTCGGTGACGAAATAGAGATACTCATCGGGAGCGTGTGACTGTATGACTCCCTCAATATCGCTATTTTGTACGTCCCACGCCCACGGGGTGTCCGTTTCACTCCAGGTCACGGTGCCATCGGCGGTGACGGTGCACGTCCACAGATGCGCCGGATCGATCTTTTCCATCGGGGAGGCGCTTTCGCCGGCAGCTACCTTGCGATCCACGATGGCAAATTCGCGCCCACTGCTTGTGGCCGTCAGAGCGCGACACCAGTCGGCATCACTCGGCGGAGCTAGGGCCTGAGCGGAAACACCAGCCGCTGCTGAGCCATCAGCGGGGAACGAGAAGCCGTAGAGTTCAGCAGCAGAGAGGGGCTGATCTCGCCAATTGAATACGGGCGTCTTTGTGCCATCTGGGCTGGTGACGACACCCGCGGGAGCCTTAAATGGCTTGTAGACGATAAACCGATACGTCTGGCCATCAACGTCGCTCGCTGGCACCTGCAGCTGCGCGCTCAAATCGTATTCGCCAGCGTCCGTCTTGACGCCACTGATCAGCGATTTACTCAAGAACACTCCGCACTGCTCCACGTTGCGGGTGAGATTCACAATTGCAAGTGCCTGATCGCACCCATCTTCCAAGCCATTTTCCGTGTAACGGACGCTATCGACAAGCAGATCGTTGCCGTCCTCGTCTTTCACGTAGTCGCCGTAGCCGTGGCCGTCCGAGTCGGGAAGGAAAGAGTCGATTATTTTCAGTTTTCCGTCGCCAGCACGGTAATAGTGCTGGTAAGCCGGCAGACCGACATTACCCCCCTCAATGGATGCACCGTATAGCGACGAAACTGTGTAATCAACTACCCAATTCGCGTGAAGATTAAAGGTCTTCATATATTGATCACCCACGGAGAAATAGGCGTATGCAGCCAATCGCTGTTTATCGTTCTCGGTCAGCGGCCGAGCAAACCAAAAATCATCAATCCACGGGACTATTTCCGGCTCCCCTCCCACCCAGTGGAACCTAAAGGAACTGTCCATTATCCAGGTGGGTAAACCTAATCCTGGTTCATCGCCGAAGATGGTGGCGTAATCAATATGCGATGCTCCATCAGCACCAACCATCTCATCTTTGGTCACGTTGCACTTGCGGCCGGTGGCGGGAGCTTGCGGATTCGTCTTCAGACCACTTTCGGTGTTGTTGTCAATAAGTTGATTATTGACGGTATCCGAGGTGAGCGAATACTGCGGCAAGCCGCTATGCATTCCCCACCAATAATCAGCTAATGACTGGCAGCCCTCTTCATAGGAACCAAAGCCAAGGCCCCCGCCCTCCTGAGAGCATTTCCAGCCCACGTTCGTGGCACGCAGCGGTAATGCAAACGAAGCCGCACCATCGGCTTCCAGGCGGTCGAGCAGTTCTTGAGCTCCGGCAACTCCAGGATTCACCACGCCGTTTTCTTTTAAGATCACATCGCCTTCAAGCTTGATGGTGGTGACGCCATCTGGACGCATCATATAGTAGTGCACAAAGTTATATCCCTCGGTGCCCATCTGTGCTGGGGTGGCGTCATAGGCGTATACCTGTGCTTCATGCGCCTTCACCACATCGATGTACGGCGAAACCAGATTTCGATACAGGCTGATCTCCTGGCTGGTGTCTTCGGGGATGGTGGCGAGTGTGCGCTGTACATACGCTAGCTGTGCGCGCAGTTTTTCTAGCTGCTGCAACTGCTCAGCACTCGGGCTGGCTATAGCGGCAAGCTGAGCTTCTTGAGCTTCCAGATCAGCTTTTTGCGCCAATAAGTCATCTTTCGCAAACACTATCTCGCGTGCCACTTGTGCCGCTGGTTCCAAGCCAGAAAGTGCATCAGAATATCGATCATCAGGGTCGGGATGCCCGTTATTAAACACCTCATCATTAAAATCAGTGACGAGGCTGCCATCTGCGGCTAGCTCAAACGTGGCGGTACGCGTCACGTATTCGTAGGGCACCGTCACCTTTTCATCCGCAGGCCACCCATCATAGAACCTACCCCCATTGGTGAACGCTTGGTCATAATCACTCGGGGAGAGGACGGGGATATCTTTATCCAACTTATTTAGGGTGAAAATATCCGTATCGTGCGTGTCGCTAAAAATATCACTTGTTCTATCATCGCTGCGAGTCTGCGTCAGCGCTTGATAACCATTCCAACTGACGAGCTCATTGTATCTAGCGACGGCTCCATCGTAGTCAATAGCTCCGCTGGCAATCTCTCCTCTCAAATACGTTACGACGTCTTCGGCCAAATCGGCGGCTCCCGAGCGCCAGGAATAAGACCCATACCCTACCTGCACTAAGCCCTTTAAGGATTCTTCTAGCTCTTCCTTGGTGATGGTTCCTTCAGCAAAATCCTGTTGGAGAGCGTTGTAATCGTCGTATTTGCCAGTTTCCTTCAGCATGAAATCAGTAAACCAGCTGGGAGCAGGGGCGAGACTATCCGCCGTGATCTCTGGGTGGCGCAGCGTCACCGGTTTGAGGGTCTGCGAATACTCAAGGGTGAGTTTCAAAGAATCAGTATCAATCACGCTGGGCACGGCGATAGAGACTCCGCGCCCCGCAGTCTGTACATGATCACTGGATAGCAAGAGCGGCTTTGCTTGAATCTCCCAGGCCACATGGGCTTTCACGGTATCGCCATCCACACATTCGATGGTCTCTACGCTCACTTCTTGCCCATGCACGTTTAACGCGCCGTTATCACCGATTTGATAAACATTGTCTCCTGAGACTTCTCTGACAGATCTCAGCACGGGGCTAGATTGAGGAACCGCCGCAGGAGCAGCGCCCTGAGGATCATCACCCGCTGGAGCTTCGGACGAGCTTTCCGCTGGCGCTTCGGGTGCCGTGTCTCTTGGCATCGAAACTTTTGGTGCCGTCGCTTCTGGCGTGGCTCCTGCTGGCGCATCGGCTGCCACTTCGACACCCACCTCGCTGGCGTCACTAGCATCGAGGGAGAAAGAGGGCGTCTGCATGAGCAGCAAGGTGCCAGTGAAGACACCCACGCCAATCATTGACAGCATCTTCCGATGGCCACCAACCACTGCTCTCGCACGTGAACTACTCATTGTGCTACTCTCCTCTCCCCACACTTGCGGCTCGGCGCCCCCGCCCGAGGGCTATCAGGATCAGGCCACCACTGAGCAGCAGCGGAGCCAGCCACCAATACCACAGGCTCGATCCGGTTTCTTTAAGTCTTTCAGGCGGAGCATCAGGCAAAGTGTTCGTGATAATAATGCTCGTGCCCTGCACCTGGTTGCTCACGGTATAGCGCCGATCGCTGATATGCTCCACCGCACTCCATTCGTGCCGTGCTTGCACGCCGCTCCACTCATAGCTCCAGTTATTCGCATCGTTGAGGTTCACGCTCTGCACCAGTTCACCATCACGATAAATATCCACCGTGATCCCGTGCGGGCGCGAAGCGCGATGGCCGCCATCGTTCCACTGTTTCACCACTTTGTAGTGCACATTCTTACCAAGGGGCATCTTTTCCAGCTTCGGCTCCGCCACCACGGCATAATCTAGATCGCCGCCTGCAGCCTGGCTCGGAATGGCGACAATTGCGGGCGTAAACGAATAGCGGATCGTCTCATCGTCCACGAGCATCCCATCTACCACCACGAGATATAGCCCCACGGGAAGATCAGCAAAAGTAGCTTCACCGCTGCGAGCGCTGGTGATAGCGGCGGTGGGAGGTATCTGCTCTTGCAGCACATACCCGTGGATAGTGCGCGCCATCGTATCCCACTCGCTGCTGGCGTAGCCATGCGTGGCGCGCGCCTGAGCAAAATCATCCCAGCCTACGGCAGCTAGTATCGTCTCAAATTCGGCCGTGGCTGGAAAATTTTGCTCCATGCGAGCAATGCGGTAGATGCGGGCATGAAGTCCTGGGATGGCGGCGCCCGATTGCGGATCAGCAAAATCCAAGGTGAGCGAGCCGAGGCGATTCGGATCGACCGCATCCAGATTGACTGCCTGCTTGACCGCCTGCTTGACCGCCTGAGAGCGGTTCGCACTCTGGCTGCTTGAGCCGCCTGCGTTCTGGGGGTTCACGGTCTGGCCGTTGGCACCCTGGGAGCCGCCTTTATCGCTCTGGCTAGTGCCAGATGCAGCCGCGTTGCTCGCACCACTCGTGCCCTGAGCTTCACCCACGCCGTCACCAGCGTAGGCAAACGGAGCGTGAACAAATACCGCTCCTACCATGGCGCTGGCCATGATAAGCGCCAGTGCCATCACCGCCACGCGGCTAGCGCGTGAAATTTTCCTCATCGCTCACTCTTTCCCTTCAGCTCCACTGCTTCGCGCTCATCACCGCGGGCGCTCATTTCTACGGGCATCCATCTTCGCTGGCGGCGGCTACGCACCATCACGTACGCAAAGACTGCGATAAAAATCGGCACCGTCACCGCCGTCGCCACCAGCACCGGATCGATACGCACCGCATCTGATTGCACATAGTCCGCATCCAAATACGGCACGCGATGCCCACGCACCAGCAGCCGATGCGTGTTGATCGCGTAGGGGGTGCACGTCACCAGCGTCACGTAATCCTGGCCAGGAGTTATCTCCAGATCTTGCACTTCCTGCGGCTCCACCGTGCGGATTTGATCTACCTGGTAGGAGAGCGTGCGATCGAGCACGTGCACAGCAAAGCTATCGCCCTCCGTGAGCTGATCGAGATCCGTAAAGAGCTTGGAGCTGGGCAGCCCGCGGTGCCCAGAGAGAGCCACATGCGTGCTCTCCCCTCCCGCTGGAAGACTGGTGCCTGGGATGTGCCCGCTAGCAATCTGCAGCACGCCGTCACTCACGCCGTGATAGATCGGCAGCTCCACGCGCAGCTTCGGAATCGTGATATAGCCCATCATTCCAGTGCCAGTTACGTTGAGCAGCTGCTCATAGCGGAGTTGCTCCTCCTGGCTGAGCTTGAAATATATGCCTCTGCTGGCAATCTCGGCGTTGTACTGATCAACGGCTTCCCACAGCGCATCGAAATCTTCCGGTTTCATGTGCGCTACGGCAGAATCGTATGAGGAGATCGCCCGAGATTGTATGAGAGCGTTGTAGTAATTCGAGACGGCGGGATAGCACAGCACGGCCAGCCCGAGCAGAAACACGCATACCAACAGCGCATCTGGAATCTTTTTGCGAATCCTGGTGCGCGTGCCCACCTGCTGCGCCGCGCCCGCCGCACGGGTATAGGGGCCTGCTGGCACGTCGGCGCCCGCCGCGTGGAGACCAGCGCGAACGTCTGCCGCGCGGGAACCGGCGCCCGCTTGGGAACCGGCGCCCAGCGCGTGCTTCCCGCTGTGAGCGCGCACTGGGGCGGAGGTATCCTCCGATACCCCTACCCCAGCTTTGTGCGCCCTCAATGCCACTCTTCAGTGCTTTCTTTGCGTTGTGCTTACTTGTCGGTCTTGTCGGAGCTTTCACGCTGTACGTCCAGGCCGCCACGCAGTGCTTTCACGCCATACACCTAGGCTTTCGCACCCTGCCGTCACGCCTCACATATACTGTGCGCCAGCTTTGCTTTCACGCTCGTCTGTACCGTTAGCGTCGTTACTCCGCGCTTAGTATGCCAAGCTGCCGCGTTGCACCGCTGCCTGTAGCCACACAATTGCATTTACGGCGTCAGCGCGCTTGCCTACAGCAGCTTGGCACTTCGCTGCGTCAGGCGTTCGCCTGCTCTTTGCGGCGGCTCCGAATCACCAATCCGCCAGCTGCTCCGGCCATCACCAGCAAGCCAACGATCGTGAAAATCGTGGTGCCAATGCCACCAGTTTCAGGAAGCAACGTCTTAGAGGTGTTGGTGATTGTAGCTGCGAGAATGCCAGTCGTGGTGGAATCAGTATTCTCTGCCACCGTCACGGCATGTTCAGCTTCAGCCTTGGAAAGAGTCAATGTAACAATCTTTCCTGCCGAGGTGGCCTCATCCACTCCGGTTTCAGCAGTCACCGTGAGCTGAATGCGAGCGGTTGCCTTCTGATATGGCGTAGGTGCTTCTGTCTCTTCGAGATAGTAGGTGCCCGAATCCACGCCTTTCACGTTGAAGAGGCCATGCTCGTCAGAGCTGAGCACGGTGCAGGCATCGGCAGAGTCACTCCAGGATTCGATCTTAGAGTTTTCGCCATTAAGCACGGCGCACTTGCCATCCTCCGCTGCACTCCAGAGCTTGAACTTAGCATTTTGAATCTTGGTACCGTCAGCGGAGTCTTCCTTGGTGACGTCGATTTCATAGGTGAAGACCCACACCTTATCTTCTGGCGTCGTATCTTCGCCGCCCTCATCGGCCGGATTCGAGGAGTGCGTGAGGGTCATCTTGTTCTCGTTGCCAGGATTGCCAATCACGGCTTTAGCATTCAGCGTAGCAGTGTAAGTGACGTACACGTCTGCACCAGCTTTAAACGTATCTGGGAGTCCGGCATCTGGAGCCAGCATATTGTCCCAGCCAATGGTGAGATTCTGACCATCGACGTGCTTGGTGTAGTGATCAGCAGTCACTTCGTGCTTATCATCGCCAATGTAGACCTTGATGGAGTCTTCATTGAGGGTGAAGCCCTCTGCCAACGTATCGTTGAACTGGAACTTATACTTCGTGTATGCGTTCAGCTGCGGGGAAATGGTACCGTGCAGACGGAAAGGCACCTTATCGCCAGTCTCATAATCTGCCGTATCGCCCCATGAGTCTCCTGTCACGGTAAATACAGCTGGCGTGGCTGGAGTATCGGTGTTTTCCCAGACTTTCTTCTCCGACGTCACCTCACCCCTCTTTGGCTCCACCGTGATAGCTTTTGCCACTTTTAGCAGCGGGGAGCTATATCCGGTGAATTTATCGTTTTTACCGGTCTGCAGAATGATGTAGTAGCCAGGAGCCACAGATGCGGTGGGTTTTGCTGGATCGCCGGTAGCTGGCATCGGAATGCCGTTCACACCTTTGAGGGCTTGCCCCAACTGCGTGGCAAACTTAATCGCATTATCACCCTGTAGCGCACCGATAGCCTGCGCAACCTTAGCGACAGGATCTGTGGCACTCAGATCAGGATCAGCCACGGCGTTATATGCTGCGACCACCTTCTCTTTAGTTGCAGCCCCTGGATCTGCAGCACCCCAGGCGATATTAGACAGCTCCGTGCTATCACCCACAGGAGTGCCCGTGAAAATCTGGTACGCCTGATAGACATCACCAGTAGTTGTGTCGTTCACCGTGATAGTCACGTTATCAACGGCGTAGGCAGGGGACGCCATTGGGGCGAGAGCGAGTGCCGCCATAGCGATCAGCCCTAGCAATCCCTTCTTCCTAGTTTTCATCATCATTCCTCACTTTTAGTGACATTGACTTCACACCACTAAAAGAGCAGCAATAATGCACCACGTGGCACGTATGACAATCCCCTACATAACGTGTCCTACTGGACTGCCTCAATCCCCTGAGCGACACACGCACTAAGTGAGAATCACGGCACCGATGGCACCGCCTTACACAGCGTAAGAACTAACAACGCCTGTGTATATGTGTACGCTCGCAGGCATTACCTGCGGGTATAGATCTCGCCCACTAGCTGCGGATTATCAACGTGGAACGTTCCGCCTCAATACCCCTCCCCTGTGATGTATTTCCCATTCTCCGGAAAATCGCCCCCCCCCCGCAACTATTTTCAAGAAAGAACAACAGCTCCTCCCCACGGTGGATTGCGGAAAAGCGAATATTATGCACGGCAGTTTGTGGGGTTGCTGTGCGCGTTAATTAATTCCATATTTTTAGGATTTTTTAAGGGTTTTCTTAAGGGTCTGGCAGACATTTCCGCCTTTTTGCACGAATTATTATGCATTTAATTTCATAGGCGTCATTTTCTAGTGACATCTTTACGGACGAAAGCAGAAGTGGGAGTAGGGCGAAAAATGGGAGTGGAAATAAAAGCGGGATAGAAGCAGGGGAGAGAGTAGAGCAGGAACGAGAGCAAGACTTTTCTAGCAGGATTCCATCGGTAAGCTCAGAACTTTTCAGAGTGCACCAAGGGCACGCTCACAGCGTTCTAAAACCCTAGCGAACAGACGTGATGCCCTCCCCAAAACCGCACAGCAGCACGCAAAAATCCGTATGGCAGAGTGTTCGATCTTATTGGCGAGTTGTGGTAGGTCTAGAAATAGCGCACTGAGCGTGGCAGGCGACGCAGAAAATTTTACGGAGAGCCATACGGCGGCAAACGGAGAGATTATGTGCACTCACCAGACGGCGGCAAACGGAGAGATTATGTGCACTCACCAGCAAGCCATACGGCACTCAGCAAGTCGGGACGTACAGGGACGTATTTCCTATAAAATGGGCATTTGGTCCCAAAATACAATTTTTTAACAAAACTTACTCTTTCACTTACAAACACGGAAAACGCGTATTTTTATACATTTCCCACGTCAGAGGACAAATTTAGGTGTGTTGATCGCATTGACTGGTGCGCCCATTGGGCGCTGAAGTGCAGATATGCGACACGCCTATCGGCCTCAGCCTACTGGCCCGAGCGCCGTCAGCGGCCACACGCGCAACAGCACTCGCCCCACGATCTGCTCTTCACTCACCGTGCCCACCGCCTCAGAACGCGAATCAATTGACACGTTGCGGTGATCCCCCAGCACGAAATACCGATTTTCAGGCACTTGATACGGGAAAACGATGTCGGTCTCGCCAAGGCTCAGCCCTTGCACGTAGTCTTCATGCAGCTTCACGTCGTTCACATACACCGTGCCGTCTGGCTTGATGTCCACCCAGTCGCCAGGAAATCCAATCACCCGCTTCAGCAGCACGCGGTTGTTGTAGTAGAAAGCCATCATGTCGCCAGTGGCAAATTTGCTGGAGTGATTCGTGACGACTAAATCCCCCTCGTGCAGCGTCGGTTCCATACTCGTGCCGCGGATTTCCAGCACCGATATGAAAAACGTGGAGACGATGATGCCCACCGCCGCCACGACCACTACAACTTCCGCAACGCGCAAAAATGCCCGCACCGGAGCAAAATTGAGCAGCGAAAACCGCGAGCGCTGCCCTTTTTGGGAACGCTGCGGGTGCTGACCGCGCGTTGATAGTGAGCGCTGCGATTGTGACGGCTGCTCACTCTGTGGATTTTGTAAGTTTCGCAGCTGCGAAAATCGCGGGTGCCGCAGGCGTTTAGGAGATGCGGAGGAGTCAGAAGTTGCGGGGAAAGTTGAGGAAGTAGAGTCGGGAGCTACGCCATCAGGCCTGGCTACGCCGCTACCGCTGGATACGGCATCACGATCAACTACGGCACCACCGTCAGCTATGGTGCCAGTTACAGCGCGCCCACCGGCTGCACCCTCATTGTTGGCTACATCGTCACGGCGGATAGCGTGTCTTCCGGCCATCTTTCCCCCATATTATGCTTGCTGTGTACAGCTTGCTCTGCACACTTTACGCTCTTACGTCTCAGCTTTATGCTTTTACACCAAGTCTGGCACTCTCTACTAAGGAACCTACCCAAACCTACCTAGGAACTTACCTAGGAAGTAACCTAGTAACCACTTCCTAGGTTTCCTAAGTTCAGCACACCTGATACGTGGAATTTCCCCGAACAATTCCTAGATTTTCCTTAAATTTAGGGGATTATCAGCACCCAATCAGAAATAATTGGATATGATGAACCTAGGAACCTACCTAGGAAGTAACCTAGTAACCACTTCCTAGGTTTCCTAGGTTACTCAGTTCTGAGTGCCCTAAGGAACACCGAGCATCCAGGAACGAGCATGGCTATCACTACAGAAGAAGACCTCGCCACAGCAGTGGCACATATGAAACAAGCCGGCACCGATCTTTCTCTCTACGAGCTAAAAGCCGCCTCCGGCGGTTTCCCACGATCCGCTGCGGAGACTATATCCGCTTTTGCCAATACGTCTGGCGGCACACTGATATGCGGAATTTCAGAGGAAGATTTTCAGCCCGTCTCACATATCGATGTCAAACGCATCCAATCTGCTCTGGCTCAGGCCGTCAGAGAATGGGTGGAACCAGCACTTGCAGCAGACATTCGGGTGATATCGTTCAAGAACCAGCCAACCGTCGTAGCCAATATCCCTGAGCTTCCCGCGCGCGAAAAACCTTGCTACGTTAAGAAACTAGGCCGTGTGAGCGGTTCGTTCATTCGCACGGGTGATGGAGATCATCGCCTTTCCCTCTATGAGATCGACCGCTTCATGGAGAACCAACAGCGCACCGCCCGCTACGATCACGTCCTCGTATCCGAAGCCATTTTAGAAGACCTCGATCCCGATTTGTTGGCCGATTGGATTGCAAATGAGCGCAACACCAGTTTTGGACGTGCAGATAAACTTGATGATCACACGCTTATGGCGAACAGACGAATGATTGCCCAAAGCAATGACGGCACATGGCATCCCACTGTGGCTGGGCTTCTAGCGTTAGGATCGTATCCTCAAAAGTTTTACCCGCGGTTAAACGTCGTTTTCACCAGCTATTCAGGAAGCTCAAAAGAAATTCGAGGGAGCAACGCGGGAGCACTGCGATACCGCGATGCAATTAATCTCGACGGGCCAATACCTGCAATGATCATCGATACACTCAAAGCACTCTCACGTAACATGAAGCATGGTGCAATCGTCCGAGATGGTCTACGTCAAGACGTACCAGATTATCCACTGGTGGCCGTGCGTGAAGCTGTTGCCAATGCCCTCATGCACAGAGACTATTCCCCAGAATCTATGGGTACTCCCGTGCTGGTCGATCTCTATTCTGACCGCTTAGAAATATCCAATCCTGGGGGAATCTACGGCACTTTGAGCGTGGAGGATCTCAATAGACGCGGTGCCACGTTTTCCCGCAACCAGTTTCTTGCCCGAATCCTGGAAAGCGTGACGTACACAGACATTGATGGATCCTCTGGCCACGTAGTAGAAAATCGAGGAACAGGCTTGCCCGTGATACGCAGCGAACTAGCTGCTGCACTTATGGCGCCACCCGACATTTTTAGCTCATTGGAAGAATTCCGCATCACTTTTAAGCATCGGAGTATGACGCCGGAAGAGGGAGCGTACTATTCAGGCGCAAACGTGAAAAATTCAATCACGGCGTACCTTGCAACTCACGAGAGTGCTTCTACCAGCGAATTATCCCAAGCATCAGGGCTATCAGCAAAAACTATTCGAGACCACCTCAGCACCCTCATCGAGGCGGGCACCGTGGAGGGAATCGGCTCACTCTACAGCCCCAAACGCCGATACCGATTAGCCGCACGGTGATACCAATAGCACTACGACAACAACGACGTCACGACGACAGAATAGTGCCACGACGGCAGGCCAAAGCCCTATAGCGAGACCGATGTCCTCACATCGAGCAAGCCAAAGCCCTATCAGCTTTAGTAGCTTAACGCCACACCGCCACTCTTAACGCCGCGCAGCCACCGGCTCCAACACCTCGCGACCGCCGAGATACGGCCGAAGCGCCTGCGGCACATACAAAGACCCATCTGGCTGCTGGTGATTTTCAAACAGTGCCACCAACCACCGCGTCGTAGCCAAAGTGCCGTTGAGGGTTGCCACCGGCGAACTGCCTCGCTCTGAGCGATAGCGGATATTGAGCCGGCGCGCCTGGAATGTGGTGCAATTCGACGTGGACGTCACCTCCATATAGCGATTCTGCGTGGGCAGCCAGGCTTCACAGTCGAACTTCTGGGCGGCAGAAGAACCCAAATCACCAGCAGCCGTATTAATCACCCGATATGGCAGCTCTACCTTATGCAACATCTCCTCTTCCCACGCCAAGAAGCGGCGATGCTCATCGCGCGCCTGCTCAGGATCGCAGAAAGAGAACATCTCCACCTTGTTGAACTGATGCACCCGAATAATGCCGCGCACATCTCGCCCACCAGAGCCAGCTTCCCGCCGGTAGCATGAGCTCCACCCTGCATAGCGCAAAGGCCCGTCAGAAATATCGAGAATCTCATCTTTGTGATATCCGGCGAGAGCCACTTCGCTAGTGCCAGTAAGATAGAGATCATCCGCTGGCAGATAATAGATCTCATCGCTGTGCTTACCCAAGAAGCCCGTGCCCGCCATCACTGCCGGAGAGACGAGCGTAGGCGTCGTCATCAGCGTAAACCCATTCTCCTGCGCCTGATCGGCAGCCATCGTCAGCAACGCCAACTCCAGGCGAGCACCACAGCCTTTCAGATAATAAAAACGCGAACCAGAGACTTTAGCTCCGCGGGCCATATCAACGGCGTCAAGCCCTTCAGCCACATCGAGATGATCCAACGGCTCAAAGCCCTCATCAGCAAAATCACGCACTGTACCCACATGCTTGAGCACTTCATAATCGTCTTCGCCGCCCTGCGGCACATCGCGCTCAATCACGTTGGGGAGCTGAAACATCAGCGCGGTGAAGTCTTCGCTGGCCTGGTTGCTCTGCGCCTCCAGCTGCTTCACCTCATCAGCCATAGCTTTCGCACGCTCCATCACACCGGCACGCTCCTCTTTCGGCGCCTTGCCAATGCTCTTGCTCAAGGCTTTCTGCTCGGAGCGCTTATCCTCAAACGCCTGCAAGGCCGAGCGGCGCTTCTCATCAGCGCTTATGAGCTGATCGACGAGCTCCTCACTGTCGCCGCGCGCACGCTGCGAGGCTTTTACGGCATCGGGATTCTCACGGACAAAGCGAATATCAATCATGCTTCTAGGATAAGCACTGAGCTAGTTCGCCGCCGAATCGCACTGTATGCTAGCCGTATGGGGCAGCACACATTGGAACCACACGTAGCCGTGATTTTCAATCCCTCTAAGCCGGCAAACTGGGACGACGTCAAACATATCGTGAACGCACAGGCACACGCGGCGGGCTACGCGGAACCACTGTGGATTCCCACCACGAAAGAAGACCCTGGCACTGGGCAGACTCGTGAAGCTATCGCCCGCAAATCAGACCTGGTGATCGCTGCCGGAGGAGACGGCACAGTACGGCTCGTGGCGGGAGAACTGGCCGGCCAAAAAGCGCGCTTAGGAATTCTGCCCATGGGCACCGGTAATCTCTTCGCCAGAAATATCGGGATTCCACTGGATTCCGTACGCGATGCCGCCACCATTGCTTTCGGCACCAGCGAAGAGCGCATTGATCTGGGCTGGGTAGAACTGGCATCGGCAAAGAATCACCGCTCGCAAGCATCTCGCCGCACTTCTGCCACACATGCCACACACTCACATGCCGCATGTGCTCCCACCAGTACTCCTACTAGTGTTCCTACCAGGCGTGACGACGTTCCCCCTCAGCGCGATAGCACACTGCATTTTCGACTGGGGCGCGGGCACTCACAGCACTCTGCTCACTCTTCCCGCCATCCGTTTTTGGTGGTAGGCGGAGTGGGGTTTGACGCCGAGACGATGGCCAGCACCGATGCCACCTTAAAGAAAATGATCGGCGTCCTGGCCTATTTTCAGGCGGCCATCCCCAACCTCTTAACGCGAAAATTCTCTGCTATAATCAGCGCGCCAAATCTCTCTCGACCCGTCACGACGGCAGTGCGCTCCGTAATGTTCGTCAATTGCCCGCAGCTCAATAGCGGCATCGTGCTCGACCCAAACGCCGACCCCGCTGACGGCGCACTCAACCTCAATGTGCTCGACATTCATGGCGGCCTCATCGGGTGGGCAGATCTGCTGCGCAGAGTCGGCATGAGCTGGGTGGGGTTGCGCTCCCGCACAAAGGGCGTTCCTTACAAGAAAGGGGTGGGCGGAATCCGCACACACGCTATTCGCAGGTGCAGCGTCCACCTGGAACGGGCGCGAAAAGTGCAAGTAGATGGCGACGTCATCGGCTCTGCCAGCACTATCAACGTCACAGTCGCGCCGCGAGCCGTGCGGGTGAGAGTGCGCAGCTCAGCGGGAATGGCTTAGCAGGCTTCTCACCCATTCGCGCGCGCTGACGAAATCCTGATCGGCCGTGCCGGCGGCCGGCTTGATTTTACGCCGCTCGGCAGAGGGATATGAGCCGAGAAATACCACTTTAGGGCTCACTCGATGCAAACCAATCAGCGTGCTCTGTATCCGCTGATCTTCGATGTGACCCTCGGCGTCGATGGAAAACGCGTAGCGGCCGAGAGAATCTCCAGTGGGCCGAGATTCAATGCGGGAGAGGTTCACCCCGCGCGAAGCAAACTGCTCAAGCAGGCTGAGCAAAGCGCCGGAACGATCAGCTGGCAGATGCACCAGCAGCGTCGTTTTGTCCGCTCCGGTTCGCTCGGGCACATGTCCAGCGTGGCCAATCATCACGAATCGAGTGAGAGCATCGGGATTATCCGCCACTGAATCGCGTAACACCTCCAGCCGGTACTGTTTGGCAGCTAGCGGAGAGACTAAGGTGGCTTCAAATCCTGGATCGTCTTGTTCGGCGAGCGCCTGAGCGGCGGCAGCCGTGGAAGCGGCAGGCAAATACAGCGCATCTGGCAGATTGGCCATCAACCAATCGCGGCACTGCGTCCACGCGGCATTATGCGTGGAAATTCTGCGAATATCTTCCATTGCCGTGCCAGAGCGCACCGCGAGCACAAACGAGATATTCACCAGCACCTCAGCTTGGATTGTGAGATCACCGTGGCGACCGAGCGCATCGAGAGTGGCATTAATTCCGCCCTCGACGGAGTTTTCAATCGGCACCACGGCATAATCCACTTTTCCAGCTCGCACCATGGCAATGGCTCGCGGTGCGTCGGGAGCGGGCACATGCACAGCCGTATCCTCGGTGGCAATAGAGCTCAGCGCTTGCTGGCAAAAAGTGCCGCGCGGGCCAAGAAAAGAAAACCGCAACTTCTCACCATTTTCTGCTTCGCCCGCCAGTGCATTCGTCAGATCCGACAGTGGGCTGACGGCATGGATAGTTGCCCGTGCATCGCTCATTACCCGCTCCTTCCTGGCTTTGATTCTATAGGCGGGCAGCCAAGAAAGAGAATCCTGGCTGCGGCTTTAGCTGCGGCTTGGTCTGGCTGGTGGCTAGCCTGGCTGCGGCTTTAGCTGCAGCTTGGTCTGGCTAAAGACTGGTCCGGCTAAAGGGCGGCACGCCGGATGGCGTATGCTCACAAGAGGAGCGAAGAGTAACGGCAAGGCTGCCTGCGGCGGGGTTGCCCAGCCGACTGTGCTCTCACGGCGACGGACGCGCCAGCTGCTGCACTGCCGTGCGCACCGCGTCACAGGCACCAGAAGTAACGCAGTATCGTCACGCAACGTCGTCACGAGACGCTAAAAACTAAAGCAGCGCCGTCATGCGGCGCCGTCAAGAAAGGGAGACAATAATGAACCGATTTCATAAACTCGTCGTGTGTGGCGTGGGGCATGTTGGCTCGTACGTATTGGCTGATGCTATGAAGATGAACCTCTTTGGGGAAATCGCTACCATTGACATTCTGGAAAATGTGGCTCACGGAGAGGCGCTCGATCAGCATCACGCCACCGGCGCACTCACGCTGGCAAACGTCAACGTCCATGCGGGCACTGCCGACGATTACGCCGACGCAGATGTGATTATCATAGCGGCGGGGCCCTCCATGATTCCTGATCCGGACGATCCCACGGCCAAACCGGATCGCGCCATCCTCTCCAAAGTGAATTCTGGCCACATTCGCCAGATTATGGGAGACATCAGTCTGCGCACAAAGAGCGCCGCAATCATTATTATCACAAACCCAGTAGACACTCTCGTATGGATTGCGCAAAACGAGTTTGACTATCCCGAAGAGCTCATTTGGGGCACTGGAACGTCGCTCGATTCAGCCCGTTTGCGCCGGAATATCGCCGATCGCGTGCATGTGGCGCCCAGCGCCGTATCGGGCTTTATGATGGGCGAGCATGGAATGACGGCGTTCCCCGTGCTCAGCCACGTGACGGTAGGCGGCGTCCGCGCTGATCGCATACCTGAGGTCTACGGCGTAGCACCCCTGGATCCGGATGAGATGGCACAGCAGGTAGTGGATGCGGCATACGAAGTGTTCAACGGCAAAGGCTGGACGAACGCCGGCGTAGCGCAAGCCGCTCTCGCCATGGCGCGCTCCGTCTTGCTCGATGAGCGCATGGTCTTTCCCGCCTCCACCACCCTCCGCGGCGAATATGGGCACAGCGGGGATGTGGCGCTCTCGCAGCCGTGCATTATTGGCAAGCATGGCATTGAAGCGAAGATACCCTATGCACTGAATGATTGGGAGAAAGCGGCTCTTGAGCGCGCTGCGAGCGCCATCCAGGCGGCGATGCGCGACGCCGGCTGCAGATGAGAATAGATTGATCAATACGCACATTAACCAATTAACTTTGACTGAACATCAAACTTTCATTAAAATTTCAGATAGTTAGAATTTCTGAATTAAGGAAAGAATGTGCTTGCTGAACTTAAAGCGAAATCGCAATTGACTATCCCCAAACAGGTCGTGTCGAAACTTGGGATTTCTGTGGGGGATCAGTTCGACGTAATCGTTGAAAATGGGAATATCGTGCTCGTGCCAGTGGTCGTCTACCCAAAGGCGAAGCTCACTGCTCTACATGAACTCGCCACAAAAGCTCGTCAAGACGTGCGCGCAGGAGAAACCGAGGCGTTTGATGATATTGATCAAGCCCTGCAATTTCTCCATCGAGAAGACTCTGCGAACTAGCAGACAGCGTCTGCGAAATATCGGATAAAGCCATGTCTTATAAGCTTGCTTTCAGCAAACTCTTTCTTAAAGGGTATCGCTCGCTAAATAAAACGGAGCAACACCTTGTGGATTCAAAGCTAAAGATCCTGGTGGATAATCCATGGCATCCCTCTTTACGGGTGAAGAAAATTCGCTCTACCGAAGAATTTGAATGCAGCGTAAACATGGATATTCGTATTGCGTTTTTCTTTGAGGGAAGCAATATCGTGGTTCTGCTAGACGTCGATCATCATGATCGCCTACTGCGCAGACGAACTCGCTAGCAAACCTCAAAGAAGCCACCGCCTCCCGAACCCCCAATACGGCGGGCGAGCTCAGCCTGCGTCCACTTACTGTTGACCCTAGCAGTGCGAATCTGCGCACCAAGAACCACGAGGGCATCCTGAGTGCCAGGTGGAACATATGCAGAATGCTTCATAGCCCCCCCCAAAAAAAACTGCAATAAAATACAGATAAAGCTATGCTAGCAGATTTTTATTGCAGCTATTGCGCCTCTCTACTCCTGTCTGACCTATCCGGCTCCTACTCCTGTTCGATCTGCCAGATGCGCGACGCCACTCAGCGCAGCGTGACCTGCCGCGAGACAATCCCCGCTTTAGCTTGCCGCTCTTCAAAGGTGAGCGGAGCATCAGATGCGATTTCTCGCTCCAGCACCTGCGCGAAAGCCTGCATCGGCTCAGTGAGATCATCTGCCTCCGTGCCCCGCTCCAGCTCAAACACCGGAATGAGCAGACCCGAGGCGCGGAAAGCTCCCACGAAGCGAGCGCCGTCAAAACTGAGTTCACGCCGGTTTTGCAAGCGAGCCAGCGCAGCGAGCACCTGATCTTCACCTTCTGGGCGCACCCACCGCACAAATTCCCGCTGCATCCGCGCCCAGAACGCCCCAGGCACGCCAGGCACCTGAGCCATCGGGATGATCTGCTCGCGCGCCGCGTCAATGGCAGCAGCAATCTCAGGGTTCTCACGCTCTTTCTCGCCAATCCAGAAAGCCAAATCTGTGCGGACGTCGAGTTCACCCGTGGCCTGAACATCCAGCACATTCTCCAGGCGAGGCCCACCTGCCTCGGGCAAATCCACCTGCGTAAACGTTTGCCCATCTTCCAGCTCAAGTGCATGGATGAGCCGATCGGCGATATCAAGCGATGCGTCACCAGAATTGAGCACCGTGCGAACAGCCACCATCAGCACGCCGTCACTGCGCCGCAGCGCCCCAACCATCTCTGGCAGCATCGTCACTAGCAGCAGTTCGCGCTCACCGTACTCACTCGTGGTACGCACCGGCAGCGTGGCGCTCGGCAGGATTTCGCGCATAGCCACAAGTTGCACCTCAAAAGGAAGCCCCTCAAAAGGGCGATCTACGTACGGCACCTGCGAACGCTTCGTTTTGGCTTTCATCTCTTTATTTTTACGCCGACTGGCCTTGCCCATTGTCTCTCCTGGTATCTTCAGTTCTCTAGTAGCCTCAGCTCTGATAGCCGTCTGATAGCCTCAGCTCTCCGATAGACGAATCGTATCAGTCCACCACGCCATAGAGACGATCGCCAGCATCTCCTAGACCAGGCACAATGTAGCCACGCTCATTGAGATGATCGTCTACAGCAGCCACTACCACTTTCACATTTGCCCGATCTCCAATGTGCTTTTCGAGCGTTGCAAGCCCCTCAGGAGCGGCGAGAATGCAGATCGCCGTCACGTCTCTCGCTCCCCGTTCGAGCAGATAATCCACGCTAGCTACGAGCGTATGGCCAGTGGCCAGCATCGGATCGAGAATGAAGCACTGACGGCCAGAGAGATCATCGGGCAAGCGGTTTGCGTACGTCACCACTTCCAGCGTCTCTTCATCGCGTTTCATGCCCAGGAATCCAATCTCGGCAAACGGCATTAACTTGCTCATTCCCTCAAGCATCCCTAAGCCAGCGCGAATGATGGGCACGACCATCGGACGCGGATTCGCCACCACAGCGCCCGTCATCGCTTCAATGGGAGTGTCGATCTCTTTCGGCACCGTAGCGAGTTCACGGGTGCCCTCATAGGAGAGCAGCATAATGAGTTCTTCCACAAGCTGGCGGAAAATCGGGGAGGGGGTGTTCTTATCGCGCAGCACTGTGAGTTTATGGGCTACGAGCGGATGATCAATCACTTGAAGTTTCATATCTCTAATGTAGCGCCTCAAGCTGCTTTCTTACGTGCATCCGTGCCGGTCTGTCTCTCTTTTCAGCCCATGCGCCCGCGTCTGCCCATTCCTTTTTCTATCCGCGCTCACATTTCAGCCACGCGCGCACCTGCTCACGCCAATATTCCAGTCACGCTCTCACACCTGCACACACTCACGCCAGCGTTTCTGCTCACGCCGCACGGGCCTATTTCTTTATTCTCCCCACGCTTACACCAGTCCAAGCTCACATCAGCCAATTCCATCAGGTGACTCCGGACGCGCGGATTCCTAAAACGCGCAGCAGACCCGCCTCGTAAAATATGCAGTCTCCCGAATGTGCATTCTCGTAACCGACTCGTCATCAACTCCTCAACCGGCGTGCTCGTGACACGTACTCGTGACACGCTCGTGAACCGGCGTTACACACTTGCAACGAGATATACGCATCGGAGCTGCCGAATTTTGAGGTGGGCTGCATAGAATGTAGGGCATGCTGACAGCACATGAAGAGCTATTACGCCAGAGCATGGCCCTCGGAGAACGAGCTGCCACCTGGTCTGATGTGCCAATCGGAGCATTAGTGCTCGATAGGAGCGAAGCAATTATCGCGCGGGGATACAACACGCGCGAGCGCGATGCCAATCCGGTGGGGCACGCCGAGATCAACGCACTGCAGGCTGCTGCGCTAGCGCGTGGATCGTGGAATCTCTCGGGCTGCACGCTCGTCGTCAATCTTGAACCATGCACAATGTGCGCCGGAGCGATAGTAAATTCGCGGATCTCACGAGTGATCTTTGGAGCGTGGGATGAAAAGGCCGGAGCTGCAGGTTCCATACGAGACGTGTTGCGCGATCCGAGACTGCCGCACACCGTAGAAGTGATCGGCGGAGTGCTGGAACAGCAGGCGCATGAGCAGCTTCAAGAGTGGTTTGGCCAACTGCGCCGCTCGGGGCAGCTGGCATGTGGCAAACAGTGCATCAGCGTTGACGAGCCATGAAGACATACTTGCGCGCGCCGCACTAGCTGTACTACATCGCGCCACGCTAGCTGCGCCGTGCTAGCCGCACCGGCCACGCACCCGCCGACTGCGTGCACCGCACTGGCCACACTGGCTGTGCGTACCACACAGCGAGACGAAAAATATAGATAGATATAAATAAACATAGATAGTAGGTGACATGGCAGATCAGATTCGACACATTCCGCTCGTGGGCAGAGTACCCATGATCATCTTCCTGGTATTGCTTGCCCTCTCGCTCATTGCCACATTCATCATGGGACGCCACAGCATACCGCGTTTCTTGAGCGCACTCGGGGCAGCCGGCACGCTGGGACTGCTCATATTCTTAGTGATGGAAGTGTGGTGGAATCCTTTCCCCAATTCCACTCCGCATCAGACGTACCTGCTGATATTCCTCGGCCTCATCCCCACTTTTGCGCTTCTCACAATGCGCGGGCACCGCCTGGCATATCTAGGAGTGGCTCTCGTCGCCTGGCTCGGCGCGCTGGGCTTGCTCAACCAAATTTTCTATCTTTATCCGGTCATAGGATCGCTCCACCAAGAAGTGGCTGCCGAGCAGATGGATTATCAAACTTTCACCAAGGCAAAATCTGCCCCGCGAGGAGCAATCGTCACCCTTGACTGGGAGGCGACGGCATCGGGATTCCACCATCGGCCAGCTGTCGCATACGTTCCCCCTGCCTACTTCACTTCAGACGTCAAGCTACCCGTGCTGGTCTTGCTCGCCGGCAACCCTGGCGCTCCCGAAGACTGGTTTAGCCTTGGAGATCTGCCCGCCACGCTCGACGAATATCAGCTGGCACATCACGGGCTGTCGCCGATCGTGGTGAGCGTGGATGGCACTGGCAATCGCACGCAGAATCCGCTGTGCGTGGATGGCCCACTTGGCAAGGTCAATACCTGGCTATCAGTGGATGTGCCAGCAGGGATTGCCTCCCATTTCAGGGTGAATCCCGATCAATCCACCTGGACTATCGGAGGACTTTCATACGGCGGCACGTGTTCGCTCCAAATCGTCACGAATAATCCCTCCGCCTATGGCGCGTTCTTGAATTTCTCTGGCCAGAAAGAGCCTACTATCGGCAGTCATAGGGCCACCGTCAAGGAGTTTTTCGGCGGTTCTGAAAGCGCCTTTGCAGCGGTAGACCCAGCGCATCTGCTCCAGAAAAATGAGTATCCGCATCTGCGCGGAGCTTTCGTGGCAGGGCGCGGCGATCTCGCCTCCCTCTCGGCTCTCAAACACCTGTATAAGCTCAGCACAGAAGCCAAGATTGACGCCACAATCAACACGCTGCCAGGATCTCACAGCTATCAGGTGTGGCGGGCGGCACTCAAGCAACATTTAGCTCTCGCCGCACGGGCAATTGAGAAAACCGAGGAGTCGGAGGAGAAATAATGCGCTCTTATATCCGATCACATCCCATTTCGCTGGTGCTCATCGCGGGAATGTGGCTCCTGTGGATTGGCTCACGAGTGGCCTCACACAGCCCAAGCCCGCGTCTCTCGCTGCACACACTCGGCTATTCCGTAGCTGACCCGTGGCCGCACGTACTAACGAGCGGCCTCACCACCGCCACCCTTTCTGGTCTCTTACTGAGCACCGCTGCCCTCGCTATTTTCGGGGCGCTGAGCGAGCGCCGTCTCGGATCTGTGCACTATCTGTTTGCGGCGTTGCTAAGCCAGATACTCGGCATGGCCGGCGGCACAGGTATCGCGCTGTTCGCTGAATCTATCGGACTCTCTGCAGGGGAATTCGAGCGGGAGCGAATATTGGCACCGCTGTGGATCGTAGGCGTTGTGGCGTATTCGAGTGGTGTGTTTCCGCCTCTGTGGCGCTCTCGGATACGTCTCGCTACCAGCGTGTACGCCGTCACTCGTATTCTTTACGCCGGTACATTGCGTGACGCCGTTGTCTTTAGTTGCACTATCCTCGGCGTGCTAGCTTCATGCGCACTGCAACGGTATATGGCACCGCGCATGGCCGCTCCCACACAGCCACTGCGCTCCCCCAGAGAGCGGAGGGTCGTATTGGGAATTATCGCTTTCGCAGTATTCCTCGGCCCGCTCTTCGCTGCAGCAGGGCCCAATTCTGCTGCCCTTTTTGGGCCGTCGTCACTCTTCGTATGGCATGGAGGGGCAGCACAAGTACATGAACTGTGTACGATCAACCGTTTCTCCCGCGCCTGCATCAATGCCATCTATCTCTCTGGGCATATCGGCCTTGGGGGCTTCCTGGCGAATCAGCTCCCGATTGGGCTCATGCTGGTGAGCGCTTGGGGTCTCACCAAAGGCAGACGCCTTGCATACTGGCTGACGATTGCCGGATCCATACTCACCATTGTGGCCGTCGCTCTGGAATTGATGTCCATCAGCGATGCCGATATACCCAGCGTCGCCATCGTCACCGTGCTGGCAGCTCTGCCGTGGATTGTCCTTATTATTTCTCTTCTTGCCATGCGCAAAGATTTTATGGTGCACACCAATAGGGACGCTCGTCGGCTCTTTGCACTGCGAGTGCTGGGAACTGCCGGCGTCTGCTCCGCCTTGTGGGTGGCGGGGGCGTGGATTGCCCGAAGCCAATTTGAGCCAGCTCTCTCATTCACTCACATACTGAGCGATACTGGGATGCGTTTCGTGCCGCCATCTCTGGCACTCTCGCTCAACATCTCTGCGTTCCCCATCACCCTTGCAGCTGGAATGCTCGTGATATGGCCTGGCATTATTTTCTGGCTCGTCGCTCTCATATCCCTTATCTTGGTGCTGCGTTCTAGCCCACACCGCGAATCGGAAGTAGCCCACCAGCACGCTCGGGAGCTGCTCACGCACGGCACTGGCGACCATATCTCATGGATGACGCTCTGGCCACACAATCACTATTGGTTTGACCCTGAGGGCGGTGGCTATGTGGCTTTTCGCCTCTATTCACTGGTAGCCGTGACGCTCGGCGGGCCCGTTCTCACATCCAGCAACCGCGACGCCCAGGCAGTAGCGCAACGCTTTGAGCAGTATGCAGCCCACTCAGGGTGGAGCGTAGCGTGGTATTCCGTGTGTGAAGAATTCGCTCAGCAGCGCGAGACAGCTGGTTGGCACAAGGTGCAGGTGGCGGAAGAATCGGTGCTCGACGCGAGCACCGAGCCAGCTTTCACCGGCAAGAAATTTCAGGATATTCGCACGGCACGCAACCACGCTGCCAAAGAAAATATCCGCATAGTGGAGGGCACCTGGGCTGAACTCAGCCCAGCTATTCAAGCAGATATCGTGGCACTCTCCGAGCAGTGGGTGAGCGACAAGGCTCTGCCAGAAATGGGATTTACGCTTGGCGGAGTCAAGACCTTAAGCGATCCAGCTGTGCATCTGGTGCTCGCCATCGACGATGCCGACCACGTGCACGGCGCCACCAGCTGGCTGCCAGTGTATGAGGATGGCACTGTGCGAGGGTGGATTCTGGATTTCATGCGCCGAGATACCGCCGGTTTCCGGCTTGTCGTCGATTTTCTCATCGCCGAATCGTGGGTGAGCGCACATCGCCACGGCGTGCAGTGGCTGTCACTCTCCGGCGCTCCGCTGAGCCACAGTGAACAAGCGGAAGCTCCCAGCCCGTTGCTCAAAATGCTCGACACTATAGGCGGGGCGATGGAGCCGCTTTACGGTTTTCGCTCTCTGGCAAGTTTCAAGAAGAAATTTCAGCCGCATCATCACGCTTGGTACCTGTGCTACCACGATGAACTAGGGCTGCCGGCCATTGGATTAGCTGTCTCTCATGCCTACACTCCAGATCTCACATTCGCTCAGCTGGTGCGAGCTATCCGGCAGTTGCCATCCGCTACAACGCTCCGGCACGGCAAACAACTTCATGCCAAGCAAGCTGATGCTCAACAGGCCAGTGCTAAGCAGGCCAGTGCACACACTGCTAGCCAAGCTCAGCACACTGCTAGCCAAGCTCAAGAGAATCAAGCCGCCGCGAAGAGCAATCGAAGCTAGCTAGAGTTGGCACAGCGGAGCCTTTTTCAGCTATCCTTATGTGTGCCTTGATGATGCACAGCATCAGCGAGTGCGTGGAAACGTGGCTGAGTGGTCGAAAGCGCTCCCCTGCTAAGGGAGTAGTCGCCTAAAAGCGGCTCGAGGGTTCAAATCCCTCCGTTTCCGCTGAAAACGCAGCGCTCAGGCGCTGCATTTTCGTATGGAGACTTGTCAGAGTGGCCGAATGAGCCGGTCTTGAAAACCGGTATACGGTAACCCCGTATCAAGGGTTCGAATCCCTTAGTCTCCGCAGATTATTCCACCTTTGCAGACGATGCCACGTCTCAAGTGCCGGATTCTGCGTATAACCCGAGATTCCATATGCGCAGAACACTTCAAGTACGATTGCAGTATCGCCGTCATACCTAGCGCATATGAATGTCTGCTCTCCTACGCGCGCGCCTTTGCAGACGAGTGCGAATGAGTGCAGATACTGCAGCTAGCGCGGATAAGCGGCTGAGGTGGGCACTCAAGAAAGAGGCGGAGACATGGGCGCACTGAAAACTACTGGTTGGTGGGTACTCACTGGGAGCGTGTGGGTCATCCTCTTTCCTGTGACGGCGGTCATCGGCTGGACGTTTATGATTGTAGGCGGACTTGTGCCAGTGTTCGGCGTCATTAATCTAGGGCTGTATTTGCTCGGATGGGATCCCCACCTACTCATGCTTGGCACTGTGCATCTGAATGCCTGGCTGGGAGTGCCGATCACTATCGCCGTTGGCGCAGCCCTCTTTGCCTGCGGCTGGCTCGCATGGAAGCTGACGACGAACATCCATCAATTTCTCCTAGCTATTAAGCCACAGCACAACCCCCATTTCCCCGAGTTACAGTAGGGCTACTAGCTAGTCTCGCCGATTTGCATTCACCGGTTTCCACGCCGCCAGCACGCACCGCGGAACAGACACACGCACTATCAGCGTCACTATCGCCGTGCACTATTCACAGGAAATACTCAGGCTCATCTAGTGGAAATCGCAGCTCCGGCTGTCATCATAAATACGTCAGCCACTGATGCTCTTCCCCTGGGGCATGGCTGATGTGAGATTCTAAGAATCTTTCCTGTGAATATGAGTGCAAGTGAATAGCGGAAACGATGGCGGGAGTAGTGCCCCGCACGTCGTTTCTTTTCCCCTGGAGCGGGCAGTCGAATGCGTGGATGACTGCCCGCTCCGCCAATGTTTCAGGCCACGCCCAACATTTACCCTGTGGCCATGCCCAGTGTTTCCTTCGCGGCAAGGCGCACCCCAAACGTTTTCTCTATGGCAGACCCTGCCTCACGCATTCACCCCTTGGTGTGGGCACTAGAGCCTGTACGCGCTGGGTCTGTGATTCCTCAGGTAATTCCTCAGATCTAAATTCTGCAAGCGCAAGCTATCGGGTAGCATGGTGGCTTGTGCCAGGAAAATCTTTAGAAACAACACAAAATCACCCCATCCGTTCAGTCCTCATCACGGGTCTTGCACTGTTCGCCATGTTTTTCGGAGCGGGCAATCTCATTTTGCCGGTGATGATCGGCGTCGAGGGCGGCAGCAACGCAATGTCTACCACCGCCGGATTCATTATCACAGGCGTGCTTTTACCCGTGATGGCTATGGTGGCTGCCGCTACGAGCACTCGTGGAATTGAAGGGATTGCCGAACGCATCGGGCGCACGCCAGGCCTTATCTTTTGCTGGATGGCAATGCTCACCACCGGCGTGCTCTATGCCGTGCCACGTGTGGCTACCGTCAGCTTTTCCATGAGCGTCGGCGCTATTGGATCTTTCCCCAACACCCCTGGCAGTCTTAGCTTGCTGATATACACAGCTATTTTCCTAATCGTCACGGCTCTCTTCGTCGTCAACCCCTCCAACCTGATGAACAAAATCGGCGGCTGGCTCACTCCTGCCCTGCTGATTCTCATGGTGGCGCTCATCGTGGGCGCATTAATCAAACTGCCGCCCGTGCTGGATGCTCCGGCGGAAAAATACGCCACGATGCCTTTCGTCTCCGGATTACTCACCGGCTACAACACTCTCGATGCCATCGCTTCGCTCGTCTTCGGCATGATTATTATTACGTCGCTGCGCGGCTTTGGCTTCCAGCAAGGAAAACCACTCTTCCGCGCCACCGTGAGCGCTGGAATTGTGGCGGGAATTTTGCTCGCACTGGTGTACCTCGGGTTAGCTAACGTCGGCGTACGCATCGGAAATGCTAAGGTTGCTGACGGCGCTGAGGGGCTGTCCCTCGCAGCGGGCATTCTCTTTGGCACGCCAGGCCAATGGATTCTTGGTCTCATTGCGATTCTGGCATGTTTGACGACGAGCGTCGGCTTGATCGGTGCCAGCGTGCAGTTTTTTGAGCGGCAATTTCCTAAAATTTCCCGCCGCACACTCCTGATTATCCACACTGCCGTCGCTTTCGCCGTGGCCAATCTCGGCCTTGCTCTGCTCCTGCAGGTAGTCGTGCCGATGATGTATTTCTGCTATCCCATCACTATTGCAGTGGTGCTGGTGAGCATTATCGACATCTTTGTGCCCGGGCATCTTTTCTACACCTACCGCTTGCCCGTGTGGACGGCGGCCATATTCGGTTTGCTTGACGGCGTCGCTCAGGGTTTCGCTCTCGCTGAGACGGCTTTACCTGGCTTCCTATCAGCACTGCTGGGGGCCATTCCGCTGGCAAAAATTTCACTCGGGTGGGTTGTGCCGGTCATCATCATGCTCGTGATTGGTTTGATGCTCGATAAGGTTGCCCCACACGCCGCCCCTACAGATGAACGCAAGTGAGGTGCTGTGGCTAGGCGAGCATTGAGCGATCGCTCATCTGCACATCTTTGAACTTCGCAAACTCCGCAAGCAGATCAGCGACTGTCGCCCGCTCCTTTTCGGCTCCACTCAGTTCAAAGAGAATTTTCCCCTCATGCATCATGATGAGTCGATTCCCCAGTTCTAGCGCCTGCTCCATATTGTGCGTCACCATCAGTGTGGTGAGTTCATGGCGCGCCACTAAATCGCGCGTGAGGCGCGTAATCAACTCTGCGCGAGCAGGATCAAGAGCAGCCGTATGCTCGTCGAGCAACAGAATTTTGGGCTGGGTGAAGACGGCCATCACGAGACTGAGCGCCTGCCGCTGGCCGCCAGAAAGCAAGCCGACGCGCGCCGTCAAACGATTCTCTAAGCCTTGCTCCAGCACTCTTAGCTCATCGCGGAATTTCGCTTTTCTCCCTTTCGTGACGCCGATCCCCAAGCCATGCCCATGCGTGCGCCCCCACGCGATAGCCAGATTCTCTTCAATGGTCATATGTGGACAGGTACCTGCCATGGGATCTTGAAACACCCGACCCACGTATTTAGCCACTTTGTAGTCTGGCAAGCGAGTAGTGAGCCGCCCATCAATGGCCACTGAGCCGATATCTGCCTTATATCGGCCAGAGACGACGTTGAGCAGCGTGGATTTTCCCGCTCCGTTGGAGCCAATAATCGTCACGAAATCGCCTTTATTGAGCGAGAGCGAGACGTCTTTGAGCGCCACTTTTTCATTGACAGTGCCCGCGAAGAATGCTTTCGACACATTGCGGATATCGAGCATCGGAGAATCTGGCTGTCCGCTCTCTCGCGCCTGTTGCCTCATTTCGTTGCCCCTTTCCGCTGACGACGAGTGACGTTGCGATCTGCCGGCCGCGTATCTCCTGAATCGAGCGCTTCAGGATCGGGGGTGTCCCACGGCTGTACACCTGAAAATTCTGCTTTTGGCTGGTTGCGCTTCAGACGGCTAAACCCGCGTGCCCGCGGAGCGATGAGAGCCACCATCACGATCACTGCCGAGAGGAGTTTCATATCATTCGGATCAAACCACGGAATCATCAATGCTACCTGAATAATCAAACGGTAGACGATTGAACCGCCCACCACGGCCACCACGGCCACCCACACTCTGCCGGTGGGCACGACGGCGGTGCCGATAATTACGGAAGCGAGGCCAGCCACGATGAGGCCGATGCCCATGGAGATATCCGCAAACCCTTGATATTGGGCAAAGAGTGCTCCACTGAGTGAGACGAGCCCATTCGATAGCGCAAGCCCGACGAGTTTGGCACTGTCGGTATTGATTCCCTGCGCCCGAGCCATCTCCTCATTATCGCCAGTAGCGCGCAGCGCAAGCCCCAAGTTCGTATTGAGGAACCAGATCAGCACAGCGCCAAAGACGGCCACGGCCAGCGCGAGAATCGCCACCGACGTAAACGTCCCTATGAGGTGATTTCGGCGCAACTCAGAGAAAAGAGTGTTCGAGCGCAGCAGCGGCACATTAGCCTTGCCCATAATGCGCAAATTGATCGAATAGAGGCCAATCTGCGTGAGAATGCCGGCGAGCAAGGGGTGAATCTTTCCCACCGTATTGAGCAAGCCCGTGATAAGCCCAGCAATCAGACCGACCAAAAATCCGGCGGCTGTAGCGATCCACGGATTCCAGCCAGCAATCAGTGCCATAGCCGTCGTGGCAGCGCCAGTGGTGAAGCTGGAGTCAATGGTGAGATCGGCAAAATCGAGGATGCGAAATGTGAGATACACACCCAACGCCATCAGAGCGTAAATCAAACCCAGATCGAGTGCTGCGATCATGGCCTCCCCTTTTCTGCCTATTTCTCTGCGTCTCTTCCACCATTTTTCCCTAGCGGCAAGCCAACTTCAAACCGCTACCCAGCAACTTCAAACCACTGCCCAACTGGAAATGCGGCAGCACTCGGCCTACCAGAACAGCCTACCGGAAATGGGCTCGCACAAAGGTGCAAGCCCATTTCTAGCGTGCGTAGCTTCCATACGTGGCGCGTAGCCTGTACGAGAGCGCGGCGTCACTCAATCGTGCGGTCTGCTTTTTCTAGTAGCTCTTTCGGTAGTGGAGTGCCCATGAGCTCAGCAGCATGTGGATTTACCACCAACTGTGGATCGGCCTGTGCTTCCACGGGAGTCGTGGCAGGATCTGCCCCACCCGTGAGAATTTTGACAGCCATTTCTCCGGTCTGGCGCCCCAGCTTTTCATAGTCGAGGCCATACGTGAGCGCCCCGCCCTTTTCGACAGACGTGGCTTCCCCCGTCACCACCAGGATTTTCTTCTCTTGTGCAATCTGCAGCACTGAATCGAGAGCTGATACCACCATGTTGTCTGTCGGCACGTAAATAGCATCGACGTCACCAAGCGTCTGCACGGCTTGCACAACCTCCGAGGAGTTGGTGATCTTCTTCTCGACGAGCGTGAGTCCCTGCTTCTGTGCCTGCGTTTTTGCCAGCTTCACCTGCACTTCAGAGTTCACTTCGCCAGAGGAATACACCACGCCCACGCTCTTTGCCTGGGGTAACACCTTCTTCACCAAATCAATCTGCTCAGCCACCGGATTGAGATCCGTCGTGCCAGTGACGTTCGCACCTGGCTTTTCGTTAGAGTCCACGAGCTGCGCAGCCACTGGATCCGTGACGGCGGTGAAGAGTACCGGCGTATCTGCCACGTTCTGCGCCACGGACTGAGCCATGGGGGTGGCTACAGCCAGCACCAAATCTGGCTTCTGGCTGGCAAATTTCTGCGCGATGGCTGTGGCCGTGCCCTGATCGCCCTGCGCATTTTGCACATCGTAGGTGACGTTGAGCTTTGCATCCGTGAGTGCCGCTTTGAATCCTTTGACGGCGGCATCAAGCGAGGGATGGCTCACGTATTGGGCAATCCCGACCGTGTATGCCTTATCCCCGCTCGCCCCGCTCTGCCCTTGAGAATCAGACGGCGAATGTGCACAGCCAGCGAGCGCCAACGCCGCAGTGCCAACCAGAGCAAGTACTGCGCTCATTTTCTTTTTCATAGCAATCCTTTTCCATGTGAATTCTGCTTCAGTGAATTCTGCTTCGGGTTTGCCGCCAGCATAAGCATCTCGATCACATACTGAAACTGCATCTCATATATCAAGAGAAGCAGTGCCAAATGGGCAGTGTCGAAAGAGGCGGCGTCAAGAAGGGCGCCGTCAAGAGTGGCAGTGTCAAGAAAGGTACGAGCCGCATCTGAGCTATACCGCTCTCCGAGCTGCACACCCGCTATTTGAGCGACGCCCCACAGGTGCGGTACGCGGAGTCGTGACGAGCGGCGCGCCGAGCCACAGCAATCTGCTAGCAACCACGTTGTATCGCCTCGTCTCGCGCTGCCCAATTTCGCGCACTACGTCTCATATCACCCCTGGTGGCGGGCCAAAATTTCACCAAATGTTTCCAGCTCACCGGCGTCATACTGCGCCCGAAACTCCTCAAAGCCCTCCATATCGGCGGCATACGTCGGGAATTTTTCCACCGGAAGCAACCGATCATTCGTGATCTTGACGTCAATCACCACCGGCTCTCGCGTACCTTTCACATCGCTGAGGACTTTCTCAAATTCTGCTGCAGAGCGCACCGTATATCCCGTGACGCCGAAGCCCTGGGCGACCGTGGCAAAATCGACGTCAGAAATTTTCACTCCCGAATGCGGCTGCTGGGTATCATCCTGTTCTGCCTCGATGAATCCAAGCGAACTATTGCTAAAGACCACATTGATAATCGGCAGATGCTGATCGCGCTGGGTGATTAAATCCTGGCTCATCATCGCAAATCCGCCATCGCCTGAGAGCGTCCACACCTCGCGGCCTGGAAATTCAAGAGCTGCCGCGATCCCTGCCGGCACGCCGAATCCCATCGTGGCATAGAGCGGAGAAGTGACGAACGTCTTCTCGTGATCCATATGCAAGAACCGTCCAGTGGCGATATTGACGTTACCCACGTCCACTCCAAAGATGGCGTCTGGGTCTGCTATTTTATTGATCGCAGCATACAGCGGCTCAAAACGTGCTGGCGAAATATCCCGTTCCTGCGCCTTGCGCTCAATCCACGCATCCCATTGCGCCCGATCTTCTACAGCCGCGGCATACCAGCCTTGATGACGCGCCCCCAGATCGACGCCGCCCGTTGCGCGAGCCTGGGCGGCCTCGCGCAACTGCTGCAGAAAGACATTGACGTCGGCCATGATTCCGAGCGCAACTTTATGGCGCTTACCAATTGTGCTCGGACGGAGATTGACATCAATGAAATCAGCGTGCGGATTAAATGCTGGAAACTCAAAATTCGTGCCGAGGAACAGCACCGTATCGGCGTTACGAGCGACGTCTACTCCAGGTTTCGTGCTCACACGGCCAGTGGAGAGCATCCAGGCTGGCTCGTCTCCCTCAAGGGTTGGCTTGCCAAGATACGTACTTCCAAGTGGCACTTTCAACAGATCGCTGAGCTCTCGCAATGCTTCGCCGCTCGGCCGCGCTCCTTGCCCGAAGTATATGTAGGGGCGTTTGGCAGTGATGAGCAAATCGAGGGTACGCTGCACATCTTCGTCACGCGCTGCGCGCACCCACTGCGGCTGCGCAAAAGAATTGGCAGAGCTCGGATAGGTATCGTCAATCTCGGCCCACCCGAAATCTTTCGGAATCACCACCACAGCCACACCGCGCTGCTCGTAAGCCTCTCGAATAGCGGCGTCAATCACGAGTGGGAGCTGCTGCGGCGTCATCACCGTGCGGTTATAGACGGCCACATCGGCAAACATTGGATTTTCTGGCATCTCTTGGAAGAAATCAAGGTTCATGCGCGAGCTGGGCACTTGCCCGATAAGTGCGAGCACCGGAATGTGATCGGTCTTCGCATCATACAAACCGTTGAGCAGGTGTACAGCGCCTGGGCCTGCAGAACCAAGCGTGACGCCGATTCTCCCCGTGAGCTTCGCTTCCGCCACGGCTGCGAGCGCACCGGCCTCTTCATGGCGTACTCCTACATAGTGAATCCGATCGCGATAGTTGTGTATCGCATTCATCGTGGAATCCAGAGACCCTCCTGGTAGGCCATAAATTCTTTTTACGCCCCAGCTCTCCAGAACTTTCATCATGGCGTCAGCTGCATTGATTGTGGCCATCGTTTCCTCTTTCTCCGTCTTATTGCTCGTTCTCTGCGCTGTGCCCACATGGCGACTGCGGCGGCTATACCGGCGGCCTGCCCACGTAAAGGCTGTGCCGTGGCGGCCGTACTGGCGAGCGTACCCGTATGGTGGCCGTACTCGTGTGGCGTCGGGCGCTGCCATTGCGGGCACTGACTGCTCTTGCGGGCACTGCCATAGCGTGCGGCGCAATAGCAGGCGCTCAGGATCCACCACTGCCGGCACACCCATTCACGCCGTAGACGAGTGCGTTTCAGCGACTGTGCTTAGTGAAACAGCTAAAATCTGGAGATATTCCAACATGCGACGTGAGCCACGCTTATGACGCTGTTGATGCGCTGTTATAGCCATGCGCTGCTGTAGCGCTCCTGCACACGACGCCCTGCACGCGCCGACGCTTCCACACTGTGCTCCCGCATGGCGCTTCACATACGACGGCGCTCCCACATGCGTATTGACATGGCACTCCCATATACGACGCTTCCACACTGTGCTCCCGCACACGCCTGGAGCTTTGGGCGCAATGGCCGCAAAATGGCTGGCATTGCTGGCATTATCACTTTTCGCCACGTCCTCTGCGGTACTACGCTGACGCTATGGATACACATGCTAGCGCCTCAGCACGCGACGCCGTCACTGATCGGGCACATGATGCCGCCCCCACTACTGAACATCGCCCACACGATGCTAAACTCCACCGCAACCACGTGCTCCACAATGCTGCATCTCAGGGGCATGAGCCACGCTCCACGGTGGATAACGCAGCAGCGGATAGTGCAGCAGCGGGCAGCCCCACAGTGAATAGCGCAGCAGTGAATGCCGTGCTGGCTCCTTCAACGCTCCCTTATGGTCTGCCAGATTGGAAAGCCATCCACAATTCCGATCTTTTACCTGCGCTCAAAATAGCCATCGAACACCAAAAGCAGGCGTGGCAGACGATTGGAGCACATCCCGAGCCGGCCACCATTTCCAACACCGTGCGGGCACTGGTAGCTGCAGACGCAGAGATAACGCGCGTACTCAATATCCTGGAGACGCTCACGAGTTCACTTGGCGGAGAAGAGCTCGACGCCATTGAGGCAGAGGCCAGCTCACTCACCACTGCCCATTTCACTAGCTTCTATCATGACGGCGCAATCTATCGCCGCCTCCTGGAACTGGAGAAAAGTGGCGAACTCAACCACGATTCGCAGGCGCGTGAACTCGTGCAAAGCTGGCTCAGAGATTTCCAGCTCAACGGCATTGCGCTCGCTCCCGATCAGCAGCAGAAAGTGCGAGAACTCGATGAGCGCATCGCACGCGCCGAGACCGAATTTGAGCAGCGCGTCGTCAAGGCTATGGGAGAAAATGCCCCCGAGTTTTCGGATGCCGCTGAATTAGCTGGCTTGAGCGATGGCGAAATAGAGCGCGCCCGCACCCCGCGCGGCCATTACCGCCTGGAGCTTGCAAACACCACCAATCAGCCAGTGCAGGCTCGGCTGCGCAATCCAGAGACCCGCGCCGCCGTGCTTGCCGCCTCCATGGAGCGCGGATTTGGGAGTCACCCTGATTCTGATACCCGCGCACTCGTGATTGATATTGCGCGCTCGCGCGCTGAGCGGGCGCAGTTGCTCGGCTTTGCCAACCACGCCGAGCTGGTGGCTCAGCGAGAAATGGCCGGCAGCGCACAAGCTATTGCCGATCTGCTCACCAGCGTGGCACAGCCAGCTTTTGCAGCCGCCCGCGAGCAGGCACAGCAGCTCGCCGAACTGGCACGCGCCGAACAGGGCGAGCGCCCATTTTCTGCCAGCGACTGGCTCTACTATCAAGAGCACATGGGCCGCGAGATTGGCCTCGATAGCGCAGAGCTCGCCCCTTACCTCGAATTGACGAACGTGGTAGAGCGAGGCATTTTCTTCGCCGCTCACGAGCTGTACGGCTTGAGCTTTGAAGAGCGCGCAGATCTGAGCGGCTATGCCCCCTCAGTGCGCACCTGGGAAGTGAAAGATGAGTCGGGCGCGGGGATCGCCCTCTTCCAAGCCGATTACTTCCGCCGAGACGGCAAGCACGGCGGCGCCTGGATGAACGAACTCGGCACTGCCGATCCGGCCACCGGCTCACTCCCATCCATTATGAACAACTGTAATTTTGCCGAGCCACCCGCAGGCGAGCCAGCGCTGCTCACATGGGACAACGTCATCACCGTTTTCCACGAGTTTGGCCATGCCTTGCACGCCTTCCTCTCGCACACCCGCTACGCGAGCGCCGCGGGCACCAACGTGCCCCGAGACTTCGTGGAAATGCCGAGTCAGCTCAATGAAATGTGGGCATACAATCCGCGCGTGCTGGCCAACTATGCCCGCCACTACGCCACTGGCGAGCCACTGCCCGCCGCGCTCGCCGAGAAATTAGTGGCGGGGCAGCACTTTGGCAAACCTTTCGAGACGGCAGAGCTAGAAGCTGCCGCGCTGCTCGATCACGAATGGCACCGGCATGGCCCCGATGATTTGCCGAGCACACCCGACGAGGTAGAGAGCTTCGAGACGGCAGCGCTGGCTCGTTACCACGTGGATAGTGCTCTCATTCCTCCCCGCTACCGCAGTACTTATTTCTCGCACACATTCGGGGGCGGCTACGACGCTGGCTACTATTCCTACACGTGGGCGGAAGCGATTGCCGCTGATATAGAAGCATGGTTCACCCACGAGATGGATCACGACGGTGACGGCGGGCTCAATCGCGCCGCGGGACGGAAGTTTGCGGATGAGGTGCTCTCGCGCGGGGCATCGCGCCCACCTATGGAATCCGTCATTGCTCTGCTGGGGCGCCCTCCACGGGCTGAGGCCATTCTCGATCGCCTCGGGCTACGCTGAATCAGCGTAGAGAATCACCATGAAGAATGCGGAACCAGCGCCTCACATGCGCCCGCATTGCACTTTGAAGCAGCACCCGAGCCTGGGGCGAATTCAGCACTTTGACGTCTGCAGCGCGCCGTCACGCTGGCTCATCGGCGTGACGCAGCACCCCCAGATTGCACCCCCAGATTGTGCCTCGACGTCACCACCACTCCATAGCACCTATCCCGCAATGCCTGTCCCACAGCGCCCATTCCACAGCGCCTATCCCACTATGCGAAAAATTTTATCCACGATGCGAGAGAATTGAGCAAAAAACCGCGTTTTCGGCACTGTTAAAAATGTATTATCTGAAAAAAATGGAATATGATATAAGCGCTATCAAAGTGCGAACTGCGGCGAACAAACCCGATATCACGGCACCACGGTTGCTGATGCACCCCCACAATATGATGAACCACTAGCGCGCTCCAGCAGCCACTTCGGGAGGTCTTTATGGAACTGACGGATATTCAGAAGCAAGTGCTCAGATATATCCAGAATAAAAAAGACTGGGCAACGATCGCTGAAATAGCTGAAGACGTTGATGCACATCCCAACTCCGTGCGCGCCGCCGTCACGACTCTCACCGACGATGGTGTACTCGAACGCAAGCAGTATCGCGACGGCAAAAAAGGTCGGCCGACGTACATTTTCCGCGCTCGCCAAGGGCGTTTTACCATGCTGAAAGACGCTCTTCGAGCGATGGAATCTGCCACGGACGATGAGCAGCACATCCTAGAAGCCCTCATCTCTGGCCGCTATGAGGGCAGCCTCGAAGAATCTGAAGATCTTGAAGCAGACGTGGTCGAATTTCTGAAAAACGTGGACGTGGATTCCTATGAGGAAAACCACGAAGTTCACGTGACGTCGTGCCCATTTCGTGAAATCAACGACGGGCAAGCTGGCTACACCTGCCGTATTCACCGCATGATTATTCAGCAAGCTATTGGCTCGCGCGGCTTGGTACAACTCAGCCCCTTACATGCCAACAACGAGTGCCGCATCCGTATCAAAGAGATAAATAATCCCTCTAAATCCAACAATCCCCGCTGCTAGTAAGCTAGATTAGGCGTGTGACTTCTTCCTCAAGTAACCAGCGCGCAGAGTACCAAAATCGTATGCACCAGCGCCAAACAGTCGTGTTTGGCAGCATTGGCACCGCCATGTTGGTGCTCCTCATACTCTGCACGATGTTTTGGCTCAACATCATTCCTTTTCCGTTCAACCGCGATTTTGCCCGCAGCCCTAAAGCCACCTCCTATATTCCGTGCCTCGCAGATGGAGCTGCCGCCGTCGATCGCACAACGATGAGCGTGCGGGTCTACAACGCCGGAGAGGTGGAAGGACTGGCCAGCAAGGTGGGAGAAACACTCAAAAAATCCAGCGTCCCCGTGTCGGAGACGACCAACTGGGCAGGCAAAGCGGTCGATTCCTCCGTCGTCATTTTCACGAGCAAAGAGGGCGTCGCCTCAGCTTACACACTGCGCGCTTTCTTTCCGCGCTCCACCGTTGTGTACGATTCCACCCTCACCGGAAGCCAAGTAGACGTCGTTCTTGGCAGCAAATGGGACGAGACAGCAGACCTCATCACTGCACCCAACGCGGGCGACTTCACGAAAGCAATGAGCAGTCTCAGCGGCTGCACCCCAACGGCCGATATCCCTACGCCCGATAAATAATCTGGCGGCTAATCTAGCGCCGCAACTTCCTCGGATAGAGGACGTTGATATATTCCGTGACGCCGTTATCTGGCAGCACTTGCACTCGCTCCGTGACGATCAAAGCTCGGGGAATTCCAGCACCGTCACACACAATAGCCAGATCCCCAGCTCGTGGCTGTTCGAGGCGTGGTTGCTGAGCAGTAGCTCCCTCGGCCTCAGCGTTTTCGTCCACATCCGTAGCGTCCGCATCCGCGCGCATCTCATCCGTGTGTATCTGCCGCACCGAGCCAGCTAGCACGGCAGCACAGAATACGTCTGCTTCCTCCGCCGTCTCCCCATAGGAAAAGTGCGGCGGGCGCAACGATAGAAAATCGTCTTGCCCCATCACGGCTTCCGCCGGATTGAGCCGAGCAGCATTGACCGCATGAACCCAGAATGCCTCCAGATTATCTTCTGCTGGAGCCAGAATCGCGCCCATAATACCTGCCCTCTCTTTAGGAACCTACTACTGACTTCAAGAATCTATAACACTTACTGCCTGGGCGGCATTCTGGGTGGCGAGCTAAGCAGCCTCTGCCGGTACCGCACTGCGCCCTGGATGAGCCGCCGTAGCACCTGGCATCTCATCGGCCGACACATCCCCCACAAACCGCTGCATGGCAGAGGCCATATACTGCGTCGTGGCAATGCGCGAAATCGCATTGGCTACCAAGACCGTCCCTGCCACTATTTTCCACGGCGAACGCGAACCGCCAAGGGATTTCTTCATGCCGCTCATCAGCACTGCGCCACCTACGCTCGCCTGTATCGCGGCCACAATTGAGGTGAGCCATGGGCGCTCTAGGTAAAGCGAGCGATATATACCAGCTAAGCCAGAGTGCACCCGTCCCTCTCCGGCCACCTCCCAGGCGAGCGCCTCCGTAAACGTGGTGGCCGCTCCCTGCGGTTGAAATATCCGAACTTCTGGCACGGTTTCTATGCCCGCTTCACCCATCACGACCGATGCCACCTGGCTCGGCAGCCCAAGGGCAGATACGAGAGCTGGCAACGCCTGCGAGGCCGGAACGAGCAGCGCCTCGCGCACTGTCGCAAACGCGGCATCCAACACATCTGCTACCGCTGCGCGTGCCATGCCGCCAGCCCCCAGTTCGTCACGCGCAAAATCGCGTGCCTGCGCAGGAGTATCAGGAAGAGCCAGCCATGCGAAAGGCGGACGTTCACCGCTCCAATCCCAGCGTTTCTCGCGCCCCATTCTCCGCACGACCAGCAGCGGACGCCCCTCCTGCTCACTGCGCACAAAGAGCAACGTATAAGGAGGCTCGGCCACCATCCAGCTTTCGACATATGGGACGTGGTCTGCCAGCAGCAGCCTGACGTCGCCCACTTTCACAGCCCCGATGGATTGATGCTGTGCCGTGGCGAGCACCGGAATCTCCGAGGTTGCGATTTCTGCTAATGCAAAGCCACGCCCCTGGGGGATAGCGGGAATATCGACTCGCTCCGAACCGGCTTGCGGGGAATTTGCTCGCTCCGAATCGTCACGGGCATCATCAGCCCGTGTGCCATTCTCATCTTTGCCTGCCGAAAGAGCTGCCCCTGCAGGCTGTGCGTCTTTTTCCTCAGGTGAGGCTACATCTTCATCTAGCACATCAGGGGTGAAAACGCCGTCGTCGATAACGTCGTCATCAATATCGACAGCACCAATATCAAGTGGCCCATGCAGCACCGTGCCATTCAGGCTCACTTCCACCTTGCGCAACTGCTCATGCACATAGCCCGCTAAATTTTCTAAGCTCCGCCCTTTGATGATCTCATGGCTCTCATCAAGCGTGGCTACCCGCAATTTGCGGCCAGCTACGGCGACCTCAAAATCAAACTGCGCAGGATTGAGCGCATTGGTACTGCCACGCCCAATAATATACTCACTGGCAAAAACTCTTTGAATATCCTGCTCAGAAGTGAGATCTGGATCAAGCCGCGTAATGGTGCCGGTGATTGGTCTCCATGCCGTCATTGTTGCCTTCTTTCGCCCTGCCTATGCCGATGCATTAAGAAACGTGGCAATGCGTCGCTCATGCCGCCCTGCACCGCGCACTCTCCTAGGCATTAGCTTAGCGTGAGCGCAGCTGATCTACCTGATAGAGAGCAATTCCCGTGGCCACAGCAGCATTGAGAGATTCCATCTCAGACGCGATCGGAATAGCAGCAATGGCATCGCAGGTCTCCCGCACCAGCCGCGATAAGCCAGCGCCTTCAGAGCCAGTCACCAGCACGAGCGGCATATCCGCGAGCGGAATGTGCGCAATCGGCACAGCATCTGCCTCGCCCGCGAGTCCCACTACGAAATATCCTTGCTTTTTCAGCTCTTTCAGCGTCAGCACAAGATTTGTTTCACGTGCCACCGGCACTCGCGCCACCGCACCAGCAGAAACTTTCCACACCGTCGCATTCACCGATGCACTCCGGCGAGCCGTGATGAGCACGCCGTCCGCGCGAAAAGCACTCGCCGAACGAATCGCTGCACCGAGATTGTGCGGATCCGTGACGGCGTCGAGCGCCACGATGAGCCCTGGCCGCTCAGCATGCTCCTGCGCCCGCTCCACCAGATCTCGGGCACCCACATATTCATACGGCAACATTTCGAGAGCGATTCCCTGATGCGAGGCGCCGTCGGCGAGCAGATCTAGCTCGGCGCGGCTCACCTCCGCAATTGGCACGCCCGCAGCACTCGCTGCACGCGCCACCGATATGACGCGCTCGTCATGCGCCAGCGCCCCCACCATGAAGACGCGAGAATACGGCACGCCAGCCGCGACGGCTTCCGCCACAGGATTGCGCCCCACCACAAGCTCATGCCCCTCTTTCAGGCGCAACGAAGCGCGGAGTTTCGGCGCTGCCGCGCTGGCCTGGGCAGCACGCGCCTGAGCAGCCAGCTTGCGCTTATGAGCCGGATGGTATGGCCGGTCTTCAGCTTTCGGGATGTTTTTGCGCCCCTCCAGGCGTCCGCGCCCTTTTCCACCCGAGCCTTTCGATGCGCCTTTCTTTCCGCTCTTACGCTTCGCGCCTGCCGGACGGCCAAAATGATCTGCCATCGTTCTCCTTACGTCTGTGCGATGTCACTGCTCTAGAGTTGCTGCTCTAGGGCACTTCTACAGCAGCCAAGCTCTGCGCAGCTAGCTACAGGTCTAGGCGCCAGCGCACCCCCTCAGCTGAATCTTCCACGCTGATACCGGCCGCCGCCAAGGAATCGCGCAGAGCGTCAGCTTGTGGCCAATCTTTTGCCGCGCGAGCTTCAGATCGACGCTCCAGGATCTGGCGCACGAGCGTATCAAGTGCTCCGTAAACGTCGCTGCCCTCACCGCCGCCAGCTTCGCTCCCCCGCCACGGCTCAGCCAGCGGGTCAAGCCCCAAGACGTCCAGCATAGAGCGCACAAGCAACTGTTCGCGGCGCGTCTCCACATCGTCCATATCCGCCAGGGCGCTATTGCCACGCCGCACGTGTTCATGAATTACCGCGAGCGCAGCAGAGACGTTGAGATCGTCGTCCATCGCCTGCCGAAAATCCTCCGGAAGCTCATCAGTGCTGAGCTCTCTCACCTCAGAGCGGTCTATCTCTCCAGTCGCTTCCACCGCGCGCCATACGAATCCGCTCAAACGATCCCATTGAGCTGCCGCTTCTGCCAACGTGCGCTCCGAATAGGCCACCGTGGAACGGTAGTGCACCGTGCCAAGGGCAAAGCGCACGTACACCGCAGGATACTGGCGCAGAATACGTTCGACCGTCAACGAGTTTCCCAAGCTCTTGCTCATCTTTTCACCGTCGATCGTCACCCATGCGTTGTGCATCCAATAGTGGGCGAATCCAAAGCCAGCTGCATGGCTCTGTGCCTGCTCATTCTCGTGATGAGGGAAACGCAGATCTAAACCGCCGCCGTGAATATCAAAGCTCTCGCCCAGATACTTCCAGCTCATGGCAGAGCATTCGAGATGCCAGCCTGGTCTGCCACGCCCCCACGGAGTATCCCAGGCAGCTGAGGCAGGTTCACTCGGTTTCGCCGCTTTCCAGAGCGCAAAATCATGCGGATTGCGTTTATCCGGCTCAGCGCCAGCATCATCGACGGCGAGATCCCCCAGCGCCTGATGCGTCAGCGAGCCGTAATCATTAAGCGAGGTGACGTCGAAATACACATTGCCCGCCGAGCCGAGATAAGCGTGCCCCGCATCCATAATCCGCTGGATAAGTGCAATCATTTCTGGCACATGCCCCGTCGCCCGCGGTTCATAGGTGGGCGGCAGCACCCCCAGCGCCTGATACGCCGCTGAAAATTCGCGCTCGTACTTGTACGCCCACGCCCACCATGGCCGCCCTGCTTGAGCAGACTTTTGTAAAATTTTATCATCAATATCTGTGATATTACGCACAAGCGTGACAGTGTATCCGCTGCGCTTCAGCCAGCGTACAAGCACGTCGAAAGCCAAAGCTGAGCGCATATGCCCAATGTGCGGCGAGCCTTGCACAGTGGCACCACACAGGTAAATTCCTACCTTGTGTGGCTCAAGCGGGCGGAACTCCTGCAGCTTTCGGCTGGCTGAATCATAGATATGTAAACTCACGCTACCGATTTTACCGACACACCGCCGCGAAGCACGAAAGTGTGATGCGTGCCGCCACGACTTGCTACATTTAGCTCTGTGAGTGAATTTTCCACCACGCGCAAGCCGCGCGATCCTCGCGATTCTCACGAGTCGCTTGAGCCTCTTTCTTCGCTTGAGCACACCCCCGCACCATCCAAGCAGCCGATGCACCGCCAGCGAAAACCGCGTACTTTTACCGGTCGAGTGTGGGCGTGGGGTCTGTGGGACTGGGCTTCTGCAGCGTTCAATGCCGTCGTCACCACGTTCGTCTTCTCCGTCTACGTGACGGACCCTCACCTCTTTGGAGAACACGCCAACGCCAGCTTGGGCTATGCACTAGCTATCGCCGGCCTGCTGATTGCGCTCGTCGCACCCGCACTTGGGCAGAGCGTTGATCGCTCCGGCCGGTCAGCTACCGTTCTCACGCTGACCACCACCATCACGATTATCGTCACCGCTGGCCTATTTTTCGTGACGCCGCTCGACGCCGCTGGCCACTCTCGCCTCTGGCTGGGGCTGTTTCTACTGGCCGCCGGAAACATATCGTTTGAGACCGGATCAGTGATCTACAATGCCATGATCTCTGATATTTCCACGCCGAAAAACGTGGGAAAAATTTCTGGCTTTGGCTGGGGATTAGGCTACGTAGGCGGAATCGTGCTGCTCTTAATCCTCTTTGTCGGCTTCATTGCCCCCGAAGTGGGCTGGTTCGGCGTCACCGGAGAAAATGGTATGAACGTGCGAGTCTCTATGCTCATCGCCGCTCTCTGGACGCTCATCTTTTCGCTGCCAATCATGCTCACGGCACATAATAAACCGCGGCGTGACGGCACTGAAACACTCGGGGTTATCGGTGCCTACAAGCAGCTGTGGGCATCCGTCAGACACCTGTGGCACACCGATCGATCAGTGGTGTGGTTTCTGATTTCTTCCGCCATCTACCGCGATGGATTAGCCGGAGTCTTCACCTTTGGGGCAGTGCTGGCATCTGCAGCCTTTGGCTTTGGCAAATCGGACGTCATCATCTTTGGGGTGGTGGCCAATCTCGTGGCCGGCATTGCCACTATCACGTTCGGCATTCTCGACGACAAATTCGGCGCCCGTGCCGTCATTATCCTCTCGTTGGTGAGCATGGTGATTTGCGGCTTTGCTGTGTTCTTTCTGCACGGCGGAATCGGAGCGTTCTCTCCCACCGTGGTATTTTGGATTTTCGGCCTGGGGCTGTGCATTTTCGTGGGGCCTACCCAGAGCGCTTCTCGCACATTCCTCGCCCGCATTGCCCCTGAGGGGAAAGAGGGCGAACTCTTCGGTCTCTACGCCACCACCGGCCGTGCCGTCAGCTTCCTCTCGCCGTTTATGTATGCCAATGCAATCGTGATTGGGGCTGCACTCACCGGCCTTTCGCTAAAGGCGGCCGCCTATTTCGGAATCCTCGGCATTATGCTGGTGCTGCTCGTTGGCCTGCTCACGTTTATCCCCGTGAAAGCCCAATCAAAATAGGGGCGGCACAGGCGCGCGGAGCGCTCAAGAAATTCCGTGTAGCAGCGCCGTGGCAATAGCCGCGATTCCCTCGCCCGCTCCGATAAAGCCGAGATGATCCGTGCTCGTAGCCGCTACCGACACCGGCGCCCCCACAATGGCGCTCATGCGAGCTTGCGCTGCATCTTTATAAGGAGCAAACCGAGGTGTCTGCGCCACGATTTGCACAGAGATATTAGTGACGGCGAAGCCCGCCTCCCTCGCTAAGCGCAACGCCTCACGTATAAAACTTTCCCCCGAAGCGCCAGCAAATTCTGGGCGATCTACGCCAAATATTGTGCCCATCTCTCCCACGCCGGCGGCGATGAGGATAGCATCGCACACCGCGTGAGCGGCAACGTCACCATCAGAGTGTCCTGCAAGCGCCCGATGCCCTGGCCATTCTAAGCACGCGAGCATCAGCGGGCGGGCAGCGCTATCTGGATGGGCGGCGCCTGATTGTCCGGCGCCTAATTGGGCAGTATCGTCTAGCTGGGCAGCGCCGCTTGTTTGGGCAGCAATGCTCGACTGAGTGGTGCTATCTGATTGGACGCCGCCTAACTGAGCGCCGCCTGATTGGGCAACGCCGTGCTCGAAGCTGGATTCAAAAGCGTGCACATCCACCGCCGTGGCCACTCGCATAACCTGATTCATGCGCGTCCTCTCCGCTGCTTTCTCTGGCTCAACTCTTACTCTGCACTATGCCATAGCGCCATATGCACGGCGCTGCTACAAGGCTGCTACAAGGAACTGGCGGCCAGCATCTGCGCCACCTGCATATCAAATGGAGTAGTGATTTTCATAGCCCGAGCATCCCCTGGCACGGTATACACCGTGCCACCATTGAGCTCCACGAGCGCGGCATCGTCGGGAGCGCTTGCCTGCTCGTCGTGGCTCATCTGAGCTCCTGCCTCATGCGCTGCCCGCAGCACCGCAAGGTCAAAGCCCTGCGGCGTCTGCACCGCCCTGAGCGCGCCGCGCTCGACGGTGCACACCACTTTCTCCGTATACGCAAGTGGCACTCCCCCTGCACCTGCCATATCTACAGTTGCCGCAGCTGCCAGCTCCGGCTTGTCGCCCACTTCTGGGTTCTCTCCTGTTAGCTCAGCCGCCGAGGGGGCGTCCAGCTCGATCTCTTTTATTGTATCCACCACCGGCAGCACTGGAATAACAGCTGGAAAGCCAGCAGCGAGTAGGCCAATCACGCGCGTGATGACGCTTGCTGGCGTGAGCGCCCGGGCGGCGTCATGCACCAACACGTGCGTAGTATCTGGAAAATTGGCAGTGACGGCAGCAATGCCTTTGGCCACTGATTCCTGGCGCGTCCGCCCGCCTGGCACCAGCACTGTATCCAATATGCCACTGCCGCGCAGCACGTCGTGAAATTCTGCCTGTGCGTCTGTCTGTGTACCCGCTTGATTTGGAATCGTGACGACGATCTGCTTCACTCCAGCCTCATGCAGACCGCGAATGGCATGTACCAGCAGTGGCGCTCCCGCTATCTCTACCAATGCTTTCGGTTTATTGGCGCCCAGCCGCGTACCTATCCCTGCAGCGGCCACGATCGCCGTCACCTGCATAGCATCCATCGCTGCGCTACTCACGCTTTCACTGGGCGTCGTCGGGAGCTTCGTCAGCAGAGCTGGCTGAATATGCAGAATCGATGTCTGCATCAAATTCACCCAAAATTTCGTTGAGGAGTTCACCAGCTGCTTCATCAGTGAGCCCACGGGCAAGCGCCACCTCGGAGCTCAAAATTCCGCGCGCCTGCGAGAGCATCCGCTTCTCACCTGCGCTCAAACCGCGGTCAGCATTACGGCGCGTGAGATCCCGCACCACTTCCGCCACTTTATTGACGTCTCCGCTGGTAAGTTTCTCTCCATTTGCCTTAAAACGGCGGCTCCAATTCTGTGGCTCTTCCACATCTTCTTGCCGCAGAATCGAAAAGACACGCTCTAGCTGCTCGTCGTTTGAGACGTCCCGCACCCCCACATCTGCCAGAGAATCGGCTGGCACCTGGATAGTGAGATCACTCTGAATCACTCGTAAAGTGAGATATAGCCGCTTTTCGCCACGGATTGTTTTCTCCGAGATATCTTCGATATAGGCCGCCCCATGATGGGGGTACACAACGGTTTCTCCAACTTTGAACGGCATAACGCACTTCACTTTCTTTCGTAGGCTTCTATTCTACCAAAAGGCGATGACGCCGCCACCCCCACGGTAGCGACGTCATCACGTATTCTCACTGCAAGCGCACTGGAAGTATCAGTGGATATCAGCAGATATCACTTGCCCTGATTGGCAACGGCAGCAATTTTAGCTTCAGCATCAGGATCGAGATAGGTGCCGCCTTTCTTCACTGGTGCCAACGTCTGCTCATCAAGTTCATAGAGCAGCGGCACACCCGTGGGGATGTTGAGGCCGGCGATATCGTCGTCAGAGATCTGATCGAGATGCTTCACGATAGCCCGCAACGAATTGCCGTGCGCCGCAATCATCACCGTCTTGCCCGTCTTGATAGCCGGAACAATCGTCTCATTCCAGTACGGCAACGCCCGCTCCAGCACATCCTTCAAGCATTCGCTCGCCGGAATCGGCTCGCCAGCATAGCGAGGATCAGAATCTTGGCTGAATTCACTGCCCGCTTCAATGGCTGGCGGCGGCACATCGTAGCTACGGCGCCACAGCATAAACTGCTCTTCGCCAAATTCCTCGCGAATCTCTTTTTTGTTCTTGCCCTGCAAAGCACCATAGTGCCGCTCGTTGAGGCGCCAATTGCGTTCCACTGGAATCCAGTGCCGATCGCAGGCGTCCAGGGCGAGATTCGCCGTCATAATTGCGCGGCGCAGCAACGACGTGAAGAGCAGATCGGGGAGAATCCCATTCTCTTTCAGCAGCTCACCGCCGTGGATGGCCTCTTGCTTGCCAGCCTCCGAAAGCGGAACGTCCACCCACCCCGTGAAGAGGTTTTTAGCATTCCACTCGCTCTGGCCGTGGCGCAACAAAATCAGCTTGTACGTCATAGTTACATCCTTGTTGGTTAATTTTTGATCGGCGCACAGGCAATGGCCATGTGCACTGACTCCAGTCTAGCGCGAGCCGCCACTAGCGCTGAGGGTCTAAAGTGGGTTTCTTCCACGTCACCGCTTCACATGGTTTCTGCGCCGCCGCTTTCACGCGATTTCTGCGCCACCATTTTCACGTGCGAGGCGTTCACTGAGAGACGCGAGCCGTCGCTTCATGCGCTGTCAGATCGGCATGAGCTGGATCAATCTTTGGAGCGCGCGTAACGAGTTTATGCCCACCCCACAGCAGCAGGAAGAGTGGCAGCCCGATATACGAGCTGAGCAAATGAGTGAAATCGCTCTGCCCTAGCAGCGCTTCAGTATTCTGCCCAATAATGACGAGTATGCACATCACTAACGCAATAATCGGCCCCGCTGGATAGAGCTTGGCGCGGAACGGTAAAGCGGCGAGATCGCGGCCTTGCGCCACATACGCTTTGCGGAATTTGAGATGACACCACGCAATGCCCACCCAGGTGATGAAACCAGCCAGACCAGAGGCATTGACAATCCAGGTGTATGCGCTATCTTCGCCGAAGATATAGCTGAGGAAACAGAGCAGTGCAATCACCGTCGTGCCAATGAGCGCCGTCATGGGCACTCCGCGATCATTGAGCTTCACGAAAATTCGCGGCGCCTGATGGTTCTCTGCGAGCGCGTAAAGCATACGCGTCGATGCATACAGACCAGAATTGCCAGCAGAAAGCACTGCCGTCAGGATTACGGCATTCATGATTGAGGCGATCACCGCCTGCCCCACGAGCCCGCTCTTAGCGAAGATGAGCGTGAATGGAGCAATCGTGATATCGCCAGTATCTGAGGCATTGAGCAGATTAGGATCGGTGTACGGGATGAGGAATCCAATCACGGCGATGGCGAGAATATAGAAAAGCAGAATTCGCCAAAACACGGATTTAATTGCCTTTGGAATGCTCACGCTCGGATTTTCCGCTTCGCCAGCAGCGACGCCGATCAATTCCGTCCCCTGGAAAGAGAACCCAGCAATCATAAAGACGGCCAAAACTCCCATCACGCCCCCAACGAATGGAGCCTGAGTGCCATTCGCCGGATCGGATGCCACCCAGTTGCTCAACCCTGGTGAGGAGCCACCCAGAATCCCAATAATCATGAGAATCCCCACCACGAGAAATACAATCACTGTAATCACTTTGATGAGCGCAAACCAGAATTCTCCCTCTCCATATGCCCGAGCCGAGAGCGCATTAATCGTGAAGAGAATGACGAGGAAAACGGCACTCCAAATCCACATAGGGACGTCGGGGAGCCAGAATTTCATTACCAGCCCTGCTGCCACCAGTTCGGCGGCCACCGTGATTGCCCAGTTGAACCAGTAATTCCACCCCATGGCGAAGCCAAAACTAGGCGAGACAAAGCGGGTGCCGTATTCGCCAAAAGAACCGGCCACCGGCATGTACGCTGCCATTTCGCCCAAGCTCTGCATCAGGAAATACACCATAATGCCGATGAGGGCATACGCGAGCAGCGCGCCGCCTGGCCCCGCCTGCGAAATAGTGCCGCCAGATGCTACAAAAAGACCCGTTCCAATGGCGCCGCCAATGGCGATCATATTGAGATGCCGCGCCCGCAACCCGCGATGCAACTGCTGCGAACCACCGCCGTTATCCGTTGAATCCATTGAAGCGGATGCCACGGCAGCTGAAGCCTGCCCATCCGTTGCAGCAGAAGTCATACATTCTCCTTGACGTGCCTTGACGTATGTGAGCAAGATAAGAGGAATCGACTATCTCGCACGTAATGCATACGGCCATACCCCCATACGCCCCTTGTTCAAACCATAAGTGTAACGCATTCTCAAAAACTCGCTTATTGGCCTCACGAAAATGGCGCGACATCACAAGCCCTACGGGCTGTGAACTACGGGCACGAGAAGGTGCAAAAGACCAAGGGCGCGGAACGTGAGGAGCGGCGCATAGCTACAAGCACAGGCACGGCGCATAGCTGCGGTACAACGCCCTGGTGCTGCGCTACAGTGGCATCTGCACAGCAGTTGTGCCATATCTCGTTTGGCGTGGAGAAATCTCGCTGTGATAACTCGCTACAATGAAGCCATGACTGAGCACTACTTCACGGCGCAGCCCAGCTCCGAAGCGCGCGAACACAACATTACTTACTCGGCGCGCGGTTTCGCCTATTCCGTGCTCGCTCCCGATGGCGTCTTCTCTGCTCAGCAACTCGATCGCGGCACCCAGGCACTGCTGACGAAAGTACCTCACACAGAGCTGTCCCACGCCGACGCGCTGTGCGTAGACGTCGGCTGCGGCTGGGGGGCACTGACGTTTGCGTTAGCCCACGAATACCCACATGCCACAGTGCTGGGGGTAGACATCAACGAGCGCGCGTTAGCTGCTGCTCGGCGTAACGCTCAAAAGCTGGGTTTGGGTGACGCCGTCACGATTGACGATGCTCAGGAGGCGCTGAAACAACTGCGAGCAGCTGGTACAGCAATTGATCTCATCTGGAGCAATCCGCCGATTCGCATTGGGAAAACGGCGCTACACGAGTTATTGACGGCGTGGCTCTCGCTGCTGCGCCCGGAAACGGGCGAGGCCTATTGGGTGGTGCAGAAAAATCTCGGAGCAGATTCGCTCACTACCTGGCTCACCGCGCACGGGTTCCCCAGTGAAAAAATAGCCTCCAGCAAGGGGTATCGGATTATTCGTTCGACGGCGAGAGCCGGCAGCTAGCCGCCCTGCACAATTCTGGGCAACGCAATACGCCTGAGCTATCACCCTTGCTGCGGCTGAGCCGTCGGAGCTGGATTCGTGCGCGGACGGATGCGCCCTTGCGGCAGTTGCGGGGCGGAGAGCCACGCAGGGCCACTGGGATAATGCCCTACATAGCCCTCGACTGCGCCGAAGCGATCTGAATGCTCCTGCCACTGCGAACGCGCCTGCACGATCTCCTCATGGGTGCGAGCCACCAGATTCCACCACATGACGATCTGTTCATCGAATGGCTCTCCGCCGAGTATGACCATTCGCGCCGGTTGCTCGGTAGAGTTTTCGATATGCAGAGTATCTGAGCCAACTCCCGTGTAGGCAAGTTCCGTGCGCTGCACAGGTACTCCCTCCAGATGTACACTGCCAGAATCGAGTAAGAGGCCGTGCTCAAAGTGGGGGTTCACGGCGAGTTCGAGCTGTGCACCGGGATTGAGGCAGATTTCGCTACCGAGTAACGGCGTAAACGTTTCGACGGGAGAATCAGATCCCAGCAGCGAGCCAATAAACACGATGGCTTCGCCGCCCTCAAAGCGCACAGGCCGCGGCGCATAATTTTCAAACTGAGGTTCTATTGCACGAGCTGAATCCGGCAACGCCACCCACAGCTGCAGTCCGTGCAGCGTCGTCACGCCTTGCGTAGACGTTTCAGAGTGGCAGATACCGTTGCCCGCCGTCATCAAATTCACCTCTCCAGGTTTGACGACGGCGTGATATCCGGCTGAATCGTTGTGCATAATTTCGCCCTCAAACAGCCACGACACCGTTTGCAAACCCATGTGCGGATGAGGAGCCACATCCATTCCGCCAGTGAGAAATACTGAATCTGGGCCGTAATGATCAGCAAAACACCATGCTCCGATAAGGCTGCGCTGGCGCTGTGGCAACGTGCGGTGCACCGCCATGGCATGGTCGCCCTCTCCCAGCGGCATGGTGCGGGCAAAAATGAGTTCCACTGGAGCGCCATTCTCACAGTGCGGGGCGCTCGGGTGTACCACGCGCTCTTCGGGATGTTTCTCCGTGTTAGACATACACTTTCCTCCTATACAAAGAGTACGTCGCCACATAAAGGGTATGCCGTTACCTAAAGAGTCGCTACATAAAGAGTACGTCGCCACGGTTTATAGCGCACCGTTTATAGCGCAGCTGTATCGCAGTTATAGCGCCGTTATAGCGCCGCGCAGCTCGAACATCTGCCTTGCGCAACATCTGCCTTGCGCAACATCTTCCTCTGCGGAGCACCCTCCTCCTCTGCCGCCACGTTCAAATCCACGTGCAAACCTGAGTGTGAATCCAGGTGCCAACCCAGGCACACCTCGAATGCAAACCGAGTGCAAGCCAGGCTCGAATCCACGTGCAAACCGCGCACAAATCCCAAGTGCGAATCCACAGGCAAATCCGAGCACAAACCCGCATACAAACTCAAGCGTAGATACCGCCAATAATGTGATATCATATTAATATCACATTAAATGAGGAGTACAGCCGCCCATAGCTAGTATTCACCAGCAACAACTACGAGAGGTTAAGGAATCCCATCATGAACACACCGCAGCAACCCACCGCCATCGGACTGAACGAGGCAGGTATCTCCATCGACGAAAGGTCAGCGAAACACACCAACGGCTTCGTGGGACTCATGGCGATAGTCGTCGCCACACTTGGCATCACGGGGCTGAGCGTGCTGCTCGCCCTCCGCGAATCCGCAGGCACTCTCACTCCCTCGTTCACCACCTTTGGGGTAGTCGGAATTGTAGTGCTGGCACTCCTCTTGCTGATATGCACTACTGCAATAACGGTGGTACAGCCAGGAGAGACTCGCGTCCTCACATTCTTCGGTACGTACATCGGCACAATTCGCAAGCCTGGATTTTTTACCGTCGCACCGTTCACAGCAAAAAAGAAAATAAACGTGCGCATCAACAACTTTGAGACGAACGAGCTCAAAGTGAATGACGCCGATGGGAACCCAATCAATATCGCAGCAATTATCGTGTGGCAGGTAAACAACACTGCGAAAGCCGCATTTGCAGTAGAAGATTACACCGAATTCGTACACGTGCAGTCTGAAGCAGCTTTACGCCACGTTGCCTCAGCCCATCCTTATGATAACGCCGCACAGGATGAACCGACGTTGCGCGGTTCTATGGAACAAGTGGCCGACGAACTTGCCACCGAAGTGGCCGAACGCATCTCACTTGCCGGCCTAGAAGTGGTCGAAACCCGCATCTCAACTCTCGCTTACGCCCCTGAAATCGCGCAGGCAATGCTGCAACGCCAGCAGGCATCCGCCGTCATCGCCGCACGCGAAAAGATAGTGGAAGGTGCCGTGAGCATGGTGCAAGATGCTCTCGAACAGCTGGAGGAAGCACAGGTCGTAGCGCTTGACGACGAGCGAAAAGCTGCGATGGTTTCCAATCTGCTCGTGGTGCTCTGCTCCGATTCTCAAGCCACGCCAGTGGTCAATACTGGTACGCTTTACAACTGACACTGGCACTGACATGCAAGTACAGCAATGGTTTATGCGCAGCCCACAGCAGTCATATGCAGACGGTTCAGCAGCCCGAGGCACAGGACACATCAAAATTCAGCAGTGAAAGACACGTTTAGTGCAGGTTTCCCATGAGTGAACGCAAACAGCTTCTCCTTCGGCTTGATCCAGCGGTCTATGATGCCATAGCCCGCTGGGCAGCCGACGACCTGCGCTCCGTCAATTCCCAAATCGAGATCCTCCTGCGCACCGCCCTCGCATCTCACGGACGTCTCCCCGCCGCTGCTAAGCCTCCACGCAAGCCAGGGCGCCCGAAGAAAACCGCGAGCTAAAACTGCGGGCTAATCTCCTAGACCTCAGCCACCTAGCGATGTCTCACCGCCAGTAATCAGCTACCACTGCTCAGCTAGCAGCATTTTCCGTTACACTCTCGTGCGGCGACTGCACTACACGCCCTCATTTGGCGTGCGCTACACTCGCCGTTTGACGACTGCGCTATGCTCTCGTTCGACGGCGCATATCCAGCAACGCACGCGCCGACACACCACCAGCGGAACATCGCCGTCACTGCATCGTCAGCTGCACACTCATCAGTCAAACTCACCGATATAGTCCCACGCCGCAATCACGTGCTGCGCATCAGGCGCCCAACGCACTATGCCGTCTCCTGCTGGAATTGGCGTCTGCAGTTGGAAACGAAGCGTCTGGCCAGGTTGCAAACTCGCCGGCATCTCTTTCATGTCATCGCTTCGGGGCTGGAATGTGTGGATTCCTCCCGTACGGTCCTGAATGTTGAACTCCGCAAGCGAGAGCGGTATCTCAGCGCTGGCATCCGACATCTCCACTGTCCACCAGCTCAGCAACGATTCCACATCAGGATCAGAGTTCGGCGCATGTTCAGGCCCCGTCACACTGACTTTCACGGAATCCGTGTCTGAAAGCTGAATCTTCACTGTCTCGCCCTGGCTGACGAGAACGGGATTCAGCGGCGAGGCGACCAATTGCCGTGCCGGCCGCACATAGCCCATTGCGCGCGTAGCGAGATCTGCCGCGGTTACAGACGAACGCTGCCCACTGCTGGCTGCAGCCGAACCAGACTCAGATGACGCCGCCTGCCCGCTACATCCTGCCAACACGAGAGCAATCAGTGCAAGAGCCGTGTATTTTTTCTTCGCGCTCACGCCCCCACCATTCCCTTACGCAGCGTTCCTTTGCCTATCTTTCCTTTTCGCATCATTCCCTCTCAGCTGGCACAGCATCTGCCGTCGCGCCAGCACGCGCATGTTTACGGCGAATAAGCACAGCCCCAGCGCCCGCAAGTACCAGCGCGAAAGCTGCGAGAGCCAACCCCGTCACGGCAGAGCCAGTGAATGCGATACGTCCAGAACGTTGCGCGCCATCCGCACCAACATTGCCGTGCGATCCCGCGCTAGGAGCCTTTGCGGTAGGCGCCGCCGCACCAGAGGTAGGTGCCGGCGTCACCGTACCAGAAGCTGACGGCGTCACCACATCAGCGGGTTTCTCGCGCGTTGGCAGATTCGTAAATACATCGGTACCCATAGGCTTCAGTCCGGCTTGCGCGGCATAGCCGAGGTGGCCATAGCCGTCAAGACCGCCAGCGACGGTGCCTGCAACCAGCTTATGATCCTGCTCAGATCCAATCCCTTTCGTCACGTTCAGCAAGTCTTCCCAGGTGCGGAGATTTGAATAATGGTTGTAGTGAGTGTGCGATACCGTGCCTGGCTTGATATATGGGGAGAGCAGCACAGCACCCACATTGCCGCCGCCTGGCGTGGCATCCTGAGCATCAAAGGTGGGGTATGGCGTCTCGCCTTCCCGCAGATGGCCTGGCGTGCCTTGCGCAGAAAGCGTAATCTTTGAACCCTCAGGGATGTCCGCGGTAGTTTCCAGCGGATTGCCGTCCTTGTCTACCAGGACGATACCGGCACCCCATGGGTTATGCGTATCAGGCGTGGCATTCGCCGTTATCGCCTCTGCACTCTGCATGGTATCGGGGAGAGCATTCTGGACTTGCCCAATGTAAGCACCTTTCGGAATGCCGTCGCCCGTCACTGCGCGCCCAAGATCCGTCACGCCAATAGAGTTGAGACTCAAGGTCTTACTGCCTTTGGAAGCTGCCTGCGTCACCGTCTTGGCAGCCGCAGCCTTACGCGGCGAGCCATCGAAGTTCTTCGCACCTACGACCTGATCGTCGCCGGTGCCAACCTCTGGACGCTGGATGTAGCCGTTGTCTCCTTGCCCTGGAGCTAGCTGGTTACCATGTTCATCCTGCAGCAGAGTGCTATTGGGGCCCTGCGGTTCCATATTGACGTCTTGACCATTGATGTTTTGACCAGCCTGATCTGCGAGAATATAGTTCTTCGCCATCAGCGATGGAGCAGGGAATGTGTGGGGAGCGTACTGCTCATATCCCCGAGCGAGGTCTGCCATCGTCTGCTTATTGTATTGATACACCATGTTTGCGCGGGCGGCTGCAGCCATCTGCGTATCATCGGTGGCATTGTTGAACGACATCCCCGCGAATGGAGGGTTGGCCTCGTCAAAAGTAATTTCAATCAGGCCACCATCTTGATAGGCGTCAGAAGCCATAATCAGTGGCACATAGTAGCGCAGCCACAAGTCTGCCGCATACAGTCCGCCAACGTGGTTCTTCGGCTCCGTGAGTTGCGGCATATACGGCTCTAGGCCAGCTGGCTTGTAGATTGGCTTTCCATCAGCGCTGAAAGCACCAGAAAGATTATTGCCACCGCAGGAAGAATCGTGTGCATCTGAGCAGTTGTTGGGAGTAATCCAGTTGAACGCCGGCACCTGATCAGCGGGAAGCTGCAAATCTTTGACTAATTCCTGCTCCTGATTCGCAATATGCGCAGCATCGGAATCGAGATTTTGCTTCACCGCCTTTGTGCCATTGGGAACCGGAGTGGTCAGGGCATCCTGGCCGGTGTTGTCGATGCCATTTAGCGAGTGGAACCAAGCGTTCGGGAAGTGCTTGGCTACGTAATAATCTTCGTTCTGGCCGGTGGCAGAGTTGGCAGTCTGACCGCCCGTGAAAGACGCGATGCCTTTTGCTTTGTCGGCACTGGATGCTTTCATCAGCCGGCTCGTGGTGTTCGGATCGGCTTTCACCGATTTTGCAGCCATATTGCTGCGCGCTCCTGGAGCACCGCCCAGAGCATCTTCACGTCCAGGCTGGTTGCCCAAATCCTGCGCGTAGGATTTCCAGCTGATTCCTGCAGCGTCTAGCTGATTGAATAGCGTCGGAACTTGCTTCGGATATGTGCAGCCGTTTTCGCCATTCTCGGCGTTCGCACCGGCACCGGAGACCGCTTGGCCATACGTATCGTCCATGCTGAACGGCGTAGCTGGCTCGCCCGCAGCATCGACATGTTTCGTTTGAATGTGGCTATCATCTGCAAAGTCGAAATTCTCAACACTGCAGTCACTCTGAATATCGTACGAAGCGCTCTGTCCGGACGCCATTGAGGTGTAGTTGCCCATCGAATAATGGCTCGTACCAAAGTAGTGATCGAGCAAAGCACCCTGCGCAGGCAGATCTTTCCACAGGTACGAGTTCGGATTCAGAGAGGAAAACGTAGCATCGTACGACTTGTTCTCTAGGAGAATCACCCACACATGCTTGATGGTTCCAGGAGCAACGCCAGTCCCATTGTTTGAATTGACGACGATCGAGCCGTTTTCCTGTGGAGATAGAGCCGGCGTGACGCCGTTAGCGAACGCGCTAGGAGCAGTGAATATCGACATACCTGCAGCTGCAGCCATGGCAAGGATGCCCGCAGCCATTTTCTTCTTCTTTTTTATTGCCATAAATCCAGGCTAAGCCCCCATTACGGCAGAAATTGAAGAGTTCACATTACTGTTCCAATAGTTTTACTGACTCTTCACATTGGACGGAAAACCACGTAACGTGTGCTTTACGCATGAGACCATGCGAGAGATTGACTGCACAGGCAACCAAGCGGCACAGACCCGCGCGGGAGGCCAGGCTGCACAAGAGAGCAGACTGCACGAGCTCACACGCCGCCGTCATGCAGCAGTAGTAAAGCAGAGTAGTAAAACAGTAGGGGTCACGACGACGGCGTACAGCCACCACACCCACAAATCTCGCTATAAACCCCCACGGCACAGAGCCGCGAATCTCACATTACAAATCTGCGTATGCCCACTGCCAGCACCTTTGCTATAGTGACTCGCATGAACACGACAACTCACCGAATGCAGGCAGCACACATGCGTATGAGCCTCACTTCTGGTATGCGTTGTATGTGCACTATGCGCAGCATGTGTCAATCTGATTGTTGTCGCTGCAGCTGTTGATGCTCGCGCAGGCATTGGCGTAAGGCTGTGCCGTACTACACAGTACGGTCGCAAACCCGTAGAGCTTCGCATAGCCCATAGAGTACGGAACACGGTAAGTGTCGAATGGCATAGCTCCGCACTGTAGAGCGCTCCGCCGATAGTTTTTTGAACACTGGGTACTGCGGGCGCCGTAAAAGCTCTTAGCTCAGCCCGTGTCTCGACTCCGCCCGCGTCTCAGCCTCGCATTTTCGCCTGAGCATTCTCGTCCGACGTCACTCACACCTCAATCGCCCACCGTATTCTCTACATATCGCACTGAGAAGCTCTACGCCTCTCGTTCTCGGCAAGCCACTTTTTACACATTACGCTCGGCACACCAAACCGTAGAGAGCGAGACACGGCGATGAAAAGATGCGCAAGTGCACAGCTGGAGCGGGAGTGCAACCGGTACTGGATTGTGGAGAGCGTAAATCTATGCGGACAAACGCATAAGACCATCACACATAAGACCATCGAAACAACCTCATAGGTCATCCGAAACAATAGAGAACTAAAAATACAGAAAATAAAATATAGAAAGAGAGAAATCATGGCACTATCAGGCATCCGAAAGCAGACACACATCTTCGGAATCATTGCCGCCGCAGCGTTGGCTCTCGCCGCTTGCTCTGGCCCAAACCTCAGCGATTCAGCAGGCACGGGCACTGCCGGTTCCGCCGCGAAGAGTGCACCTGCCACGGTTGGCGAGCGCACCCCAGAGCAAATCAAACAAGATGGCACTATTTACCTTGCCACGTTTGCTGATAAGTCTCCGTTTGGTTCGCTCGTGCAAGGCGATACCTACGAGGGCTACGACATCGAATACGGCAATCGCATCGCCAAAGATCTCGGCGTGAAAGTCGCATGGCTACCCGTGGATGCCGCAGCGCGAGTCGAGTATCTCACCTCCGGAAAAGTCGATGCAGTGCTCGCCAATTTCACGGTGACCCCTGAGCGTGCTCAGCAAGTGGATTTTGCCAATCCGTACATGAGAGTTTCCTTTGGTGCCGTCTCGCCTAAAGAGCGCCCCATCACCGACGAAAAAGCCCTCGATTCCGCGAAAATCCTGATTGTGAAAGGCACGACGCAGGATGCCTGGATCACCGCCAATAAGCCGCAATGGAACGTGACGAAGTACGAACAGTACGCCGACGTGACGAACGCGCTGGCTGACGGACGTGGTGACGTGTGGATTACTGACAACACCGAGGCGCTTGCATATACCGCTAAAAACTCCGCTTTCGTCACAGGCATACAATCTTTTGGCGAGCCATCGTATATCGCTGCAGCCGTGCAGAAAGGCAACAAAGAGCTGCTCGATTGGCTCAACAATGAACTCGTCACGCTCGGCAAAGAGAAGTTTTTCCACAGCAACTTCGATAAGACCCTCAAGCCCGTCTATGGGAACGTCGTCAAGCCCGACGATCTCGTGATCGAGGGCGGGGCTACGGAATAAATCGGGCGCTCAAGGTATCGTGAGCTATTGGCTGTGAGCTATTACGCACTACGAGTACAGCTGCGAATTGTGCTCAGCCGGACACTTGGGGCGCTCGCGAGCTACCACTGCGAGCCACCAGCCGCGAGCTACCACTGCGAGCCGTAGGCCACCAATCGCGAGCCCCGAGTTATTGGCCGTAAGCTATTAGCCGCGAGCCTTGAGCTACCAACCGTAATCCACCAATTGAAAACGAAACATTCATCCTGCAATGAACTCAGATATTTTAGGGACGGCGATACCGCTTTTTGCGCAGGCGGCGCTCCTCACCGTGCGGATTTCTATCATCGGCATTGTGCTGGCCGTAGCCGTGGGGATCATCTGCGCCACCGTTCGCGAACTGCGAGTGCCGGTACTGCGCCAGATTGCCGGAGCATACATTGAGCTTTCGCGCAACACTCCGCTCTTAATCCAGCTGGTCTTTCTCTACTACGGGCTGCCCAAAGCGGGCATCGTACTCTCCGGCGAGACCTGCGCCATCATCGGGCTGGCTTTTCTCGGCGGCTCCTACATGGCGGAAGCATTTCGCTCAGGCCTTGACGCCGTACCAACCACGCAATACGAATCAGCCGTGGCACTGGGGCTTTCACGAATGCAAGCACTACGCACAGTGCTGCTGCCGCAAGCCTTCGTTACGGCAGTTCCAGGACTGACGGCCAACCTGATTTTCCTCGTCAAAGAGACGTCCGTCGTGTCCATCATCGCACTGCCAGATCTCGTGTACCGTGCCCGAGACATGATGGGCGTGGGCTATCACACCGACGAGGCACTGCTGCTGCTCGTGGCGAGTTACTTCATTATTCTCGTGCCCGTCGCCGTTGCAGCGCGGATTTTCGAGAAGAAAGCGAGGCGCTATGTGGGTACCACTAACTGACGCCGTCACGCACGCCGCCGGATTATCGCTGCCCGCGCGCCCCGCTCTAACGGCGTCACTGCCACTCACAATGACCTCCGATTGGATGCTGATTTTTCAAGGCAACAACTTCTTCAATCTGCTGCTCGGCCTGTGGGTGAGCGTGCGCATTGCGCTCATTTCCATGGCTGGCGCGATACTGCTTGGCGTGCTGCTCGGTATGCTGATGACCGCCAAAAGTCGTGTCCTGCGCTGGGTCAGCGTGGTCTATGTGGAGATTATGCGGCTTACCCCGCAAATCGTCTTGCTCTTCATCGTGTTTTTCTGGGCAAGTAGCAAAATGCAACTCACGATGAGCGGAGAAATGGCAGCGTTGATCGTCTTCACGGCGTGGGGAACCGCCGAAATGGGAGATCTTGTGCGCGGCGCTATCCAGGCCATCCCGCCACATCAGTACGAGTCTGCACAAGCGCTCGGCCTCACCCATATCCAGACAATGCGCTACGTCACGCTCCCGCTCGCCATCCGGCAGCTCATTCCGCTCACCGTCAATCTCACCACTCGCATGATTAAAACGACGTCGTTGGTGTCTCTCATCGGCGTCATCGAAATCCTGAAAATGGCGCAGGTGATTATTGACCGCGGCCGTTTCGACTATCCGAACGCGGCACTGTGGGTGTATGCCACCGTGTTTTTCCTCTATTTCATCGTCTGCTATCTCATCTCCCTCGTGGCTGCTTATCTAGAAAAGAGACTCGCATTATGACTAGCTTTCCTGATCCTCTCACCCCATCAACATCCATATTCGGTGACGCTGCTGCATCTACTACTCGTGACGCCGGAGCACCTGTCGAGGCTACCCCTACCAGCATCACTATGCCCACCCCCGTGGACGCCGGTACCCAAGATGCCCACAGTACCGTACTATCGCTGCTCGACGTGCAAAAAACGTACCCGAACGGCGTACACGCCCTGCGCGGAATCTCGCTAGCGGTGAAGTCAGGCGAAGTGGTGGCCATCATCGGACCCTCAGGCTGTGGAAAATCCACACTGCTGCGCACAATCAACGGCCTGACCCCCATCACCGCCGGTCACATCACTTTTGAGGGAGCCGATATCGCCCAGCCTGGCACCAAGTGGGAAGATGTGCGCCAGAAAATCGGGATGGTGTTTCAAAGCTATGATCTCTTCCCACACCTGAGCGTGCTGAAAAATTTACTGCTCGCCCCGCGCGTGGTGAAGGGGCAGAAAGATGACGCCGTGCGCGAGCGCGCGCTCGCCCTGCTGGAGCGGGTGGGGCTGAAAGATCGTGCTCAGTCTCTGCCGAGCCAGCTCTCTGGCGGCCAAAAACAGCGCGTCGCCATCGTGCGAGCCTTGATGATGCAGCCTGAGCTGCTCCTGCTCGACGAGATTACCGCCTCACTCGATCCGGAGATGGTGCGTGAGGTGCTCGACGTCATTCTCGATCTCGCCCATCACGGCATGACTATGCTCCTCGTCACTCACGAAATGGCTTTCGCTCGGGCAATCGCCGACCGCGTGGTGTTTATGGACGCCGGACAGATCGTAGAAATGGGGCAGCCGCACGAATTTTTCACTGCACCTCGCACCGAGCGCGCCCAAAAATTCCTGCGCACATTTAGCTTTGATGACTAGCTTGACGTAGTTGGCTGTACAGCTAGCTATTCGACCAGCTGTACGGCTGTCTACCCGTGTGGCCATACGACTGCACCGCGTCCACAGCGGAGAGTGTACACACCTGGGCAGAGCTGAAACAGGCGCAGCGGCAGTGGTCAATGGTGTCCAACGGCCGCACAAACGGCCGATAGCAATACGACTACGCCTGTACAGCAACGATGACGCCGCAGTCACGCCGCTGCGGCACGTGCTGTCTCATACGCAGGTCCTATTTTTATACCGGCCTCCCCTCTAGAATTTAATACATGCAGTCTGCGCAAAGGTGCACCTAGACAGTGCGATGACATACCGTCTGGATCAGATTGCATCAGCGATAACTCGGGGAGAAATATGATATTAAGAAGACTAGCTACTTCTATAACCACGTCCATGAGCATAGCTGCTCTCGCTTTTACATCCTTTACTCCGTTGGCCACGGCAGATGAACCGACATCTGGCGGCTGGAATGGAGCGGCGGCAGAAATCGCACTGCCCAGCACCGTACCCAGCTTCGACGGCTTCACGGAAACTGCTGGCACGTGGACGCTCGCATCAGGAGCGCGCATCGTCACCGAGACATCTACGGCGGATCGCGCAGAGATGCTTTCCACGGAGCTCACCGCTTATCTCGGGGCGAGCGTGCCGGCGGTCGTTGGCGTAGCAGCTACTGATAAAGACGTCCGCTTAGCGCTTGCCGCTGATCGCACTGATCTTGGCGACGAAGGATTTGAGATGAGCATCGGCGAGGGAGGGGTGACGATCACCGCCGCTAAAGATGCTGGCATCTTTTATGGCACGCGCACCCTCAGCCAGTTGCTACGCCAAGAAAGCCGCGGAGATCAGCAGCTCACATTGCCTGGAGGCACTGGCACATCTGTGCCCAAATATCGCCAACGCGGTGTCATTCTCTGCGCCTGCCAAATCAACATCTCCCCCGAGTGGGTCGATCGTTTTCTGGATGATATTGCCGATCTGCACATCAACCAAGTGCTCATGGAGATGAAAGTAAAGAGCGATAACTATCCAGACACTCAGACGTGGAGCTACTACAGCAAAGCGGACGTCGAAAAGTTTGTGCAGAAAGCTGAAAAGTACAATATCGACGTCATTCCAGAAATTAATTCGCCTGGGCACATGAATATCTGGCTGGAAAATTCGCCGCAGTATCAATTGGTTGATAGAAATGGCAGATATTCCCCTGATCGTCTTGACATTTCCAAGCCAGAAGCTCGCCAGCTGCTGAAAGATCTCATTGATGAGTATGACGGCGTGTTTGATACCGACTACTGGCACATGGGCGCTGATGAATACATGATCGGAAGCGCTTATGGGAATTATCCGCAGCTCGCCGAGTATGCCCGCGAGCGCTTTGGTGCTCAAGCTACGGCCAATGATGCTTTCACTGCGTTTATCAACGAGATTGATGAGTATCTCAACGGAAAAGGGAAGCACCTGCGGGTGTTTAATGACGGCGTCGTGCGCTCCGCGCAGCAGAAGCTCGATACCGACGTGGTAGTGGACTACTGGTTGAATAAAAGCTCCTACACTCCTCAGCAATTCCTTGACGACGGCTATGAGATTATGAATACCACGCAGGCTCTCTACTGGAGCCGCCAGATGTCATACGGCGTCGATTCACAGAATCTCTACAACTCGCACTGGAACGTAGGGAAGTTTGACGGAAACCAGCAGGTAGACCAGAACCATCCGAATTTACTCGGCGCACGCGTAAGCCTCTGGCCAGACAATTCCTACATGACGGAGAACGAGGTGGAGCTGCAGACTGCTGATTCTATTGCATTCTTGGCACAGATGACCTGGAGCGCCTCGAATCCCTGGCCTCGCTGGGAGGGCACCGACGGCATGAAAGCCGCTATTGACTCGATTGGCAAGCCCACAATTCGCGCCAAAGTGGCTGGCACTAATGTGGCTCCTGGGATTTATGCTTTCCCAGAGCTGGCTCCCGTAGGCACCGGCCCGTGGCAGATCACCCCTACCTATGATGGCTATTATCAGGTGCGCAACACAGCTAGCGGCACCTGCTTGAGCATTGATCAAAATGCCACGAAACACCTGAGCGTAGTGACGGAAGTGGGCGCCAGGGCAGTGCTCGCTGACTGCAAAGATATGAGCGTAAAATGGCCGAATCGCGGCAGCGATTCCCCCATGGCACGCACACATCAAAAGTGGCAAATCGTGCAACGTGACGCCGGTAGAGTGTCGCTACGAGGCGCCGTCACGAATCAGTATCTCGCCGTGGCCACCGGCAATGAAAAGCATGTGGATATTCAAGGTGTGAGCACCCCTGAGGTGCGCAATGATCCCGCTATGCTGGCACGTACTACCTCACGCGCAGGCAATCACGTAGCAGCGGGTACACTGGTACAATTGCCACCGGATTTGGTAAGCACTAACGGGGTGATCTCCGATAATGCTCTCTTTACAATGGCTCGTGAAATGGGCATGAGTGCCAACCCTGGGAGCGTGGCAAACGTCAATCCCAGCACGTGGAAAGACGTCACCGTGACGCTATTTGCCCCATCAGACACTGACCTCCCAGCTTCTAGCGTGGGCGTCAACCTCTCGGATGGGTGGCGGGCACTTCCGGCCACTGTGAATATTCCGCAGATGCCAGCAGGATCCACTGCCACGGCGGTGTTCCGCGTGCAAAATACTACGGCTACTGAGGGTACAGCTGAGTTCACGTGGACAGCAGGAAACAAGACTGCCACCACGAGCGTGCGCTTGCAGGGAGCTATCGGCCCTAGACTCTGCGGCGGGTTTACAGATATTTCTACGAACTCCGAAGAACGTGGCGGAGAAGGGGCAGTGAGCGGGTACGTGAGCGCGGCTTTCGATACGAACGCCGATGGCACCGCAAAGATGGATACTTTCTGGCACACTCGCTGGAGTGGCGGAAACGATCACTTCCCATTCTGGGTGGTGTTTAATCCCACGACGGCGCTCAATGGAAACTACATGACGACGATTGAGTATGCTCCGCGCCAGAATAAAGTGAACGGGCGTATCAAGAGCTACGAAATCTACCTCTCCTCCACGGCAAAAGCTGGCGGAGATGATTGGGGTGACGCCGTGCTCAGTGGCGAACTGGAAAACACCACCAGTTGGCAAACTATCACGCTCCCTCCGAATACTCCTGGGCAATACGTGAAATTCCAGATCACCGACGTCTGGGACGAAGTACCTGGAACCGAAGATAGCTTCGCTGCTGCTGCAGGGTTCTGCGTCGCTTCTGCCGTGCCAGCGGCAGAACTGGAAAATCCGACGCAGCCCGATAATCCAGTGGTGGCTGGAGAGGAGTTCCACCCTGGCACGCCAGCTGGCGATGATCCCACCGTGTCTATCGCGCTAACGGTAGCTGCTAACGCGAGTGGAACTCTGAACACTGAACTGACTCCTATTGACATAAACGCCACTGTCGATCCAGCACGAGGATACGTGCTCACATTCAATCCTGCACTCCCACAAGGGCTGAACTACGATGCGACATCTGGAACGTTGGTGGGCACCCCCAAGCAAGAATTTGATGGAGACATCACCGTGACGCTGGCTCAAGGTGAGCAGAGCAAGACAGCTACGCTGCATCTGACCATCAAGCCACCAGCAGACACGCCGCACGCCGTCACTCCTGCAGCCCATTCCAACGTGGAAGCAGGGGCTGAAGATCCGGTGAGTTGCACGATAGCCCCATACGCTAACGTGACGCCCATCGAGGGTGTGCACTACACCGTCACTATCACAGATACCAATGGCGAGAATCGCACTGCCACGCCAGATAACGACGGTCGCGTGAACTACGGCTACGGGGAGACGATTAGCATCACCGCCAAAGCGGAATCGGGCTATACTTTCCCAGCTAATGCCACTTCGCAGTGGAGTTGGAAAGCTCCCACCAAAGGATCGCTGAAGTGCAATCCTGGCGGAGAAAATCCGTCTAGCGGCGATGTAGTGACGCCCTCAGTACCTGGCGCCCCGCACGCCGACATACCAAAAGTGAATACGCCAAAGTCAGGCAAGCCACAAGGCTCTGCCCCCGACGTCAGCGCCGTCACTCCGCCACGTGTGGCCAATACAGGATCACAGACAGCAGCGGTGATTGCTCTGGCACTAGCAATGCTGGGAATCGGCACAGCAGCACTAGCTACTGCTCGCCGCCGACGTAGCTGAGGACAGCCAAGATAGCCGGAATGGCAGGTAGCCAATGCAGCGGGGATAACTGATGCAGGGTAGCCAATGCGCAAGGCTCGCATAGCTAAAGGTATGCAGCCCGAGCTGAAAGGCAGTGCAGCTTGGCAACCAAAGTCACCGAACCGTGCCGGTAATCATTGCCAGTAAAATCGTGTGGGAAGCCCAACTAATTGTGTGAATCAATTGTGGGCTTCCCACACCTCTATTTCCGGATCCATCTATTTCAAGGCCTGTCTATTTCCGGCTCCATCTATTGACGTTTGTAGCACAACGACTACAATTCATTTATGGAAGTGAGGACGCTGGAAGAATTCGATACCTGGCTAGGCAAACTGCGTGATCGCAATGCGCAGCACAGAATTTTTGCGAGCGTGCGCCGATATCAGGCGCGGGGCGATGTAAACGGGGATATAAAGTATCTAGGCGAGAATGTGTCAGAAGCTCGGTTTCATTTCGGCGCTGGCTACCGAGCGTACTTTACCGAAATTGAGCACGTCGTCATTTTCCTCCTCATAGGTGGCGACAAATCATCACAGCAAAAAGACATCATCAAAGCTAAACAATTAGCACAAAAACTACGAGAAGAGGGATGGGAATGACAATAAAAACGAAAATCTTTGACCCAGCTCAATATATAGAGACTCCCGAAGATGTAGCAGACTACCTCTCAATTGCGTTGGAGGATGGCGACCCCGCTACACTCCAAATGGTACTTGGCGATATTGCCCGCTCTGAAGGCATGAGCAAACTCGCCCGCGAAACTGGCCTGAACCGCGAATCACTCTACAAATCACTCTCAGCACAAGGAAACCCCACCATGGACACTATCTTCAAAGTCACCAAAGCACTCGGCCTACGCCTCAGCCTCGTACCCGCAAACAGCGCGCCCAGTGCAAATACCGAATTAAAAGAAACACAAGCAGCCTAAAACCATATTCTTCGCACTACCGACAAATCCTCTAAAAAGATTACGGGTGCCGATTGCCCGCACCTAGCAAACACAGAGCTCCTGCGGCACTTCGTTGTGTACCCAACCGCCGGTACCTCATTGTGCTTGCAACCACGCTCCGCATGGTTGCGCACAACTTCGTCGATTTTTAATCTCGAAAATAAATTTTCGGATTAAAAATCTCCTCGTTGTGCCCCCGAGCCGATTCGAACGGCCGACACCCGCTTTAGGAGAGCGGTGCTCTATCCCCTGAGCTACGAGGGCTTGAGTTTACTCGCGCATCTACTCTAGCTGAAGACCCCACAAAAGAGCTAGCAACTCACGCCCTCAAGAAACCCCTCAAAAACTTGCGCCGCACCTCAGTCACGCGCTTCAAGAAACTTGTACGAAAAGGAACTCGTACGGAATCGACCTCAGGAAACCCGCACGAACTGATACGAGCCATAGAGCGATGTCTCTACGGTACCGACTCCCTCAGTCTGCGCGCCAATGATCTGGCCATTGCCCGCATAGATGGCAATATGCTGCCCTGGCCACCACACCAAATCACCTGGCTTAGCCTCAGAGGCCGGAATCGACGTAAACGCTTGCGCGATGGAATCAGCACCGTGCGAAACAGAGATCCCCACATGTCCTAATACCCACATGACGAAGCCTGAGCAGTCCCATCCGGCGGGCGTAGAACCACCCCACACGTATGGCACGCCAATGCCCGTGCGGGCGACAGCTACAATCTCTGCCCCAAGAGACGGATCAGCAGGCGGCACGTACTGCTGCAGATGCGACCCTGAGCTACCAGTAGCAGCCGCAGAGCTGTCTTCGCTATTATCTGCGGAATCCGCCACAACCTTAGGAGCCGGTTTCACGCCAGCTTTCGCCACCGTAAACGCCCAGCCAGACTGATTGCCTTTCTGCGCACCATCTTTGGCAGCAGACGCATCTTTAGATATCCCTTTGGCCAAATCAACCTTAGCGGCCACTACTTTATTAGCCTGCTGAGCAACACTTCCCGCTTCCGGCGCAGCGACAGCCATAGAGCTGCCAATCCCAAAGAAAGCCCCCGCCACAGTCGCCACTGCACATGCCTTAGCTCCTGGTTTAGCGGCAATTCCTTGCGCCGTCTTCACGATCGAATGCTTACCCATCCAAACTCCCATGCGTTTAGCGCGCACCCACATACGGGCACCCGTTCCACTGTCCACGAACCAGTATAAATGTATTGCAACGAATTGTCACGATTTTATAACGGCGTCTTTATCATTTGTTTAGTGACGACGTCGCATGCACCTTTTCCTTGAAATTGAGCTGTTTTAAGGGTGACGATGGAGGCGAAATAACGCCCCGAGAGGTCATCACCACCCCTTTCCGCAACTGTGCAATGCGTCGCATTACTAGACTTACGGCTCACATCGGCGTCACCTATCGTCACGACAGATCGCTACAACGACACGCACCTATCGCTGCAACCAATGCGCATCGACGTCACGAGCAAATATATATGCCCTTAGCGATGGCAACGGGTACCAGAAGTTCTTTGCCGTCCACTGCCACCACCACATCATCTCCGCGTCGGCCATGCACCGTAATTGACGCATGCGGACGCATCCCCGCAGCGGCAAATACTGCGAGATCCTCCGGATCACTTTGTGCCCGCTCGGAAAACCTCACCACTTCACAGCTTTGGGGATCGATAGTTTTCGTCGCCACATCCGCTAACGATTTCAAACCAGCCACAGCCCCATCCGGATAAGCAGGATTACCTTTTCCACACTTTTGCGGACGCGTCTGCGGAATTGGATTGCCGAACGGATCCGTCTGCGGATTTTTCAGCAACTCGTCGATTTTGTCAGCCACAGCATCACTCACCACGTGCTCCCAGCGGCATGCTTCATCGTGCACATGCGCCCAGTCGAGATTAATCACGTCTAGTAGCAACCGCTCAGCCAAACGATGGCGGCGCATCACGGCTTCGGCGCGACAAAATCCATCATCCGTAAATTGAATCTGGCGTCCCGCCCCGATGCGAAGCAGCCCATCGCGCTCAAGACGTGCCACCGTCTCCGATACCGTTGGCCCACTCTGCCCTAGCCGCTCCACAATCCGCGCCCGCAGCGCCGGCACACCCTCTTCCTCAAGCTCATACACCGTCTTGAGATACATCTCAGTGGTGTCGATCAGTTCACCGCCCACGTCACACCTGCCTTGTCGTCACGATTCATTCCACAGTCCTTATACAGTCCCATATTGCGCTGCATATCTCCATACTTCTATACACCTACAACGCCTCTGTATTGTGGAATTATTCTAGACTTCTCAGCGCGGACTGCACCCACAATCTCGATATTCACGAAATCTCGATTAAGACCCGCATATTATCCACAGCTTCAGCAACCGTCGCCATCCCCGCCAGCCTGGCCCCCTGCCAAGCCGACACCCCCACCAAGCTGGGCATCTCCGCCAGTCTGCCCTAGCCACGTTAGCTGACAGCCGACGCCAGCGAGTGAATAACGCAACGCCGCACCGCTATTGTGCCATTCACAGATGCAAGCGAAATAGCTCGCCGAGCTTCATCGACATCGCACGGAAAAGTGAGCGAGGAGATGCATCGCTCTCCGCCGTCAATAAAAACCTCTATCGAAGCGCGATCAAGAAAAATTCGCAGCGAAAGCACACCGGAAGTTTTCGCTGGAGCTGAACGTTTACCACGGTTAGTACGAGATGTGACCCCGCGATCAAGGACGACGCGCTGCGACTGCGAATCGTACGCGAGAAGCACATAGTGCGAATCCGACGTTTGCTGCACCAACATCGCTATAGTCTCACTGGATGACGCATCAAGATCAACGTCGCATTCTATTTCCACGCACTGCGCATTGTCCGCCAAGCGCAGCGTCTCATTTACGCCAATCTCAAATGAGCCGTAGTCTTTGCTCTCACATCGCAGCTTCTCAAGCTCTGCTATTGGCTTCGCCACAATATTTCCAGTGACGCCGGTACACAGTTCTCGCGGAAGCGCTAGCTGCCCACTCCACCCGTCTTCCCGCTGGCTTGCTAACGGGAGAGAAAAACCACCCATCCAGGCAAATACGATAAGACGACGATCTGGATCTGGAAGCCGCAGTGTCTGCCCTGCGTAATAATCATGCCCCCAATCTAGTGGCTGAATTTCTCCCTCGATAGCGAAATTTTCTCGGGGGCTCCACGTACCAGACACGTACCCCATGTTGTGCCCATTTCGGAAAGCATAGCCACGCAAACGATGTGGCCGGAGCGCGCCATAGATCAATACCCACTTTCCGCCAAGATAGATAAAATCAGGACATTCGATCATCGACACGAGCGGATCTGGATCCTCATAAAGTACTTGCACAAATTCCCAGTGAATGAGATCGTCGGATTCGTATAGCCACACTTGCCCTCGTTGCTGCGATACCTGCTCCTGCCGCTGCGGAGTTTGCCCCTCCCGAACCGGCACGCCCACGCCAATAACCATTCGATACAGCGAACCATCCCGCCAAATTTTTGGATCGCGGAAATCTTCAATGCCTTCTGGGGACTTCAGCACCACGCCGTACTTTTCAAAATGGATGCCATCAGCAGAGAGAGCGAGAATCTGCGATTGCTTCTTTCCCTCACGGTCATCCACACCATTGAGCCATTGATTTCCAGTGTAGATAACGGCTAAATCTCCGTTTGGTGCCTCAATTGCCGAACCGGACCAACACCCACCTGAATCTTCCACAAGGCTTGGAGCTAACGCGATTGATTCATGTTTCCAGTGCACGAGATCTTCACTCGACACATGCCCCCAATGCATCGGCCCCCATTCGGGAGAAAACGGGTGGTGCTGATAAAACACGTGGTACGTGCCCTTGAAATACGCTACCCCATTAGGATCATTCATCCACCCAGCTGGCGGTGCAATATGAAAGGAAGGATACCACCGATGCTTCACCTGGCTAGCGCCGTCCCGTTGCGCACGTTGAGCACGCGCGAGTGCTATCGCATGTTTGCCATGCACATCTGCCGAGATCTTCTCCATATGCTCGTTTCCCACTTTACCACTCTCCACTTTCCGCACGTTTTATCACCAAGCACCAGTCTTTTATGGCTTTATGGCAGTAGCTATGCCAGCACAGCGTTTATATCTGTGCGATGTTTTAGTGACGCCTGCAACTCTTTAGTGACGTCGTAAAGAATTATCTGCCATTATCTGTCATTGCCGTCTATTGCTGTAGGCCAGCTTCCCCAGAAGGAGAGGCATGATAGGTGTGTTCATCTTTTTCTAAGAGTAGGAATGCCCAGATCGCTGCCACTGCGACGACGCCTACGATCACGAAAAACGTCGGCTGATACCCAATGCGATCGCGCAGCGAACCCAACGGCGCGGAAAGGATAATATTTCCCACCTGCGACGCGAGATTGAATGCGACTAAATAGAGCGTAGCCGACAGGCTGGAACTAAAGTGGAGCGAAAAGTATTCAAAAATCCCCAAAACGAAAAGCGGAACTTCTAGCGAGTGAAAAAGCTTGGCACATGAGATGAGGATGGCCGTATCAAACAATCCACACAGGAGGATGCGAACTAGCATGACAGCAACCCCGAGGAGCAGCGTCTTGCGCGCGCCTAATCTGCGTACAGCAATGGCGACGACGCTCATCATAATCGCTTCGAGGAAGACTTGAATGGAGTTCAGCACACCATACGCATTCTGCCCCATGGCTTCCGTGTCGAAAAGAGAGGTGTAAAACGCCGGAAACATTTGTTGATCAAACACCGTGTAGAACGTCCACGAGAGAAATACAAAACCAATCACTATCCACACGCGAGCGTTGCCTAGCAAACTCACCATCTCGTTTAGTGACGGCGTACTAGCAGCAGCACGCGAGCTCTGATTGTCCTCCGTCTCCGGATGCCAGAAGATCTGAATGGCAAGCTCCACTACCCCTAAGCATGAACCAATCCAAAAAAGCATGTAGGGATTTATCGGGAATAGCAGGCCAGCAGCAAGAGCGACGATAGCATATCCGAAAGACCCCCACATCCGAGCCTGCCCAAATTCAAAGCCGTGACGTCTACTTAGGCGTTCAACATATGCCTCAAACAGACCAGTACTCCCAATGAATCCGGCAGAGAGAAATACGCCACCGACGGCAGCGCCAAGCACCAGATTCATCTTGAGCAGTGGAGCGTAGACGAACTGCACGAATGGCCCCGCAAGTGCCATGATTGCCGAAACGAATATCAGTAAAGTGCGTTTGAGATCCAATTTATCTTGGATAAATCCATAGATCACCATGAGCGGAAGAGTGCACGCGCCATTGATGGCATAGATGATGCCTACTTCTCCCCCGTTGAGTTGAAGTCCGCCCGCCTCCGACGTCAGCCAAATCTGGAAGAACGACCACCAAATTCCCCACGAAGCAAAGTAGAGCAGTATTGTGGCTGACCCATTGAGATATGCGGGATTCGTTAGAAGTTTTTATACGTTTGCATCGCCAACACTTTCTCCATTGAAAGAATGTCTTACTCCTAAGTTAATCGATTAACTGCACTTATTCAAACGATTAACCGAATAAAATTATGATGCTTGTCACATAAATGATGTGTCACGCTGAGGAGGTGTGACTCACCGACTCCCGCTGCGCTGCCCACGCCACGCTACCGAATCACATAAGCGCGCACTCAGATCGACCGAACAGATCCGCGTTCTACCAGTTCCATTTCGACAATCGCCGACTCAACTGGCTGACCAGCAATAGCGCGAATCACAAGCGAGGCCGCACACTCTCCCATTTCCCGATACGGAAGACGCATCGTCGTCATCCCTGGATGTACGATGCCAGCAAGCTGTTCATCATCAAACGACATAATCGACACATCCTCCGGAATTCTTCGCCCTTGAGCTCGAAATCCTTCATACAATCCAAAGGCAATGCGGTCGTTTGCCGCAAGCACAGCCGTGACGTCCGGAGCATCCTCAAAAATACGACGAGCAGCCTCATACCCCAGCGCAGGCTCCCACACATTGCCTGGCACTTCATATGCAAACGCCAGTTGCTGATCGTCCATTGCCTTGTCAATCCCACGAAAGCGAATCGGGATATTCACAGACCGTTCAGCGCCACTACTTTTTTCATGACGCCCCACCAGAGCAATACGCCGATGCCCACAATCCAGGAGGTACTGCATTGCCGTGTGACCGCCCGTCAATTCATCAGGTAGCACACTCGCGTGCCCATTTGATTGCCCATTAATGATCACCGTCGGCACCTGTATAGGAGAAAAAATATCCTGGACGGCGTGAGAATCCATCATTCCCACCAATAAACCATCTACGCCACGCCGACGTAACGCATCTACTGCACGCAGAAAACGCTGCTGATCTTTACCTGTTTCTACCATCATCACCGAGTAGTGACGACGCTCAGCTTCGTCTAGTAAACCGCGAATCATAGCTGACGCAAACCGAGTGACGATCACCTCATCAGAAATAAAGCCTAACGTCTGCGTTTTACCCATTCTCAGCCCGCGCGCATTATCGTTGCGCACATAGCCAACACGCTGAGCTGCTGCACGAACTCGTTCCACCGTTGCAGGGGAAAGCCTCGTCTCTTTCTCTGAAAGTGCAAGGCTCACCGTAGCCGTGGAGACGCCTACCTCACGTGCAATATCCGCCAGCGTCGGTCTCATCGCTATCACCTCTTGCTCGGTTTAATCGGACTCCGCGTATTTTCAATTCTCAGCTTTCAGCCAGAAACACCTTTTATCCCACAGATATATTTCACCTTACACGCCCCAGCCTCAGAGACTTGGAACCAATTTCAGGATATGCGCAGGACGATATATGCGGACACATCGCGGCAGCGACAGATTGCAGCAGCGAACTCTAGCACCCCCACCAAGCCGACATCCCCCACCAAATATATGCACGCCTAGTACCAGGCGTGCATCTACCAGGCGCACACACCGCTACCACGTGTGCCTAGGTACCAAGCGTGCACCCTTTCCAGCCTAATCAGCCTGAATCACGCCCGATCTGACTTTTTCGCCACGTGAACGTGCCACCGCTCAAACATCCGCGCGTGCCACAATAGCACTATGGCTAATTTTTCTCAGGAATCACTGCCCGCAGATGGACGATTCGGCTCGGGCCCCTCAAAAGTGCGCGAGGCCCAGGTGAAGGCTGTGACGGCGAGCCCACTAGGCACATCACACCGCAAACCACCTGTGAAAAATCTCGTCGGCAGTATTCGTGAGGGCATGCGCGAGCTGTTTTCACTACCAGACGGGTATGAAGTGCTGCTCGGCAACGGCGGCGCCACCGCTATCTGGGATGCCATCCCGTTCACGCTCGTCGAAAAGCGAGCTCAGTGCGCCGTAATCGGCGAATTCTCTCAAAAAGCAGCAAAAGAACTAAGCGCCGCTCCTTGGCTTGAGGGCGTTGAAGTGTTGCGCACTGAGCCAGGGACGATGATTCTCAACCACGCACACGAAGGCATCGACGCCTATCTCTACGCACACAACGAGACGTCCACCGGAGCGATGAGTCCACTCGTCCGCTACGGCACTGCTCCGATTTCTGGCGGTGACGACGGTGCTCTCACCATCGTGGATGGTACCAGCATCGCCGGAGGTGCTGTGTTTGATGTAGCGAATGTGGATTTCTACTACTTTTCTCCCCAAAAGTGCTTCGGCTCTGACGGCGGGCTTTGGATTGCTCTCGCATCTCCCGCCGCATTGGAGCGCATTGAACGCTTGGCGGCCGAGCGTTGGGTACCAGATTTTCTCAACCTACAGCTCGCCGTCAATAACTCACGGAAAGATCAGACACTCAACACTCCCGCTGTTGCAACGATTGCCATGCTGGAAGCGCAAGTGCAGTGGATGCTAACTGGCGGCGGGCTAGCTGGAATGGAGGCTCGCAGTAAAGCGAGTTCCGATGCGGTCTACAGCTGGGCTAGCGAGCGCCCCTATGCGAATTCGTTTATTCAGCAGCCAGAGTATCGCTCTATCACCGTCACAACCACGGATTTTGATGAAGCAATTTCAGTGCCAGAGATTTCACGTCAGCTGCGGGAGGCTGGCGTAGTAGACGTGGATCCCTACCGCTCACTCGGCCGCAATCAGCTGCGCATCGCCACTTTCCCCGCAATCGAGACGGATGACGTGCTCAAGCTGCTCAGCTGCATTGACGCCTTAGTCTAGAGCGACGTCTTAGCCTGGGCAGTCTGACGCAGAAGCAGAGCATGCACAGCTAATGAAACGCATGGAAAACGCAGCACAGTGCAATCTGCAATGCTGGTAGGTACCGTGATGACAAGCCCACAGCCGTTTAGAGATGCAAGAACTAACTAGAGATACAAGAAACTCGTTAGAAATCTAGAAACTCGCGGCTCTACAGCTGATCGGGGCATATCGCGTCTGCGCCCAAAAATTCCAGTGGGTGGGAGAGCAAACTCGCCAATGACTCTCCCACCCATCGCTGCTATGTGCGTACGCGCCTACCTGTGAGTGCACGCCTGAGTTCGACGTCACGCCTTATGCGTCACGCCCGAACTCGCCGTCATCGCTATCGACGTCACGCCTCATGCACTCATCCAATCTGCACTCACCCAAGCAAGGCCTTTTGAATCGGCCCCATCAGGAAGTAAATCACGAAGAGCACGGCCACCACCCACATCAGAGGGTGCACTTTCTTGGCGCGGCCAGCAAAGCTCTCGATGAGCACGAACGAAATGAAGCCGATGCCGATGCCAACCGTGATGGAATAGCCGAATGGCATAAAGACAATCGTGAGGAATGCCGGCACTGCCACTGCGAGATCTTTCCACTTCAAATCACCCACCTGCTGCATCATCAGCACGCCCACAGCAATGAGCGCCGGAGCAGCTGCTTCGCTTGGCACGAGTGAGACGAGTGGAGCAAAAACGATGGAGAGCAAGAACAGGATGCCAGTCACGACTGAAGCCAAGCCGGTGCGTGCGCCGTCAGCCACACCAGAAGTCGATTCCACAAAGCTCGTATTTGAGGAGACGCCGCCAAGGCCACCTGCCACAGCAGCGAGCGAATCAATGAGGAGAATGCTGCGGGTATTCGGCGGATTACCCTCGTCATCAAGCAAATCACCCTCCGAGGCCACGGCGACCATCGTGCCCATCGTGTCGAAAAAGTCGGCGAGCATCACGGAGAAAGCCAGCACTACCACGGCGATTACACCGAGCTTCTGGAATGGCCCGACGATAGAGAATGTGCCAAGCGTGCCGAAATCTGGAACCTGCACGATCTGCGCTCCCGAAAAGCTCGGCACGGACCCTTTCCATCCTCCGAGATTGACAGCACCAAGTTTCTCATCGGCGTTATAGCTGCCCAGCTTGAGGATAGCTTCCATGATGAATGCCACCACGGTGCTGCCGAGGATGCCGATCAAGATAGCTCCTGGGACCTTGCGAACCATCAGGATGAACGTCAAGAACATGCCGAAGAGGAACAGCACGAACGGCCACGTGTCAATGGATCCACCATTGCCAAAGGCGAGCAGCGTGCCATTGCCATTCTTGACGATTCCCACATTCGAGAACCCCACGAGTGCAATGAACAGGCCGATGCCCACAGAAATAGCCGTGCGCAAGAATTTTGGAATTGCACGGAAAATCGCCTCGCGCAAACCGGTGAGCACCAGCAAGACGATCACAATGCCTTCAATGACGATAATGCCCATGCCGTCAGCCCAGGTCATCCCTGGAAGCTGCACCAGCGTATAGGCCACCACCGCATTCAAGCCCAGGCCAGCCGCGAGCGCGAGCGGGAAATTGGCCACAGCGCCCATGAGGAGAGTCATCACCCCAGCTACGAGTGCCGTCCCCACGGCAATAGCCACCTTGTTAGGCTCCGTGCCACCCCCGAGGAATGCGCCAGTTGAATCTGGCCCAGAGAGAATGATTGGGTTGAGGACGAGAATGTAGACCATAGCCAGGAAGGTCACGAAACCGCCGCGAATCTCGCGCTTGACGTTTGAACCACGCTCGGTGATATGGAAGAACTTATCGAGAACACTGTGCTGCTGTGCGGGTGCAGCTCCCGTTTTAGTATTCACATGCTAAGTGTTCCCGCATGAAGAAAAATTAGCCAGTCTAACTCGCTATTCGGAATGGCGCCGTCCGCATAATGGTACGTATCGTACATCCGTGCATAATACCGATGCGTGACGTCGTGCGGTAGCCGACGTGGCTGATGTGCGGTGTCACGTGAGCTGCGCGGGTGCGTGACGCCGTACACGTAATGGTGCGTTCAGAATCGGCACTATGCTCCTTTAACGCATCAGTCTTTAACGCATCAGTGCCAGAGCTAGGCTTTCTCGGCACCGCTGCGGGAGACCACTTCTAAATCTGCCTCATCTATGACCGGCTCAGATTGTACCCACAGGCGCTCACGCCGCTTCACGTCCGTCTCCGAATGGGCTCCGCAACCGTGATCGACAGACACGACTCTGCCATCGAAAGGACTCCACATATTGGCGCACACACCGAAAAGGAGCCGCGCGGAACCAGCCATCTTCATAAAATATCCGCAGCTGGAGCACTGGGCTTTAGCCTCGCGCGTAGCCTGATTTCTCGGCCCTCCCTCGCCGCGATACCACCGGCGAAAGGCATCAGCCCTGCCAGATTCTGAGAGCACTCGTGCCCGTCCCAAACCGAGCTCCCACTGAGCTGCCCGATCGGCGTCACAGTCTGCAGATTCATAGCCCTGCTTCAAATCCGGATCAAATTGCGGCGCATCATACTGCGGCGACGTCACACCACTGGCAACACGTCCGCCGTCCGCGGCATCACCCGCAGCGTCACCGGCAACGTCACCCGAGCCGGCAGCTCCATTGCTAGCGCCCTCGCCGTCATCCGCGCTAGGGCTAACAGCCGCTGCAACAGACGGCATATCGAACGATGCTTCCGCTGTAGAACTGGCAGAAGCGGCAAAGCCTGCAGAACCGGCAGAGATCTCGCCAGCAGCTGCAAGTGCATCCGCCTCTGCTTCGCTATTGACGCTCACGAGATGGGGATCATCCGGATTGTAGGGCAGACGATCAGTAGCCCCGATATCTCCTGGCCGCAGACGATCTGCCCACGGCACCCACTCCGGAGCGAGCAGGGCATCCATCCCTGGCCGGAGCGAGATCTCATCCACGGTCACGCTCTTGGAACGAGCAGCCCGAGCGAGCGTCACCGTCCAATACCATCCACGATATCCAGGCATGAGACACACAAAAGCATGGGTGACCACGCGATCTCCCTCTTGCACGAGACCGGCGTGCTCCCCCACATTTTTAAGGCTCGTGACGTCGTTCAATGCCTCTCGCGCCACATCCACAGCTTGCGCAAGCAGCGGCTCTTTCGTGAGTTTTTCCTTGGGATTGATTCGTAAATTAGGCATCAAAATCCTCCGCTAGTGCACGCAGAGCCTGCGCTATCCGCGCTCCACCCTCAGGGTATTTTCCGCGGCGGAGCTTATCTGAAGCGTGATCTAAAATTTTAATGAGATCTTCCACCAACGGCACCAATTCTGCGGGCTTACGCCGATTCGCTTCCGCGAGACTCTTCTCTCTGTGCACCACCGACACTTGGAGCGCCGCAGGGCCACGTCGAGTGTCTCCTACGCCATATTCGACTTTTGTACCTGAGTGCAGCCGCACTCCAATCGGCACAGAACTCGCAGGCAGATACACCTCTTTTCCGTCGTCACCGAGAATAAAGCCGAAGCCTTTTTCGGCGTCAAAGAATTTTACTTTTCCAGTTGGCACCCTGGCCTCCTTTTCCCGCTCACCATGCCCGCAGCCACACCGGCACGCCGCACGCATAAAGCTCATCGTCGTAGAGAATCAACAATACGCCACTACGAGCTACTATGAATGGGCAACTTCTGGCACGTCATGCTTTTCACTGCTTTCCATTATGACATCTTTCCATTATGACATCCTTCACGCAATTGCCCTGGTGGGAAAAGATCCAGTGTCCAGCCGCCCATCTGACCACTTGTCCAGCCATCTGTCTAGCCAGTTGTCTAGCCGCCCGCGCCGCTCGCTGCTAGCGTAAATTAGTTCAAATTTTCCCCCACGGCCTTGGTAGGCTTATTTCGTACTGAGAGCAGTGGGGCAGCGTCCATAAGGGACACGTCCATAGTCCATAAGATGCGTCCCACACGACGCTCCAAACGCATCCGCGATGATCATGCGAGGAACTCTTCATAGGAAGAGTCTTTGCGTGAAAGGAGTCTTCAGGTGAGACTTCTGCCCAGCGGGAGGCGTTTGCCAAAATTTTGCAATCAGAGGTGCCCATGCAGCGAATGTACAAACTTGCAGCGACGTTGCTCATAGCAGCCGCCATGATAGGCACGCCCGCTGTGGCTTTCGCCGAAGAGCCGACCGAACTCACCAGCAATTTCCAAGATTTGGCTGGCGTCGTCAAGGATGACGCCGCCACTCGCAGCGCCATAGAGGAAGTGCCAGGAAAAGACCTGTGGGTTGTGGTGGTGAAAAATTTCGGCGGCACGGACGCATACACCTGGGCGCAACGAACAGCCCAGAAATCAGGCTTGCAGCAGTATGACGGCTTGGTGGCAATATCCGCTGAAGGCAGCGACCTCGGGTATCAAGCCGGTGGCACCGGTATCACCGCCAGCCTGTTAAAAGAGGCCCTCTCAGATAAGAGAGTTCTCGACGCTTTCCACAATGGAGAGTGGGATGCAGGCATCCAGCGCCTTGCTGCCAACGTCAAAACGCTGCTGGAAGGCGGCTCTATTGCGAGCAAAACTCCGCTCTATATACTCTTGGCCGCAGCACTCGTAGTCGTTGTGCTGCTCGTGATTATCCTTCGACGCAATGCTAAGAAAAAGGCACAAGCAGACGCCGAGAGTCTGCGCGAATTGGCTGCCCGCGCCAGTTCTGAGCTCGTGCAGGTGGATGACGCCGTACGCTCCGCGAGCGCCGAACTTGAGTTTGCCCGAGCAGAATTCGGTTTGCAGGCTACTCAGGATTTTGCTGCCAGCCTCGAACAAGCTAAACAGAATATGCAACAAGCGTTCTCACTGCGCACATTACTTGACGATGATCATCCCGAGACTCCTGCTCAGCAGCGCCAGATGAACACGCAGATTTTGCAGCTGGCGGATTCCACGCGCGCAGCTTTGCAAGCGCAGGAAAAAGGATTTAGCGAGCTGCGCAATCTGGCGGCGCGCGTAGAAGAGAAAATAGCTCAGCTGGAGACGCGCAACTCTGAAATCACTCATCAGCTTCCACTCGCTCAGGCAAAACTCGACAATCTTGCGCTCAGCTATCCTGAAGCCATGCTCCGCACGCTCAACAGCTACCCTGATCAGGTGGCAAAGCTACTAGATGGCGTGCAGACATCTCTAGCACAGGCTCGCGAACACATCGCCCACGATGATAGAAACTCAGCCGTGAGCTATGCCAAGCTCGCCGAGGGCACCCTCGAAAGTGCCGCCCAAATGGTCTCCCGCATTGATGCAGCTCCGCAGCTGATAGAGCAAGCGCAGAGCCAACTTGCGGCCAATATCCAATCATTGAGCTCCGACGTAGCAGATGCCCAGCGCCTAGGCGCAGGCGATACCACTATTTTGGATGCCCAGCGTACAGCTCAAGCAGCACTTGACGCAGCGCAGAACGCTGCCGCTCAAGATCTCTTTGCTCTCAATGAGCGTCTGGAAGACGCCGAAGCACATCTCGATAGGGCGCTGGCAGGGGTGCGCGAACAAGAACAAGTGGCGCTTAAGCAAGCACAAGCTATCAGTGCCGCCAAAGCCACCGCGCAAGCGCGGATTGATGAAGCAGAGCAGTTCATCACGAGCTACCGTTCTGGGGTTGGCCCAGATGCACGCACGTATCTTGCCCGCGCCCACACGCAGTTTGCACAGGCTCTCAGTGCTCCAGCTGTGCAGCAAGAACAACTTTTCCGCAGCGCAGCTTCGCTGGCAAAGCGGGCACTCTCCGCCGCTGAGCAGTCCATTGAGAGCGATCACCACGGCCAATCAGGCGATTCTACTATGGGAAGTTTTCTCGCTGGTATGGTCATTTCCTCGGTGCTCAGCGGCATGAGTCGCGGGCCTGGCAGCACTTTCGGCGGAGGAGGTAACTTCGGGGGCGGTGGCTTCGGCGGGGGCAACTTCGGGGGTGGTGGCGCTGGAGGTGGCAGAATCGGCTTTTAGAATCCGCCAGCGGCAAAAGAGACATGACGAAAAGAAATCAGAAATAGACGAGACATTTTCTTTTACCATAGAAGACGAACTCCGACGAAGAAAGGTTCACATCGATGGCAGAAAAGCAATCAATCTTAGGGCGTATCACGCAGCTTGCCAAAGCTAATATCAATGCCCTGCTCGACAAAGCTGAAGATCCGCAAAAAATGCTTGATCAGATGGTTCGTGACTACACCAATTCAATCGCCGAAGCCGAAGATGCCATCGCCGTCACTATTGGCAATCTGCGGCTCGCTGAAGCCGACTACAACGAAGACGTTCAGTCAGCCAGAGAATGGGGACAGAAAGCTGCTGCTGCAGTGGCTAAAGCTAAAGAGCTCACCGCTAGCGGCAACGCGGACGCTGCTGAGCGTTTCAACAACCTCGCAAAAGTGGCGATTGAACGCCAAATCCAGGCTGAGAAAGAGGTGAAAGAGGCTGAGCCGATTATCACCTCGCAGCGCGAAGTCGTCACTAAGCTGAAAGACGGCCTCAACGTGATGCGCAGCAAGCTCACGGACCTCAAGACGAAACGCGACCAGCTCGTAGCGCGTCAGAAGAGCGCTGAGGCACAAAACCAGGTGCAAGATGCTATTTCTTCCATCAACGTCCTCGATCCCACTTCTGAACTTGGCCGCTTTGAAGACAAGGTGCGCCGCACTGAAGCTCTCGCTGCTGGAAAAGCTGAAGTGGCTGCCAGCTCTCTGGAGGATCAATTCGATCAGCTCATGGCGAGCGAAGATACCACCGAAATTGAGGCACGGCTCGCCGCTTTACAAGCTGGTGAAGCTCCCGCCCAGATTGAGGGCAAAGATTTTACGGCGTACTAATCAGGCGCATCCATCCATGTGCTGATTGAGCATGCACTAAATGAACACGGCATCGCAATAGTGATCGTTCAACGCAGATGATGGGGTTGGCGCTAGCCGAGCTGGCGGCCAACCCCATCGCTACAACCGCTCGCATCAACATTCTTTCTGTCACAGCCATACCCTCGCTCAACCCTAGCTACAACGTCCACCCACCAGAATTAACCACCAGACACCCACCAGGATTTTCAGTGCCGAAATTAACCACCGGAATTAACCACCAGGGTTTTCACAGCCAATTCCCAGACAGGCGGCGCACAATATAGCCATGGCTGAAGACAAAGCACCAGAAGCACGCCTACTCGTCGTAGACGACGAGCCGAACATTAGGGAACTACTCTCTGTTTCCCTGCGTTTTGCCGGATTCACCGTAGAAGCGGCAGCAGACGGCCGGCAGGCTCTGAAGATTGAAGATATGTTCAATGCCGATCTCGTTATTCTCGACATTATGCTGCCTGACATGGATGGTTTCGAGGTTTTGCGCCACCTACGTGAACACGAGCCGGATCTCCCCGTGCTTTTCCTCACTGCAAAAGACGACGTTCACGATAAAATCCAGGGCTTGACGATCGGAGCGGATGATTACATCACGAAACCGTTCTCCCTAGAAGAACTCATTGCCCGCGTGAGAGCAATTCTGCGGCGCACCCGCCCGACGCAAGAAGAGAGCTCCATCATTCGTTACCACGATTTAGAGCTAGATGAGGATTCTTACGAAGTGCGGCGAGCAGGCCACGATATTGAACTGTCTCCCACTGAATTCAAACTGCTGCGTTACCTCATGCTGAACGCCGAAAGAGTGGTGTCAAAAGTTCAAATTCTCGATCACGTGTGGGATTACAACTGGCATGGAGATACCGCTATCGTGGAATCCTATATCTCTTATTTACGCCGCAAAATTGACTCTCCTGAGGGGATAGGCATCACCGACCCCACGGAAGCAGCCACCATTGAGCCGCTTATCCACACGAAACGCGGCATCGGGTATATGCTGCGCCTGCAAAAATGAAGCGCGAGCTGCACCGTTCTAAGTTTGAGAAACCGAGCCACGATGAAGTTCAGCAAGCAAAAAACGCCGACGCGCATCCCCGTACCAGAGCCTAATCTCACGCTCCCTCCCGTACAGCCGAAACAAAAGCTCCTGGGATCGCTGTCTTTTAGAATTATGCTTGCGTTCGTGGCACTACTCTCAGTGGTGCTCACAGCAGTGATTGTGCTCATCGGATTCACGCTGCGCCTCTATCTCACCGACGAAGTGGATCGCTCCCTCATATCGTCGGGGCGAATCATCGCCAGCCAGACGCTGGATAAGATCGTCAATAACTCTGAAGTGCAGGTAATCCCCTCAGATTTTTATCTTTATATTGACCTCGCTTACCACGCCCCCATTGAAACAATTCACGCACAAGTAGATGCCACATACGGCCGTCCCATGAAGCCAGCTGCCATGCTGCAAACTGAAGCGGCAAGCACTGGTTCTCCTTTTACGATGAAAGGGACGAAAGATGGCGTGCTCTGGCGGGGCATCATCGTCCCACTCAAATCAGATACATCTGGAGAGACAGCAGGCAGTGTACTCATAGCTCTGCCATTATTTTCCGTGATGCAAGCGGTGAGTAGCCTCGTGCAGATGATGATTGCCCTATCGATTCTCATTATTTTGATCGGCGCTTTCCTCTCCTACATTATGGTGCAGCGAGCTTTGCGCGGGGTGCGCTCCATCGAACGCGTCACTCACCAAGTAGCCGCCGGCAATATCTCCAGCCGCGTGCCTCCTATTCCACCCAGCACTGAAGTGGGCGCACTGGCCGACTCTATCAACACCATGCTGGCCAGCATCGAGTACGCTTTTGGAGTGCAACAAGCCTCTGAGCAGCGAATGCGCCAATTCGTCTCCGACGCTTCGCATGAATTGCGCACCCCACTGGCTACAGTGCGAGGATATGCCGAGCTCTACCGCATGGGTGGCGTGCCTAGCGATCAGGTCGATCACGCTTTCGAGCGCATCGAATCTGAGGCAAACCGTATGGGCAACCTCGTGGAAGATTTACTCAAGCTGGCACGCCTCGATGAGGGTCGTGGCCTCACCTACACTGAGGTCGATCTCACCAGCGCCGCACTCAACGCCGTCGATGACTTTCACGCCCGCGCTCCAGAGCGCCAAGCCACCGTGATCGCACTGGATGGAAGCACCCCGAAGCCGGTGATGGTGATGGCGGATTCCGATAAAGTGGCGCAAGTCTTGGCAAATTTGTTAGCGAACGTGCTCACGCATACACCATCTGACGCTGCCGTCGAAGTGGCCGTTGGCCTAAATCCGCAGGCGCCACAAGAGGCCATCGTAGAAGTGCGCGATCACGGCCCAGGCGTGAAAGATTCAGACCGCTCGCATATTTTTGAGCGCTTCTACCGCACAGACTCTTCTCGCTCGCGCAATACTGGTGGCACCGGCCTTGGCCTATCCATCGTCGCCGCCACTCTCGCGGCACACGGCGGGACGGCTCGCGTCTCGCCTACCCCAGGAGGCGGACTTACCGTAAGCCTCACGTTTCCTACCGCAATTGCCAAACGCGCCTAGCTATAGCACGATCTTCACCACAGCAGAACCACAGCAGATAAGCCCACGCCTCGTCATGCCTCGTGCGGCCACGCCGTCTGCTGTTCCAACATTGCCTGAATATGGCTTTTGACGCGCGCCATGAACGTTTCGGCATCTTCGCCGTCATTCGCCCACATCGGCTTACCAATATATAGCTCTACTGGTTTGTGATCGAGCGTAGGCCACGAGCTTCCCACCGGCATCGCCTCATGCCCTCCATGCATGGCGAGCGGCACAATCGGCACATGGAGCTTGATCGACAATGCCGCAGCCCCCGATTTGAATGCACCCATCTCTCCAGTGCGCGAGCGCGTACCCTCAGGGAAAATCAAAATCGGTATCCCATCCTGTAGCAAGCGCGACGTCATGTGCGCAGCACGGCCTGGATGTGGGCTTGGCTTGCCTTTGCGCTCCACTGGATACGTGTTGAAGAAAAGCGACGTGAGCTTAGAAATCCCCCGCTTGCGATAAAAGTAATCGGCCGCTGCTCCAGTGGCGAGTTTCGACGTCATATGATCCGGCAAAAGTGAAAACACCATTGGGGCATCGAGGTGGGACGAATGATTTCCCACCACTATGTATGCACCCTCAAGGTCCTGCACATTCTCTTGTCCCTCTACATGCGGCTTGACCACGGCTTTCACCACTGGGCGGGTGATAGCTTTGCGCACAACCGCACGCAATTTAGCTTTCTTTTCAGAGTGATAAGGCTCAAGAGAATGAGGGCTCTCCGCCATCAGCGCCTACCTTTGTTGAGTTTCGTCACGACCGCATTCACAGCATTCTGAGGAGCGTAGATAGCGAGCCATGAGAGCACCTTAAAACGCTTTGACGGCGTCACGCTTGTTTTACCTCGTGCAGCAGCGTCGAGAGTCTCAGCTACTACTCGATCAGCATCCATCCACACCCAGTCTGGCAGCGACTCGTTTGAGACTCCCGAACGCTCGTGAAATTCAGTGTGCACCCATCCTGGCAAGAACGTGAGCACCAGCACTCCCGTTCCTTTGAGCTTAAGGGAGAGAGAATCACTCCAGACTTTCACGAGACTCTTGATCGCGGAGTAGGCACCCATGGGGACGAGCGCAGAGACTGACGACGTCGTAATAATCAAACCGACTCCACGGCGTTTCATGTGCAGAGCAGCCGCGCCTCCCACTTCCATCGGGGCCAGGCCCATCACTTCTGCCGCCGTGCGAATCTCAGAGAAATCAGTGGTAATCATAGATGCATACAGCCCTATGCCAGCGTTATTAATCAAGATAGAGATAGGGCGCACATCGCTGGCAAGCCGCTCTTTCAGAGCTTCCACCCCAGCGCGCTCAGCGAGATCCGCATGCAGAATCTCAGTCTCGACGCCATATTCTTCAGCGAGCAGTGCCGCCGCTTGCTTCATGCGGTCTTCATTGCGTGCCGCCACTACGATATTGATGCCCTGGCTCGCCAGCGCATGGGCAAAAGCGAGACCCAAGCCTGATGAACCTCCAGTAATGAGTGCCCATCCTTGACGCACCACTTCGGGCAGGAGGAGCTTTGGCAATTGACGAGAATGCGCTACAGTCTTCTTCACGTATATAAACGTAAACCATTTCTCTGAAAAAACAATCATTTTCGCAAAAGCAGCTCAAAGAGCTACGATATCCGGCGTGCGGCGCTTAGCACGCTACACATCGGGGATTAGTATATCGGAGGGCGTTATGCTCACACAGGACGTGCCTCAGTGGATGCAGCAGAGCTTCATTCGGAGCGCGAAAGCTGCTGGAGCTACTGCAAGCACTGAAGAGATTATTGCCTGCTACGAAAAACTCGTACAGCTCTGGAGCGCACCAGATAGGCACCACCACGACATTCGGCATTTGCTTGATATGCTCCGCCGAATTGATACGATGGCACCGGAGACGCCGCACGCAGATTGGGTGCGGCTCGCAGCATGGTTTCACGGCATTGTTTTCTCTACGTCTGATCTCGCCGTCTACACCCGCAACGGTGGAGAGGATGAGCGCGCATCCGCCAAGGTTGCCCAGGAATACCTCGCCCGCCTTGGCGTGGAGCCAGACGTTGTCCGCGCCGTCACCAAGCTGATCGTTGGCTTGAAGAAGCCACACCGAGTAGAGGAGAGCGCTCCTGCAGCCAGCTCTGCGGTTACCAGCTCTGCTGCCACCACTCCTGCTATTGGTGCTGCAGCTGTTGGTGCCACAACTGTTGGTGCCACGGCCAGCGCTAAGGATGAAACCTCCACGATCGAAATGATCGATATGGATCAGCTCGCTATCTGCGATGCCCATTTAGGCGCATTGGCAGTGGAACCGCAGAAATATCGCCACTATTTGCATGATATACAGGTGGAATACACCCACATTCCCTTTGCGCATTTCCTCTTCGCGCGAGCGCAGATCGTCAGCAAATTGCTCGCACGGAAAAAACTGTTTTACTCTCCGCTTGCCACCCAGTGGGAAAGGCCGGCTCGTGAAAATCTAGAAGCGGAGCTAGAGCGGATTAAAGCAAAACTTGAGCAGCTGAGCACGGTGCCCGTGGCGGAGAAAAAACATGAGCTCGATAGCAATGCCGCAGACGAGCCAGCTATGCACTCTGATGCTGATGCGGACGTGCCAACAGGTAACCCAGCAGGCAGCACCGATGTGCCTGATGTCGAGACGGATACTGACGCCTCCGATACACGCGAGCAGCTGCTCGCTGACGATACCGCTGCCTTCGCCGAGGCCACCGCTCGCAGCAGCGCAGACGAGCTGCGTTCGTCACTCGAAAAACTCGACGACATGTTTTCCCCTGGCCCTGCGCCCAAGAAGAACCTCACTCCTGAAGAGGCTGAACGCGAAGCGCGCAAAAAGACAGCTAAACAGGCGTGGGAAACGATTGAGGCCAAAAATAATGAGGCCAAAAACGGGCTGTAAGGCTTATAGGACAAAATTTAAACTGTGGCTTAAAAGCCAAAATGTGGTGGTTTCCGACGGATAACCGTCAGAAACCACCACATTTCATAGCCTAGCGGCGGATGGGACACACCCTATGTGATACCCATCCTGGCTGCTTTCTCTTCGCTACTCATCTTTTGCTGCTCGTCTTCAGTTGAGGCGAGCAGCAACGGAATGCTTATCAGTACATTCCGCCCATATCAGGATCAGCTGGAGCAGCTGCAGGAGCTGGCGGCTCTGGCTTATCAGCTACCACAGCTTCGGTGGTGAGGAACAAGCCGGCAATAGAAGCAGCATTCTGAAGAGCCGAACGCGTCACCTTCACCGGATCATTCACACCAGCAGCCATCAGATCTTCATACTCACCAGTGGCAGCATTGAGACCATTATTGGCTGGAAGCGTACGCACCTTTTCAGCCACGACGCCGCCCTCAAGACCAGCATTCTCAGCGATCTGCTTGAGCGGAGCAGCCACAGCCACAGCCACAATGCCAGCACCAGTGGCCTCATCGCCGTCAAGATCCAGATTGTTCAAAGCCTTGTCGGCAGCTTGAAGCAGAGCCACGCCGCCGCCGGCCACGATGCCCTCTTCCACAGCAGCCTTAGCGTTGCGTACAGCGTCTTCAATGCGATGCTTGCGCTCCTTGAGTTCCACTTCAGTGGCAGCGCCGCTCTTGATGACGGCCACGCCGCCAGCGAGCTTGGCAAGACGCTCTTGCAGCTTCTCGCGATCGTAATCGCTGGTGCTCGTCTCAATCTGGGCCGAGATCACATTCTTGCGAGCTTCGATATCCTCAGCTGCACCGGCACCATCAATAATGGTGGTGGAATCTTTCGTGAGCACTACCTTGCGAGCCTGGCCGAGCACGTCGAGATCAGCCGTCTCCAGCTTGAGACCCACCGTCTCCGAAATCACCTGGCCACCAGTGAGGATAGCCATATCCTGGAGCATTTCCTTACGGCGATCGCCAAAGCCTGGAGCTTTCACAGCTGCGCTCTTGAATGTGCCACGAATCTTATTGACGACGAGAGTGGCCAGCGCTTCGCCTTCCACATCCTCGGCAATAATCACGAGCGGCTTACCCGTCTGCATGACTTTCTCCAGCAGCGGCAGCATATCTTTCACGTTCGAGATCTTGTTCTCGACGAGCAGCACGTAAGCGTCCTCAAGCACTGCTTCCTGGCGCTCCGCATCCGTCACGAAGTATGGCGAGAGATAGCCCTTATCGAATGCCATGCCCTCAGTCACTTCAAGGTGCGTACCGAAGGTGTTGGATTCTTCCACCGTCACCACGCCGTTGTGCCCTACCTTTTCGAGAGCCTCCGCGATGAGATTACCAATCTCCGGATCTCCAGCAGAGATCGATGCGGTGGCCGCAATCTCTTCTCTGGTCTCGACCTCTTTAGCGTTATCAAGCAGCTGCTTCACGACGGCATCGACAGCTACGTCAATACCTTTGCGCAGAGCGATGGGGTTTGCGCCAGCTACGACATTGCGCAAACCCTCTTTGACGAGCGCCTGGGCGAGCACAGTAGCGGTAGTGGTGCCGTCGCCAGCGACGTCATCCGTCTTCTTGGCGACCTCTTTGACGAGTTCAGCGCCGATCTTTTCAAATGGATCTTCGAGGTCAATCTCTTTTGCGATGCTCACGCCATCGTTCGTGATTGTGGGAGCTCCCCACTTCTTCTCCAGCACAACGTTGCGGCCTTTAGGCCCGAGCGTCACTTTCACGGTGTTTGCGAGCGTGTCTAGGCCACGCTCCATCCCGCGCCGTGCGTCTTCATCAAATTTAATGATTTTCGACATTGCGTCTTCTTTCCTCCACTAGGAGCTGATTGTTGTTCAGCTGATGCCCGCGACGGATAACGCATTTTCCTCGAATCTTGTTCCGTGAAGATTCGCAGAGAATTCGCTCATCAGCTGCGCGCTTTTCACCTGGCATACCAGGTGCCACCTATGATTTTGGCATTAGCTCTGGTGGATGTGCAAAACAAATAAGCACAATTGCCTTGATGTTCACCACTAGCTAAAACTTGAGCCTACTAAACTCAAGTTTTAGGTGATGGAGAGCAGCGTTTTGGTGACGCAGAAAACCACAGCATGAGGGACGCAGCACAGGGCGGTTGCAGCGTTCTCCATGTCGAGCGATCGAGGGATTAGCCGCGCAACACCACGACGATATCAGTGGCTCCTGGCGCCTTTGCAGCATCCTCGGTGAGAGTGGTAATACCCAGCTCGGCAGCAATCTTCTGCGCAGTCACCCGCAGATCGGAGCCATGGTAGAAAATCGTGCTCTGCTCCGGATCGCCGTCACTGTAGTCGTCAGTTTTTACCGCCGTAAAACCAGCCGCTTTGAGCTTATCCGCGTTGCTAGCTGCTAGCCCATCTTCATCTGTGCCGTTGAGAACTGAAACTTTCGCCCCAAGATTGGGCTGGCTATCTGCCGCCGTGGCAGACGCTCCCCCGTCTTTGCCGGTATCAGCTGTTCCAGTCGATTTCTGAGCGGTGCTGGCACCATTCGATGCCGGTGTGCTCTCTTTGGAAGCGCTCCCACTATCTTTCTGGGCAGATGTCTGTGCCGTCTGCGTGACGCCGGTGCGCATCACACTCATCGCGGTACCGATTCCCACCCCTACCAGTGGGGAGATCAGCACCACTAGCACCAGGGCAATAAGCCACTTATGCGATTTCTTTTGCACCCGATGCGCTCCCACAGATGCGCGATTTTGTGCCATCTGATCAAATTGGTCGAAACTAAACTTCTCTTCTGCCACGGCAACCCTATCGCAAGTTTTGGCGGAATCCGCCACGTATCAACAGTATCTCTAGCTTCCACGCCGCTCGTCAAATTTGCTATCGCGTCCATGCCGCAAGCGATCAACGAGCACCGGATCCGCTCGCCAAAAACGCGGCTGATCGAGCAGCGACGAGAGCAGCACGTAGTACCGTGACGGCGTCAAACCCGTCTCTCTCTTAATCGCCGCTTCCCGAGTATCCGCAATTCGCCACCATTCGCGCTCGACGTGCAAGACGGCTCGTTCCAGTTCATTCAGGTCATCTAGCTCATCCCGCGGATCATCCTGCGATTCATTCCGCAACTTATCCAGCGGCTCATCCCGCTCGACTGGCTCAGTGAAGGCATTGGAATCGCCTGCGCCATACCGACTCTGAGCAGCTTCGCCCTCTTGACTATCCATACTTCAAGCCTAACGGGCAGCTACCATAAATTTTCAGAAAATTTATCCTGCGTGCTCGTGAAATCATATGTAGACGAGGTATATAGAGGGGAGCAGAGCTCCATGCGAGCTGCGTATGTATTCCTAGACATTGAAACGAGGGCTATATGGCTATGCCATCAACACCCACATCCCATGGGAAGAGGGACTCAACATCCGAAAGGGCTGAAGCAAAGGGCTGGAGTAAACCGATACGTAAACCCGAACGACCAGCCACGACACGCCACCATAAGCAACCATTTTGGCGCTTAACCCAAAGAACTGGAGGCTTTCACGGCTGAGCCACCTGAGAGAATCGAACTCTCGACCTATTCATTACGAGTGAATCGCTCTGCCGACTGAGCTAAGGTGGCGCGCTCCCGTGCATGCGCTCGCTCAACTCACTCAGCTCACGCACGAACTAGCGTAGCTAATCTACCTAAAACATCACCTGCTTTTCAAATACGGAATTACACTGCGGCCACAGCTGCAACCTCTAACGCGTGTGAGATGCTCATATGCTGCGCCCACTCCCAGCGAAACAAGGGAAACGCAGTAAAATGCGGTAAAGCACAGAAAAATACAGCGAAAGTTCCGCCGCAACAGTTCCGCCGCAACATTCTCAGCACCTTACTGAACTGGACACACCAGACTTTACTGAGCTGGGCACACCAGATTATTTTTTGGCACGCTGCCGCTTAGCAGATAGGCGTTAATAGGATCGCTCACGCATGGTGTCGAACGCCCGTAGGCAGTATGACCAGTGCCCTGCCACGTAATGAGCCGTGAATTCTCAAGCGTATTCGCCAAATCTTGTGCCCACGAATACGGCGTAGCTGGATCTCCCGACGTGCCCACTACGACGATAGGAGCAGAACCACTTGCCACGAATGGCCCCACTCGCTTAGTTGGTTTGACTGGCCACAGTGAGCACGTGAGCTCGTCGTAGCCAAATACCGGCCCAAAAATCGGTGCTGCCTTCACCAATTCTGACTCTTGCTGCGCCCACTTCTCGGCATTTCCTTCGACGGGGTAATCACCGCAGTTAATCACGATATTTGCTTCCATCGCATTGTCCGAAAACTTCCCATCTTTGCGCCCGAGGTAAGCGTCAAAAAGCACCTGGAAAGCACTGCCGTCTTCACGCTCAATTACATCCCGAAAAGCCTTGGTGAGACTGGTGTAGTTAGAGCTATAAAGTGGCGTAATCACGCCGTAAAGGAGCGCTGATTGGGTGAGTGGCCGCTGCGAATCACTCGTCTGTATGGGATGCTCAAGCGCCTGCGTGAAGAGCGTCGCGACTTTGTCCCGTGCCTGCTCTAAAGTGCCTGAAAATGGGCAGCTCGCCTCTTTTTGGAGGCAATCAACGAGGTATGTATCCAGCGCTTTTTCAAAGCCAACAAGCTGATCGCGGGTCTGCTCAAAATTAGTTTTGGTGGCAGCCACAGCTCCATCAAGCACCATCCTGCCCACGTTTTTAGGGAAGAGCTGAGCGTACTCGGCTCCTAGCTCAGTGCCGTAAGAAAATCCAAGATAGTAGAGCTTCGGATCCCCTTGCACCGCTCGAATAATGTCCATATCCCGTGCCGTATTTTCAGTGTTGATATAGGCCAGCTCCTTACCAGAGTGGCTCACACATCCTGCGACAAACTCTTCGGCATCGCGCCTGCTGGCAGCTTCGCCCGCAGAAGTGCGCGGATAGCTCGCTTCTGCAAACTTCAAAAGCTGATTGTCATCAACGCAATCAATGGGCCGAGATTCCCCCACCCCACGAGGATCAAAACCGATAATATCGAAATGCCGCAGTACGTTCGCCGGGAAAAAACTATCAGCAGCTTGGGCGAGTGTTTGCCCACTTTCGCCAGGCCCACCTGGATTTACGAGCAAAGAACCAATTTTTTTGCCACTAGCTGCATGTTTGGTGACGGCGATGCGCAGTACTGCACCCGCAGGATTTGCGTAGTCGAGAGGCACAGTGTATCGGCCGCACTCTAGAGACTCACCGCATTCTTGCCACGTCACCCCTTGGCTGTAAAAGACCTCAAGGTCAGTAGGTATCTCAGGCATGGGAGCTTCAATCGGCACTACAGCATCCTCCCGTGTATTCCCACTGGCACCCGAACTTCCATCAGGAGAAGCCCCACTTGCGCAAGCTCCTAAAAGAAAGGCACTCACCAGTGCTGCTACGGCATATTTCTTCTTCGTCATCTTTGCCCATCTCAGCCAACATCACATATCCGCAACCTATCCTACAAGATGCCCGGTACCCTCACCCGTCCGTGGGTATGGATTCTAAAGCCACGTGGGTTTCAAATCGGGCGACATTTTGCAGGTCTGTGGACGTAGAATCCGTGAGCTACGAGGAAGGTGCACTCCTAAATGGAACCCACAATTTCACTGATGCTCACACCATGTGAGTACCCTAGAAGCATGACAGCAGTTTCTCCGCTCAGCAGCATCATGGCACCCGATTGGGCACAGGCTTTGGCTCCGATGGAAGACGCGATTCACGCGATGGGAGATTTTCTACGCTCGGAAATAGCGGCGGGGCACGGCTATTTACCCGCAGGGAAAAACGTCTTTCGCGCCTTTGCTTACCCGCTGGCCAACGTGCGCGTGCTCATCGTGGGGCAAGATCCGTATCCCACGCCTGGCCATCCTGTAGGTCTGAGTTTCTCTGTGGCGCCTGACGTTCGCCCGCTGCCCCGCTCACTCATCAACATCTTTACCGAGCTGCACTCCGATCTGGGCATCACTCCAGCTCCCTGCGGGGATCTCACTCCGTGGTGCGAGCGCGGAGTAATGCTGCTCAACAGAGTACTGACAGTGCGACCCAATGCTCCTGCCAGCCACCGTGGAAAAGGCTGGGAAGACATCACGGAGTTTGCTATCCGCACTCTCGTGCAACGCGGCGGTCCACTTGTGGCCATCCTCTGGGGCCGTCAAGCGCAAGAGCTCGCACCGATGCTGGGCACAACGCCCATTATTGCGAGCGCCCACCCCTCCCCGCTCTCCGCTTCCCGAGGGTTTTTCGGCTCGAAGCCTTTCTCACGAGCCAACGATTTACTGGCGAGCCAGGGTGCGGCGCCAATTGATTGGGATCTCAGCCACCGGTGAGCACGCAGCAGACATATTCTAGGCGCATGCACTATCTTTTCTCGCTGACGCCGAACCCACCGGTGCTACACCATCCCCCAGATGCGGCAGTGCTTCCAGACGCAGCAGCGCTCCGCTCCTGGGAAGTGCTCCGCTCGTGGAAATTTGCCGTGGACATCGACGAAAGTGGTGCTATTGCGCGCACATGGTTTGTATCAGGCGCTGAGCAGTCTGATGAACAGCCTGATGCTCCTGCCGATATCCCTGAGCTTGCTGCCCCTATAGCAGCAGCACTGCGTGCGTGGGCACGCGGCGAGGCCCATGCGTTCGCCGCACTTCCTTTGCACCCTGCTGCCACTGCGTTTGCGGCCGATATTCGCCGTGCACTCATGCAGATACCGCTAGGCGAGGTGGTGACGTATGCAGAATTAGCAGCCCGAGCTGGCCACCCCCACGCCATCCGTGCAGCAGCGAGCGCTTGCGCGCGCAATCCACTCCCCCTCATCGTGCCCTGCCATCGGGTAGTGCCCGCTGCTAGCACGCGCACATCTGAGCGTGCCACGCATACGCCTGACTACGGAAACTACGCCTTTGGGCGGGCGCTCAAAAGCGCGCTCATCACCTGGGAAAAGGCTGCTAAGAAAGCTGGGTAAAGCATCCGCCACCGCTGAGGTTTGCCGCTGCTGAAGTTCACCACTGCTGAGAGCATTTTCCTCGGCAGTGGCACATGCTTTCAGCTGCCGCCGTTTCACACGTGCCGTTCTACATCTGCCGTTTTTACACGCCCTGGCTTTCACGCACTCTGGCTTTCACACGCTGGCGGTGTTCAGCTCCTCGTCCACGTGGCACAATAGGCACGTGAGTGTGGGAGAAAAGGGCGATAAGAAGGCGTTCAAGAGCAGCGAGCGAAACGGCGCCATCGCTTCTCGTGCCGCCACCTCGAAAACTCCAAAATCCGGCAATCGTTCCCGCTCTTCTCGCCGTCATAGCCACCGCTCTCAGCACCGTTCGTGGCGTGGCTTTTCGAGCGAACAGCTGGAACTTCGCCGCCGAGCAGTGCCCACTATTACGTATCCTGAGGAACTTCCGGTCTCAGCGCGACGTGAAGAAATCAAACGCGCCATCAAGTATTCGCAGGTCGTAATCGTGGCTGGCGAGACGGGTTCGGGGAAAACGACCCAGATTCCTAAGATGTGTCTCGAACTCGGCCTCGGTATCACCGGCATGATTGGGCACACTCAGCCGCGGAGAATAGCGGCGCGTTCCGTGGCCGAACGCATTAGTGATGAACTCGGCGTGGAACTCGGCGGAGCGATCGGCTATCAGGTGCGCTTTACGGATCGCGCTTCGGATAGTACGCTCGTCAAACTCATGACCGACGGCATCTTGCTGGCAGAGATTCAGTCTGACCCGCAGCTGCGAAAATATTCTGCCCTCATTATTGACGAAGCTCACGAGCGCAGCCTCAATATCGATTTCCTGCTCGGGTATTTAGCCCGTCTGCTCCCGCAGCGCCCTGATCTCAAATTGATTATCACGTCAGCGACCATTGATTCTGAGCGCTTTGCCGCACATTTTGGTGAGCACATGTACGGCGGTTTCCCTGGCAATAAAGCGCCTATCATTGAAGTTTCTGGCCGCACTTACCCCGTGGAGATCCGCTACCGACCACTTTTTGACGATGACGCCGTGACGCCGAGCACGGGGGGTATGCGTGACGCCGAACGTATCGCCCGCTCTGAGACTGGCGGCGATTTTGGCACCACAGCCGGCAGAGATGGCAGAAATGCCAGCGCTCACGGATACTCCAATGCCGACGTCACTACCGGCATCGGCATTGGTAGAGAGAATGAGCGCCCCACGGCACAGGATCAGACCAGCGCAATCGTGGATGCTGCACATGAGCTTTTCGCTGAAGGGTCTGGAGACATTTTGGTCTTTCTCTCGGGCGAGGGAGAGATTCACGAGACGCAAAAGGCTTTCCACGACGATCTCGGCGTGCGCTATATTGAGCCCGGTGGACGCAGCAGCATCCCCGACGCCGTGGAAGTCGTACCGCTCTTTGCCCGTCTGAGCGCGGCAGAGCAGCACCGTATTTTTGAGCCACACCAGCACCGCCGCATCGTCCTCGCCACTAACATTGCCGAGACGTCTCTCACCGTGCCTGGCATTCGCTACGTTATCGATCCTGGCACGGCGCGCATTTCTCGATTTTCCAACAAGACTAAAGTGCAGCGCTTGCCCATTGAGGCTATCTCTCAGGCCTCTGCAAACCAGCGCTCCGGCCGCTGTGGGCGCGTAGCTGATGGTATTGCTATCCGGCTTTATTCGCACAGCGATTTTGAATCTCGTCCAGAATTTACCGAACCGGAGATCCAGCGCACGAGCTTGGCAGCTGTGATTTTGCAGATGGCATCGCTGCACTTGGGCGCAGTGGAGGATTTCCCTTTTATTGACCCGCCGGATATTCGAGCGGTACGAGCGGGCGTGCAGCTGCTCGAAGAGATCGGGGCGCTCGAACCAGCGCCACCTGGCCGCCGGCAGGCCAGTCATCAGCAGCCGACCGAGCTGGCCGGCAAGCACTCCGCGCGCTCGGATGCTGCTCACTCGGAGACCTCAGGGAACTCGAAGATCGCTCCTCTGTCGGCTGCCCTCCCCTCAGCTGCTGCCTCATCGGTAGCTTCCTCATCGCCGGCTGCCCACTTGGAGAACTCGAATAGCGCTTCCCCATCGGCCACGCCAGCCCCTTACCGCCTCACGAAAATTGGCCGCGAGCTGGCGCGGCTTCCCATTGACCCACGCCTGGGGAGAATGCTGCTGGCTGGAGCGGACAATGGAGCTGCGGCCGAGGTGCTAGTGCTTGTGGCGGCGATGAGTGTGCAAGATGTGCGCGAGCGCCCCGCCGATTTTAAGGCGCAGGCCGATCAGCTGCACGCCCGTTTTACTGAGCCACATTCAGACTTCCTGGCGTATTTGAATCTGTGGCGTTATTTGAGCACTCAGCAGCGTGAACTTTCCGGATCTGCTTTCCGCAGGCTGTGCAAAGCAGAATTTATCAACTGGTTGCGCTGGCGAGAATGGCAAGACGTCGTCACCCAGCTGCGTGAGCTAGCACAGCCGCTCCATTTGCACCTACGCCCCATCACGCTTCCCAGCGCTGCGCGTATTCGTGAAGCCGAAGAGGAACTCTTGCGCACAGCGGCAGATACCAGCCACCATCGCGCCGTAATTGCTGCCGTCAAGGCCGTCGGAAAAGGCTCCGACACTCCGGCAGCAAACGCCATTCATCGCAGTTTGCTCGTAGGGCTGCTCTCGAATATCGGCTCCTGGGATGAGCGCAAGCGCGACTATGAGGGGGCTCGTGGCACTCACTTCGTCATCTGGCCAGGATCGGGGCTGAATCGCAAGCATCACCCGTGGGTGATGGCCGCAGAGCTGGTGGAGACTTCACGTCTTTTTGCGCGTTCCGCCGCTCGCATTGAGCCCGAGTGGATTGAGCCTATTGCCAAGCATCTCGTGAAACGCACCTATTCTGAACCTTTTTGGAGTGCGAAGCACGGCGCAGCCATGGTGCATGAACGGGTGACGCTCTACGGTCTGACGGTGACGCCCGACCGCGTTATCCTCGCCAGCTCACTTGGCACAGCTGCAGCGCGCGAGTTGGCGCGCGAACTCTTTATTCGCTGCGCATTAGTAGATAACCAGTGGCGCGGTTCGCATCACGCTTTCGTGCGGCATAATGCCGCTGAAGTGGAGAAAGCACACGAGGTCGAGACTCGGCTGCGCCAATTCGGGTTGGTGGCCGATGATGCCGCACAGTTTACGTTCTTTGACGAGCGGATTCCTGAGAACATCCTGAGCGCTAGAGATTTTGATAAATGGTGGAAGAATGAGCGCCAGCGCCATCCGCACCTGCTTGATTTTACTCAGGATTTTCTGCTGGGCACCACGGCGGCTGCCAGCAGTGATTTCCCTGATGAATGGCGTCAGGGCACAATCAGCTTGCCCATCACGTACACATTTAACCCAGGTGGGCATGCCGACGGAATCACTATCGACATTCCGGTGACGGTTTTGCCGCAGGTGCGTGACGTCGGCTTCGATTGGCTCGTCCCAGGTATGCTGCCGGAATTGGTGACGGCTACGATCCGTGCCCTGCCGAAGCGTATTCGCCGCAATCTGGTGCCAGCTCCCGATGCAGCTCGCGATATTCTCGCTCTTTTTTCTCAGAATTTTTCTCAGAATTCTTCCTCAGGGGGTGCCACTTCCCAGCCGTCCACTGCCGCTCGCCCAAGCTTCCACGCAGCTTTTAGCGCCGCCGTCACGAAATTGCGCGGAGTTCATATTGACGATTCTGCATGGGATGAGGCCCAAGCGGCTATGCCAGCACATTTGCAGGTGACGTTCGTCGTTCGTTCGGAGCGCGGAGCCGTATTAGACGAGTCCACAAGTATCGCGGCGCTTCAGCATGATCTGGCTCCGCAGAGCCGTTCTGCTGTGCAGTCCGTGATGGCAAGCGCCGTCTCTCAAGCTCTCGACGAAGCACGCGATCGGATTGTGGCCGACCAAAAGGCCGCACAGCGAGCGCAAGAAAAAGCCGCTGCAGCCCAGGCGAGGCGTGAGCGCTCAGAGCTGGCGGAGCGCGCCAGTGCGGCAAAGCTCAGCGACTCTATCGACGATCTGCACACGTGGCCAGTCCTCAGCTCCGGTGAACTGCCCGAAGTGATCGAAACCATGGGCGCGAATGGCATGGCAATCCGCGGCTATCCGGCACTCGTAGAAGTTCAGGGCGGGACTGCTAGTCCAGCAAGTGGAACTACCACCCCAGCAGGCGTTTCCACTGTTAGCACCGCTTCCACTGTGGGCGCTACCGCCGCTGCCAACGCTACATCCGCTGATAGAGCTTCTACTATGTCTGTGGCTCTGCGAGTGCTCACCAGCGCAGCTGAGCAACAGCGAGACCACCGCCACGGCGTCATTCGACTGCTGGCAAACGAACTCCTTTTGCCACAATCACGTATCGTCACCCGTTGGAACGCCCGTGAATCTCTCGCGCTGGCAGCATCTCCCTACCCCAATACGAGCGCGCTCAGCGCCGATATGCAATTCGCTGCCACTCGAAATGTGGCGCAGCGCTGGGCACGAGAGCACAAACAGCCGCTGGGTACGCTGCGTCGGCAAGCTGACTACGAGCAGCTGCGCGCTTACACCCGCGAGCGCAGCGAGGACGAGACGTATCGAATCGCCCAGATCAGCGCACGCATCATGGAAGAATGGGCAGAGACGGAATCAATGATCCGCACCCACCAGCACATCTCGCTCATCTCCACGCTCACTGATGTGCGTGACGCCGTCAATCGGCTGGTTTTCGACGGCTTTATTTCTGCTACACCAGAAGAGCATCTCGCAGATGTGCCACGGTATCTCGCCGCAGCTCAACGCCGAATCGCCAAAGCTGAAAACGATCCTGCCGCTGACGACGCCCTCGCCTGGCAAGTACGCGACGTCGAAGAGCTTCTCGCCAGCGAGCAAGAACGCGCTGATTCTCACCCCTACGATCCCGAGCGCGCTGCCACGCTGACGAAAGCGCGCTGGCTCATCGAAGAGCTGAGAGTCTCACTTTTCGCCCAGCAACTCGGTACTCGGGTCAAGGTCTCTGTGCAGCGAATTCAAAAATTGCTGGCGTAAGCTGTGCATCGCCGGCCGTGCATCGCTAGCTGACATCACCAGCTGTGCATCATTGCCGCTTTATCTGCTCCCTATCACTACCTGCCTCGTATTTGCTCTATCTCCACTGCTCGCACCTGATGCTTCACATCCGCTGCTTGATTTCTCGCGCCACGATTCGCGCATCTCGCCTAGCGCCAACGGTCGATGCTGATGCTCCATAGCCGATGAGGTAGACACGTGAATCACGCGCCGCCCGTACCCCCTCCATCTGGATTCCACCGAGCGGTGAGCGCAACTTGAGCGGACGCAAATGCCCAAGATCATGTCGGAATCCGGTGGCCCAGATAATCGCATCGAAATTCTCGTGTTTTTCTGCCCACCATGCTCCATCAGCATCGAGAGAGTCGAACATCGGTTTGCGCTTCAAAATGCCGCTCGCGCGCAGCTCTCGCACATGCTCTGTGAGCAGCAAACCCGTCTGAGCCACCACTGGCAACGGCGGCAAACCCGCCTCCGCGCGGGCGCGCGCCCGCTCCTCTGCATCACGGCCGGCGTTCGGAGAAAGCCCTGACTCTCCGTGCCTACTGCCGTTTCCCCCGCCGTTTCTCTCGCTGTGCCTGTTTCCTGCAGAAGCTCCCCGCTTGCCCTGCCGCTTTCCTCGCGCTTGCTCTAGCGAATGCTCGTGCTCTGGTTCGCGCCAGCGCGGCGGGGTGCGCGTCACCCACCGCACTTTTTTCGCCTCGCCGGCGAGCTCTTCCACGTGGTTGATGGCTGAGACACCGCCGCCTACTACCAGCACTCGCTGTTTCCAGAAGCGTTCGGGCCCAGGATAAGTCTGCGTGTGATATTGCTTGCCGCGAAATTTCTCCGCTCCTGAGACGTATGGCACGAATGGGTGTCGCCATGTGCCAGTGCAGTTGATAATGAAGCGCGCTCGCCAGATTCCGGCGCTGGTGTGAGCCTCAAGCAACCCTGGCTGCGAGCTTTCCTGACGTGTGCCCGCTGGAGTGTCTGCCGCCAAAAGGCTGAATTCTTTCACCTCGTCTTTGCCTGTGGCCGTTTTTTCAGCGTCCACTCGGGCAGTCTCGTCTTCGGCATTTTTCACTGCATACACACACACTGGCCGCAAAATCGGCAAATCGTTCTCGTATTCAAATTCAGCAAAATAAGCGGGCACGAAAAGTCTCGCCGGAGCATCGTCATCCATCTCTTCTATAGGTTGTCCTGGCAGATCAGCAATGTGATTCACGGTGGCCATCGTGAGGGTCGGCCAGCGATGTTGCCATGCCCCTCCAGGAGCATCTTCGGCGTCAAGCACCACGAACGTGCCGAGCGCTGGTTTTTTACGCCACTTCGTGACGCCGTCATCAGCTCCCAGTGTTCCTGCAAAACCTGTAAATCCACGTTTTTGCAGTTCGTAGGCAGCGCAAATCCCCGCCTGGCCGGCGCCAATCACGAGCACGTCTACACTGTGGACGCTGCAGCTGAGAATCCCCATAGTTCTACGGTAATCTACGCTGCACTATTTTGCCGCTATTACGGCTGCCGCTATGCATCGCAAGCAGCTCTACCCTGCCAGCCTGCCCACAGAACGTGCTGGCAGAATCTCCCGCAGAGAACTGTGCATACGATAATTGCATTACGATAATGCCTATGAACGTCACACGTCTTGCCTGTGCTATCGCAGCCCTTGCGCTCACCGCCACTGGCCTTGCCGGCTGCGGCTCCACAACTCCGCAACGCCTGTGCTCTCATCCGCTCGCATCTGCGTTCGCTACGCTGGAAGCAGGCAAGCAAGCCGACACAGCAATCTCCGTCAGCGCCCCTGATCTTGCCATCTGCACCGCCGAAGCATTAGGCCAACTCAAAGGCTATCAAGAAGAAACCATGAAGAATGGAAAAATCCACAGCCACTCCCGAGTGAACATCAATCCGCTCAAGGTAGACATGGTGATAGACGAACCACTTTCAGGCCAATTTGAGCAGGTTATTCTCATTGAGGGATTTGCCTTTGCCAAAGTAAACGGAACATGGATACAGGCAACTGAGGATGCAGACGACCCAGCTATTCGCAGTTTGTTGAATCTGCCGCAAAGCTTTCAGACCCAATTCAACCCGCGGTTGCGCGCTGCTGGCACGGATTCTTCTATCAGATACACGGTAGTTGGCACCGATACCGTCCTTGGCCAGCCGGTAATAGTTATGGAAGCCACGATTGCAAACAAAGCTGAGAGCTACACATCGCGCTATTACCTCAATAAAAACTATGTGCTACTGCGCTCTGACGCCGTGAGCTCCGCCGGCACTACTACCACTTCTCGACTCACCGAAATAGATGTGCCACAGACAATTACGAACCCGCTGCTCCCCGCTAAGTCTTGACGGCTAAGTCTCGACTTGCCCTCATGCACATGGCCTGCAGCTTTCGGGCAGACCTCCCCACTCGGGCAGACTTTCAGATCCAGTAGACCTTTCCGATCAGAATGTGACCGGAAAGGTCTGCCATACCGCTCAGAAATCCCAATCGTCGTCAGTGGTATCCACCACTTCGCCGATCACGTAGCTGGAGCCAGAGCCAGAGAAGAAGTCGTGATTCTCGTCGGCATTCGGTGAGAGAGCAGCCATAATAGCTGGATTCACGTCGGTCTGATCGGGGCCGAAAAGCGGCTCATAGCCGAGGTTCATCAGCGCCTTATTGGCGTTGTAGTGCAGGAATTTCTTCACGTCTTCGGTGAGCCCCAGCGGGTCATAGAGCGATGCCGTGTAATCCACTTCGTTTTCGTAGAGATCCTCTAGCAGCGAATACGTGTAATCATTGAGTTCCGCTTGCCGCTGCGGCGAACTCTTCTGCACAGCGAGCTGATATTTATAACCAATGTAGTAGCCGTGCACGGCTTCATCACGGATAATCAAGCGGATCAAATCGGCCGTGTTGGTGAGCTTAGCGTGTGCACTCCAATACATCGGGGCGTAAAAACCACTGTAGAAGAGGAAGGACTCCAGCATAGTGGAAGCCACTTTGCGCTTTTCCGGATCGTCGCCACGATAATAATCGAGCACGATCTTTTCTTTCTTTTGCAAGAATTCGTTGTTCTCGCTCCACTCAAAGGTCTCGTTGATCTCTTGAGTGGAGAGCAGCGTGGAAAAGATTGAGGAGTAGCTCTTAGCGTGCACGGATTCCATGAAAGCGATATTGGTATACACCGCTTCCTCATGGGGAGTGAGTGCATCAGGAATCAGAGAGACGGCCCCCACTGTACCCTGCACGGTGTCGAGCAACGTGAGGCCAGTGAAAATGCGGGTGGTCATCAGCTGTTCTTCTGGCTTGAGCGTATTCCAACTCTGAATATCGTTGCTCAGCGGAATCTTCTCTGGCAGCCAGAAATTACCCGTGAGGCGATCCCACACTTCCAGGTCTTTATCATCTTCAAGTTTGTTCCAGTTGATAGCTTTCACTTGCTCTTTTACCAGCTTGAGCTTCTCCGGCGTCATCACAATCCTCCCAGCACGTTACTACAGCGGTGAAGCACAGCCGCGCCCCACGGTGTCTATTAAATTATCGTTTATTTACTTTTACGCACTTTACTTTTATATGCAGATATGCGAATTTCTATGCATGTTCGCTCGCATATATGCGTGCTCACGTCCGCACATGTATGCACGTACGCGAGCGTGCATACATGCCTCAGAACGCCGTCACAGCATACAGCTTACGCAACCCTCTACCTCAGTGCCCTCAAGCGCCTGCTGGCGAATACGCATGTAGTAGAGACTCTTAATGCCTTTGCGCCATGCGTAAATATAGTTGCGATTGACGTCGCGCGTCGTGACGGTATCTGGATAGAAGAGCGTGAGACTTAGCCCCTGATCGACGTGCTGTGTAGCCACAGCGTACGTGTCAATAATAGCTTTCGGCCCAATCTCGTAGGCATCTTGGAAATACTCAAGATTGTCGTTGTTCATATATGGAGCCGGATAGTACACGCGCCCAACCTTGCCCTCTTTACGAATCTCGATCTTAGCCGCAATCGGATGGATTGAACTCGTGGCATGGTTGATATACGAAATCGACCCCGTAGGCGGAACGGCCTGCAAATTCTGGTTGTACATTCCGTATTTCTGTACATCGGCTTTGAGAGTGCGCCAATCATCCTGGGTAGGGATATGGATATTGGCAAAGAGTTCTTTCACTCGCTCAGTGCGTGGCTCCCACACCTGATCGGTGTATTTATCGAAGAATTCTCCGCTGGCATACTTCGAGTGCTCGAAATTGTAGAAAGACGTGCCCCGTTCTTTCGCCAGCTCCATCGAAGCCTGAATGGCGTGGAAAGTCACGGTGTAGAAATACATATTCGTGAAATCCAAAGCCTCGTCAGAGCCGTAATAGATGTGTTCACGCCCAAGATAGCCATGCAAATTCATCTGCCCAAGCCCGATAGCATGGCTCAGTCGGTTACCACGATCAATCGACGGCACGGCTGAAATATCAGCAATCTCTGACACAGTGGTGAGTGCTCGAATGGCCGTGTGAATCGTCTTAGCAAAATCGGGCGAATCCATTGTGCGTGCGATATTGAGCGAACCGAGGTTGCAGGCAATATCCTTACCCACCGTCTTGTACGTGAGGTCGGCGTTGAATTCGCTTGGCTCGCTCACCTGGAAGATTTCGGTGCAGAGGTTGCTCATCGTGATGCGCCCCTCGATTGGGTTAGCGCGATTTACCGTATCTTCATACACGATGTAGGGATATCCGGATTCAAATTGAATCTCAGCGAGCGTCTGGAAAAATTGCCGAGCGTTGATCTTCGTCTTGTGAATGCGCTTGTCATTGACCATCTCTTCATATTTCTCGGTGACGGAGATATCCGAGAATGGCACGCCGTACACACGTTCGACGTCATACGGAGAGAAAAGGTACATATCGGCGTTTTTCTGCGCCAGCTTAAATGTGATATCTGGAATGACGACGCCGAGTGAGAGCGTCTTAATGCGGATTTTCTCGTCGGCATTCTCGCGCTTCGTATCGAGGAACCGCAGAATATCTGGGTGATGCGCATGCAGATACACCGCACCAGCACCCTGACGTGCACCGAGCTGATTAGCATACGAGAACGCATCTTCCAGCAGCTTCATCACCGGATTGACGCCGGAGCTTTGATATTTGATCTTCTTGATCGGAGCGCCCTGCTCGCGCAAATTGGTGAGGTTGAGCGCTACGCCACCGCCACGTTTGCTCAGCTGCAACGCCGAATTGACGGCACGGGCGATGGATTCCATATTGTCTTCCACACGCAGCAAGAAACAGGAAATGAATTCGCCACGCTGCGCTTTTCCGGCGTTGAGAAATGTGGGAGTGGCTGGCTGATAACGCCCTGTGATGATTTCTTCCATGACGTCGTGTGCCAACTGCTCGTCTCCCCCGCCAAGGGTGAGCGCCACCATACAGACGCGATCTTCAAAGCGTTCAAGATAGCGGGTGCCGTCAAACGTTTTGAGCGTATAACTCGTGTAGTACTTAAACGCCCCTAGAAATGTGGAGAAACGGAACTTATGGGCGTAGGCATCCTTGTAGAGCTGCTTGATAAACGAAAAATCATACTGGTCAAGCACGGCTTTCTCGTAGTACCCCTCACGCACGAGGTATTCCATCTTCTCTTCGAGATCGTGGAAAAACACGGTGTTTTTGTTCACGTGCTGCAAGAAATACTGCCGCGTGGCCTCACGGTCTGCATCAAACTGAATCTTGCCGTTCTCATCGTAAAGATTCAACTTGGCATTGAGTGAGTGGTAATCGAGCGCCGGATCGATGATCTCTTCGCCGGTGTCGGTCAGAGTTGCTTCTGCGTCCAAAATTCTTCCAATCCTTCACGAACTTTTTGCACATCTTCAGGAGTGCCCAGTAGTTCAAATCTATACATATGGGGTACGTGGCACTTAGCGGAGACGATATCTCCCGCCACACAGTAGTACTTGCCAAAATTTGTGTTGCCGCTGGAGATCACCCCACGGATAAACGAGCGATTGTGCTCGTCATTGAGGAAATGAATCACCTGCTTGGGCACGGCGCCGCCCAGATTTCCACCGCCATATGTGGGCACAATGAGCACGTATGGTTCATTGACCTCAATGGGCGGATCAACGCGGCGCAGCGGAATCCGCTTGGCCGGAAATCCAAGCTTTTCCACGAAACGCTTTGTGTTGCCCGTCGCAGACGAAAAATAAACGATATTGACCACGAAAGTCATCATCTCCTCGGGCTTATGCGCCCATATTTCCCCTATAGACCACGTGCATGGCATTGCCGCACACATAGCACAGAATTTATGCCATTTATGCCGCATCTCAATCCCGATGCGCCTCATGACGCTGCTTTCAGCACTGCAGCAACGCTCCAAGAATTCCGGGAGATTTTACAGGCACTTTTACAGGCAATGCAGCACTCAGCAAACACGAATGATAGCAACCGTGAACGATTGAGAGAGCGCAGACGACAGAGCCATAGCACAAGCAATCCAGCCACAATCGACAGAGCGCGAGCGGTAAGGCGCAGTGAAAAATCAGGCTACAGCCACTTTTGCCTCTGCCGCGAGCGCCATCGTTGCCAGTGCTTTGATTTTGTCTGGCCGGAAACCGCTCCAGTGGTCGCCGTCGGCGAATACCACAGGTGCCTGCTGGTATCCGAGGGCTTTCACCGTATTTAATGCGTCCTCATCTTGAGTGAGGTCCACCTCGGTATACTCAAGCCCCCGTTTTGCAAGCGCACGCTTCGTAGCCCTGCACTGCACGCACTGTGGCTTCGTATAAACGGTGATCATCGCTCCCTCTCCATTCTCTCTATCGACACTCTTCATTCACACCCTGGCGGCACTGCATGGACTCATGCCCTGGCCGTACCTCCGGTAATTACATGAAAGTAATTTACCCCAGAATCTATTCCCGCACCATTCGGGCGGCTCGGAAATAGACACTACACCTAGTGGTAATCTTCGTGAAGCACCCCTAGATGGTGTGGCGCGGCGGCGTATCTCACACTGTTGCTCGTCACCTGTGGAACGCCGTCACGCAGTGGTGGATAGCTCCATCTGACCTCGCTTACGACGGCGCCGTTATACACCTACTTTCCACTTACTATGCTCACACCCTCACTTACTCACGACCAGGAAAGTGCTACTATCCACAGCTCGTGGAAAATTCTTGTCCACTTTTCCACATTTTCGTCCTACTTTTTCCACAGCCGTGGATAACGTGTCTCATGCAGCCCCTGACGCCGTAAAAATTACGCGCACATAGTCGGCGTGTTGGATTTCGCGCGTGTCGCAATACGCCGCACTCCGAAACAAAACCACATGCGCCTCGCGCGGCGCACTCTCGCTGTATGCTTTCTGCACGAAACGCTCTCGCCAGACACCATCCCCAGCGGAATCGCAACCAATAGCGGGGCGGTGTGTGCCCCTAGTGGATTCACACCCAGCAGTGGATGTGTACCATCTCAGCAGTGAACGCGCACTGCCGCACGTCATATCTGGCAATCCCGCTACGCCACGCTTTTCCGCAGGTGTGCAATGAATGTTCAGCGGGTGCTCAGTGAGCGCGCTAGCACAAGTCTTGCAGTACACCAGTAAAGCTATGAAAATGTAGGCATGGAGTCCGTACGTACCACCCAAGCATCCGCCGAGAGCACTACCGGCGCAGGCATCCTCGCCGAGAGCGCCCCCGATTTTGCTTCACTATTGCGCAATGCACAGCTGCGAGTGACGAAACCGCGGCTCGCCGTGCTGGAAGAGCTCGCTGCTCATCCGCACCAGACTCCCGACTCCCTGCGATCCGCCGTCAAAAAACGTTTAGGCGCCGTCTCTATCCAGGCTATTTATGACGTCGTCCACACGCTCACCGCCAAAGGCATTCTGCGTATGGTGGTGCCCGCCGGATCACTGCCGCTCTTTGAAATCTCGCGCCACGACAATCATCATCATCTCGTCTGCCGCTCGTGCCGCACAGTGGTTGATATCCCCTGCGTAGTAGGCGAAGCTCCCTGCCTTGAGCCATCGGACGACCACGGATTTGTACTTGATGAAGCCGAGGTGACGTTCTGGGGACTGTGCCCGCAGTGTGCCGCCTCAAAGAACGCCGCCTGAGGTGTGCCTCGCCCGCAGAAGTCATCACCAGCTACACCAGCTACAACCGACGCGGAATCACCGACGCGGAATCACCCAGCTGCCCGCACAAAAAACAGAACCGCGCTCAGGGCGCTTCACCTAACTTTATCCTGGACACAGATTGCAGGAAGGGCAGATTGTAGGAAGGTTTGAGAAACGCACACGAAGAATTTTGCAGCATAGTTCCCAGGTGTTGTGCGGCATAGTTCTCCATGACGAAACAGCAAAAATCTCTGGAACATCTATGGAATAAGTTTGATAGTTTTCGCCTTATACCCTGCGTTCAGCTCGGAAGATTCTGATATCTGGCTTTTGAGAGCATCTGGCACCCAGCTTAGGAATGCCCGGCGCTCAGGTGAGATATCTGGATGGCATCTGGATTTATGCTGACGCCAGCGAAGAAGTCGCCAGCGAACGAATAGGCTCAGCTAAAGAGAGGGAAAATCATGGGACAAATTATTGGCATGATCGTTGTAGGAGCCGTGATCGGTGCGCTTGCTCGGCTTGTAAAGAAGGGTGAGCAACCCATTGGCATTGTGTGGACGATTATCCTCGGTGCATTGGGCGCTGGCATTGGCGGCTGGCTCGTCGGCGTCTTTGGCTACAGCAATGCAAATGGTGGGGTGGAGTGGGTCCGCTGGATCGTCTCCATCATCGTCGCCGTCATTCTCATTGGAATTTACATGGGCGCTACTGGAAAGAAAAAGTAAGGATACTTAAAGGATACTTAGACGTATTTTTCCACTGATACCCAGAAGTAAATATCTACTGGTAAATATCTACTTTCAGAAAGGATGCTTTTATGGAAGCAAAAATCTATAAGACGCTCGCCAAAATTCTTGGCGTTGTGCTATTTCTCATTGGCGTTGGCGCTTTTGCCGGCGGGCAATTTGCTGGCTCTTTTGTGGGTAGCCAGCTTCGAGCTCAGCAAATCACCATGCCAAAGGTGGAGGAGCTGAAAACCACAGATCAGGGCGGCCAATACAGCAAAGAAGATGTGGACGCTCTCGCTCCTTTCGCTGGGCAACTGATGAGCACTGGAGACATGGCCGCTGCCTATGCTGATCACTATATTGCCGTGCATCTGCAGTCGGCAGCCAAGCGAGCCAACGTGCCAGAAGATAAAGCAACATTCGCCGGAATTGGTGACGTCGTCAATGAAGTGGAAGCGCAGCTCGCGGATGAGATCAAAGCAGATCCCACGAAGATTTCGGCTAAGACCCTCAGTCAGTTGAAGATCACTGCCCAGGAAGCTACGTCTGATGAGAACATTAAGAACGTGGTGAGCGCTGAGGAAAAGAACTCAGAATCGGCTTATCCCAGTGCCAAGCAGGCTAGCCAACTCAACAATTTGAAGAACAATACATTCTTCCAGGGCAATATGATTCGCGGCACCCTACTTAGCGCTTATGGCTGGGGCTTGATTGGCAAGATCGCCAACATCGCTGGCATCGCTCTGATTGTGTTGGGCGTCGTGGTATTTGCCGGTAGCTTTGCTATCAAGAGCAAGAAAGAATAGTGCAGAGCACAGCACAGCGTGAAGCGTGATTCTGGCTCGCGTTAGTGAGTGCTAGTGAAAATCCTGGCAAATGGGTGTCTCGTTTGCCAGGATTTTCTGTATCGCCAGCTGCGAGTGAGATAATCGCCAGATAGATAGCCGTTAGGCAGGTCATTGCTCGTGTGATTGGCTAGTTCATCGGCAGCTAGAAAGCGGTTTCGTCGTCATTTTCGTCGGCATCAAGAAGGCTTCGTGCGTGATATGCAGAGCGTGTAGTCTACTGCTATGCGAGAACTTCAAGCCCATATCATTAGTGAACTCGGCGTCAAACCTCAGATTGATCCAGCTGCTGAAGTGGAAAGCCGTGTGCAATTTCTGGTGGATTATCTCGATTTTGCTCATGCCAAGGGATTCGTGCTCGGCATCTCAGGTGGTGTCGATTCTACGCTGGGGGGACGACTGAGCCAGCTTGCTGCCCAGCGGGCTCGCGAGCGCGGTCTGGATGCACATTTTATAGCGCTCCGTTTGCCATACTACGTGCAGGCGGATGAAGCTGATGCTCAGCGTGCTCTAGAATTTATTCAGCCAGATACTGCGTTTACGCTTGATATTGGTGACGCCGTAGATTCCTTTGAAAAAGATTTCGCCATGGCTACTGGCACGTTGATCTCTGACTTCAACAAAGGCAATATGAAAGCTCGTATGCGCATGATCGCCCAATACGCCGTGGCAGGAGATCGCGCAATGCTCGTGGTGGGCACCGATCACGCAGCAGAGGCTGTCACGGGTTTCTACACCAAGTTTGGTGACGGCGGCGCGGACCTCACACCGCTCTCTGGCCTGGATAAACGGCAGATACGCCAGATCGTGAGGTACTTAGGTGGTGCCGACGATTTGGCTGGCAAAATGCCAACGGCAGATTTGCTCGATGAAAATCCTGGACGCGCTGACGAAGATGAACTGGGTCTGAGCTATGCGGATATTGATGCCTATTTGGAGGGGCGCGATGTGCCAGATGCTAGTGCCGAAAAAATTGAGCAGTATTTTTTGCGTACCCGCCACAAGCGCATCACTCCCGTGACGCCGGCGGATACCTGGTGGCGAGCTGATTAATAGCTTACAGCTTGATGGCCTGGTTAAGTGCCGGCTCACATCCGGAGAATTCAATAGTCTAAGAACTAGGATGCCAGCAAAGAGCAGCGGATAGTCATGTGGGGTTACGTCTGTGCAGACGTAACCCCACATGATGACCTTGTCACTTCACTTGTGATGCTTCATCTTCGTCACGCATGGGGTGAGTGACGAGGTAGGTGATGGAAGCGCCAAGCCCACCCCAGATTACAATCATTGCCCCACACATTAATGCTATTGCTGATCCAGTCATTAGATTTCCTTCATCGGGTTGTATGTGCCAGGTTTGCGCTCATCCGTCAACCCCATGAGTTCGCGGGTGTACGGGCCAGTATTGCCAGTATCTTTTGGCGAGTCACTCATGCCAGGGGTGGCTTCAGCGCCGTGATAGGAGACGGCGTCAAAATCATCTACTGGCGTATGCCACGGCGAGACGGTGAGGAAGTACGCCACCGCTACCACGAGCATGATCATGATCCATCCATACTGGTAGAGGAAACCGGTGGGGTATGTATCGTAACCATCGCGAAGCAGAGTGACGACGGTAATCACCATCATGACGCCGAGAATAATAGGCATCACGATAGCGATGCAGGCATACCAGAATTTGCCTACGTGCAGGCGAGAATTGTAATTGAGGTGAGCGCGCAGGAGTGGCAGTCGCTTGAGCACAAAAGCCACCACGATACAGGTGAGGACGGCGCAGCTGACCACGCCAATTTCGTTGATATATTTATCGACGACGTCAAGTGCATTGAGGCCATTCGAGGTGGAGAAAATCACCACGGAGGCGACGCCGTCAAAAATCACGACGCTGATCGAGGCAACTCTGCGACTCATGTTGAACTTTTCTTGCAGAGCTGCACTGATGACCTGCGTGAGCGAAAGCAGCGAAGTGAAACCGGCGATAAGCAATGACGCAAAGAAGATTATGCCGAAGATGGCACCACCAGGCATCATAGAGATCACCTGCGGGAACGTCATGAAGCTTAGCCCTACGCCGGTGAGACCTTCGAGTTGATCGACGCCAATATTCTGCGCATTGGCCATGAATCCTAGGGTGGCGAATACGCCGATCCCAGCCAGAATTTCAAAGGAAGAATTGGCAAAGCCCGTCACGAGGCCAGTGGGCACGATGTTGCTCTTGCGCTTGAGATAGCTGGAGTATGTGACCATAATGCCAAAGCCAACTGAGAGCGAGTAGAAAATCTGCGCGTATGCGGCTATCCACACCTGCGGGTTTGCTAATGCGCCCCAGTTGGGAGTGAAGAGAGCGTTCAATCCCTCAGCGGCACCTGGCAACGTGAGAGCCCGAACGACGAGCGCCAAGAAGATCAGCACGAGTATCGGAATGAAAAATTTATTGGCTTTTTCAATCCCTTTGGATACGCCGAGCGCCATAACGATTGCCACAGCAACCCAAATAAACACTAGCGGCCAGAAAATACCTGGCACGATCTCTGCGGCAGCTCCAGGATCAGTGAGGTGCAAGAAGTCTTTCACGAAGAACGTCGTAGAATCTTCGCCCCAGGCAAGTGTGCCGGAGAAGATCATGTACCGTGCAGCCCAGGCCAAGATGACGGCGTAATATGCTGTGATGACGAAGCACACCAGCACTTTTAACCAGCCAATCATTTCAAATTTCTTGCCGATACGCCGAAAAACTGCGGGGGCGGAGCCGCGGTACCGGCTTCCCAGAGCATAGTCGAGCAGCAGCATGGGGATGCCAGCGGTGAGAAGTGCCACGATGTAGGGCACGATGAATGCGCCGCCACCATTTGTGTAGGCCACGCCAGGGAAGCGCCAGATATTACCAAGGCCAATAGCCGAGCCAACAGCTGCCATAATAAAGCCAAATTGCCCCGTCCATTGTTCACGTGGGGCTATTGCAGCAGTTGCTTGCGTGGAGTGTTCAGCCACAAAATCCTCCTTACATTCCACAATCAGATTGGAACTAAAACTAATAGCCCGTCTCGCTTAATGGTCTCACAGTTCAAATGGTGGACATTTTGTGAGTTGCTGCCGTTATAACAGGCGTGTTCATGACAGGCGTGTGAGGGGGCATGTGTGACGTTTGAAATGCGCCGTTATATCGATACTGAAGTCTCCGTCGTCACTGATGCTTGCGAATAATTGCAGCAAGGCTGAAAAGAGGATAGTAGGCTGTGGGTAAGTGCGCTGACATGAGCCAGTATGGGGCTAAGTCGTGACGGCGTTAGCTGGCATGACGTTCACGAGTCAACGTGATGGCCGTGATCGGATGTCCGTGGATGCGGGCGTACAGTACGATATGTGCGACGTCGGCGATCCCGAGGGAAACGCTGCTCGCGTGGCCAACGCCCCCGAGCTGTGGAGGCGAGATCGTAGGCGTGCGTGGGAAGAACCCAATTTCGTCTACGTGCTACCAACGAGAAAACTGTGCACAGGATAATTGCACACGCCATGCCGATAGTGGCATGTCCGTAGGTCTGCCAGAGCACCATCTGCGTCGATGCTACGACGGCTAGCGTGGCATAGAGCGGTTTGCCACCGAAAATGGCGGGCGTTTCTTTGCATAAAACGTCGCGGATCATTCCGCCACATACCGCCGTCACGATGCCGAGAAAAATAGCTGGAAACCAGCCTAGCCCCGCCGTCAAACCTTTGGAAGCTCCCGTGGCACTCCAGCATCCGAGAGACAGCGCGTCAGCTACGACGAGAAGACGGTGCGTCCATTTGTGCTCAAAGGTGAAAAAATACCCTATGAATGCGGCTCCGAAAGCTCCAGAGAGGTACCACGGATCCGTCAAAGCTACCGGAAAGCCACGGGTGAGCATCATATCGCGCAGCAGTCCCCCGCCCAGTGCCGAGGCTCCACCGAGTACAAAGAACCCAATAATGTCGTAGCCGTGCCGCCGAGCCGCTGCCGCTCCTAAGAGTCCGTTCGCTATCACACCCGTGACGTCTACTACGCGAAAAAGGAGATCTGCATCCATGCGAACCTCTGCGTCACTCATTCACCCACGTCGTCAGCACTCGCTCCATGTGGGCGAGATCTTCGTCGTTGTGTACCGAGAACAGCACCAACTCCAGCTGTGAAGCATGGATGTGCATCCAGTCGTCTACCGTTTGCAAGGCGATCTTTGCTGCGATATCGAAAGGAAAACCATTTCCACCAGTGGCCAGAGCAGGGAAAGCAATCGTCGAGATATCGCCTTTTTCGCGGGCAAGCTCCAGGCAATTCCAGTAGCAATCGCGCAGCAGCTCCCGATCTCGCTGGGCGGGAGTCCCTGTATGTACTTCAGGCGCCACCGTGTGAATCACGTAGCGTGCTGGCATGCGGTAGCCGCGAGTAATCACGGCTGATCCGGTCTCAGCTTCGTGACCCAGCACGTCCATAATTGCTGCGCCGTCATTGCGCATCCAAGGGCCGGCTTGCAGGTGAATCACGGAATCCAAGCAGCCGTGCAGCGGGATGCGGCAGCCAGTGAGATCTGGCATAGCAGAATTCACGACGGCATCTACGACGAGTTGGCGAATATCGCCGAGATAGATAGCTGTGTTGAAAGCGCGCGGATAATCATTCTCCGGAAACATATCGTTCACGCGCCGCAGATTCAAGGCCTCTACACGCCCGTGTTTGCCGCTCACGCGCAGCAAAATTGAGTTGATCGCCCGCTCCGTAATCGGATCAAGCGGACCTGGATCGCGCTGCGTCAGCTCTGCATCGAGCCAGCGAAGTAAAGATTCGTCGGTGGCCAGGTGCGCCACGGACGACGTGCCGGTATAGCGTTTATTGGGAAGCCCGCTGAGCGCCGTCATTAAAAGGTCACGGCCAGTGCGAGCGTCTTTAGTGGGGAGCGGAAAAGGATCATCGAGATGAATGAGATCTCGATACTCCGAAAGCGTTACCACGGTGCCTCCTGTTGCTCACGGATGTTCTTCATGCAATGTTCTCAATACAAGCCTATCGAATTCGGCTTCGCGCTGCCGCTGCTCTCTAGGCTCAAACGGGCGATGAGCATCACACAGGTAGATCGCGTAAAAATCACGTGCAACAGAATGGATATGCAGCAACGATCCCGAGAAATCACACCTAGGAGCTACACCTAAATTCAGCCTAGCTTAGCCTGCGAAAATAACCCTCGAAAAGAATCTGCGCAAAAAGGCTTGAAGTGGGCTGAGCGTAAAAAGTGGGCTGAGCATACAGAGGCTTCTTCAACCATTCGTAGCGGGTACCCTAGGAATCTGCACATAGGCGCTCCAGTGGCAGGTGTGGTCGGGTAGATGTGGCTAGGCGAATATGAGTTTGGGCAGATATGGTTGGCCGTACGCCATGAGCCAGGTATCGTTATCGATGTGCTAGATGAGGTTTGCTATACGGAAGGGCCGATTGGACGGCCGCGATCTGGATTTGATTACGTGATTGCCACCGATGGAGCCTGCTCTGGGAACCCTGGCCCAGGTGGCTGGGCGTGGCTGGAACAGATGACTGGCGCTTACCAGAGCGGCGGAGAAGCGAGCACCACCAACAACAGAATGGAACTGATCGCACTCATCCGTGCTCTTGAGTTCGTGCCTGCAGAAGCTAGTTTGCTGGTGCGCGCCGATTCGTCATACGTCATTAACTCTCTGACGAAGTGGGCAAAAGGATGGCGTGCTCGCGGCTGGCGCAAGGCAGATGGCAAGCCGGTACTCAACAGAGAACTTATCGAGAAGCTACTCAACCTCTATGAAGCACGCACTGGACACACCGAGATTGAGTGGGTGAAAGGCCATGCTGGCGACGCCGCAAACGAGTTTGTCGATCGTGCGGCAGTGCGCCAGTCACAAGCTCATATGCGCTAACGAGCTGGGGCAGGATGACGCACATGATGCGCGCGACAGAGCCATATGAATAAGATATGTGTGGATGTGGCGTGCGTGAATACGGCAGAGATGAATACGGCATAAAAGCTGGAGTGTAGGGAGAGATCATGGCGCAAAGCATGGCACGAGGTGGAAAAAAGACGCGCTGGGGGGCAGCTGGACTCGCCGTCATCGCCCTTGCTCTCACGGCGAGCTGTTCGATTGGTGGACCTTCCAAGACTGCACTAGTAGATGGGCTCGTGCGGTCAGCTGACTTTGCACAGTTCAATTCGCTTGGGTTCTCAGATGAAAGAGTGCGCTTAGCCGCACAGTGCACGGCCGATACGATTGATGGCAAACTCTCTCATGACGCGCTGACGGCGATTGCCAGCGGAAAGTTTGATCTGCAGCTCAGCAAGAGCGACTACACTCAGTTGGCTCAGGCTATCTCTGCGTGCGGGCTCGATACTGCAGATGCCAATAGTGGGCGGTGATTGAGCCTGCGAGTGCGTCCGCGCGTAGAAAGCAGGCACGGCACGTGGGGTGCGCGACGTGTAAGAGACGTGGAAATGCTATCCGTGGAAGTGCTATTGAAGCTCGCAGGCCCTGATGAAATTGCGGCAACGGCGGTCTGTGCCCATTCGTAGTCACAGCACGCCAGCACGCTGCAACGTGGCAAGCGCCGTGCGCGCAGAAAGCTGTGCGACGTCAGCCAGTTCAGCGTGAAACGAGATAGTTTGATCCTCAGGGGTGGAGCACAGATCTGAGATTGCGCGCACGGAAAGGAAAGGAATTCCCCAGTGGTACGCCACGTGTGCAGCCGGATATGATTCCATATCTGCGCTGGCAGCCTCGGGAAAGACGGCGCGCATATCGCCAACATTGGCATCCGTGATAAAAGAATCTGAGGAGAGCATTTCAGCTGTGCGGATATCGATGCTGTCACTTTCGAGCGCAACGACGGCTCCCGCTGCGAGCAGAGCTGAATCACCGGAAAAATACTCTGGCTGATCGGGCACTTGCCCGCGCACATAACCGAAGTTAGTACCGTCAGCCATGCCATCGCGGTAGCGGGTGCCGAGTACGACGTCACCGACACGAGAATCAGCACTAAGCCCGCCAGCTGAACCAATTGAAACGATCGCTTCAGGTGCATAGTGGGCTAAAATCCATCCCAGGCAACTGGCGGTGGCAGTGAAGCCAATTCCAGTGACGGCGAGCAGAACACAGCGGGAGGCGGTGGCTCTGTGTGTCTCCTCCAGCTGCGCGGATTTTAATTGCTCAAGTAGTTGCTTGGGTAGTTGCTCAGACTTTGATTGGGTAAACTCCGCCTGAGCGAGCTCTGATGGGGGGAATGATGATTGTGCAGGCAGCTGAGCTTGCTGGGGTAAGTGCTCGGCCTGCTCTGCTTCAGCAGAGTGCTCTTTGAGAGCTATCACAGTGAGATGCCCGACGGGACTGGGGATATCGGTGGCTGTGCCGCCAAGGTCGGCCATGAGAGCGCGCATGGGCTCCATCTCCTCCGGCATCGCCGAGATAATGCAGACAGCGAGCGGCGTGAGCTCAGCAGGTGTCAGCTTTGTAGCCGATTCAGCCTCTGCAGCTGACGCAGAGATCACTTCTGTTTGCGCGGCTGATAGGACCGGTTTCACGGACGCAATTGGTGAGACGAGGTCAAAATTTTCGGCCATATGAAGCTCCTAAGCTGTGTGTAGCCCTAAGTGTATCTCGATATCGGCACCTTGGCAGTGGAACTAATCCAATGGAGAAACATAAAATATTGAGCAGCTGACGGCGTGACGGCAGGGGGAAATGCTGGTTTTTCGCTTGATAGCAAGCCGAAACGCAACTCCGACGGGTCAAAGGAGGGAGCTAGATAGTGACGCCAAGAGACTCTCACAGATCTGCCAATCAAAGGTGACGCAGAACTACTACCCCCTCTGCGCCCATTTTTCAATTTTCGAGAAATTGTCGGAATTTCGAGAAAATGTCGAGCCTACGGCAGCAAATCTAAATACTGCTGGCGCGCCTTCATTGCATGGATGACAAGCTCGTTTCCGCTGTCGAAAATCAATACAACGGTCTCAAGCAGCCGACCGCGCTCATCAAAACCGAGTCGAAGCTCGCGCTGCGGATTCTCTTCATCCAACGGCTCAACCTACATCGGAAACATGGCCACCTGCAAGATGTCTTCGTCAGAGATATTCTCCTGGTGCTGATGCTTGCGAGCGGAATCATGTAACGAGATACTCACGCGAGCACCTTTTCACGAATGAGAGCTGAGCGCGTCACATGCTCCATCGCAGCGCGTTCATCAATCTGCTCCAGTTCCTCGGCAGTAAAGCGCACGGCAACAACCTGCGATGGGTTCGCTCCCCTGCCAGGACGGCCACGCCCACGCTTCTTGAGAGCGGTGACGTCATAGCCGCCTTCAGCCTCAGCCGCCCAACCAACAATCTGCGCCTCGGTAACGGGTACACCCTTTATCGTCTCACCCATGGAATTATCGTATTACGAATTATCTTCGTACACAAGCTCCTCGTAGTTTACTTATATGCGCAATACCATCAGCGCATTGAGATCACGCCTCAATGCGAGACAACCGTGATCGTCGCAGACGGCACCCGAATCACAGTAGAACCACCAAAGAAGAACAAGAAATAGCCCCTAGGTAAAAAGAAAGCTGGCTCCTCACAGTGAGGAAACCAGCCTTCTTGTCATAATCAAAGCACGCCGAGCAATACATAAAACCCCTGCTCAGGAACCACAATTTCTCGCTTACCCCCCCTAGGGCGATCCCCACCTAGCAGGATTTTTCGATTATCGGGAAATTGCATCTACGAACCATGCTCGTAGTATTCGGGCGCTTTGCGCCCTGCAACAATTTCGTTGCCCTCACTAATACAAATACGAAAATACAAAAGCCATGAAAGCTTTTGTATCGTTCGGGCGTCCTCATTGTTGTTTGCACTCCAAAAAGGATACAAAGCGCCTGACAGTCACCAAATACTGATAGACCACATTTCCCCTTGCGAACAAGGGTTTTCGCACTGCGACTTACCTCTTACATCTCACGAATTTCCGCACACAGTTCCACTAGGTACCCCGATTACTTAATCACACCTCGCGTCAAGTGAACCTACACTTACTGTGCCATGTGAACTTCGTGCAACGGTGAACTTCGAGGCGTACCCTTCGGGGAGATCGGAAGCACTCGACTCACCGCACATTTTGGTCTAGACTTACTTTCGTGACCGAAAATCAGAATATTCCAGACCGTCTCCTCTCGCCAGAGGATGCCTCCAAAGAGCTAAAGATTAGCCCTCAACGTGTACGTCAGCTCATCGCAAACGGCACACTAGTAGCCGAACGCGTTGGGCGTAGTTGGGTAATCAGGAACCAGGATTTAGAAGCCGCCCGCCCCGCTATCACCACCTCAGTTATTCCCGCAAAGACTGCCTCTCTAGGTGAAGGAAATCTAAAGGCACTTAGCTTCTTTTCTGGAGCGATGGGTCTTGACCTGGGTCTAGAACGAGCCGGTATCGACACAATTCTTGCTTGCGAATTTGACAAGTGGGCTCGGCAAACCATTTCTACGAACCGGCCAGATTTGCCCGTTCTAGGAGATATCTGGCGTTATGACGCGGATGAGATTCTTGACCTAGCGGGGACTGATAGTGCCCAACAAATTGATGTCATGGCTGGCGGCCCACCCTGCCAAGCGTTTTCTACAGCAGGGGCACGACGGGGTTTTGATGATCTACGCGGCAACGTATTCCTGCACTACCTTGACTTGATTGAAAAAATCAAACCCAAATACGCCGTCATTGAAAACGTTCGCGGATTGCTATCCCTTCCCGTTTCACCCACACAGTCAGAGGCACTTCTAGAGACCACTGGTGTTGATTTTTCACAGAAACATGGCGCAATTCGCTTGGTAACACACCGCCTGAGGGAAGCTGGCTACAAGGTTTCATTTAACCTATACAACGCTGCAAATTTCGGCACGCCTCAGATTCGGGAACGTGTTGTCATAATTGCAACTCTTGCTGACAAAAAAGTACCGTACCTTCTACCAAGCAACTCTGATGATCCATCATTCAAATTGCCTAGCTGGAATACATTACGTGACGCTATCGAGGATCTGGATGACTCCGATTCAGAGTTCATACCATTTCCAGAAAAACGACTGCAATATTTCAGAATGTTGAAGCCAGGTCAATATTGGAAGGACTTGCCCGCAGATATTCAACCTATTGCCATGGGCAAATCCTTCCACCTAGGTGGAGGCAAGACCGGATTCTATCGACGTCTTGCCTGGGATCGCCCCTCACCGACACTCGTCACCCATCCCGCAATGCCGGCAACAGATTTGGGCCATCCAGAAAAAGATCGTCCACTTACCGTGGCTGAATACAAGCGCATCCAGCAATTCCCTGATGACTGGATTATTGAAGGACGCCCTCAGCAGCAGTACAAACAAATTGGCAATGCTGTACCTCTCGGTCTTGGTGAAGCAATCGGACAGGCAATTGTGGCGCACAGCAAGGGCATCTCCGCAGAGCCTCCGAAAAATTTCCGCTACTCAAGGTATCGAAACACCTCTGACCTCGAGCTTTGCCCATTGCTAGATGACACGAATCCCGACACGCTGTTTTAAGTGTGTTGATTCATCTATTCTGAAATAGGGGTCACTCGCCTCCACTAGAACTACTTATGGAGGCACCCCTTTGTCAGCAATGGACTTAGCCCGTCAAGCTATTGAGGAACTCAATCCTGATTTCACCGACCGATTTTTGGCAGTAGTTGAGTTCTCAATCGCCGAGCCTAACCTTGCAGTTAGCAGACGCGCTACGAAAGCAAACCCCAGCCCTTCAAACTGCGATATCGAACATTTCAAATTTCTTGCGAATAAGTTTGTTAACGGCCACGAAGTAAAGCCGTTGCCTCAACCCGGCACTGTTCCGGATCCAGCTCTTTCCATCGTTATGCAACATGGTTACAACGTTCCTGAAAGCAGCCTTTCCGATTGGATCGAAGGGCACAGGATCGCAATGGTTGCCGAGAACATGGTTGGCGATTTACTTGAACGCTACCTTGATTCTGTTCTCAACGATGAGTGGATTTGGTGTGCAGGGGAAGTTGTTAAGCATGTCGACTTCATCCAACGTCCAACTTCCAAAGGTGAACCGTGGAAAGCCCTGCAAATTAAGAACAGAGACAACTCGGAAAATTCTTCCAGTAGCGCTATTAGAAACGGCACAACCATCTCAAAGTGGTACCGTACAAAGTCCCGCACGGGAGATACCATGTGGAGCAGTTTCCCTGTGCAATCAGAAAATGAAAACCTAAGTGAGGCGGGTTTTCATTCCTTCATTGAGAGTTTTCTTTCTATTAAAGGTTGAGTATCAGATCCGGCGGAGCGGGGCTTCCAAAATGGTGCGCATTCCGATTAATGCGTTGACCTTCACTGCGGAGTTGTCTTTAGCAGACCTTTCTGGTGCGCTCCCTCATCTTCAGACCCAAATCGCAGCTCCATCATGTCTTCGCCACTGAAATCGCTGGTTGGGGTGACATCCGTGTTATTGAGGATAATCAGCTGACCTTCTCGCCCTGAATCCGCCATGGCGTCAAACAGCTCTCGCAGCAGACCAGTTACCGGTCTGCCGGTTTCCGGTTCTCGCGTGGTCACCAGACCACCCTCTGTCTTCTGATGCTCCAGCCCCAAGGTTGGCGTATCGATCACGAAAACTCCCGGCTGGTAGACAGCGTGATCCGTGAAGTAACGGCGAAGCGCAAGGAATACGATGGTGTTGTAGAAAGCCCGATAACCTTTGCCGTGCGAACGCTTATGTTTGCCGCCAATAACAATATCCAATGACTCACGATCGAACCGTGCCTGTTCTGGATTAACAAATCTTGTCTGTTCCAGAATGTGCTGGATATTCGCGGTCATTTGCTTGAAGAATTCTTGCTCAAACTGCTCCAGAGGATCGAAGCTCGCCTTGGCTTCATCTGGATTTAGAACTTTGGTGAGCCGATCACGGAACTGCGTGTAACGTTCCTCTAGCTGCTCTTCCTGAGCCTTCAGATTTTCGTATCGCTTGATGTTTGCGATGTCTGACCTAAGTATTTCGATTTTTGGGAGCACTGCGTTAGCTAATTGTTCTTCTAGCTCGCGCTGCTGTATTTCTACGGTTTCTTTTGCTGCGTAGAGGAGTCCGAGTTTCTTTTCGTTGCTGGATTGGACATCTCGTAGCGATTGAATGTTTCCAATTGTGCTTGCAGTTTCAGCACGGGCAGGCTCAGCATATTGCTCTTGTTTTCGCTCAGAAAGCTCGTTGTCACAGAATGGGCAGTGGGTTGGCACTTCGAGCCCGCCTAACGCCTCTTCTGCACTAGTTACAAGACCGAGCCGGTTGAGGTTTCCTACATAAATTGTCTGTAGTTCCTCATACTTTTGCTTCATTAAAAGATGCTGCTGAATTTCTTGCTGGATAGTTGTTGCCTGCCCAGCTAAGTCGGATAGTTCTCTGCGAACCACATCCTGTTTAGCAACCAGATCAGTTAAGACTTCCTGCAGCCGCTTTTGACGCTCGACACTATCGTAAGCGCCGAGTTCTTTTAGCTCGTCCTGAATTTCTCCACGACGAACATCCATTTCGTCGAGTTGTGTACTTAGGTATGGGCCGAGAACTTCTTTTTCACGTTTTTGGGCCGCTGGATCAGTGGTTTGCTTGACCAGTGTGAGGTCACTATCGAACAGTAGTCGCGATAGTGCTGAAAGGGTTTCAAATTTAGCCCCGTCAAAAATGGAGTCTTCGCTGGTAATTTGCTGCTCACCTCGATAAAGAGTTTTGGCAAAGGAACGCCAACTCATCTTTTTACGTCCACCGTATTGGTTGGTAATAATGTCCCCAGCTTCACGGATGCCGATGAGACGAAGCAAAACATCCGAGATTGTGTAACCATCAGGGTTTGATTCGGTGTTTACCACGTCGTACTCACCCGAAACTATGCCAAGTTCATATCCCCCGGTGACAGTCATTTTTGATTGACCGATTTTGCGATGCAACTGTAGTTCGTGATTACCAGCTTGCAGTCGCATATGAATCTCTTCGTACCCAGTGTCTTCTGAGAATGGCCGAGTTTTACCTGCCAACATGTACTGGATTGACTTTGCGAGATAGGTTTTCCCTGTGTCAGATGCTCCATGAATGATGTTGAATCCAGGCTTAAAGGTAATGGTTGAGTCTTCTACCTTTTTGCCGGTGAAGGTGATTGATTTGATCCAGAAGCTAGCGGCCATGTTGTTCTCCCTGGATATCGGTTTGGGTAATAAAAGCGATGACTTCTTCGTATGTTCTGGTGTCTATAAATGCAAGGACTGAGTTAAGTACAAACTTGTAGTCGCCAACGTAGGCGGCATCTAGTTTGCTGAGGAACTGCAGGCCTAGATCATTAATAGCTAGGAGATAGTTGCCCTCTTCAGCTAATGGGGTGAGTAGCCCTTTTGTGACAGCGAACTTGATGCCTTCACGCATATGGTGGGTGCGTGCAGCTAGCTCTATTGATGGCTTTTCGACATCACCATGCAGATTGAAACCTGCAAGCTTGTAGCTGTAGGCATGGGTTGCGAGCAGATCAATTGCTGTGATGCTCTTTTCGTCTCGTTTCTTATTCGGCCTGGCAGAAAGGATGATTGCTGCCCGAGTGGCCATAGCTAGTGGGGTGTTAAAAATGTTATTCATCGTCCACCCACTTGAGTAGCTTGTCGTTCACCAGCATGTGGGTAGCTCCTTGACGTTGCTGATTTGAAAACAGCCCTTGGGTATTAGTTAGGTGGGAAATATTAAGTTGCGCGAGATTTGCTTCTTTTAGTGTTGCTGTGAGCTTGGCAAAAGCATCAGCGTGTTGACTCATATACGTCGGGAACAACGCCGCAAAAAGATCGTCTTTTATGCGCTGAAATTCTTCTTCCCCATCGACACTTCCGTTGATGAGCGTCATACGAAGCGACTCGGCAAGATAGAAGCATTGCCGCGCATACTGGAAGATTTGGTAGTCGGAACCTCCCGCGGCCCTAAGTTCACTGTGGACTTGTTTTATTCCTAGTCGGCCGCACAAAACTTTAATGAGCTGATCGGTGTATGTGCTTTCGTGACGTTCAAGGGTAGTTGGAACAGTTTTCTCCACCAATTCCACTTTGTAATCTCCCAAGTGCAGGGTGTGGCCGATGACCTTGATTTGATCGGCGCTAAGTTCACTAATACGGGGCTTAACCGTGTACTCCACTGCCATTGATGGAGCTGTCGCATTGATGAGTGAATCGTCCCAAGGCCGATCAGTGATGTCCTTATTCGCGCTTCGTTTCTCTAGGCCAGTAATAAGCAAGTCTTTTAGAGCTGGTATGAGCTCTGCTTGAACTACTTCAAACCCATTGTTGGCAAGGATCTCACAGTAGTCGCTTCTTACAGAGTTTGGAATGCCTCGATCTAGGAAGTCCATGCACGCATCTGGATCAAACTTGCGTCGCCAAAACTTTGCAATGTCTTTTGGGAGCTGGCGGTTATCTCCTCTGTACCAGCGTTGACGTAAATCTCTAGAGCTTTTTCTCTGTTGAGGAGTGTCGTGTGGTTTATCTGGACGGTAGAGAAGGTTGACCTGATCGCCGCGCGCCTCAGCAAGTAAAGAAGCATCTGACAAGACAAGGAGGAATTCTCCGCCGCCTTCATCATCGGATGCAGTTGCTCTGTAAATGAACTGAAAGAGGTCGCTTAGCTTCACGGGCAATGACTCCTTTCAAATTCTTGTACGCCGGTGTACGCACTTTGTACGCGCGTGTACGCAACTCCTTCGACCTGCCTGGAGATCTGGCGCAAACTCAAAGTAGTTCGAATTTGCAGACCTACGAATCAAGTTTACTTCGCGGCAAATCTGATGTGTGGAACTTGGCAACTTCGGCTGATGGGTTGAACGTCAGAGCGCTATGAACCTCAGCCCATCGCGCAGGTGGCACCCGCTACAAGCGCGCTCATCAGCTTCGGTTGATGCCTACAAACAATCAAATATTGAGTCAGTTCGCTGGGCCCGGCGGGCGTTGCCTACCTCTCTAGCACCGCGCTAGCAGGTAGGCAACGCCCGCCATCTTTTACCCAATGAACTGACTTAACCTCCTTGCCTGCCCGGCGCACTGGCTCCTTGACCCCACTTGGGGAGATAGGAGCACCACAGTGCTATTCACAATCCGCGACAACAACGACCTCCTGACTTACGAGCTGCCAGAAGAAGACTTCGCAGAACTTGTCCAACGGGACTTAGAAGAACGCTCTGCAGCTGCAGGCCACCCGGTAGAAGCCCGTGATCCGCAAACAATCCTCGATGAGGAAATCAACAAACCGGATTACAACAACTACCGCCGTCACAACCGTCAAGACCGACAAACCAGCAACATCAGCCTGGAGTCCTACAACGAGTACGGCAACCAAACCGCGATCTCCACTATGGGTGCTGACAAGGCTTGGGAGTTAGAACAGCTAGCCCAAGCAATCGAAGACGTCATTACCAGCCTGCCACCTAAACAGGCGTTGGCGTTTTCCCTCACCACGGAAGAAGAACTGTCAGTTACCGAAGCCGCTGAGGCGATGGGAGTGACCAAAGGCGCGGTATCCCAGCTGCTCGACAAGGTGCGCAACAAGATCGAAAAAGAAATTTCAGACAGGGGGCTAAACATTTGAGCACCAAGTGGCCTACAGGTGAGAACAATCCGGTTCTCATCTACAAATCAACCGAAAGGAGCCCCCTCTCATGGGTTCGCACCTAAAGCTCAAGGTCACCAAGACCCCACAGCCAAACTCCACTCTCGCCGCTAAAAAGACCAAGATCAGCGGCCGAATGATGCGCAAGCTCTTTGGCACCACCAACCCCAAGCACCAGATCGCAGTGCTGCTGCCAGGAACCGATAACGACTCTGTTCAAGTGCAGGTCACCAAGGGTAAAGACGATCTGATGGCGCTGGCTGACGCAATCCGCCGCCACCCATCTGCCAACACTCGAAAGGAAGGCAACTAGTCATGGCAAACCTGATGGAACTCGACAAACGTATTAACGCCTTCAACAAGCTGGCAGAAGCTGCATGCGCAATCGCCCAGTCATTGGAGCGTGAAGCATGGGAACACTGTGACCATGGGTTCGCACCCACCAGCGCCGCAGAACTGCTCACACCAGCAATCCTCGAACAGCTGCCACCAGCAAAGCCGCCAGCAACACCAGAACAACCAAAACCTGCCCCTGAGCTTGCGGAAGAAGAAAGTGCACCACAGGTCGTTGACCTAGTTGAGGTTCGCACCGCCCTTTCCAAGGCATCTCAGGCAGGTCACACCGATCAGGTACGCGCTTTGATTCAACAAGCAGGTGCCAGCAAGCTCAGCGAGGTTGATCCAGCCAAGTACGCCTGGCTGTTGGGCAAGGTTCAGGAGCTATCCTCATGAGCCCAACCCAGCACGCAACCCTTTCTGCTTCAGGCTCACACAGGTGGCTGCACTGTCCACCGTCTGCGCTCCTTGAAGCTGCCTACCGAAGCGAGCATGGTGATGATTCATCCCCTGCTGCCGCTGAGGGCACTGCCGCTCACGCGTTGAGCGAGTGGAAGATCCGGACTGCTCTTGAACATCTCAAAGCCGATGCAGGCGAACGCCCAGTATCCGAGTGGGATAGCCCGGAGATGGAAGAGCATACAGATGCTTACTGCCAGTTCGTACTTGAGAGAGCCAAGTTGGCACTGGAGCATGATCCATCAGCGCTTATTGCTATTGAACAGCGGCTCGATTTTAGTCACCTCGTGCCTGCAGGATTTGGTACCGCTGACTGTCTGATTATCGCTGGCAACCGTATCGAAGTCATCGACTTTAAGTACGGGCAGGGCGTGCTGGTGGAAGTGGAACACAACCCCCAAGCCATGCTCTATGGGTTAGGCGCATTGAACGTGTTCGGTCAGCTCTATGACATCGAAGAAGTTACCCTGACGATTCATCAGCCTCGTAGGGAGAACATCTCCTCTTGGGCGCTCTCTCGTGCAGAGCTGGAGCACTGGGGTGAAACCACTGTTAAGCCTGTTGCCGAGCTGGCAGCAAACGGGCAAGGCCAGTTCCAGGCCGGTACTTGGTGTCAGTTCTGCCGAATCGCAGCTATCTGCAAGAAACGAGCTGAAGCCAATCTTGCCCTGGCACGTCACGAGTTCAAACCAGCGGTTGAGCTGACGGATGAAGAAATCAGTGAGGTGCTCACCCAGATTCCGCTCCTGACCAAGTGGGCATCTGATGTTGAAGCCTATGCGACTGGCATGGCCGTAAACCAGGGCAAACAATGGCCAGGATTCAAAGTCGTGGAGGGTCGCTCAATCCGCAAGTACGCGGATGAAGTCAAGGTCGCTCACACCCTGGAAGCGGCCGGCTATACGGACATCTGGACGAAAAAGCTCGCCACTATCACTTCGCTCGAGAAGCTCTTGGGCAAGAAAAAGTTCGCCGAACTGCTCGGTGAATTGGTCATCAAACCCGCAGGTAAGCCTGCACTCGTGCCGGAATCAGATAAGCGTCCGGCACTAAATATCGACTCCGTGAACGATGAGTTCACACCAATCAAGGAAGGTAAATAACCATGTCTGCAACCAAAGTAATTACTGGCGAAGTCCGTCTTTCCTACGCCAACGTGTGGGAACCTGCATCTATTCAGGGTTCTAAGCCGAAGTATTCTGTATCGCTGATCATTCCAAAGTCCGACACCGCAACGATTAAAGCCATCGAAGCGGCCATCGATGCCGCTATTGATGCGGGTGTTGGCAAGTTCGGTGGCAAGAAGCCAAACAAGGCGGCCCTAAAGTTGCCACTGCGTGATGGTGATACTGAGCGTGATGACGAAGCCTACGCAGGTGCGTATTTCCTCAACGCGAACGCAATTGAGAACAAGCCACCGCAGATTGTGGATGCGCAGGTTCGTCCGATCTTGGATCGTTCCGAGGTCTACTCGGGCTGCTATGCCCGTGTCAGCCTGACCTTCTACGCGTTCAACACGAATGGGAATAAGGGCATCGCTGTGGGCCTGGGCAATATTCAAAAGACGCGTGATGGTGAAGCTCTCGGTGGCGGTCAGGCATCAGCTGAAAGCGAGTTCACTGCATTCGGCCCCAGCGCTCAGGATGATTTCCTGAGCTAACCGTCCTCCATCTCTATAAGCATGGGGTGGCATCACAACCACTGTGGTGCCACCCTCATTTTCTTCTTTCATTCTTTTTGTTAGGTGGCCCCCGTGCAGACGCTCTCAATCGACATTGAAACCTACAGTCCAGAACCACTGGGCAACTCTGGCGTGTACCGCTACGCCCAGCACCACGACTTCCGCATACTCTTGTTTGCCTACTCCATGGACCACGGCCCTGTAAAAGTTATTGATCTTGCAAGCGGTGAACAACCGCCAGCAGAGATCCTTGAAGCTCTCGCTGACCCTGCAGTGATCAAGTCAGCGTTCAACGCGACTTTCGAACGCATCTGTCTGAGCCGCTACCTGCGAGAGCATCACCCAGAACTACTCAATGATGGGTTCTTGGATCCAGAAGGTTGGCAGTGCTCGATGGTGTGGGCAGCAACTCTCGGCCTTCCACAATCCCTCGACCAAGTGGCCACCGTCCTAAAGCTCAAGAACCAAAAAATGGCCGAAGGCAAGAAACTCATCTCGCGCTTCTCGATACCAGACCGCAAAGGCCAGCAAACCCTACCGGCAAGTGACCCTGCTAGTTGGTTGCTTTTCAAGCAGTACAACGCTAGGGATGTAGAAGTTGAAATCGAGCTACAACAAGCGCTCGCATCCCGTCCAGTTCCGCAGTTTGAGTGGGAGTCGTATTGGCTTGATCAACGCATCAACGACCGTGGAATCCTCATCGACCTCAACATTGCCAACAACGCAGTTACCATCGACAACACCTACCGTGAACAAAGGCTTGATCGTGCGCGTGAACTAACCGGGCTGGAGAATCCAAACTCTCCGATACAGCTCAAAGAATGGCTCGCAAACCAAGGCACGGTACTTGATTCCCTGACAAAAGATGCGGTTGCAAAAGCACAAGCCCAGGCCACAGGCACAGTAGCCGAAGTATTGGCGTTACGGGCAGAACTGTCACGCTCATCAGTAAAGAAGTATCAAGCGATGCAGAACGTGGCTGGCCTTGATGAACGAGCACGTGGGTTAATTCAGTTCTATGGAGCTGGGCGCACTGGCCGTTTCGCAGGGCGACTAATCCAAGTACAAAACCTGCCACGGAACTATCTGCCAGACCTGGCTCAAGCCCGAGCTTTGGTTGCAGACGGCAACGGTGACGGCATTGAACTTCTATATCCTTCGGTGCCAGATACGCTCAGCCAACTGATCCGCACTGCGTTCATCCCCAAGCCAGGCCACCGGTTTGTGGTTGCTGACTACAGTGCAATTGAAGCACGGGTGATTGCTTGGCTTGCAGGAGAAGACTGGCGGCTCGACCTATTCGAAAAAGGCGGCGACATCTACTGCCAATCGGCTAGTGAAATGTTTGGAGTCCCCGTTGAGAAACACGGCCGTAACTTTGAACTGCGGCAAAAAGGCAAGATTGCTGAACTTGCCTGCGGCTATGGTGGCAGCGTTGGAGCGTTGAAAGCCATGGGTGCTCTCGACATGGGGCTGGCTGAATCAGAGTTGAAACCGTTGGTGGATGCCTGGCGTGAAGCGAACACAGCGATAGTGAACCTTTGGTGGGAGCTTGAAGCCAAAACAATCGAAGCCATTACCAGTCGCACTCCGCAATATCACGCTGGACTCGTCATCAGCGCCACCCGAGAGCTACTAACAATCCAACTACCCTCTGGCAGAAAACTTGCCTACCAGCATCCAAAGCTAGAGGTGAATCAGTTCGGCCGTGACGCCATCACCTACCAAGGCCTTACCCCCTCAAGAAAATGGGGTCAGCTGGAAACCTACGGCGGCAAACTCACTGAAAACGTGGTCCAAGCGATCGCTCGTGACTTGCTCGTGAACTCACTCCACACCGTCACGAATGCCGGGCACGAAATCGCGATGCATGTACATGACGAAATCGTGGTCGAAACCGCCTCTGCCACCGTGACTGAAATCTGTGAGTTGATGGGGCGCGCGCCTGGCTGGGCTGAGGGGTTACCGCTATCAGCTGACGGGTACGAGTGCTCGTTTTATATGAAGGATTAAGGGCATCTGGTGTGAAGTGAACTTTTAGCATGCGAGCCGTTTCTCTAGATATCCCCTTTTAGAGCAACGGCTCTTTTTCATCTACTCGAGCTTTTCTTGAAGCATCTAATAAATCTCTGAGACTGAGGGGCTAAACGAATTGGGTGCAAGTGGCCTACCTGTGAACACCCGTACCCTTTTTCGTTTTTGATTCTTTGACCTGGGTGTTCAGAAAGGTTGAACACTCTAATGTCCAGATCCAGTTTCTACAACAGTGAGGGCTACCCAGACCCCACTGCTTATATGGCAACTCGCCATCTCGACCATCCACTCCTCGATCTCACCGAACGACCAGTGGTCTATATTTGCTCGCCCTACTCAGGAGATATTGCCGGCAACATTCGCCTTGCCCGATCGTTCTCAGCAGTAGCCGTCTCGCGTGGCACCGTTCCTCTCGCACCACACTTGGTCTTCCCGCAATTCATGGATGACGAAGACCCGCTCGATCGTGAACTGGCGATGCTGATGAACAAAATCCTGCTGGAGCGTTGCGATGAAATCTGGGTCTACCAGCCAACCGTCTCAGCAGGCATGAAACAAGAAATCCAGTGGGCACACAGCCGTGGCATGGTCGTGCGCTTTTTCGACATCGACTTCACGGAGGTAACCCGATGACCACCAGCTTTACTCTCTACACCTCCAACCAGGTCGGCAACACCCACAACGTCCAGTACCCTCACGATCACCACATCACCGACCCGGCTGGTTTGAAAGCAGCAGTGAACTTTGACCATGTTGCTGCTGAATACCAAGGTGGCAGGCGAAGCGCCAACAGCTTCATAGGTTCAACCTGCGTGGTCATGGATATTGATAACGACCATACTGATCGGCAACTCGAATGGGTCACCCCACAGCGCCTTGCTGAACTCTTGCCTGGGGTGGAGTTCTACACCGCCACCAGCCGCAACCATATGAAACCCAAAGGGCAGCAATCCTCCCGCCCACGGTTCCATGTCTATTTCCCGACCGAGCTTGAAACCAACCCAGAAGCCTATGTTGGGGTGAAGAAAGAACTAGCCGGACGCTACAACTTCTTTGACCCTAACGCCACCGATGCCGCCCGTTTCATTTATGGCAACCCAGACGCGCAGGTCGAATACTTCGAAGGTCAGCAGAGCATTAGCGACTGGGTTCAGGCTCGAGACTTGTTTGCCGAGTTTGATGCCTCCACCCAGCTGATCGGTGAAGGCTCACGCAACGCAACCCTCTCCCGCTTCGCCGGTCGCGTACTTATCCGCTACGGCAACACCGACCAGGCACGTAACCTCTTCGATGCGAAAGCCGACCTGTGCCGGCCACCCCTGCCAAAAGATGAGGTTGAACGCATCTGGGCTTCAGCTATCCGGTTCGCGCGAAAAGTCGAGCAAGACCCCGACTATCTCACCCCAGAGCAATACGAACAGCTGCGCTCCCTGCGGCCATCGGATATGACCGATGTGGGGCAAGCTCTCATGCTCGGCAGTGAATACCTCGGCGAAATGCGTTACTCACCAGCAACCGACTGGCTGACCTTTAACGGCCAATACTGGGAAGAATCAGCACCCGCAGCCCAACGAGTCGCGCAAGACCTCACCGCCCGCCAGCTCACCGAAGCCCTCACCCTTAAAGAGGAAGCTGCCGAGCGAATGCAAGAAACCGGAGCTACAGCTCTAATCGCGGCAATGAGCAAACAAAAAGCTCAAGGCATGTTCACCCCGCCACAGCGGCAGGCTTTCCTCGCTTTTGAAGAAGCAGAAACCTACTACAAGTACGTTCTCAAACGCCGCGAATCAAAAGCCATCACCGCCTGTCTCAAAGAAGCCCGGCCCATGCTGCTCATCGACCCTTCCCAGCTCGATAACCAACCTCAGCTGATCAACACCCCCGCTGGCACCATCAACCTCGCCGAAGGGCCACTTGCCCCTACCCCACATGATGCAGGGTTGTTGCTCACCAAAATGACCACCGTTGCACCCAGCACGGACGGTACCGATATTTGGCAGCAAGCCTTGGAGGTGTTTTTCCAAGGCGACAGTGAACTGATCGAGTACGTCCAACGCATCGTAGGTCTTGCCGCTTTTGGCTATGTGCGGGTTGAAGCGTTAATCATCGCATACGGGGACGGCCGCAACGGTAAATCAACTTTTTGGAACACCCTCGCACGAGTCCTCGGTTCCTACTCTGGCAACCTGTCAGCTGACGTACTGACCGCTGGGATGCGCCGCAACATCAAACCTGAACTAGCTGAAGCAAAAGGCAAACGACTCCTGATCGCGGCAGAGCTGGAAGAAGGCGTGCGCCTATCAACCTCCAACGTCAAGCATTTGGCATCTACTGACGAAATCTACGCCGAAAAGAAATACAAGGCCCCGTTCGCATTCACTCCAAGTCACACGCTGGTGCTCTACACCAACCATCTACCGAGGGTAGGTGCAATGGATGCGGGTATTTGGCGCAGGCTTATCGTGATCCCGTTCGAAGCGAAAATCGAGGGCGACTCCGACATAAAAAACTTCGCTGAATACCTCTACGACAAGGCAGGTGGCGCAATCCTGTCCTGGATTATCGAAGGGGCCAGGAAGATTCACGCCGATGATTACAAACTGCATCCTCCAGCCAAAGTCCGTGATGCCCAACTGGACTACAAGGACACCAATGACTGGCTGGGCAGGTTTATCGAAGAATGCTGTGACACCGGTTCTCATCTGACCCAGCCCGCAGGAGCTTTCTACGAAGAGTATCGGGCATGGTGTGCCAGGACCGGTGAATGGGCTAGGGCGTTGTCAGATTTCAACTCCGCGTTGGAGTCATCAGGGTTTACCAAGACCCGTTCTAAGGCAGGCAGGTTCTGGCTTGGAGTGGCTTTGAACAGCGAATTTAATGCCTAACCCCACTATGGGTGTCACTCTATGTCTCTTCTATATAGAAGTTTTCTAAAGGGCTAAAAAATAAGTCTTAAGAAAAAGTATGCAATGACGAGACATAGAGCAACACCCCTCGAAAACAAGGGATAACTCATGCTCGAAAAGCACTTAGAAACCACACTCAAAAAAGCAGTCGAGAACGCTGGCGGATGGTGCATCAAACTTGTCAGCCCCGGGCTAGCCGGAATGCCAGACAGGCTCTGCCTGATGAACGGTCGTGCCGTCTTCGTTGAAGTCAAACAACCAGGCAAGCATCCACGCCCCCTGCAACTTCACCGGATGAACCAACTGCGCCGCCACGGCTTCACCACCCTGGTCGTCGATGAACCAGTAAAAATCAAGGAGGTGCTTGATGCGCTACAAACCCCATAGCTACCAAACTTTCGCAACCAACTTCATTACCACCCATAATGAAGCAGCCATCCTGTTGGGCATGGGACTGGGCAAAAGCGTCATCACCCTCACCGCTATCTGGCAGCTTCTGCTGGATGAGTTCAAAGCCCGCCGCGTCTTAGTGATCGCTCCTCTTCGAGTTGCTAACTCCACTTGGGCACAAGAACTCGCTAAGTGGGATCATCTCGACGGGCTCACCCTCACTGTCGCGACCGGGCCGAAAGCAAAACGCATCCAGGCCTTGACCGAAGAAGCAATGATCACCGTGATCAACCGTGAAAACGTGCCCTGGCTCGTCAACCACTACGGCAAAGCCTGGCCCTTTGACATGGTGGTGATCGATGAACTCTCATCTTTCAAATCCCACACTGCTCAGCGGTTCAAAGCTTTGGTGAAAACCCGGCCCATGATCAACCGCATCGTAGGACTCACCGGCACCCCAGCATCCAATGGGCTCATGGACCTGTGGGCGCAATTCAGGCTTTTGGATGGCGGCAACCGGCTCGGGTTCTACATTTCCCACTATCGTTCTCGTTATTTCACCCCGGATAAGCGCAACGGTGCCCAGGTTTACTCCTACAAGTTGCTGCCTGGTGCGCAGGAACAAATCTATGAGGCTATTGCAGACATGACGGTTTCGATGAAGACCAGCGACCACCTGCAGCTACCAGAGCTGACCAGTACCCGCATACAGGTAGAACTCGACGAAAACGAACGACAGGTGTACGAGCGGCTTCGAGACGAGATGGTGGTCGAACTCGGTGATGAAATAATCGACGCTGCAAGCGCTGCAGCCCTGTCTGGAAAGCTCCTGCAATTAGCCAGCGGCGCGATCTACAACCCAGCCAAAGAAACCGTCGAGGTGCATGAGCGAAAGCTCGATGCCTTGGAGGATTTGGTTGAGGCAGCTAACGGAAACCCCCTGCTGGTGGCGTACTGGTTTCAGCACGATTTGGAACGCATCACTCGCCGGTTCCCACAGGCTAGGCAGTTAAAGACCGATGCAGACATTCAAGCGTGGAACCGTGGCGACATTCCGCTCGCGCTGATTCATCCGGCAAGTGCTGGGCACGGTTTGAATCTTCAGGCTGGCGGAAGTTTGCTGGTTTGGTTCAGTCTGACGTGGTCGTTGGAGCTGTACCAACAAACCAATGCTCGTCTTTACAGGCAGGGGCAAGAAAAGCCGGTGACAATCACGCATCTAGTGACTACCGGTTCCATTGATGAGAACGTGCTGGCCGCTTTGGAAGCTAAAAACACGACCCAGGCCGCGTTGATTGACGCGGTGAAGACCAATCTTGAAAGGACAACCCGCTGATGATGCACCCGATGTTTGACTACCTCGATTACAAGAAAGCGGCGATTGCTGCCCTGCAGGACTATGGCAACCAAGCCATCATCCTCGAGCACGCTGACGATCTTGCATCCCATACCCGTCAAGCCATGATGACTATCCATGCACCTAGTTATTCGGGGATGCCGTCAGCTCACAATCCCAGGGCTGCCGAGAACAAGCTGGTTGGGCAGCTCTCGCGACTTGATGAACTTTCGGATCGTAAAGCTCGCGCCAAGTCCTACATGGATTGGTTCAACCCCATGTGGGAGCAGCTCACTGATGAGGACAAGTTTGTCCTTGAAGCGTTCTTCCTGGACGGGCTTACCAGTGAGGATGCGGCGATGCGGGTGTCGGAACAGTTCTATGTGGAGCGCAAGACCGCTTTCCAAAAGAAGCAGCGAGCTATCACTCGGCTTGCCAAGCTACTTTATGCCAGGCCAGCTGACTAACTCCCAACATAAGCTTCGTGCAAGGGGTGTAGAGAATTGGGTATGACTTTAGGGTTTTGGGCTTGAGATGATGTAGGTGGTTGATTTGTAGGTCCAACCACCCCGGCCTCGCCACCACTATTGGTTTGGTGTGCGGGGCCACCCCATTTCCCTCAAGGAGAGCGCTTGATGCCTACCCGGCCACCGACCCCGTGTTCCCACCCAACCTGCCCTGAACTATCCACCAGCCGGTACTGCCCAGAGCACGCCAAGGAACACGACCAGCAGTACCGCCGCTACCAACGGGACCCCAAAATCAACCGCCGCTACGACCATAGATGGCGCAAGATCCGCAACGCCTATATCACCGCCCATCCATTGTGTGAACACTGCCAAGCAGCTGGTCGCGTCACTCCAGCGCAGGAAGTCCACCACATCCTGCCGCTTGATCACGGCGGCAGCCATGCAGAGAGCAACCTGCAAGCCTTGTGCAAGCCCTGTCATTCACGGCAGACCGCACGTGACGGCGACCGCTGGAACAAAACCCGCGTCTACACCTACTGACCTCAGCCAACAGACGGCGCTGTGCGGCGATGTAACGCCCTTAGTTTTGCGGTGGCAAAAGAAGCCAACCTGCTCGAATTAGCGACACACAGGGAAAAACGGCCCCCTAGGGGCGGTGAAATCTCTACGGTCTATGTGGTCGCGAGCGGGCCTGGGGCTCCGTGTGCAACAAAGCCAAATCAAACACCCTATTGACCCCAGCCGCCCGATTCGCGGCCAAAACTAGACCCATATTGGAGGTGAAACTTGTGGCAAGAGACGGTACTAACCGTGGTGGCCGCCGCGTGAAAGCTGGCCGAAAACCAGACGCTTTGCATGAAAAACTCGCAGACGGCAGACCCGCCACCAGGCTCACCCCACCAGAGCCGCAAGATCTCGACCTCTACGACTTCACTGGCACTGATGTTGGCGACGGGGTTGAACTATCTGGTTCTTCGATGCCACCACCAGCTGACTACCTGTCGGCTGAGCAGCGGGATGGCAAACCACTCGGTGCAGACCTCGTGTACCGGGAAACCTGGGCGTGGCTTGATGAACGCGGCTGCACCGACTTCGTCTCTAAACGCTTGATTGAGTCTTATGCGCAGGCGTTCGCCCGCTATGTGCAGTGCGAAGAAGCAATCAGCAAGTTCGGCCTGCTGGGTAAGCACCCGACCACAGGAGCTGCTATCGCAAGCCCGTTTGTTGCCATGAGCCAGTCATTTTCGAAGCAGGCGAATGTGTATTGGTACGAGATTTACGAGATCGTGCGCGCCACCTGCACCACCGACTTCACCGCCAGCACTTCACCGCAAGATGACGTGATGGAAAAGCTCCTGAAAGCAAGAAGCTAGGCCTTGCGTTTCTTCTTCGGCTTTGGTGCCGGTAGCGCTTCGGCTGTGAGTTCAAGCAGTTCGGTCAGCCATTCCCGGTCTTCCCACAGGTCTGCGGTGATGCGATACCAGTCTTTTGCACCAGGAAATGGCGGTGCAAGATCTAGTTCACCAATGAATTCGGCTCCGGGTTCTGTTGGTTTGACGAATAGCTCGTCGTCGCAGATGAGGGCGACGGTTTTGCCGTCCAGGTAGAGGCAGTATTCGCCAAACATTTTGCGGTGATTGATTCCTGGGTGACCGTATAGCTGGTCGAGCAGAAACTCCATGGTCTCGACGCTCGTCCCCATCTCATCACCCCGCTTCTACTCCTTGATTTGGTGCTGTTTCTACAGTACCCGCCACACAGTCACTATCGGCTGTGTTTACACACCCGCCCGAACACGGTGGGTGTTTCTTTTTGCCCACATTTACACACATTTCGAGTTGGAAGGATCTACCGTTGACGATCAAAACCGCTGAAGCCGTCTGCATCGGCCACCCTGACAAACTCTGCGACCTGATCGCAGAAACCATCCTCGACGACATCACCAGTGATGACCCCACCGCCCGCATCGCCGTCGAAGTCACTGCCAAGGGTCGGCATATCAATGTGTTTGGTGAAATCACCACAAAAGCTCGCCTGCGTATTCGCTCGTCTGTTGCGTTTGCTTTGGAGCAGGCTGGGTATCAGCCGTGGCGGTTCCGCACCCACCTCAACATCAAGAAACAATCACCAGAAATCGGCGCAGGTGTCACCACCAGTCTTGAGGCACGCGCCGGTGATGATGATGCTTTCGTGCTGCTGGGGGCTGGTGATCAAGGCACCGTCTACGGGTACGCAACCTCTGAGAATGATGACATGCTGCCTACACCTTTGGTGGTGGCGCATGAGATTTGCCGCCGTATCGACCAAGCCCGCACCGACCACCTCATCACGGGGCTTAAGCCCGATGGCAAAGCCCAAGTCTCTATCCGCTACAACGGTGACGAGCCGGTTGAGGCTACCGCCATTGTGGTTTCCGTCCAGCACGACAAAAACAAAGACCTTGAGGTGCTGGAGCGTGAGCTGCGCTCCTTGGTGATTGAACCAGCCCTCGGCAACATCCCACTCGCCCCAAATGCGCTGGTGCTCATCAACCCTGCAGGCACCTTCATTAAGGGCGGCCCCGCAGCAGACGCTGGTCTTACCGGCCGTAAACTCGCTGTCGACACCTATGGCGGTCTTGGTGCGCATGGCGGTGGCGCGTTCGCTGGTAAGGACGTGTCTAAGGTTGATCGCACCGCAGCGCTCATGGCGCGCAGGATTGCGAAAACTATCATCGCCGCTGAACTCGCCACCGAAGCAACCGTTGCCATCTCCTACGCCATCGGTAAGGCAGACCCTGTCGCTTTCAGTGTTAACACTCACGGCACCGCAGTAGCCGATGATGAACTCATCACCCGTGCGTGTGAGCAGTTGTTCCCGCTGCGTCCTGCGGCGATGATCGACTTCCTGCATTTGCGAGGTACTCGTTTTGCCAGGTTTGCCACCTACGGGTATTTCGAGCTGCCAGCTAGGTGGGAGCACCAGTATTCGAACGCCAGGGATTTGTTTAAGGCGGTGAAGAATCTTGAAATTGCAGAGACTCTCCGTCGATAAACTCACCCCCGCCACCTACAACCCCCGCAAAGAACTCAAACCAGGTGACGCAGAGTTCGAGAAACTCACCAGGTCACTGTCGGAGTTTGGGTATGTGGAGCCGGTGATCTGGAACAAAACCACCGGCAACATAGTCGGAGGCCACCAACGCCTCACGGCGCTTAAGCACCTGGGTCACACCGAGGTTGACTGTGTGGTCGTTGAGCTGGATGAAACCCGTGAGAAGGCGCTGAATGTTGCTTTGAACAAGATTAGTGGTGATTGGGATGAAGCAAAGCTCGCCCTAGTCATCGCCGATCTGGATATTGCTGATTTCGATGCGGAACTGACCGGTTTCGATGAAAAGGAAATCCAGCAACTCATCGGCTCCCTGGACGAAACAGAAATCGAGGATGACGGGTTTGACCTCACCGCAGCCCTTGAAGCAGCCGCCTTTGTGAAGCGTGGCGATGTCTGGATGGTTGGCCGTCACCGTCTGGTCTGTGGTGACGCTACGAATGCTGATGATGTGGCTGCGTTGATGGATGGCAAGCAAGCCAACTTGGTTTTGACTGACCCGCCCTATAACGTGGCGTTTGAGTCGAGCAGTGGCTTGTCGATTAAGAACGACAAAATGAACGGCGGTGCCTTCCGGCAGTTCCTGATCGATGCCTTCACCCAGATGGCAGCCCATAGCGAGAAGGGCGCGTCAGCCTATGTTTTCCATGCTGACACTGAGGGTTTGAATTTCCGGCAGGCCTTCCAGGACGCGGGCTTCTACCTCTCAGGCACCTGCATTTGGGTCAAAGACTCACTGGTGCTCGGGCGCTCTCCTTATCAGTGGCAGCATGAACCGGTTCTGTTTGGTTGGCTCAAGGGCGGCAAGCACTCCTGGTACGCGGATCGTAAGCAGACCACAGTGTGGAACTTCGCCAAACCCCGCAAAAACAGCGACCACCCAACCAGCAAACCCCTCGACTTGCTCGGGTATCCAATCACGAACTCCACGCAGGCCAACGCGATCGTGCTCGACACTTTCGCAGGCTCCGGCTCAACCCTGATGGCCTGCGAAGCCTTAAACCGGATCGCGTACTGCATGGAGCTGGACGAGAAATACGCCTCAGTGATTCTGCGCCGCTACGCCGATCACACAGGAGATGCCGCTGGTATCACCTGCCTGCGCGACGGAAAAGAGTATGCGTATTTGGATTTGGTGAAAGAGGTCGAACGATGAACCACCAGCCGCTCACACTCGGTTCGCTGTTTGATGGCTCAGGTGGATTCCCACTCGCCGCCAAGAACACTGGCATTTGGCCGGTGTGGGCAAGCGAGGTCGAGCCGTTCCCCATCCTGGTCACCAGCCGCCGGCTCAAGTACCTCACTCACGTTGGTGATGTGAGCAAGTTGGATGGTGGCCGGGTGGAGCCGGTGGACATTATTACTTTCGGCTCACCCTGCCAAGACCTCTCCATCGCAGGCAGGCGGGCAGGTTTAGAAGGCAACAAATCTAACCTGTTTTTCGAAGCGATCCGCGTCATCAAAGAAATGCGCGACGCAACCGGCGGCCAATACCCTCGGTTTGCGGTGTGGGAAAACGTGCCGGGTGCTTTCAGTTCTAACAAGGGAGATGATTTCCATGACGTCCTCAAACACCTCACCGCCATCATCGACGAGCAAGCAGCGGCTGAACTTCCTCGACCTCAGCGTTGGGAGCGAGCAGGAGCCATCGTGGGTGACGGCTACTCACTTGCCTGGCGAGTGCTCGACGCCCAATTTTTCGGAGTGCCCCAACGCCGCCGCAGGATCTTCCTTATCGCAGATTTTGGAAGCCAACGCGCACCCGAAATTCTCTTTGACCCCCACCAACTGTCAAACTCTGCTGGTCAAAGCGAAGAAGTACAACAAGCCACTACCACCCCTGCTGGAAACGGCGCTGAAGGCACAAGCAAGGCTTACTGTTTGAGGATGCGCCAGGGTAAACCTGGTGGCGGGAAAGGTCCGCTGATCCAAACAGAGCTGTCTGGCACGCTCGCTACCGGCAACGACCAGACGGTGTTTGCCCCGGTTGCTTACGGGTTTAACGCGATTCGCCCGAAATGGGGTCGTGTCGGCAAATACGGCTACCCGCTGGATATTGCCAAGACGCTGGACACGAAAGGCACCTGCCCTGATGGTGCTCAGGGCGGTATCGCCGTCGTCGATGAGCATGAGCGCACGCATGTGGTGCGGCGTTTAACCCCTGTAGAGTGCGCGCGCCTGCAAGGGTTTCCTGACGAATGGGCTGAAAACCTCGGCTACAGCGACCCTACGGATGAGCAGCTGGTGTTTTGGCAGCAGGTCTTTGACACCTGGGGCACGATTTGTGGTTTGAAGACCCGGAAGACCAAGAAGCAGATCAGGGCATGGCTGGCTGACCCGTTCTCGAAGACTGCAGTGTTCAAACTTTGGGGCAACGGTGTCGCCCTGCCAGTGGTCGAGCATGTACTCACGGGGATCCGGGAACTCGTCGAAGCAGAGCAAGCAAGCACCTGAAAAATGGTGGGCGGAAGTAGTTGATAACCGTGTGGTTCTAGGGCTGTATGTACGTGACCCAAACACCACAAAATGAAAGGAACGAGGAAGCCTTGAACAGCAACTACTTTCGCCCACTAGCCACCAAGTTTGATACCCGAACAAAGAAGCGCCTGCACACCCTGGCACAAACTATCGCGCATTTCGCTGAAGAACCCGCCATCCAAACCACAGGTGAAGCACACGCTTACAAGTGTCAGGGCACGCTCATCTACCCGGATGGCACAGTCATGTGGGGCGATGAACTCGACACCGGACTCATCAGCTACATCACCCGCTACCTCCAGCACGACGAGGACATTGAGGGCGAGGAAATCACCGGCTTCCCGGTGAGCATTACCGTTAAGGAGGAGCAGCTGGAACTGGAGCGTGAGTGGTGGGCACCGCGCCATGTGCGCAATATTGAACGAATCCTCACGGCCAAACAGCCACTGCTCGCAAAAACCCTCGGCATCCACGAAGAACAGGTACTCCCAGTACGCGATGGCAATAAGCTGATTTTCCGCTGGCTCACGGGCAACACAAGCGAGTCTTTGCGTGTGGCGCTGCCGATGCTGCTTGGCGCGATCCACGCTCATGCTGCTACCAGCCGTAAACTCCAAGCCACCTCAAGCGCTACAGGTAACGAAAAATACGTGATGCGCTGCTGGCTTCTACGACTGGGCTTCAACGGGAGAGAACACCACAGTCTGCGTGTAGCACTCGGAGCGAATCTTTCGGGCTCTGCCGCACACCGCATCACCCCAACTGATGGCGAGGTGGCATAAATGGTTAGGCCTGGAACCTGGATCAAACTCAAGCGCATGAGTGACCCATACGCGCCAGTGCCTGCTGGCACCTATGGCATCGTGACCTTTATTGACTCGATGGGCACGATTCATGTGGCGTGGAATAACGGCTCCAGCCTGGGGCTGATCCCCGAAGTTGACGAGTTTGAAATAGTGGCGGATTTGGCTGAAATAAAGGGCAAACCGACTGGATAGTGTGCCAAAGCTATGGCTGTATGTAAGTAAGCAAACAAGCACACAAGCCAAGGAGAAGGCCCAATGTTTACCACCCTCGAGCAGATCCAGATGGAACACCCAATCGCCATGCGCCACGGCGACCGAGTAATCGTCGCAGCCCACACCTGGAAGAAAGACCAAGGCCTGGGAGTGCAGGGCCGGATCTACGAATTCATTGACGAGCCAGGCATTGAATTCAGCGCCTTAGAATGCCGCCTCGAGCTGGTAGCTGAAAGCGACGAGCTTTTCTCAGACGAGGGAACCGCAATCGCATGGACCATGAACAACTAACCTACAGCCCCAAAAGGGCTGAAGCCACCCCGCCAGATAGTGCGGGGTGCACCTCGTAGAAACCCGCCTCATTCAAGAGATGTAAATCGCTGAAAAATAGTTTCTGATCTGGGCAAATACGACTGGATAGTGTGCACAGCGTATGGCTATATAGACATAACAAAACAGCACAAACCGAAAGGATCCAAGCCATGAACCTAGATCAAATCTTCCGCGAAGAAAACACTGCCCGCCTCGTAGCCCGCGGCAAGAAACTCGGCTACGACATCTACCGCATCGCGTATACCTTCGACCGCATGGAAATCAGCATCGCCAACGACCGCACCTGGGACTACACCCCAGAGATCTACTTCGAACGTGGCACCGGCTGGGTTATCCAAACCACCGCCTACGGCATGAAGAGCATTGAAGAAATCGAGAAGGTCACCGACGGCTACCAACGAGCCATCGCCATGGTGAAAGAACTGAATTCTTACAACAATGGCGACCTGGAAGAACTCAACGCCTAACAAGTCCGAACAGCTTCAAGCTCGAATAGAAAGTGGAGTTTATGACAGTTATCAAACCGCTCGATTTTCAAGTGACGGTAGGCACTAAAAATAGTTTCCGATCTGGGCAAAAACCGCCTTCAACACGAGATGAGCCAGTACCGAGCAACTATCCTCTTCCACGAACTGTAAATCCTCAAAGCCGAATTCACCGAGTTAGGCAATGACATCAAACCCCAAAGCAACCCGACAGATGCGGGGCGCTGTTCTATACACCCCGCACCCAGCACCCATCACTCTGGGTGTTTTTCTTTTACAAATTGGAAGGAGCCAGCGTTGCGCAAACTTGAGACCTACGAGCCAACCAAATTTATGGCTCCCACCTCCCACTACGACAAGAAACGCGCCGACTATGCCGTGGCCTTCATCCAGGCCCTCAAACACACTAAAGGCCGCTGGTCCGGCAAAAACTTCGAACTGATCGACTGGCAAGAACAAATCGTGCGAGACATCTTCGGCACGATCAAACCCGACGGCTACCGTCAATTCACTACCGCCTATGTCGAAATTCCCAAGAAACAAGGCAAAAGCGAACTGGCCGCTGCCATTGCCCTTCTGTTGACCTGTGGCGACGGTGAAGAGCGAGCCGAAGTCTACGGCTGTGCAGCCGACCGCCAGCAAGCATCCATCGTCTTCGAAGTCGCAGCAGACATGATCCGCATGTGTCCGCCACTGGCCAAGCGAGTCAAAATCCAGGCCTCACAAAAACGCATCATCTACACCCCGACCAACAGCTTCTACCAGGTTCTTTCCGCAGAGGCCTACTCCAAGCACGGCTTCAACATCTCCGGTGTGGTTTTTGATGAGCTGCACACCCAGCCGAACCGTGCGCTGGTGGATGTGATGACCAAGGGTTCAGGTGATGCACGCACCCAGCCCTTGTATTTCTTCATCACCACCGCCGGCACCGACACCCACAGCATTTGCTACGAGTACCATCAAAAAGCCCTCGATTTGATCGCCGGCAAAAAGCACGACCCGACCTTCTACCCGGTCGTTTATGGTGCTGCCCCTGAGGATGACTGGACGGCAGAGGAAACCTGGCTGAAAGCAAACCCGTCGCTTGGGATCACGGTGCCGATTGCGAAAGTGCAGGAGGCTTGCAACTCGGCCAAGCAGAACCCGGCTGAGGAGAACGCTTTCAGGCAGCTACGGTTGAACCAATGGGTAAAGCAGTCTGTGCGGTGGATGCCGATGCACGTCTGGGAGCATAACAACCACCCAGTAGATCTCACCTCCCTTGAGGGGCGTGTTTGTTATGGCGGGCTTGACCTTGCCTCCACCACCGACATCACGGCTTTCGTGCTGGTTTTCCCACCCGAAGATGAGGATGACAAGTATGTGGTGGTGCCGTGGTTTTGGATCCCCGAAGACAACCTCAAACTTAGGGTCGCCCGCGACCACGTCCCCTACGACACCTGGGCAGCCCAAGGCCACCTCAACACGACCGAGGGCAATGTGGTGCACTACGCCGCTATCGAAGCCTTCATCGAAGAACTAGGTGCCCGGTTCGATATCCGCCAGATCGCCTACGACCGTTGGGGCGCTGTGCAAATGAGTCAGAACCTCGAAGCCTTGGGGTTTACGGTGGTGCCGTTTGGTCAGGGCTTCAAAGACATGAGCCCGCCATCCAAAGAGTTCATGAAGCTCGCCCTGGAAGGAAAGCTCGCCCACGGTGGTCACCCGGTCCTCAGTTGGATGGTGGACAACATTCATATCCGGCAGGATCCGGCTGGCAACATCAAGCCCGACAAGCAGAAAAGCACGGAGAAGATTGACGGCGTGGTCGCCACCATCATGGCCTTAGATCGCGCCATCCGCTGCGGCAACGTTTCGACGAGTACCTCGGTGTATGACGAGCGCGGGCTATTGGTCTTGTAAATCTTCGTTTGAGACAATAGGAAAAGCCAAAATTCCTAGGAGAACAATGGATTTACCACTTACGACGCAACGGCTAAAACTGCGTGCCCACACTCCAGAAGATGTGATTGCCCTACAGAGGTTCTACTCTCAACCTGAAGTGGCGCGGTTCCTGCTTGATGAACCCTGGAGCCAAGAGGATGCCACTGCGAAAGTCGAAGAAAGACTGCCCAAAACTGACCTAAACGGACCAACTAACTCATTGGCTCTTGTTATTGAGGTTGAAGGTCAGGCCATTGGTGATGTTGCACTGTGGTTTACAGACGTTGAAAACCGGGTTGCTGAAATCGGCTGGGTTCTCGACCCCGCTTACGGCGGCAAGGGGTATGCAACGGAAGCCGTCAAAACAGTACTGGATCTCGCCTTTGACCGCTACAGCTGCCGCAGAGTTGTGGCCCAAATGGATGCTCGCAACAACGCGTCAGCCAAACTTGCTGAGCGCCTAGGCATGGTTAAGGAAGCCCATCACCGTCAGGATTGGTTCTCCAAGGGTGAGTGGACAGACACCCTCATTTACGCGATGCTCACCTCAGACCGGTAACTACTGAAGCACCATCCTTCGAAAGCACTTCTTGCTCAAGCGAGAGGTGCTTTTCTCATTTCTTGAAAGGAGAACCCTGATGGGATTCTTTGACTGGCTCAGGCCACGCCCAGCCGAAAACACGGCCTTCACCACGGGGCATTCTTTCTTCTTCGGCAACACCACCAGCGGCAAACCCGTCAACGAACGAACCGCCATGCAAATGACCGCCGTCTACTCCTGCGTGCGCATCCTCGCTGAAGCCATCGCGGGACTGCCATTGCACGTCTACGAAACCCGAGAAGATGGTGGCAAAGAGAAAGCACTGACGCACCCGCTTTACCGTTTGTTGCATGATGAGCCGAACCCGGAGATGACCAGCTTTGTCTTCCGTGAAACCCTCATGACCCACCTGCTTTTGTGGGGTAACGCTTATGCGCAGGTGATCCGCAACGGCAAGGGCGAAGTCCTCGCCCTCTACCCACTAATGCCAAACCGCATCAAAGCCGGGCGGGATAAGAGCGGCGCAATCTACTACGACTACCAAACCACCAGCAATGACCCTGGCAACCCCAGCGGCATCGTCACCCTCAGCGCCGCCGATGTGCTTCACATTCCGGGGCTGGGCTTTGACGGACTGGTTGGTTACTCGCCGATTGCGATGGCGAAAAACGCTATCGGTCTAGCCCAAGCTACTGAAGAATACGGAGCTTCGTTTTTTGCTAATGGGGCTGCTCCTGGTGGTGTGCTCGAGCACCCAGGCACAATCAAAGACCCATCACGGGTGCGGGAGTCCTGGCAGAAAACCTTCGGTGGAGCAAGGAACGGCAACAAGGTCGCTGTGCTCGAAGAAGGCATGAAGTACACGCCGATCGCAGTGTCGCCGGAGCAGGCGCAGTTTTTGGAGACGCGGAAGTTTCAGCTCAACGAAATAGCCCGCATCTTCCGTATACCACCGCACATGATCGGCGACCTCGAAAAATCGAGCTTCTCCAACATCGAGCAGCAGTCCCTGGAGTTCGTGAAATACACCCTGGATCCCTGGGTGATCCGCTGGGAACAAGCAATCACCAAAACCCTGCTCACTGCCCGCGAGAAGCCGCAGGTGTTTGTGAAGTTCAACCTCGAAGGACTCCTGCGAGGCGACTACGTGTCTCGCATGAACGGGTACGCGGTCGCTAGGCAGAACGGGTGGATGAGCGCCAACGACATCCGCGAACTTGAAAACCTCGACCGCATCGAACCAGAACGCGGCGGGGATGAGTATCTGGTGAACGGCAACATGCTGCCACTGAACCTGGCTGGCGCTTACGCCACCCACGCTGACCAACACACTACTGACCCGCCTAGGGAGGAACATTGAGTCGAAGATTTTGGAACTGGACAAACCCCGACCCGGACGCAGAACAAGGCGTTCGGGTTTTGCATATTCACGGCCCCATTGCTGAGGAGTCTTGGTTTGACGACGAAACCACACCAGCACTCTTCGCCAGCGAGCTCGAAGCCGGCACTGGTGATGTGACGGTGTGGATTAACAGCCCTGGCGGTGACTGCATTGCCGCGGCGCAAATCTACAACATGCTCATGGAATACACCGGGCACGTCACCGTCATCATCGACGGCCTAGCCGCCAGTGCAGCGTCCGTGATCGCGATGGCTGCATCGACGGTGAAAATGACGCCGGTGTCCATGATGATGATCCACAACCCAGCAACCCTCGCCATCGGCGACAAGGCTGAGCTGGGTAAAGCCATCGAGATGCTCGATGCGGTCAAGGAATCCATCATCAACGCCTACGAGCTCAAGACCGGGATGCAGCGAGCCAAGCTCGCCCGGCTCATGGATGCAGAAACCTGGATGGACGCCAGGGCTGCTATCGACATGGGTTTTGCCGACGAACTCCACCACCCAACAGGAGCAGAGGAAGCCACCCCAGCAACTGAGGCGTTGGTGTTTAACCGCCTCACAGCCGAGCTTGCTCTGGTTAACAAACTCGCAGGTACCCCACCAACCAAACCAACATCAGCAGCACAGCCTGCCGGTCGCTCTATCGCTGAGGCTCTCTCAGCGCTGGAGAACCTGAAAACCCGTATTCGCCTCTAACAAATAGGAGAACCAACTCATGACCACCACCAACACCCACGACCTGATCCAGCGCCGCGCCAAGGCATGGCACGAAGCCAAAGACTTCCTGGACAACCGCCGCGAAGACGGCGTGCTCTCTACTGAGGATGAGCAGATCTACCAGCGCATGGAAGAAGACATCCAAAAGCTCACCAACGAAATCGAACGCAGTGAGCGAGCAGAACGCATAGATCGCGAAATGGCCCGCGCCACCGCACAGCCACTGACCGCCATGCCGGGCATGACCCCAACCGATGCCATGGACGAAGGCAAAGGCCGCGGCACCGCACACTACAAGCAGTCCTTTTGGAACATGATGCGACTGCAGGGCGACCCAGTAGCTCTCCGCAATGCCCTGAGTGAGGGTGTTGATTCTGACGGCGGCTACCTGGTGCCTGACGAGTTCGAACAGACCCTGATCACCGCCCTGGCCGATGAATCAACGATTCGTGGCCTTGCTACCGTCATTCAGACCACCAGCGGAGATCGCAAGATTCCAGTCGTTGCATCGACCGGTGCGGCTTCGTGGATTGGTGAAGGTAAGAACTTCACCGAAGGAAACGACACTTTTGATCAGAAAGCCCTCAACGCGCATAAGCTTGGTGCTTTCATCAAGATCAGCGACGAGTTGATCAACGATTCGGCTTTCAACCTTGAGGCGTATTTGGCTGCTGATTTTGCTCGCCGCATCAACGCCACCGAAGAAGAAGCCTTCGTCAACGGCACCGGCCAAGGCCAGCCAACTGGCATCTTCCACCCAACCGAAGGTGGCACCAGCGCTAACACCACTGCCAAGGCAGCCGAGATCACCGCTGATGAGCTAATCGACCTGCACTACGCTCTGCGTGCTCCGTATCGGAAGAACGCGACCTGGCTGATGAATGACACCACCGTCAAGCAGGTACGAAAGCTCAAGGACTCAACCGGCCAGTACCTGTGGCAGCCAGCTTTGACCGTCGGCACCCCAGACACCATCCTCGGCCGACCAGTAGCAACTTCTGTGTTTGCTCCTGAGATCAAGGCGGGTGCTCGCACCGTGGCCTTCGGTGACTTCTCCTACTACTGGATTGCGGATCGTCAGGGTCGTGCCTTTAAGCGTCTGAACGAAATGTTCGCGCTCTCTGGTCAGGTTGGTTTCCTTGCCAGCCAGCGCGTGGACGGCCGTCTGATGCTGCCTGAAGCAGTCCAGGTGCTCACCCAAAAAGCCAGCTAACCACTAGCCCCTGAATGAATGAGAGGAGGTGGCAGCATGACCACCAGTTTGCTTGACCGCGTAAAACACAACTTAATCCTTACCCACAGTGAGGATGACGAGCTGATTGCGCACATGGTGGCTGCTGCCACCTCCTACGCCGCGTCCTACCAGCACCTACCTGACGGGCACTACACCCAGCATCCGATGAGCGGTGCGACCCAGCAGGCCGTCATCATGCTCGCCAGCCATTTCTACGAGTCACGGGATGGCTCAACCGCTGGCTTCTGGAACGACAAGACCCAGGCCGCATCTTCGGTGTGGGATGCGGTGAACCGGCTGTTGGTGATGGACCGCGAATGGAAAATCTAGAAGGGAGCATCGCTGATGTCTTTCGGGCTGATGCGCCACACCATCAAGATTTACGCTCCGGGTCACGCAACAGATACTGCTGGCTTCCACACAGATACGCCAATCCTCAAAGCTACGGTTCGGGCTGCGGTTGAGCACCGCCACGCAACCAGTGCCTGGGTGAACCGCGCCTCCTTTTATAAGGCCACCGCCATGTTTCGCTTCCGCCTGCACCCTGAGTGGAGGGTGGATGAGCGCGACCTCATCAAACACGATGGCCGCACCTATTTCATCGACTCCGTTGAAATCATCGGAAACAGATATGTGGAGGTGCTGGCTCACCACACCACCCCTGAAGGAGAAGGTCGGGATGGCTAGAGCTGAAATCAAAATTCCCACCAAGTTCATCGACGCCCTGGAAGCAGCATCCACGCAGATCGATTCCATTGCAGGTGATGCTCTAAAAGCCGGAGCCGCAGTAGTGGAACCAAGGATGCGCACCAACCTCACCGGCGCGATTGGTAAAACCATCCGCCCCAGCGAATCCACCGGCCAGCTCCTTGCAGCCCTTGGCACAACCCCAGTCGGTGCAACCAGCCGGGGCACATTGAATGTGAAGGTGGGGTTTGCTGAAAACCGCCGCGATGGCATCTCACACGCCAAGATCGCCACCGTTCTCGAATACGGCTCCTCCCATCAAGCAGCCAGGCCGTTTCTTGCACCCACCAGAGCCCAAACCCGAAGTAGCGCGGTGGCCGCGATGAAAGAAACCCTCACCACGAAGCTGGAAGGACTAGCCAAGTGACAAAACCACTTCTCGAACTACTGACCGGCCTGTGCAAGAAACTCAACCTGCCCAGCGCTACCGGCACCTTCAATAAAGCCCCCGCACCTGAAACGTTCGTGGTGTTCACCCCGAATGCTGACGTGTTTGACCTATACGCGGCCAACCAGCCCGGAGTCGACATCGAACATGTTCGGCTCTCGCTTTTTACCCGTGGCAATTACCTTCACCTGCGGGATCTGCTCTGTCACGGACTCTTACAAGCAGGCATCACCGTTGAAGCCAGAACCTATGTCGGGTTCGAAGCCGATACCGGCTACCACCATTACGCAATCGACTGCGTCACCTACCGCGCCGTCTAGAAAGGACAAACCACCATGGCAACTATTGGTCTCGACAAGCTCTACTACGCCACCATCACCGAAAACGAAAAGGGCGAAGAAACCTACGCCACCCCCGAACCCCTAGCTAAGGCCATCAGTGCCGAACTCTCGGTCGAAGTTGCCGAAGCAATCTTGTATGCCGATGACGGACCGAGTGAAGTCGTCAAAGAATTCAAGTCAGGAACCCTCACCCTCGGGGTGGATGATATCGGGCCGAGCGTAGCAGCAGCCTTGACCGGTGCCCGAGTGGATGCCAACGGGGTACTTATTTCGGCCTCTGAAGACGGCGGTCAGCCAGTGGCGATTGGCTTCCGCGCCGCTAAGGCTAACGGCAAGTACAAGTATTTCTGGCTCTACAAGGTCAAGTTCGCCCTGCCTACCTCCAGCCTGGCAACCAAGGGCGACTCGATTACGTTCCAAACCCCAAGTATTGAAGGCACCATCATGCGCCGCAACAAGCCAGATACCACCGGCAAACACCCTTGGAAGGCAGAAGTCACCGAGGGCGATACCGGTGTGGCCGCCAAGACCATTACTGACTGGTACACCAAGGTCTACGAGCCTGGCGCTGACGCGTCTACTGCTGTAAGTGGAGGTTCTCGATAATGTCTGATCAAAGAAGCGCAACAATAACCATTGCCGGACGCGAGTTGGAACTCATCCTCACCACCCGGGCCACCCGCGAAATAGCGCAGCGTTATGGTGGGCTTGAAAACCTCGGTAAAGCCTTGGAAGATTCGGATGACATCGCCCATAGCCTCACCGAAGTGATCTGGCTGATCGCGCTGCTTGCTAACCAGTCAGTGCTAATTCACAACCTGAAGAACCCTGACAACAAACAGCCAGAGCTCACCACTGACGAACTCGAGATTCTCACTATCCCAAGTGATCTGGCTGGCTACAAGGATGCGATTAGTGCCGCAATGGTGAAAGGCACCAAGCGTGAAATCGTCTCTGACCCAAAAGCACCAGTGCCAGCAACAGCCAGGTAGATTCTGACGCTGCGATCTTCACCAGGCTTTTGTATATCGGTCTCAGCCAACTCGCCCTGACCCAGGATGAGGTGTGGTTGATGCCTTTTGGTCTGTTGCTTGATTTGGTGGAGTGCTGGAAACAGGAAACTGGCCGCGCTAAACCGTTCAAGCAAGTGACGATCGATGACGTGATCCCGCCAGGGATTTAGACAATGGTGGGTGGTTTTTGCTGTTTGTCACGCGGGTTAGTAAACGCCAGAGTACCAAACCATCCAATTCGGGTATCCGCCCACCATTGCAGCAGCTCTCCAGCTGTTTCACCATGCCGGTACAAATCGAACGCGTCTGTTTCCCCAGCCAGCCGACCATCTACTTGTTCAGCTATCGCTGCCGCCACTAGGCCGCTGATGATGATCGCGGCTGGGGTTTCGTCTGGCTCCACCCAGTATTCGTGACCGATCAGGTTCATCGCATCGAAGTGCTCGTCACTGAGTTCTTGTTTGAACTCGTGCCGCACAAACGGGTACGGGGCTCCAACCATTTCTGGCGGGTAACCGTGCGGGTGACCAAACCGCCCGAATTCTTCAACCTCGTCCTCACTGATGCGCAAGCGATCCTCTCGTTCAACTACTATCTGGCCAACCCAAAACCCGCCAGCAGTGACTTCAACCGTGAAAGCTGCATCGGTTTCACCCGCCGAAACCACAGCATGCACTGCTGTATTTAACCCGTACTTGGCTGCCATTTCGTCCACCAACTCTTTCACCCGTTCTTTAAGGGCCGTCAGGTCTGGCTGGGTGCTGGTGAGGCCTGACTTAGGTCATTTTGGTGTGGTGTAGTTCATATTGACGTTTCTGCCTGTGGGTTTGAGTATCAGGGTGCGGGTTCTGTCTGACTAAGCGGGTAGCGATGGGGGTGCCGGTAGTCTGTTGAATATGTCACCGAGTATCCGCCGGGTCCCGACGGCGTCGGGTGCGACCGCTGTTCAAATCATCTGGCGGTACCGCAACCGCAAACCCGAAATCGAACACGTCGGCTCCGCCCACACCGACCACGATCTCGCAGCGCTGATGGCCAAGGCTCAGCGGCTTGTCGATGGCGAGCAAATCTCACTCGACCTCAAAGTGCTGCCTTCTGCGGTTGCTGTGTCTGGAACAGGCACGGTTGATAATCCCGTCACGGTATCCGGTGAACGCGCAGGTCTTCTCCTGGACGCGATTCGCGGGGCCTTCCAACTCCTCGGCCTGGATACGGCAAGCGGCAAGGACGAGGTGTTTTTCAACCTGGTCCAAGCCCGGATTATCTCGCCAGGATCCAAGTTTGATTCCATTGAAACCCTGGCAGAAGTCGGCGTGAAGCAAGCCTCCTACAAAACCATTCAACGTCGTCTTCCGCGGTATGCCGACAAAGACTTCCGCGACCAGATAACCCACGCCCTAGCCACACACGCGGCCATTGGTCCTGGTGTGATGGTTCTCTACGATGTGACGACCTTGTATTTTGAAACTGACGTGCCCGACGAGCTACGCAAACCCGGGTTTAGTAAAGAACGCCGACTCGAACCCCAGATCACTGTCGGGATGCTCACCGACTCCACCGGCTTCCCCTTGGCGATCGGCGCGTTTGAAGGCAATCGTGCGGAAACGCACACCATGTTGCCAATGATCCTGCGCCTTAAAGACGCCTACCACCTTGACGACATCACGATTGTTGCTGATGCTGGCATGTTTTCAGCCGCCAACAAGACCGCGATTATCGATGCCGGGTTGGACTACATTCTGGGCACGAAAGAACGCGAAATCCCAGAACCAATTAAAGCCTGGCTAGATGCAGTGGAAGGGCGCAGCTACATCGACTACGAAGACGGACACATCTGGACCCACCGTCACCACAGCGACAAACGCCGCACCAGCGGGACCCTACAGGCAGTGACCTATTACCAGTATTCCTACGATAGGGCTCGGCGCACAAGGCGCGGCATCGGCGAACAACTAGAGAAAGCCCAGCGTGCTGTTGACGGAAAGATACCCGTCAAGCGGAATCGATACGTCAATCTCAAGGCCCCGAATAAGCAGGTCAACCACGCCCTAGCCAACAAGCACCTGACCCTAGCGGGGATTAAAGGATACGAGACCTCACGCACAGACTTAAAACCCCAGGAGGTCATCGGTGCTTACCGGCGCCTGTTCACGATCGAGAAATCGTTCCGGATGGCGAAATCCGACCTGAAAGCCCGACCGATTTATCACCGTAAAGAAGACTCCATCCACGCGCACCTAACCATTGTGATGGCCGCGATGGCCACAGGCCACGTGTTGGAAGAAGCCTCGGGCCTGTCGTTGAAGCGATTGGTGCGAACCCTGAAGAAATACCGAACGTTTACCGTCGAAATCGCAGGCCAGACCCTCCATGCACAGACCGACCTACCCGCTGACATCCGCGAACTCGCCGAAAAGCTGCCCCAACCGTCTGACTAAAATGACCTAAGTCAGGTT
>JALFSN010000009.1 GCA_022778805.1 Arcanobacterium sp.
TGGCAACACCACATACCACACAATGAACAACACGAGCGTTAAGGTGCCAAGCCTAAGCTAAAAAAGCTTAACAACCCCCACTTTTCCCCACCACCACAACGAAAAACCCGAAATAAAGACACATAATCTGCTACTTAACCCTGAATTCGCCTAGCACCTCTCCAATGGGTTCTCTAATAGTCAAAGTAGCTCCAGTATCGAGAGTTGTCTCGCTCTTGTTAATAAGGACGAGATGTTCTCCGTTGAAGTAATGAATGAGGCCAGCTGCTGGATAAACGTTCAGGCTCGTGCCGCCAATGATGAGCATGTCTGCCTGCGAAATAGTGGTGACGGCGTCACGGATAACGTCTTCATCCAAGGCTTCTTCATACAAAACGACGTCTGGCTTGACTGTGCCGCCACAGCGTGTGCATGTGGGTACTTCGGTGGAGTCAAGTATGAAGTGCATGGGGTAAAAGGCGCCACAGCGCACACAGTAATTTCGGTGAACAGAACCGTGAAGCTCTGCAACGTGCTGTGATCCAGCGGCCTGATGGAGCCCATCAATGTTTTGAGTGACGACGGCGCTCACTTTGCCTTGTGCCTCCAGGGAGGCCAGTGCACGGTGAGCAGCGTTGGGTTGAGCATGTGGGAAAAGTAAGTGCGTTCGGTAGAAAGCAAAAAATTCTTCAGGATGATTGACAAAACATGAATGGCTCAGCATGTATTCAGGGGAATAGGTGCCTGTGGCAGTGGTATATAGGCCTGTTGCTGAGCGAAAATCAGGAATACCGCTTTCGGTACTCACGCCGGCACCGCCGAAAAAGACAATGTTTTTAGCGCCCTCAATAATGCTTTGTAATCTGCTCATGGTTCCATCATCTCACTCTTATCCGCTGAGAGTAGACTGTCCCCTAGATTCCCTAAGAACAGGCGGAAGCCACTCTCTAACCGCGAAGAGCTTACCCGCGAAGATCTGGACAAATGCGGGGAGATGTGGGGAGATGTGGGGAGTTCGCCTATTATCGACTTTCTGTAACAATTTATCTTTTGGCCTGCTGCTACCGGAAAGTCAGGGTGCCCCAGACAGGATTCGAACCTGCGGCCTTTCGCTCCGGAGGCGAACGCTCTATCCCCTGAGCTACTGGGGCTCTCGGGCATATCGATTCTAATCAGTTGGCTGGCGTGTGGCAAAATGGGCGGGATTGCCGCTCCAATGTGCGGGATGACGGGCGTTTTAAGAGAACTGCTGCATCCCTAGTTTCACTACGAGTACCGCGATAATGGCTAACATTGCCACGCGGATAAGGCTGGTACCTTTGGTGAGCACGAGCCTGGAGCCAACTAAGGCACCGCAGACGTTTCCGGCGGCAAGCACTAGTCCGAGCGCCCATTGGATCTGTGCTCCAGATGCAAAAACGATCAGAGCGCCGCAGTTGGTAGCGGCATTGAGTGCTTTTGCCAGTGACGCCGATTCGAGAAACGAGCTGCGAGAGATGAGGGTGAATCCGATAATGAGAAACATGCCGGTGCCAGGGCCGAAAAAGCCATCGTAGAATCCAATGGCGGCGATCATTGCTACGGTGGCGAGTATGACGAGGGTTCCATGCCGCTCGTGTGCTCGTTCTTGTCCAAACTCGGGTCTGAAGATGAGGAAAATGCCTACAGCTGTGATGGCGATGAGGATAATTGGCCGCAGAATATCGGGATTGACGCGCATAGCAGTCCAGGCTCCTAGGGCGCTCAAAATCCCCGCTAGAGGGCATAGTATTGCAAGTTTCAGCGGCGGTGAGGGGAGTTTTCGCTGATACGTGACGGCGGCGCTCAACGTGCCGCATACTGCTGCGAGTTTGTTGGTGGCGAGTGCTGTCGTAGCTGGAGCTGTGGGTAAACCGAGCATGAGTGCAGGGATGAGAATAAGTCCACCGCCTCCTACCACGGCATCCACGAATCCCGCGCACAGGGCGGCAGCGAATAGGAGAATGACGACCAGAGGATCATGAATGCCGGTAAAAAGAATGTCCATATGTACTCCAGTCGTGCTCACCTATTACGTCACGCCCATTACGTCATCCTTATTGTGTCAGCCTTATCGTCTTAAGCCAATAGTGTGGTGCTCTTTGCTGCTGGCACGCGTGGGGAGCGGAGGAGACCTACTAAATTAGGTGTTTCCGTTATTGTTGTGTGGAATATCGCTCAACAATCTGCATATTAATCATTCTTATGAGTAGTTACCCCTATTATTGAGCAAATATAATGAGTGATTATGCCGAGATATTTTAGTTACTAAAATATCTATTTATTCCACTACTAATATCGCTAACGTCACGGGAGGCAGCGTCGCCGCAGTGGCCGCACCGCTTTCCGAGAAACTATTCACATGCATGTGAGGCGTATGTGTGGGCTGCGCCATCTGGTGGCTGCTCAGATGATGCATCTCAGGGAATATACCAGATCAACAGATCGGAAGAGCGGCGAGACGATGGCTGAGCGTATGGAGCGTACGGAATGCACGGAGCGTATGGAGCGCATAGAAGTGGATCTTCTCGGAGAAAAAGCCGTGCCGACAGATGCATACTATGGCGTGCAAACCCAGCGTGCAATTGAAAATTTTCACATTTCGGGCAAGAAAATCCAGGATGTGCCAGCTTTCGTGACGGCGATGGTGCAGGTCAAGAAAGCAGCGGCACTCGCAAATGAGGAGCTGCATGTACTTCCGCATGATATTGCGCGCGCCATTGTGGCTGGCTGTGATGAGGTGCTCGTCAAAGGGCGCTGTATGGATCAATTCCCTGTAGATGTCTTTCAAGGTGGTGCTGGCACATCAGTCAATATGAATGCTAACGAAGTGGTGGCGAACCTCGCTCTTGAGCTGCTCGGATACGAAAAAGGGCGATACGACGTCATCAATCCAAACGATCACGTGAACAAGTGTCAAAGTACGAACGATGTGTATCCTACGGGATTTCGGCTGGCGACTTTTGCCATGGTGCAAGAACTGAAGCGAGCAGTGCGTGCACTTTCGACCGCTTTTGACCGCAAAGGCGAGGAATTTCACGACGTCCTCAAAATGGGGCGCACCCAGCTGCGTGATGCAGTGCCGATGAGTCTAGGGCAGGAATTCCGCGGGTTCGCAGTCACGATTGGCGAAGAGAACGCCCGCTTGGATGCCGAAAGTGCTTTGCTGCTCGAAGTGAACCTGGGAGCCACTGCTATTGGCACCGGCCTCAACACTCCTGAAGGGTATTCTCGCGTCGTAGCTCGCAAACTAGCTGAGGTCACGGGCTTCGCTATCGTCTCGGCGGCAGATTTGCTTGAAGCGACCTCGGATAACGGCGCATATCTCGCCGTCCATGCAGCTCTTAAGCGTTTGGCGACGAAACTTTCTAAAATTTGCGACGATTTGCGTCTGCTCTCCTCCGGTCCACGCGCTGGCCTGAACGAGATCAACCTGCCGCAGCTGCAACCTGGTTCTTCTATCATGCCGGCCAAAGTCAATCCCGTCATTCCTGAAGTTGTGAATCAGGTGTGTTTCAAGGTGATGGGTAACGACGTCACCGTCACTCACGCTGCTGGAGCTGGGCAATTGCAGTTAAACGCTATGGAGCCTGTGCTTGCTCAGTGCATGTTTGAATCGCTTGAATTGCTCACTCGTGCCATGGATACGCTGCGCACGCTCTGTGTGGATGGCATAACGGCGAACCCTGAGGTGTGCAAATCATACGTGATGAACTCGATTGGCATCGTCACGTACCTCAACGACGTCATTGGGCATCACGGCGGTGATCTCGTGGGCAAAGAGGCTGTGCGTACTGGTAAATCAGTGAAAGAAATAGTGGTGGATATGGGGTACATGACGCCGGAAGAAGTGGATGCTGCGCTCACGGTAGAAAAATTTTTGCACCCGAAGTACAGCGGAAAAATTTATTCAGAATCAGAGAGCGGGTTGTCAAAAATCGGACAGCGGGCTGCCGGTGAGGAGCTGCCAATAAGAGAAGTAGAACGATAAGCGCAATAGGGCTAGAGCAAATAGGAGTTCTGCCTGAAAGGATGTCTGAAAGTCTGTCTGAAAAGGCTTGTGTGAGAGTCTTTGCGCGGCTTTGCCCCTTCGAGATCTCTCTCAACGGGTAGTTATTTCACAACGAGATAGTGAGGAAATAATGGATTGGATTCTATTCATGGAACTGGTCGTGATGCTGGCCTGCATCTGGCTAGGGTCACGCAGCGGAGGGATCTCTCTCGGCTTTTGGGGCGGTGTAGGACTGCTCGTATTAGCGTTCGTTTTCCGAGAAGCTCCTGCCGAGCCTCCCATAGACGTCATGCTTATCATTCTGGCTGTCACGTGTGCGACTGCTACGATGCAGGCCGCTGGCGGTATCGATTTCCTGGTGACAATTGCGCAGGCGATTATTAAGAAGTATCCCGCGCGAATCACGTTTGTGGCGCCATTGGTGGCGTATCTTTTTACATTTGCAGCGGGCACCGGCCATATCTTGTATCCGCTGCTGCCGGTGATTCATGATACTGCCTTGCGCAATGGCATTCGCCCAGAGCGGCCAATGACGGTCTCCGTCGTGGCGTCATTGCAAGGTATCACGGCGAGCCCAGTCTCGGCGGCTATGGCGGCATTGATTGTGATCTTAGAGCCGCTCGGGTTCTCGCTTCCGCGCATTCTCATGATTGCCGTGCCCGCCACAATCATCGGCGTGCTGGCGTCGTCTGCCGTGATGATGAAGTGGGGCAAAGAGCTGGAAGACGATCCTGAGTTTCAGCGCCGTGTGGCCAACGGTGAAGTGGAAGATATTCCAGCGTTGGTGAAGATTCAGCGGCTCTCAAAGCGTGAAAAGATCTCTATGGATGAAGCGATGGGGCGGCTGGGTATTGATGCAGATGTCTTGGGCTCCATGGAGACCGAGGGGCATGCGAAAGCCAGCGTCGTAGCAGATGAGGTTGCTAGAGAAAATGGTGCCCGCGCCGGTTCTGGGAAAATCACCACGTTGATCTTCCTGCTGTCGGTGGTAATCGTCGTTGTGTTGGCAGCAGTGCCCTCGTGGCGGCCGCTTGATGCAGATGGTAAGCCAATCTCGGTAGCTATTACGATTCAATTTATTATGCTTTCGGCTGCAGCGCTCATGTGCGTGGTGACCAAGGTGAAAGTTAAGGCAATCGTCGATAGCGCGATCGCCAAGACTGGTCTGGTGGCTTTAGTGGGAATTTTTGGCTTGGCATGGCTGGGACTCACGGTGATTGAAGCTAATAAGGACACCATCGTCGGTAGTCTGAAAGAAATGGTGACGGCGTACCCCTGGACGTTCGCTATTGCCGTCTTTGCTTGCTCGATTTTATTGTTCTCGCAGGCGTCTACCACTCGTACGCTCTTCCCGCTAGGCGTGACGCTCGGCCTGAGCGCGCCGACGCTGACGGCGATATGGCCAGCCGTCAATGGGGCGTTCTTCTTCCCGACCTACGGCACAATCGTGGCGGCATTGAATTTCGACCGTACAGGGACGACGAAGATCGGGAAATTCGTGCTCAACCACTCCTTTATGCTCCCAGGGGTAGTGGCCATCGTCGCTGCCGTTGCCGCAGGATTTGGAATATCGGCCTTGGTTTAACAACTGCTGTAGCAACTGGAGCAGATGGTGCAGCGGCTGGAGATTATCCAGGGTACGAGCATACGACGATGAGTGACGGCCACACGCGGCGGTTATACGCGGTGAGTGTGGATGATGGCGTCATGCGCCACTCGTTAGCTCCATACAGCTCTCAACGCACTGCAATTCACACTGCAAAAACATGATAATCCACCTATAAAAACACGATCAAAGGAGATCAGATATGAGTACACATCATGAAATATCGGCTGACCCTCTTCCCCCATTTCCAGGGTATTCGCAGCATCTGGCTAAGCACACTGACGAGCTGCGACAGGCGAGTAAATTTGACGTAATCGACCGCCAGGGAGCTCCCGAAGAGCTAGTGGCAGAGTTAGAGAGATGCGTGGATTCTCTCGGGGATGAGATCACCGACATGTCGCATTTCCTCCATGCGCATCCAGAGCTTGGATTTGAGGAGTATGAGGCGCAGGTGCAGTTCAAAGAGCGTGTGGAAGCGCATGGAGTGCCCGTGCAAACTGGCGTATATGGTGTGCAGACAGCGTTTGAAGCGACGTTGAGCAATGGGGATGGCCCCACTATTGCCATCATTTCTGAATATGATGCTTTGCCGGAGATTGGGCATGCATGTGGACATTGCGTGATGGGTTCTGCGGGAATGGGTGGATTCCTGGGCCTGGTGGAACTCGCTAAGAAGAATCCGCAGGCATTTCACGGGACGGTGAAATTTATCGGGACGCCAGCTGAAGAAGGCAAATCAGGCAAAGCCGTGATGATTCAGGGCGGAGCATTTAAGCCCGACGATATCGACGCGGCTATCATGTTCCACTCCTATGGGTATGATCTGGCCAACCAGACCTGGCTCGGCAGACGCACGCTCACTGTGCATTTTCATGGCGTTGCGGCGCATGCGTCATCGCAGCCCTGGATGGGGCGCAATGCCCTAGATGCTGCCGTTTTGGCGTACCAAGGCCTCGCCGTGCTGCGGCAGCAAATCCCGCCGGAGGATCGCATTCATGAAATTATCACTGACGGCGGGACGCGCCAGTCAATTATCACGGAGCACTCCACGATGAAGTTCTACATTCGTTCAAAGTTTCCTGACACTTTGCGGGATCTCTCCCAGCGAGTGGAGAACGTCATTAATGGAGCGGCACTGATGACGGGCTGCGGCGTGGAAATAATCTGGGATGAGAGTCCGGCGACTCTGCCCGTGCGCTCCAACCATGAACTGGAATCGCGGTGGGTGATTGCCCAACGTCGGCGTGGGCGCGATCCGCTGCCGCACGGAGTCGTATCCGAGACGCTGGCGGCATCCACGGATTTTGGCAACGTCTCTTACCGCGTGCCTGGCATTCAGCCGCTCGTCAAAGTGAGCGCTGAAGACGTAGCGTTGCACACGCGCGCTATGGCGCAGGCTGCTGGCTCTCCGCAAGGGGATAAGGCGGCGATTGACGGCGCCTTTGGGCTCGCTGCAGTCGCTCTCGATTTCTTGTGTGACGCCGACCTACGTACAGCTGTTCGGGATGAGTTTGAGTCTGACGGCGGATATATGGATGCGCAGGAGCTGCTGGGAGCATAGCGCGTCGGTATAGCCCATGGGCAGATAGAGTGCCTCTGGGTTTGTGGACGTGCATGGGAGTTCTATGATGCTGGCTCACGTCACGTGCAGATGGCTGCGCGGCGTGAGCCAGCATTCGGTCAGTTGGAGTGGTTTATATGCGTGTGAGTCGATGTTCGTGCAAGTCTATGCGTGCCCGATAAGGGCGAGTGACGGCGTCACGCATATTCTCAAAAATTTAACTCTGATGCCAGCACTGAGCGAACGAGCAAACGGGTGTGATCGTGTTCATCCACGAAATGTTGGTCGATAGTTATTCCAATGTGGGCGGGTGTTATTATTTCTGCTGCTTCTGCCGTGGCGTTCGCCTCTGAAGCCTTGGCCTGGGCAATTGGATTTCCTGAAATCGCTGCTTCGGGAAGCGTAGGTGCTGGAACCGGCACTTCTGGAATTTCCCCCTGCGTAATCGGGGTCTGCGTACTCTCGGCCTGCGCAATCTCGGCCTTTGAAGCATCCTGTGTAACTGTGCCGTCGGTGGCTCGGATGCGCAGGTGTGCACAATACAGTGTGGTGTGGAATGCCCCATTGAGGCATTGGCGAACTGGCCGCTCCAAGTCTTCCGACAGCAGATCTGGAAATGCTGCGCATGGCACTAGAGCGTAGTCGTGCCCCACGATTGCGCCGTCGTCGTGTCGCGTTTGTACAATCCGGTAGAGCAGATCGTGCTCGGCAATACTGAGGGCGGCGGCTTCTGCATGATCGGCGTGGTCAATGCTCGCTGAGTCAAGGTGAAACGAATGCAGTTTTTCTAATGCGAGTACGGCGTCATCCTTTGACGTCTTGTCTCGCTGCGCCGAGACGAAGGTTCCTCGGCCAGGCACGCCCACGGTTTTCCCTTGCTGGGCAAGACGCTCTAGAGCGCGCCGAACCGTCATAGGGGAGACGGCGAGTTGTCTGGCAATTTCCAGCTCGCTGTCTAATTTTGCTCCTGGTTCGAGTCGCTCAATTCGGGAAATGAGTTCGTCGTAAACCGCATGGTACTTCGGCTTCATAGCGTCATCTTACTGAGAACTGAATGTTCATAAAAGCACAATCTAGACACCCTAGGGTGATTTATATTACCCTAGGGTTACCGGCTGAAACGATTATGACCGTCGCGCAAAGGAGCACATATGCAAACACCTGATTTAGCATATTCGGTATCGGGTATTCCCAGGAGAGGCACGATTGTGGCGTTTCACGGCGTCACGGATTCGGCGGCATCGCTGCACGATCTCGCCTCGCACTTCAATTCCGAGTGGCAAGTGTATCTCGTCGATACCTTGGGGCACGGCCTCTCACCCAGATTTTCCCGCGACCAGCTCGCGCAGCCTTTTGAGTCGATTCTCGCAGCAGCCGAACGTCTGCTGGTAAAGGCAGCCGCGCGCGCTCCGCGGCGCACAGTAGTGGTGATGGGGCATTCGCTTGGGGGTGCGATCGCTGCTCATCTCGCTATTGCCCATCCGGAGCTTATTGAGGCACTGGTGCTGGAAGATCCGGCATTACTGACTCCTGAGCAGGCACAGGTGTATCAAACGGCAGCAGATCAGCTGGTGAAGACCCAGCAGAGCATTCGGCAGGCTCCAGGAGAAGCGATCACGATTTTGCAGCAGTCGTACCCACGTTGGCCCGCTTCAGAGGTGCCGGCGTGGGCACAAGGGAAGATTGAAGTGGATCTCGACTTTGTGCGCACCGGCGTGGTCGGCTCCTTGGGCAGGGATCTATTGGATTCGTTAATGGTGCCAACTGTGCTCATCAGTGGTGATGGGGATGATGTCCTCTTCGATGCTGACGCACTCTCGGATATCCGCACTCGCGGCACAGCGCCTATCGAGACGGTGCATATTGATCATGCTTCGCACACGGTGCGCCGAGATCAGAGTGAAGCCTTTTACGCTCATGTCGATGCGTTCCTCGATTCTGTGCTCTCATCCCGCACCCCCGATCAATATTTCATTGATCCAGAGCTGGAACCGCTCATTGCAGACGTTCCCGAACAGACGACGTGGGATCCGAAAAAGATGCGCGAGCACGGTGAGCGGTTGCTCGGTGCTGGTGCTGAGATACCTGACGGCGTCACCATGCATGTTGAGACGGTTGATGGCATTGAAGTGCGGTTGATAACTGCTACGCCGCATCCCAGCACGATCATTTTTGCGCCGCATGGTGGGGGTTACGTCGCTGGACGGGCGCGCTATGACGACGCGCGCAACTGCGAGCTTGCCACGCTGATACCTGGAGCTGTCGTCGTGTCGCCCGATTACCGGCTGGCTCCTGAGTATCCACAGCCGGCGGCCTTGAATGATTGTTTGGCGGCTCTCAGCTATGCGACGACGCGCTATCCGCATGCGAGCGTTGTGCTGTTCGGTGATTCGGCAGGTAGTGGGCTGGTGCGAGAGATTCTCGATGCTGCTCCGGATTCGCTTTTTGAAAAGATTTCGCAGGTCATTGTGCTAGAGCCGTGTATTGATTCGTCGCTGACGTCGCGCTCATACGCAGTGTTTGATGGGCCAGTATGGACGCATGAAGCGGCTGCTGCAGCCTGGCATGAGTATCTGGGGCATGATGCGGCGCAGCTCGCGGCATCGATACCCTCTGGGCGGCAGCGAGATCCGCGTACCTGCCGTGCTTACCCGCCGGTCATGATTATCGTCAATCCGGTCGATCCGCTGCGAGATGAAGGAATCGCGTGGGCAGAGAGTCTGATTGAGGCTGGCATACGCGTGGAATTGCACATGCCGGCAGGCACTTATCACGGCTCGCTCTCTGTACCTGGCACGCGCGTTTGGGCATTAGTGCGCGGGTACGTCACGGACTTCCTAGCCGGTACCGGCAAGTAGGGCAACCCGTCAGTAGGGATAAAACGAATACCACCATCCAACAACGAATAAACACTACAAAGGAATAAATATGAAATCTTCAACGGGGAGTTTTTCAGCAGGGCGATCGCCAGTGAGCCGTTCTTCTGCAGAACGGCGGCTCCTGCACGTCTCTATTGCCGCTGCTCTCGGCGGATTCCTCTTCGGGTTTGACGTGGCCGTCATCAACGGGGCAATCGGATCCGTGCAAGGCAGCGAGAGCGGGTTCGCGCTCAACGCCTTTATGACTGGTCTAGTCGTGGCAATCGTCAATCTTGGCGCTGCAATCGGGGCGTGGTTTGCCGGCCAGTTCTCGAATCGCTATGGGCGAGTCAAAGTGATGATTGCGGCGGCGATTTTGCTCGCCATCTCGGCGCTTATGTCAGGGCTGTCGTTTAGTGCGTGGCAACTCATTGGCTGGCGTTTGCTCGGCGGGCTGGGCGTGGGCATTTCGGCCGTCGTCGCGCCGGCATATATTGCGGAAATAGCGCCGGCTGATAAGCGTGGCCGGCTCGGCACTCTCCAGCAGCTTGCCATCGGAGTGGGAATCTTTGGCGCGTTCATCACGAACTTCCTGCTTGTGAAAGCTGCGGGATCTGCTGATGCCGTTCTGTGGTTTGGTCTGGAGACGTGGAGATGGATGTTTATGTCGGAGCTCATCCCAGCCGTGATATATGGCGTGCTTGCACTTCGGCTTCCAGAATCTCCACGCTATCTCGTCTCGATTGGGCAAGAATCTGCTGCGCTGCAAATTCTGCGAGAGACGGGCTCAGATGCCAATCCTGATGCTCGCATTGACGAGATTAAGAAGAGCCTTGATGGGCATCGTCCGCGCCTCGCCGATTTGCGTGATGATAAATATATCTTGCGTCCGGTGGTGTGGGTGGCGCTCGCTTTCGCTTTCCTCATCCAGATGGCGGGCATCAACAATATCCTTTTGTATGCCACCCAGCTGTGGGAGACGGTTGGTTTCTCTGGCAATCTTTCAGTCTTTATTCCGGTGGTGACGTCCGTCATCGGAATTGTGATGACGCTGATTGGCATGTCGATTATTGACCGCGTTGGGCGCAGGCCTCTGCTGCTGTGGGGAGCAATCGGCATGTTCGTCACGATGCTCATGTCGGGGATTGCTTTCTCGCAGGGGACTCTTTCTAGTGACGGCGTGCTCACTCTTTCCACTGCATGGGCTTTGACGGCGCTCACGTCGGTTCATCTGGTGTACATCATCTTCTGTGGCACGTGGGGCGTGGTCTTGTGGGTGTTCTTAGGGGAGATCTTCCCGAATCTCATTCGCACAGCAGGGCTTGGCTTGGCTACTGCAGGAAACTGGATTGGCGGGACGCTCGTCACCTTGCTCTTCCCAACGATGATGAATCAGCTGGGGCTGGCTGGTACGTACTTCTCCTACGCGGTGGTAGCTGCAATCCTCATTTGGCTGGTGGTGCGGTATATCCCAGAGACGAAAGGGCGCGAGTTGGAGGATATGCAATTTTCCACGCGCGAATAGTGCTCTCCAGGTGTAGATAGCGTGGCTATTCGAACAGCTAGGTAGTGCCACAGCTAGGCAGGCGCTACGGATAGCCGGTAGCTGCTGGTGGTGTGGCTGTGGAGTCGATAGGGCTGCCTGTTCGGCGTCATGGCTTCGCTGCGGCTGGAAATAGTGTCGGTGGTGGCTGGGAACGTCTTTAGACGTTCCCAGCCGCACGTTTACGTGCCGCTCGGCTGGTGCTCTTTTAATGCTCTTTCGTGCGTGTGAGCTGAAAAATGAGAGAAGGAGCAAGTGGGATGGGCGAGTGGCCGACTGCTGCGTCAGAGTGCAGGGGATTGACAACGTGTGAGTAGGGTCATAGTATCAGCAGTATCGACGCGCGTCGATACTGCTGATCACTATCGCGCCGGATGATACCGCTGTGATCGGTATTGCGCCGGTGCATGTGATGGCTCGACAGAGCGACCAGCGTGGTGACCAGCGTGGTGATCGGCACTGCGGCGTGCGGAATCTATTCAATAAAAGAGATATGACAAAGGGGTCATCATGAGGAAAAAGCTCGCTGCTATTGCCGTCCTTGCTATGGCGGCATCGGTACTTACGGCCTGCAGCAGTGGACATTCGGGAGCTGCTCCATCGGCTGATGCCGCGCAGTTTGAAGGGCGCGGTGCCATCACGTACGTGCAGGGTAAAGACAATGCTGGCAAAGTGCAAGGGTTGCTAGATAAATGGAATGCAAATCATCCAGATGAGCAGGTGACGCTCATTGAGCTGTCCACGGAGGCCGATCAACAGCGTCAATCAATGATTCAAAATGCGCAAACGAAATCTGACGCCTACTGCACGGAGAGCGTTGATAACGTGTGGGTGGCAGAGTTTGCTGCGAACCAGTGGATTATGCCACTGCCTGAAGATCAACTTCCGAAAGATAAATTCCTGGAGCCAGTGTGGAATACGGGTCTCTATCGCGGGCATCTTTTCGCTGTGCCGCATGCTTCTGACGGTGCCTTGCTCTACTATCGCTCGGATTTGCTCAAGCAAGCTGGCTACGACCATGCCCCTGCTACGTGGGATGAGATGAAGCAGATGTGTACGGCAGTCAAGGCTCTGCCAGGGCAGGAGAATATCAACTGCTACGCCGGTCAGTTCGCGAAATACGAGGGACTCACGGTGAATTTCGATGAGGCGGTACACACTGCAGGGGGTCAAATCGTCGATCCGGATACTGGAAAAGTAGCCGTTGATTCTCCGCAAGCGCGGAAGGGCCTGGAACTGCTCTCAAGTTGGGTGAGAGAGGGGCTCATCCCCAAAGAGGCTCTGAACTACAAAGAGGAAGACAGCCGCAACGCTTTCCAATCAGGAAAACTCGTCTTCTTACGCAACTGGCCATATGTGTATTCGCTGGCGAAGCAGCAGGCAACCGACATTCATTTTGATGTGGCGCCGATTCCAGGGCTGGCAGCTGATTCGGTGGGGGCGTCTTCGCTCGGTGGACACGATATCGCGATTTCCACGTTCTGCAAGAACAAAGCTACTGCACTAGATTTCGTCAAGTTCTATACCAGTGCCGAAGCTCAAACGTATATGCTGCAAAACGAGTCACTAGCTCCGGTATATACCGAGCTATACGAGAATGCAGACAATGTGGCTCAGTTCCCTTATCTGCCTACTCTCAAGAAGTCAATTGAGGCTGCTTATCCCAGGCCTCAAGTAGTGAACTATGGGGACGTGACGGCGGCAATCCAAGATGCGGTATTTCCAACTTTGCTGGGTGAGTCTGATGTGGATGGAGCCATAGCCACGCTGACGAGCAAGCTCTCTTCACTGATTGCAAATTGATGGCAAACCAGTGATGCAGCTTTGTGACGGCGGGAGCCACGCACGATGGTTGTGCTCCGCCGTCACGCTGCTGAAACGGTCTTCCATCTGAAGCTCATCTGAAGAGGTAAGAGAATATGCTTGCACAAAGGGATATACGCGCAAACGATAGTAGGCGTAGTGCTCGCCGATCCAAGCGTGCTCGAGCTCAGGCGCGCTTGGCATGGTGGCTAGTGCTGCCGACGCTCATCGTCATCGCTATCGTCATTATCTTTCCGACGCTGATGTCGGTCTACCAGTCTTTTTTCGGTGCGAAAGGCGTCGATCCTGCTACGGGTTTCGTCAATGAGTCTGAGCCATTTGTAGGATTTGATAACTACATCAGCATGTTTCACGGCGATACTGGAGCGCGATTCCAGACGGCCTTTTGGAACACCACAATTTTTGCTCTGCTCACGGTATCCATTGAGACGGTGCTAGGCGTGGCAATGGCGTTGATTATGCACAAGGCAATGCGTGGGCGTGGCTTCGTACGTGCGGCCATCCTGGTGCCGTGGGCCATTCCAACCGCCGTCAGTGCTATTCTATGGCGATGGATTTTTGATACCAATGGCGTGGCAAATGCGATTATCGGCACCCAAGTGATCTGGGCAATTGGGGATTGGAGCGCCAAGCTGACGGTCATTATTGCTGACACCTGGAAGACTGCTCCATTTATCGGACTTTTGACGCTCGCCGGCTTGCAGATGATTCCAGAGGAAGTGTACGAAGCTGCCAAAATCGATGGGGCGGGAGTGTGGAAACGCTTCGTTTCTATCACGCTTCCGCTGGTCAAGCCGGCATTGGTGGTGGCCGTACTGTTTAGAATGCTCGATGCTATGCGCATGTTCGACCTCCCTTACATCCTGATCGGTGCGCGAAAATCGTCGGTGGAGACGCTGTCGATGCTGGTACAGGATGAGGCGTCGAATCTGCGCTACGGGAGCGCGGCAGCATATGCTATCGTGCTTTTCCTTTACGTATTTTTGTTGGCATTCGCTTTTGTGAAAGTGCTGGGCGCGGACATCATGGGCATGGGGGAACGTGACGGACATGGAAAGATGAGTTTGTCCTTGATTCGGCGCGGGTATCGGAGAGGCCAGCCAGCTGTGCGGCCAGCTGCGGGGCGCAGTGGGCAGACCGAACTAGTGCCAAGCAGGCAGAGTGCTGCGGCAGTTGGCGGTGGTGAGCATCCCACGTTCATCAGCAATGGGCAGAGCGCGGGTGCTGCTGAAGACGCCGGTGAAAACTCTGCTGAGAATGTGAGCGGGCGAGGTGAGTGATGAAACAGAAGACGGATCAGAGGATGCAAAAGAAATCAAAGCTGCGGGCAGCGCTGGGCAATACGTCGTCAATAGCGGGCATCGTACTCATCGTGATCTTTTGTTTGGCGCCATTTTATTGGATGATCGTCTCCTCGCTGCGGCCTGCGCGCGATATTTTTGATGTGACGCTCTGGCCGAAGACGGTCTCTTTTGAAAACTATCTGGCCGTGTTTGATCCGAGCAGGCATTTTGGCCGTTCACTGTGGAATTCGCTGATTGTTGCAGGCATTACTACTGTGCTTGCACTTCTGATTGCGACGGTGGCTGCCTATGCGCTCGCTCGGATTGAATTTCGCGGAAAATTCTTAATTTTGACGGTCGTCATGGCCGCTTCCATGTTTCCGTTGGTGGCAATTATTGTGCCGCTGCTGAAACTTTTCACCGGCTGGGGCTGGATCAATACATACCAGTCGATGATTTTGCCTGATCTATCGTTTGCGCTGCCGCTGGCTGTATGGAATTTAACGAGTTTCTTCAAGCAGATGCCGGTGGATCTTGAGCAGGCAGCGATGGTGGATGGCTGTACGCCAGGGCAGGCATTCCGCAAGGTCATCTTGCCGCTCGCCGCTCCAGGAATGTTTACGACGGCAATCATTGTCTTTATTAACGCGTGGAACGAATTTTTGGTGGCCGTCACGATGGTCAATGATGCGGCCATGCAAACTGCTCCGGTCGCTATCTCGAAATTTGGTGGTATCAGCCAGTTTGAGACGCCCTACGGTTCACAGATGGCAGCCGGCGTAGTGGTGACGATTCCGCTTGTTATTCTGGTGCTCATTTTTCAGCGCCGAATTGTGGCTGGCCTTGCAGCGGGTGGTCTGAAGCAGTGAGGTGTGGCGTCGCGGGCGGCGATTCTCCCCGTCAAAAGAATCAGTATTGAAAAAGCAGTGTTGAAAAGGAAGTTCTGCCACTATTAGGTAGTTACTATTACGTAGTTAGGAGAGCGATGGAAGCTCCTCAATACTCTGAAAAAGAGCACAATGATCACGCATGTCACGAAGGGCAAACGGCAGAAGAGGCGCACCAGAACAAGGCGCGTCAGAGCCAGGCAGGGCAGGATGAGTGGTGGCGCAGCGCCGTCATTTATCAGGTGTACCCGCGCAGTTTTCAAGATTCAGATGGCGATGGCATCGGTAATCTCGCAGGAGTGACGGCACGGCTTCCCTACCTGAAACAGCTCGGCGTGGATGCGGTGTGGATGTCTCCTCACTATCCGTCTCCGCAAGCAGACACGGGGTACGACGTCGCAGATTATTTCGACGTCAATCCTGATTACGGCACCCTGGACGATTTCGATGCGTTGGTGAGCCGTGTGCATCAGCTCGGTATGAAGATTATTATCGACGTCGTTCCCAATCATTCATCCTCTGAGATGGTGTGGTTCCAAGAGGCTCTGCGAGCCGAGCCGAATTCCCCGCAGCGGGATCGCTATATTTTCCGCTATAGCTTGGATGGCGCTCCGAATAACTGGGGTTCCATGTTTGGCGGCAGAGCTTGGACACGCGTAGCAGAGCTCACTGGCCGAGAAGCTGATCGCGGGTGGTGGTATCTGCATCTCTTCGCTCCAGAGCAGCCAGATTTTAATTGGGACAACTCAGACGTGCACGAATTTTTCAAGTCGTATTTCCGCTTCTGGTGTGATCGGGGTGTGGATGGATTTCGCGTAGATGTGGCTCATGGGCTGGTCAAGCAAGAGGGGCTTCCCGATGATGCCATTGGGCCGGATCGCTGGGCGCAGGCCGACGGTGAAAACCAGAATACTGGCCCGTTTTGGGATCAGCCTGGGGTGCACGATATCTACCGCGAGTGGCGTGCCGTGCTTGATGAGTATGGACGAGATCGGATGCTGGTGGCCGAAGCGTGGCTCGTTCCGCAGCGAGAGGCGCTGTATGTGCGCAATGACGAAATGAGCCAAGCGTTCAATTTTGACTACTTAAAAGCTGGGTGGAATCCGCAGGCTCTGCGGACAGCTATCGATACGTCACTAGAAGCTATGGGCGCTGTGGGCGCTCCGGTCACGTGGGTGATGTCTAATCATGACGTCGTTCGCGCGACGACGCGTTTTGGATACGAGCCGCCCATCAACACTGATCGTGGTATCGGGGTGGATGATCCACAACCTGACCGTGAGTTGGGACTGCAGCGGGCAAGAGCAATGGCAATCGTGACGATGGGGCTGCCTGGGTCGATGTATATCTGGGAGGGAGAAGAACTGGGTCTGCCCGAGGTGACGGATTTGCCTGATGAAGCGCGCCAAGATCCCACGTGGTTGCGCACAGGGCATACAGTGCGCGGGCGTGACGGGTGCAGAGTGCCGCTGCCGTGGGAGGCAGACAAGGAAAACTGTGGCTTTAGCACGGGAACGCCGTGGCTACCCCAGCCGGCGTATTGGGCTGAATATGCCGCAGACGTGCAGATCCATGATCCTAATTCCACCTGGAATCTCTATCGCTCAGCGTTGGCTCGTCGGCGTGAGCTGCAGCTCGCTCATGGCAGTGTAGTGTGGCTTACGCCAGAGGGAGACTCGCTCTTGGCTTTTCGTAACGGAGGCGTGGTGCTGGCGCTGAATATGGGCTCGGAAGAACGAGTGATCTCCGGCGTCAGCTCCGTGGTAATCTCATCGCACGAGATTGCCATTGATAGCGCTGGGGCTCATGTTCCGCCTAATTGCGGGGCGTGGCTTGTAGCGTCTTAGAGGCAGGGATGACCTCGTAGTGTAGGCTCGTCTGTAGCTTGGCGGGGATAGATGTCGGGAACGACGAGAGGAGTGGCCGATGGCGACGCGCGCAGATGTGGCACGTGCTGCAGGGGTGTCGCCATCGACTGTCTCGTATGTTATTTCTGGCGATCGGCCAGTTTCCGAAGCTACCCGACGCCGAGTAGAAGATGCGATTCAACGTCTGTGCTACGTGCCTAATGCAAAGGCCGGAAATTTGGCGGCGCGGCGGCTGCGCACAATTAGCGTCCACGTTGATATTGAGCAGTCGGGGATCGACACCATTGCTGTTGAATACGTAAAAGGGATGATTGATCGGGCTCGTGAATTGGGGCTCACGCTCATCGTGCCCGCCACGGCTGGGCGCAATCCCGATGAATTTCGGCGTTTTTTGCGCAGCCGGCTCGTCGATGGCGTGATCTATATGGACGTTGTCTCTGGCGATTGGCGCGAGAGCGTGCTTCTCGAAGAAAACTATCCAGCGGTGGCGCTGGGGTATTCGGGAGTGATCGGCGGAGTGCCCTATGTGGAATCGGATTTTGCCGCGATGGGAGAGCTGGCTGTGCGCCGATGTATGGAGTATGGGCATCGGCGGGCAGTGGTCATTTCGAGGGATGAACAGCGCGCGGATTTGCGCAGGACGGTGGGGATCACTCGGGACGCGATTGTCAGCTGTGCGCGGGCTGCCCACATGCATATTACGGTGCTGGTTCTTCCCGCTCACCCGCATTCGGCAGCTGCCATTCTGCCCGCACTGACCGCAGCCGAGCAGGCCCTGCAGCAGGAGATGGAAGGGCGAGCCACGGTGGTGATCGCTGATAACATCCCCGCGGCTGTGGGTCTCGTCGATGTGGCGCGTCAGCGGGGAATTGAGCTCGCCCGCGATTATTCGATGGTGTCTGTAGCTGGGCAGGCGGTGTATGATGTCGAACGTCACTGCGCGCTATCCGAAGTGGGGACGGATCGACTATCCATGGGGCGCTCGTGCGTCGATAGTATTGTGCAGGTATATACCGTGGGGGTGGAGCAGCGCAGCAGCGTGCCAAACGTGATGGCGAGCCCCATTTTTATTGATCGCGGCACGCTAGTGCATCCCTCAATATGTATCTAGCTATCTACTGGCTGGTGGTACACCCTCGTAATCTGGGCGCTACCTCTTAGGTGAAATCAACGTTTTCCACTGCGGGCAGCGATACGGCTTTGTCTTCCGTGGGATACACTTCCAAGCACGAGAGTTCGCCGTCATCAATAAAGAGGATGATTCCTGCATCTTGCTTAGCGTCGTACGCCTCTAGCCACAGGCGCGTTTCTGGCTCGTAATGTTCGTTGAAGTTGATTGTTGGGCACAGGCCACATCCGCATATTCCGGTGACGCGCAAGCCGTCTATACCTGATAGCCAGCGCTCGCGTTCCTCCTGCGTCACGGTGTCTCCGTCAGATACTGCGGCGTACATGAGCATGGCGGCTACGAGGTCACGTTCACTAGCAGTCAGTTCTCGGCTCATAGTCCTCAATCCGTGGTTTCGTGTATGTCTGGCGGTAGTTTTACATATTTCCAGCAGTCATGTTACGGGTAGCACAGCGAGTAGTGCCAGAAATGTGGTTGTGCCGGTATGACGCCAGCGCTGTGCAGCACTCAGTAATTGCACCTGCGCCGGCATGCTAACAACAACTGTGGCGATGCCAAGAGAGCGATACCAGCACTGTGCCAGTACCAGCGTGCCAGTACCAGCACGATAGCTCCATCGGAGTGTGCACAGGTGGAAGCTGGGAGTGTTTTATCCACAGTTGCGTGCACGCGCAGCTGTTCATCGTTCGTTTTCTGGTGTGCTTCAAGGAGAGCTGCAGTGGTGCATCGGGCACAGCGGCCTTACGAGAGGTGAAACAAATGATACAGATAAGAGATATCTCTTCAAAAATCTGGCGGCGGTGTACACATCGGCGGTGTACACAGCAGCGAGGCGTGCCACGGCAGAGGGCACGCGCCAGCCTATTGCCACACAAGAATCCACATACATCGGCGTCACAGCCCACGAAAATGCTTATGTGCCTGAGCGTAGCTGCAGTGGGACTCGTGGGGAGCGTGGCTCTGACGCCAACTGCTGCAGCTATGCCTGGAGAAGACCCCGATGGTTTCGGGCGGATTGGATATAAATTCGTCGGCCAGGTGCCGGCGGGAGCGTGGAATTTTTGGGCGGGTAGTCAGTACCGACTGTCCGATGGGACGTTGCAGTTTTGTGTCAATGAAGAGTGGGATCCTCCGCATGCCGATTCGGATAACTTCGTTTCGGCTGGCACGCTTACGGCTCCATCTGTGAAAGTCTCTGGCTATGAGCTGACGGCGAGCCAGATGGCATGGCTCTTGCATAAATACAATGCCTCTCAGGATCCGAATACGCTGGCAGCGCTTTCCGTGCTGGTACACGCGAATTTTGAACAACCTGATCGGGACGGGTATCCATCTGCTATCTCCGGCATTCAGTCGGCTCAAGACATGGCTCGCTATTACGTGACGAGCGCGGAGCAGGCTCTCCCCGACGTCACGAAACTGGCGAAACAATTTGCGACTGAGGCGATTAACTCTGGCGTCAAGGGCTACACCACCAATACGGTGGCCGGTGATGGGCAGCGCACTGGCAGTGTCACTGGTTTCGGAGTCAAGAGCGGGGCAGGCGCCTACATTTCAGGACTCAAGGTGAGCGCCACGCTATCAGGGCCTGCTGTGTGGGATGAGACGAACGCTGCCACAATCAGCTTCACCACTGCGAATAGCCCAATCGTAAAGACGTGGCACGCTACTGGAAATGGAACTGTGGCATACACGTGGACGTATAGCGACGACACCGGCCAGCTGAAACGATTGGAACGCACCTCTGCCCAAGACACTATTCGGTGGAGTGCAGCTTCTCGTAACGTCGACATTCCTGGTACGCAGTGGCGGGTGATTTTTGACTTCAAGCCAGCTGGGGTGTCGAATGTGGCAGATGCGAAAGTCATGGAACGTGGCGGAATTCTTTCAGACACGTTCGTTGCACGTGCTGATCCGGCATACGGCGATGGCACGTGGATACGTGTGGATGGCACACCAGTGAGTGTGGTTTACCGTGCAGATCTATATCGCGTCCCCACGCTCACACCGGAAGTGACTGCGGCATCGGTGCCGGCAGATGCAGAGAAGATAGCGAGCGTGACGGCGAAAGCCACAGCTCCTGGGCAGCGACTCACAGTGAAAGCACCAGCGGCGCAGCCGGCCGGCTTCTATGTGTGGGTGTGGCATGTAGACCTGGCAGACCAGCAAGAAGCGGCAAAGCCGTATATCAAGGCAGGCTTTGCAGACGATTACGCCGCCGCACATGAGCAGAGCTCACTTCGGTGGAAAGGCGAGATTGATTCCGCGCTGTCGGTGCGTGAAACTCAGGCTGGCCAGTATCTTGTGGATGACGTGTGGGTGCGCGGCCTGCCAGCCGATCATCCACAGTTCCGCGGGGCTGCTGGCTTTGTGGCTGATACCCAATTTATCACCCACAAGGTGTTGTTTTTCCCATCCTCGCTCGCCGTCACGGAGGAACATAAATCTCAGGCTCTTGAGCTTGGCCGTTCGGTACAGATTCCCGCTAAAAATGGCTTTTATCCGTCGGTTGGCGATACCAGTTGGCTCTTGAAAGTAGATGAACAGGGAAGAGCAGTGCCAGGGACGTATGTATTCGTCAGCGAATTTGCTGGAGATGATCGCGCCGCTCCCGTGGTCACGAGCGTGGAAGACAAAACGGAGCAGTTCGTCGTGTCCCAGTCGCCCCAGGTACACACGACGCTGATGTATGAGAGCACTCGGGAGCAGGTGCCGAATTTTGGCGTGCGGCATCTCACCGACGTGGTGACATACACGAATCTCACACCAGGGAAACGCTATGTGCTCCAGGGCACTTTGATGAACAGAGAGATGAAGCAGCCCGTGACCGATGCACACGGGAAAATAGTGACGGCATCGACGCCGTTCACGCCGCTGCAGCCCAATGGTCAGACGACGGTATCGTTCACGATTGATGGTGAAACCTTGGCTGGCAAGACTCTAGTGGCCTTTGAGAAAGTGCTGCAAGAGGGCCGAGAAGTGGCCATTCATGCGGATATTGACGACGAGAATCAGAGCATTCGGGTACGTTCAATACCGCACACCACAGCCACTGATCAGCTCGATGGCGATCACCTCATTTCAGCCACGGATAAGGCAGTGGTGAAAGATAGGGTGTGCGATCCAGATAAGAGTCTCATTCCTGGTACGAGCTACAGAGTGACGGGGACGCTCATAGACAAAGCTACGGGGAAGCCATTGAACGATAAGGCGGGTAAACCTGTGACGGCGTCGCTGAATTTCACGCCACACAGTGCAGATGAATGTGCTACTGTGCTCATTCCCTTTGATGCCAGCGCCTTAGCCGGCACGAGTGTAGTGGTCTTTGAGGATATTGCTGTGCGTGGGACGGCTTTGGGGAAAACGACTTCGGAAAGGGTAGCTTCAGAAGGGGTGACTTCGGAAGAAACGGTGATCTCTCGTCATCACGATGTAAACGATATGAATCAGACGGTGAAAGTGGAGAAGCCTAAGCCGGAGCTTGCACAGACGGGTATTGCACTTGGCTCGCTGATGGGTTTGTCTGGCGCCTTCTTCGGAGCAGGGACTGCTGCTGCGATTGCGCGTAAACGTTACCGTCGATGAGAGGAGCGGCGGCGGAAAAGGCAAAGAGCCGAGAGAGGCGAGACGAGCGGCGATGCGAGCAGGTGGTGCTCCTCCTGGTGTGCCACCTGTCTGGGCCCGCGTACCGATGTGTAGCGATGCGTACCGATGTGCCGCGCGCTCACTGCATCTCTAGCAGATGCTGTAGAGCATGGGGTGAGAGTACTCCAGGTGCAGCAAAAGCTGTGAAACGGTAGTTCACGTCAGCTTTTGCAGAGTGTAGCCATCCCGCAGCTGGCAGCGAGCCTTGTGTGTTCCAATCGTCAGGGAGCGCAGGAGCAAAGGCGTCGGCGTCAGGAATGTGCAGATCCAGGTCTGTGATGACGGCGCCCTCAGCGAGATGATGATCGAGTGCATAAGTGAAGAGCTGCCCACCGCCAATAAGCCAGACCAGAGCGTCAGGATCTGCCGCATGTGCACTCTCATAGGCCGCTTCAAGACTTGTGCAAAAATATGGGTGAGCATCATGAGGCTCATGCGTGTCGGTGTCTTTAGCGAGAGTGCTACTCGTTGCCGGCATCATGTTTGCCGCTTGGTTTACAGGGCTGCTCATTGTCTTACTCACCACGAAATTTTTGCGGCCAGGCAGCGGCTTCCAGCGCGGATCAAGTGAGTCCCACGTCTTGCGCCCCATAATGACGGGATGGCCGAGCGTGAGCCGTTTGAACAGTGCCATGTCTTCTGGCACGTGCCATGGGAGAGCGCCGTCTTTGCCAATTGCCCGTCCGCGAGCCTGCGCCCATATCATCACTAGCATTGCCGTGTCATTCCTGCCTATCTCTGGGGTATTACTCAGGGCGTACTTGAGGTGAGCCCTTACTTGAGGTGGCGCCTCACTGCCTGAGGGGTCCACCCTTACTTGGGCATGCCCCGCTACCGTCTGCGCCGCTGTAGCTTAGTGCTATTGCCACTTACCGTTGCCACTGCCAATTTGATGCTATCGTCTACACAGCCGCAGGCACACCCTACACTGCCACGGGGGCGTGAATGGCTGGGTGATGCTGGTAGCCGTCAGCAGCCATGATATCGTCCATCTGGTAGTCGAAGATGCTGGCAGCTTTGCGCAGGTGCAGCTTTGGGAACGGATAAGGCTCGCGGGAAAGCTGCTCTTTCACTTGCTCAATGTGATTGAGGTAAATGTGGCAGTCTCCGCCTGTCCAGACGAAATCGCCGACGTCGAGATCGCACTGCTGAGCAATCATGTGCGTGAGCAGTGAGTAAGAGGCGATGTTAAACGGTACGCCTAGGAAAAGGTCTGCGCTGCGCTGATAGAGCTGGCATGAGAGCCGGCCATCACTCACGTAGAATTGGAAGAACGCATGGCACGGCATGAGCGCCATGTCGTCAAGGTCAGCCACGTTCCATGCGCTGACTACCATTCGGCGCGAATAAGGATTGGTGCGCAAGGTGTCGATCACTCGTTGGATTTGATCGATATGCCGTCCATCTGGCGTGGGCCATGAGCGCCATTGGTAGCCGTAGATCGGCCCGAGATCGCCGTCGTCGCTCGCCCACTCATCCCAGATCGTTATGCCTTGTTCGTGCAGCCAGCGCACGTTGGTGTCTCCGCGCAGAAACCACAGCAATTCTCCTTTGACGGCTTTCATTGCCACAAATTTTGTGGTGATGCGGGGAAAACCTTCATCAGCAAGATTGAAGCGCAGCTGTCGGCCAAATACCGAGAGTGAACCAGTACCGGTGCGATCAGTGCGCTGAGTACCATGTGCGAGCACATCGGCCAGTAGATCTTCATATTGCCGGTTGATGATAGCCATGCCCCTCAGTGTACCGCAGTGCAATGCCCACTTAGGATGCTGGGCATTACGCGCCGAGCGCATATGAGTTTGGCCAGCGTATATGTGGCAGTGTGCAGAGGCATTAGGCATGACGCATTGGGTACTAGGGCATTATTGTGTGTGAGGCATCGGGCATTAGGCATGACGTTAGGCATGCTGTCACGCCTAGCCACGTTATTGTACTCAGCTGTGCTCGAAGCCCAGCTACGCCAGCTCAGACTCGTCAGCGCTCAGCTCGGACGAGTCTGAGCTCAACTCAGGTTTGGCTCAGTGTCGGAGCAATCGCTGCGGGCGCAGCTAGCGTGCGAGCAAGGAGTGGACTAACGCCGTATCTGCGCGGAGCACGTCGTTGGCATGGGCAGCGGCTACGCGCTCTATCTTTGCGCCGATGAACGGCACGCGCACGGAAAAACTACCAGTGATGTGGGCACGAGTAACGGCAGGGCGAGAGGTAGCAGCGGAGCCTCCGGCGTCACTAATGATCTCACCGTCACTAACGGTCTCACTAACAACTGGATTACTGAGGTTGGCACTAGTGCTGCCAATGCCAGCTGAGCTCGAACTGCTGGCGGGAGTGAGCGTAAATATGAGCGCGGCGCTTACGGGTGCACCATCGATGTGCACGTCGTGTTCAATAACGGCGGGAGTGCGCTCGCTGTGGTATGTGCTCTCAATCCTCACGTTCAGACCGCCAGTGAGAAAACTTCGCAGCTGGGATGGAAGCTCACTGGCTGGCACTCGTGCGCGCAGCACCGAGTGGATGAGAGTCGGCTCAGGGCGTTCTTGTTTGAAAGAGAAATCCGTCACGCGCAATGCCCGTGCGCGCTCATGTGCCAGATCTTCGCTCAGCAGCAGGGCTACGACGTCGGCGAGAGCGGCATTGTATGAGGTTTGCAATGAGATATCCATAAATCCCATTGTGCCTTAGATTGCAGATGCATACTCTTGGAGTGTGGCAACTTTAGCGAAGATCCTGGAAGTAGATACACAGCTCCCAACGCACGCGCGCAAATGGCTGCAGCAACTCGTGGGGGATTGGCAGATCGTGGCAGACATCGCCTTTTCAGATGTGCTGCTGTACGTGTGCAGCAATGAGACGTATGTGGTGGCAGCACAAACTCGCCCAGCGACGGCAGCCACCCTCTTCGAGTCCGATCTCATTGGCGAGAAAATTGAGCGGGATTTTGAGGAGACGATACAAGCGGTCATGCTCACGGGTGAGCAGTTAGCCACGCAAAATGACGACTCTCTCGATACCTGGGTGCCGGTGCCCTGTGACGGCTCGGTGGTAGCGGTGATGCGGGTATCGCGGGCATTGGTGCCCGATCGGGTGCCGCTCGCTTCCCATGAGTGCTACGACTGGGCCACAACGATTCTTTTAGAGATGGTCGAGCAAGGAGCTTTTCCGATTGACGGCGCTCCTTCCAGCTATCGGCCAGGTGCGCCACGGGTAGTTGATGGCGTCCTTTTCATGAACGCTGATGGCGTTGTGCAATATGCGAGCCCTAATGCCGTTTCGGTTTTTCGCACTTACGGTATCGACGAGCCTCTCACCGGCAGCATCTTAGGTGAGCTAGTGGCCAATCATATTGAGCCGTCAGTAGTGCCAGAAGAAACTCTCCCCGTAGTGTTGCTGGGGAAAGCAGCGTGGCTAGTGGAGCTGGAGTCGCGTGATATCGTCATCACTTTGCGGGCAGTGCCGCTGATTTATGAGCAGAAACGCGTGGGGGCGATGCTGCTCTGCCGAGACATCACCAGTGCCCGTCTCTCTGAACGTGAAATCATGAGCAGAGATGCCACCATCAAAGAGATCAATCATCGAGTGAAGAATAATCTGCAGACTGTCTCGGCGCTGTTGCGGATGCAAGCGCGCCGTGCGGGCGATGAGCAGACGCGGTCGGCGTTGGCGGCGGCGCAGCGGCGAGTGGAGATGATTGCAATCGTCCATGAGCAGCTATCTCAGACGATTGATGAAGTGGCGCCATTTGACGATGTCTTTGGCTCACTACTGACGGCAGTGCGAGACGTAGCCGTCACCGATGCTGCCGTAGACATTGCGGTGGAGGGGTCGTTCGGTCTAGTGCGAGCTGAGGAGGCTACAGCGCTGGCCGTGGTGCTCAATGAGATTATTTCTAATGCTATTGAGCACGGGTTGCGTGAGGGGGGAAAGATCCAGGTACGCGCTCAGCGTCGCGGCACACAACTCGTCGTAGAAGTGGAAGATGACGGCGAGGGAATGCACGGGAAAGCGCCGACTCCTGGCATTTCTAGCCTGGAGCCAAGTAGTGGCGGAGCAAGCAGCGGATTGGGCACAAAAATTGTGCGCACATTGGTGGCTAGCGATTTGCACGGGAAAATTTCCTGGCTAGACGTGCATCCACACGGCACCCTCGTGCGGATTGAAGCCAACATCGATGCGCTGCCGGACGATGCCTAATATTCATGCCTCAGCCGATGTGCCATGCCGGAAGCTGCTGCACTTCACACTGCAAGCCGCAGCATGAAGTGCGACACTGCAAGCACGAGCAGTCATCGGCTTGCGGTATATGTGCATACCGTAGCAACGACACCACGTGCCATACCGTAGCAGCTACACCACTGCAAACCGTCGCCATATCAGAGTAATACCGAGTAATGTCACAGCGCGCAGGGCAACTGCTTGCCGCGTTGGCACCCGCTATCAGCTGCTACAGTTCCGCTATCTATAGTTTCTGCTGTCTCTGTGGTGGCTTCGCAAGCGCATGAGCCGCCGTTAGTGAACAGTCTAGCTAGCGCACAGCCTGGCTAGCTCGCACAGTGCGGCGGCGAATCGCGCGGCGCTCATCTTCAGCCATGCCGCCCCAAACGCCGGCGTCCTGGTTGGTTTTTAGTGCCCAATCGAGGCATGTAGACATGACGTCGCACGTGCGGCACACCGCTTTGGCGCGCTCAGCTTGCGCCATCGCAGGGCCAGAACTCCCGATAGGGAAAAAGAGTTCTGGGTCTTCATCTAAGCAAGCTGCGCGGTGCCGCCAATCCATTGTGTCTCCTCGGAGATTGATCGCGCTCATGAGCAGCCACCAGCGGGATGCTGAGCTAAAGCGCGATTATTGTTAAGTTTTCAATATACGTAATACTTTGGCAGCTTTATAGAAGCGAGTAAAGAGTTAAAAATGTGATTCTTACCGAATTTTTTCATTTTCTTGCTCAATAGCGCTCTGCCATGGCGCCATTTCTTACCTGCATTCTTACCCGCATTGTCTTGTCCGTGCTGTCCGCCTGTCCTAGAGCCCAGAATCATTGCACAATAGAGAGGTGAACACGGTGAACGAATCGGCGGCGCGGCAGCGCTGGAATGAGCTGGCTCCCAAACTTTATCGAGCACAGGAGGCGTACCATTCCGGCTCGGAACCCACTATGGTTGATGCGACGTACGATCAGCTCATCCACGAAATGCGTTCGTTGGAAGACGCATTCCCGCAGCTGTGGCGGCCGGATTCGCCTACTACCAAGGTGGGAGCGAAAGTCTCTCGGGGAGCGCTGCCGAGTGTGCAGCACGCACAGCGGATGTACTCGCTGCAAGACGTCTTTTCCCGTGAGGAGCTGCGCGATTGGTTTGTCGGCATGGAAGCGCACGTACCGGCAGATTCTCTCTACACCGTCGAAGTCAAGGTGGATGGCTTGGCTCTCAATCTCACGTACGTCCGCGGTGAACTCACGCGGGCTGCTACCCGTGGCGACGGCGTCACGGGAGAAGACGTGACGGCGAATATCCGTGCCATTTCCGCAATTCCCACGCATCTGGCAGGGCCGGCAGAAGATATTCCTGAACTGATCGAGGTGCGCGGAGAGATATATTTTCCGCGGCAGGCTTTTGAGCAGTTCAACGCGCAGGTGAGCGCTCGAAACGCAGAAATTGAACGGCGTAACGCACAGATCAGCGAATACAACAAGCACATTGATGCGCGCAATCGTGAGATCCGAAAGCGCAATCAGCACGTTCTGGCGGGGATGGAAGAACCGCTGTTGGCTAAGCGCCGGCGAGAGCCGAAGCTGCGCGAATTTGCCAATCCCCGCAATGCTGCTGCTGGTTCGCTGCGCCAGGAAGACTCTGCGGCACTGGCTTTGCACTCGTTGAGTTTTATCGCCCACTCGATTGGGGCGATGCGCGGAGCCTCTCAGGAGTTGGAGCGAAAGGTGGCGCATCAGAGCGGTGTCTACCAGCAGTATGCGGCGTGGGGACTGCCTATTTCGTCAGAGACGGTGCTGGCTCGCACAGTGGACGACGTGGAGAATTTTCTCGATACATATCAGCACTCGCGGGAATCGCTAGCGTTCAATTTTGACGGCGCGGTGATTAAACTCGATGATCGTGTGCTCCAAGAGGAGATCGGATATACGAGTCGGGTGCCGAAGTGGGCAGTTGCTTATAAATTTCCGCCAGAAGAGGTGCAGACCAGGCTGTTAGATATTCGCGTGCAGGTGGGACGTACCGGAAGAGTCACGCCGTTCGCCGTCATGGAACCAGTTGAGGTAGATGGGTCGGTAGTTTCGCGGGCGACGTTACACAATGCTGCTGAGGTGGCGCGCAAAGGTGTGCTCATCGGGGATACCGTCATTATCCGCAAAGCTGGCGATATCATTCCTGAAGTGGTGGGGCCAGTTCTCGCCGACCGCAGTGGGGATGAGCGGCCATTCGTCATGCCTGAGATCTGTCCGGTGTGCGGTGCCCCCATCGTCGCTGTGAAAGAGGGGGATGTAGACGTGCGGTGTTCTAATCCCGCCTCGTGTCCGGCGCAGCTCACTGAGCGAGTGGCTCATATTGGCTCGCGGGGAGGGTTGGATATTGAGGCATTGGGCGATAAGACAGCTCTGGTGCTCACGAATCCGGAATATGGGCGCACGGATGCGCTCACGGCATTGCTCACCGGCCACAGCTTGCGTATTGATGCCACCGCTGTGACCTCCGATATCTCGCAGTGTTCTGATGAAACCGCCAACGGCGTCAGCGTACAAAATGACCAGGAGGAGACGTTCGTCGTCACGCTCGATGCTGAGGGTGCGCGTCACCTGGGGCTTATTGATGATTCGGGAGCATTCCGGTTCCAAGAGGAACTCATTCCTGCCCGGATACAGAGTCAGCTGGGCATTCCTGTCCCGCAGCAGCCCCCTCTGACGAACGAAGCTGGCTTGTTTGATCTCAGTGCAGAGGCCGTGCGAGATGTGTACACCTGGTATGAGATTCCAAATGATTCGTCGCGCACTGATCCGCGTACCGGCGAGCGAATCGTGACGGCGAAAGCTGGAGACTACCGATACTCGCGTGCCTTGTGGAATAAGACGGAACCGAGCAAAACGTTGCTCACGCTGTTGGATGAGATCGACAAAGCAAAGGCCAAAGAGCTGTGGCGGCAGATTGTGGCGCTCAACATTCGTCACGTAGGGCCAGAAGCAGCAAAGGCATTGGCTGCTCGTTTTGGCACACTGGATGCAATGCTCGCCGCTGGAGTGACAGGGCTGGCAGACGTACCAGGAGTTGGGGAAGTGATTGCGCAGAGTTTTACAGCGTGGTTTGAGGAGCCGTGGCACCGCGAAATAGTAGATCGTTGGCGGGCAGCGGGGGTCACCTTTGCCGATTCGCCCGAGCGTCAGGACGGCGTGACGACGGCGCAGACGCTCGCTGGCATGACGATCGTCGCCACGGGCACTCTCGCTGGATACACGCGCCTCGGCGTCAAAGAAGCGATTGAATCGCATGGGGGGAAAGCTGCCGGCTCTGTGAGCAAGAAGACGACGGCGGTACTCGTGGGGGATGGCGCTGGCTCTAAGGCTGCAAAGGCCGCTGAGTTGGGAATCCCCATGATTACTGAAGAGCAGTTTGAGCAGCTGCTCGAAACGGGACAGTTGCCGCAGTCGCCGACGGGCGGCGCGCCAGCCGAGTAACGCATTAGAGTAGTGCATTAAAAACGCGCCCGAGCAAGACCGCTAGCGCCCAAGACCCCTAGCGCTGCTGAGCGTAGCTTTTTCTTCTAGGCTCGCATTAAGCTCACAGGAGTGCGCCGAAAGGTTTCAACAGTCGCTCACCTATACGAGGGATGAGTCCGCGGCGTTCCCACACTTCCAGCTTGAGCTCATGCGCATTCGTGAGATCCATATCGAAAATTTGTTCGAGCGCATTCGCAGTATCGGCATCGTACATTTCGATGTTGATTTCAAAATTGCCTTTCATGGAGAGCCGGTCGATGTTTGTGGTTCCCACGGTGCTCCATATGCTGTCCACCGTCATTGTTTTCGCGTGTACCATTGCCTGTTCGTAAAGGAAAATACGCACTCCGGCATGGAGAAGTTCTGTGTAATGGGGACGTCCCACCCAGTCTGCCACGATGTGATTGGAGTACTCCGGCAAGAGGACGCGCACATCCACTCCGCGTCGGGCGGCGTTCATCAGAGCCTGTTTAATGCCGTCGTCAGGAATGAAATACGCCATCGTGATCCACACCCGTTCAGAAGCGCGATCAATGGCTTCCAAATAGAGTGCTCGTACAGGATACGAGTTGTATGCAGGGGTATTCACGGATGCGCGCAGATTCGATGCCCATGAGCCAGAGCCAAAATCGGGCAGCGCTGGTTGCTTTTTGTGGTGGTAGTACATGTTCCACATGTCGATGAAAGCATTTTCAAGCTCCCATACTTGAGGCCCTTCAATACGCATGTGAGTATCTCGCCAGTGGTGGGCGTAGAGATCGCCCACGTTGTAGCCGCCGACGAAGCCGACAGTCGAATCTACGCAGAGAATCTTGCGGTGATCGCGTCCTTTCTTGCGTGCATTCCCCGTGAGAATGCCAGGGCGAATGAGCGGGAATCGGATCACGTGTAGCGTTGGCAGATTTGGAAAATGGCGGAAACGCACCGGCTGATTGAGGTTGCCAAACGTGTCAATAATGATGTAGACCTGCACGCCGCGCAGCGCTGCCGCGATAAGCTCTTCGCGGAAAATAGTGCCAACCCGATCGGCTTTCATAATAAACATTTCAAAGAAAATGTGGTCGTGAGCCGCTCGTATGGCCTGCAGTTGATCGCGGTAGAGATCCTCCCCGTAGGTGTAAATCCGCACGGAGGAGGGGGAAACTTCCGCGTCGAGTGGCTGGTGATGAGGAAACTCACCGCTCGGGGGGTTCCGCCGTTTGCGATTTTCGTCGATTGCCACAATGGTGGAAATGGCAAAAGCTTGGGCGCTCAGAATAAGGGCTCCAGTCCATTTCGCTGTGCTTATCAGCGCTTCTCGAGCTGGTTTGTGTAATTTCCACATGCCCTCAGTCTATTGCACTCAGACCAGTTCTGTAGAGCCAGTTGCGGACTTCGTATGAGCGAATGCGTCGATGCATCTCAGCGAATCCCATCTCAGCGAATCCCATCGGTGAAGTACATGTGAGTTCATGGGTCTGCATACATGAGTCGTGAGCCAGTGTGATACGGCCGTGAGACTTCGGATGCGAGTCGGCGTGATGCAGGTCTGTGGAGCTTCGGATCAATGAGAGAAGTTTGCCGTGAGCTTAGTTCGCTGCCTCAGCGGGTGGGCATTACACTGATGTTATGGCTTCAATTGATAGAAATGAGGTGGCCAGAGTGGCCGCTCTCGCACGTATTGCGCTCACGGATGAGGAAATTGATCAGTTCGCCGATGAGCTCTCAGTAATTTCTGACGCCGTGGCAGCAGTTTCGGAAGTGGCCTCCCCAGATGTGCCGGCTACCTCTCACCCGATTCCGCTCGCCAACGTCTGGCGTGAAGATGTGGTTGCTCCGCCGAGCGTCGATCGTGACGAGGTGCTCGCAATGGCGCCAGAGAGTGAAGATGGAAAATTCAAAGTCCCACAAATTCTAGGGGAAGAGTGAGCATCGTGGCAGAAATTTATGAAAAGACGGCGCGTGAGCTGGCGGCCATGCTCCGCGCGGGAGAGATCACTTCGCGGGAGCTGACTCAGCTCTTTTTAGATCGGATTGAGGCACTGAACCCTACGCTCAATGCATTCCTTTTTGTCGATGCTGAGGGGGCGCTCGCACAAGCTCAGGCTGTGGACGCCGATCGCGCAGCTGATAGGGAACTCCCTGAGTTTGCGGGGGTGCCTATCGCTATTAAAGACAACATGTGCCAGCGCGGAATCCCCACGACGTGCGGTTCAAATATGCTTGCAGGGTGGAAACCTCCCTATAACGCCACTGTGGTGGAAAAGCTTCACGATGCGCGTCTCCCGATTGTGGGGCACACGAATATGGACGAATTCGCGATGGGTTCGACCACGGAGCACTCCGCTTTTGGCCCTACTCGTAACCCTTGGGATAGTGCTCGGGTACCTGGAGGCTCTTCGGGCGGCTCAGCTGTGGCGGTAGCGGCACATCTTGTACCGTGGGCGCTTGGCTCTGATACTGGCGGTTCGATTCGCCAGCCTGCGGCGTTCAACGGCGTGGTGGGGGCAAAGCCCACCTATGGGGCTGTCTCGCGCTATGGTTTGGTAGCGATGGCAAGTTCCCTCGATCAGATCGGGCCATTCGCTGCCAATGTGGAAGATGCTGCGGCGCTGCACAGTATCGTGGCCGGGCATGATACGCATGATTCCACATCGCTCCCCGATAGCGACGTGAATGTGCGCGAACGGGCGACGTCCGGCGTCACGGCTCTGAATCGTGCTGATTCTGAACTCACTGTCGGTGTCGTGAAAGAGATGATGGGCGAGGGCTACTCTCCCGATGTGTTGGAGATTTTTAGATCGCTTGTGCAGCAACTCAAAGACAGCGGCGTCACGGTACGCGAAGTGAGTTGTCCGAGTTTTAGCTATGCGCTCGGTGCGTACTATCTCATTATGCCGGCGGAAGTTTCTTCTAATCTGGCGCGCTTTGACGGCGTGCGCTACGGGAACCGCGTGCTTCCTCAGGAGGGGCCGGTCACGGCGGAGACGATGATGGCGGCTACTCGCGAGGCGGGTTTTGGAACTGAGGTGAAACGGCGCATTATCCTCGGCACGCATGCCCTCTCTGCTGGCTACTTTGACGCTTATTATGGTTCGGCGCAGAAAGTGCGCACCTTGGTGCAGCGAGATCTCGCCGCCGCTTTCGAGGAAGTAGATGTGTTGCTCTCGCCCACGGCTCCCACTGTGCCATTTGAGCTCGGCCAACACCAGCACGATCCGCTGCAGATGTACCTCAACGATATTGCGACGATTCCTGCCAACCTGGCCGGTGTGCCAGCCATGAACATACCAGCAGGCTTGGCGCAGGGGTTGCCAGTGGGTGTGCAACTCATGGCTCCTGCTCATGAAGATGCGCGGATGTATCACTATGGAGCGATGCTGGAATCGCTGGCTGATCCGACTGCTTCGCAGGTGCCTGCTGAAAGACTGTCGGCCCTCGTAGGAAGGGAGAATCGCTGATGGAAGAATTGCTGGACTACGACGACGCTGTAGCAAAGTATGATCCGGTCATTGGCTTGGAGGTGCACGTGGAGCTCTCCACGGCCACTAAGATGTTTGATGCGGCTGAAGTGGCATTTGGAGGTGAGCCCAATACGCTCGTCACGCCGGTGTCCTTAGGGATGCCAGGCTCGCTGCCAGTGGTGAATCACACAGCTATTGAGTATGCCATTCGGCTGGGGCTGGCGCTGAACTGCAAAATTGCATCCAGCTGCCGCTTTGCACGGAAGAACTATTTCTATCCCGATCTGTGTAAGAATTTCCAGACGTCACAGTCAGATGAGCCGTTGTGCTATGACGGCTATCTCGATGTGGAACTTGACGACGGCACTGTTTTTCGGGTGCCGATTGAGCGCGCCCACGTCGAAGAAGATGCAGGGAAGAATACTCACGTCGGTGGGGCTACTGGCCGTATTGAGGGGGCGCTCTACTCGCTCGTGGACTACAACCGCGCTGGGGTGCCACTTGTGGAGATTGTCACTCGTCCGATTGAAGGCGCTGGTGCGCGCGCACCTGAAGTGGCGGCGAAATATGTGCAGACTGTGCGTGATATCGCTAGGGCGATTGGCGTTTCAGAAGCCCGTATGGAGCGAGGAAATGTGCGTGCGGACGTGAATGTCTCGCTCCGGCCTACTCCACACGATCCTCTGGGGGTGCGTTCGGAGACGAAGAACGTCAATTCTTTCACCGCTGTTGATAGTACGATTCGTTTTGAAATTTCGCGGCAGGCTGCGTTGCTCGATAGTGGCGGCGAAGTGCTGCAAGAGACGCGGCATTTCCAGTCTGCTGACGGCACCACCGCGCCTGGGCGTGTGAAGAGTGACGCCGATGATTACCGGTATTTCCCAGAGCCAGATTTAGTGCCAATCCAGCCGAGCCGTGAGTGGGTGGAAGAGATCCGTTCGTCGCTCCCAGAATTGCCTGCTGCGAAGCGGAAGCGCCTAAAGGGTGAATGGAACCTTGCTGACAAGGAGATGCGTGACGTCGTCAATGCCGGTGCCCTGCTCCTCATTGAGGATTCAGTGCTCGCCGGAGCCACCCCAGCGGGAGCACGCAAGTGGTGGATGGGCGAGCTAGCCCGATATGCCAAAGAACACGAGATGGAGCTGGCAGATGTACCTGTGACGCCCGCAGAGGTAGCAGAGCTGGATGGCCTTACTGAGGCTGGCAAACTCACCGACAAGCTGGCACGGCAGGCCTTAGAGGGCGTCCTGGCTGGAGAGGGGAGTCCGGCAGAGGTAGTGGCTGCTCGTGGGCTAGAAGTGGTCAGTGATGACGGCGAGCTGGAGAAGGCAATCGACGATGCGCTCGCAGCTAATCCGGCCGTCGTCGAGAAGATCAAGGGCGGTAAAGTCCAAGCGGCCGGAGCCATTATTGGCGCCGTTATGAAAGCTACCGGCGGGAAAGCTGACGCCAAACGGGTGCGTGAGCTGATTATGGAGCGCGTGCAAGGCTGAAGCTGATAGCTGAGGATATATCTGGCCGCAGCGTGGAGTGTGAAGAGTACCTCCGCGTTGCGGCCAGTTTCGTTGTGATGGTTAGTTGTCTATTTCTGTGCGTAGTGGCCTCCCGTGGAAAATTTCTGTTCAAAAGAGAAAGTGGCTCTACAAAGCCATTTTCTTGCTGTGACGAGCGCCACTAGAGTTCGAGTTTGACAGCTCTAGCGAAATCGGTCTAACCTAGACGAGTTGCCTCACCGGAGGCTGGAACGAAAAAGATTCCTGTAGGGAGAAATCCTGAGCGGAAAGTTCCGAAAACGGTTGTGGGTGTGTTGTTTGGTGTCTCAATAGTGTGCTAGTTGTTTACGTGATTTTGTTCTGATGGCATGGCTGGCTGGCTTGTTTTTTGTTGGTTGGTTGTGTTGTTGGGTGTGTGTCCTGGCTGGCTGGCTGTTTTTT
>JALFSN010000010.1 GCA_022778805.1 Arcanobacterium sp.
TAGCCATTTCCTTGATAGCCAAATGATAGCAAAAGTTCGGCAAGCCCATAGGATAAGGATAATAGGTATCAGGAAAAATCAAATGGTATCAAATCCCCCAAACAAAAGCGTTTAGAATTAAGTTTCATTTTGCGAGTGGGAGTGACGGCGGCTAGCGGACACATGGGAGATGCCGAGGATGTGGCACGGCGCAGATATCGGGCCTCGCTTCCGCAGAGCAGTGCCGCGCGTGGCTGGTTTTTAGGTGCGAGTAGTTACGTCTTATGGGTCTTTTTCCCGCTCTACTTTCATCTGCTCTCCGGCACCGATTCTCTTGAAGTCATTGCACATCGTGCGCTGTGGGGTTTGCTCACGTGCGTGGTGCTGTTGGCTTTTTTGCGTCGTTTCCACGAGCTGCGCGCTATTGTGGCGCGGCGGGCGCTGTTGCTTCGGCTGCTGCTCGCCGGTGCGTTAATCGTGGCCAACTGGACGTTTTATGTCTACGCCGTCACGCATGGCCGAGTAGTCGATGCGGCATTTGGCTACTTTATCAACCCGCTGATGACGGTAGCGCTTGGCGTCGTCATGCTACACGAGAAGCTCACTCGGGCGCAGATTCTCGCTGTGAGTCTTGGAGCGCTGGGAGTGCTGTACTTGCTGGCCACTATGCATATCGTGCCGTGGCTCAGCCTGGGGATGGCACTCAGTTTCGCGTTCTATTCGTTGGTGAAAAAAGACGTGGCGAATGACGTCTCACCGCTCGCTGGCATGGTAGTAGAGACGAGTGCCATGCTGCCGTTGTTGCTTATCTATGTGGCCATCCTGATGGCGCGGGGTGATATGAGTCTGCAAAAGCTAGCTGTGGCGGGTGAACCGTGGGGCTGGCAGTTGTTGTTGCTCATTGGAGGTGGAATCATCACGGTGATTCCACTGGTACTTTTTGCTGCGGCCTCGCAGACGTTGCCGCTCGGGACGCTGGGCTTATTGCAATACGTCAATCCAGTAGGGCAACTTCTCATTGGAGTGTACATTTTGGGAGAACCGATGCCCGTAGAGCGCTGGGTAGCCACTGGTATCGTCTGTCTGGCACTGATAGTGCTCTCGAGTGACGCCGTGCGGGCGCTGCGCCGGAAAGTCTGACTATTATTCTAGTATTCGTAGATTTTCCCTACCTTAAGGGGCGTCCTTGCGGCGCACAGCTTATAGCACGTAGCATGAGTCCGGAAACGAATCGCGCCTGAAAATGGGCTGTCAGTGCTCGTGTAGAGATGAAAGCGTGTGGAGGTGGATATAGGGATGGCGAAGAAGACGGCGAAAGCAGCGAAAAGTGTGCAGTCGGCACAACGGTCGGCAAAGCTCACCCCTGCCCAGAAAGCTAAAGCGGCTTCTGATGCGCACCACACTATCGCACGCAATAAGAAAGCACTGCACGATTATTTTATCGACGAAAAATTCGAGGCGGGGTTGGTACTCAGTGGTACTGAGGTGAAAGCATTGCGCGCGGGGAGAGCGTCGATCACTGAAGCATGGGTGGACTTTGATCGTCGCGGCGAAGCCTGGATCGTTGGCATGAATATCCCCGTGTATGCGATGGGTTCGTGGACGAACCACGTTCCCACGGCGAAGCGGAAACTCCTGATGCATCGAGATGAGCTGCGAGAGCTGGCATTTAAGGTGCAGGCGAAAGGCGCGACGGTCGTACCTTTGGAGCTGTACTTCATTCGGGGAAAGGCGAAGGTGCAAATCGGCCTGGCACGTGGCAAGCAAGATTGGGACAAGCGCGATACGCTGCGGCGCCAGCAAGATGAGCGAGAGACTCAGCGGGCGTTGAGCGAAGCGCGCAAACGTATGCGCTGAGATTGCACGCATGCTGCTTGCCACATATGTCGTTCGGCGCGGGCGTTAGGCTGGTGATTTCGTGCCTAGGGGGTGGCAGCGTCATGCCTGGGGGCAGCAATGCTGTATTCAGACGCTGCGCACCCTAGGCGCGTTCGTTGTTCTACAGCGTGGCAAACAGATTCGTTGCTCTCAACGCGACAGACAGAATCGCCAGCCTCGGACTTCCTCATTGCTCCTGGAAGTGATTGGCGGTGCAGCTTCGAGGCAAACACCCATTGGTGTATACGCGAGCTATGCGCGATAGCGACCGGCGAGAGTGGCGTCAATACTCGGCCCGTAGCGGCTGGCCAGAGCAGCTTTTGGCAACGAAGCCAGCGGTTGCATGCCGTAGACGTATCGCGTTGCCACGAGGCCAAGGATCTGAGAAAACGCCAGCTCGAAACGCACTCGTCGGTCTTCTCCGCGCCCTGGCATCCGCTGCATGAGTGGGGTGGCAAGATTGACGTCAATCCATGTGCGAAACATCTGTAACGCCGGCTCAGAGTTGAGCAGCGACACCACAAACATTGAAAAATTGTTGTGAGCAGCGGCATCTTCCCACAGATTCATGACGGCGAGCAGCACCCGTTCTCCGGTACCAGATCTGCCGTTACCGAAAGCCTGCGAGATAATCTCCACAGGGTTGTCTGGCAGGCTCATCGCTTCGCGGAAAAGGCCAGCTTTTGAACCGAAATAGTAGGAGATTAATCCCGGGTCACAGCCTGCTTCTGCTGCGATGGAACGCACAGTGACGGAGGGAAAATCGTGCGCCGAAAAAGCCTCGTGAGCCACGGCCAAGAGGCGTTCGCGCACGTGCCCGCGTGCGGCTGTTGGACCGCGCGTCACGAAAGGTTCAGGTGCTGATGAAGCTGATGAAACAGAGTCGGGGCGAGGAGCGCGGTGGGAAGCGGCGGCGTCGGGAGAGCTGGAGTCATGTGAGCGGGCTGAACTGGATGATTCTGAAAATGAACTGCTCATTGTGCTTGCTTTGATTGATTGGAGCTATCTGCAGCTCTGGAGCTTCCAGTGACGTCGAGAGCCAGCTGGCACTGCAGACTCACGACGGCGGCTACTTGCTCAGAGTTGGCGGCGAGAGGAGCCAGAGCCGTGACGGCGACATCAGTGATATGCGTGGAGCTTGCGGAATCGGCTGGGGGTTGCACCAGAAGTGGACGCACGTCGGCAGTGCCTGCTGTCAGTGCGGCATCAATGACGCCTGCGAGCGTAGTGATAGCGGGCGTGAGAGACGTGCGCTGGTCACTGTTAAGTCCAGCCTGCTTGAGCTCAAGCGATTGGCGGGCGGACTCTAGCTGTTCAAGAGCCGCAGGATGAGCAGTGAGAAGCGCTGCTAGCTGGTCTGGAGAGAAAGTGGGGCAGGAGGCGGAGGCATGACGCTCGTTATCGATAGCGACGGCATACTTCGTAGCTGATAGCGCCAAAGAAAGACCAAGGGGAATGTGCGCCGCGCCGCGAGAGGAATCTGACGCTGTCGCTTCCTGCTCGGAGGATACCCCCGTGGCAGTGGCATCGGCGTCACTAAATGATTGAGCTGCTTGGGAAAACTTCCACAGGGCAGCACTCACGTCAGCTGATGATGCAAATCCCGTGAGATCTAGCTGCGGATTTGTGTAGCCCTCAGGAGCTCCCTGTGGCCAGGGTACCCACACTCCACCGAGATCCGTCACCCATTCTTGCGCATCTGTGCTCAGCGCTGAATCTGCGGGAAGTGCGGCGGTCGAGGAAGAAATTCGCTGCGCCAGCACAGCTAAATTCTGGCGCTCTTGCTCCGCTTCACTAGCTGGTGCGGGTGTGAGATCTGGATGTTCTAAGCGCGCTCCGAGGCTCAGCAAGACGGCTCCCACACAGAGCACAATCAATATCATGCACAGGAGGAAGACAGCCCACGTCCTCAACTGCCGTAACCGGCGCTGAGAGGTGCGAGAGCGGTGAGCGAGAGAGCGCATGGCTCTATTTTGACACAATTCGAGTCTCGGTAGGCATACGGTAGCGTAGGATAAGGATAATCAAGTCAGAGAGTGGTGAGACCATGAACCTGGATCGTCCATATCCGCCGAACCCATACGATTATCTACCGCAAGTAGCGAGTTTCACTCTAACGAGCCAGAATTTTTGCGATGGGAAGCAGCTTCCTGCGCTCCATGCGAACGATGGAGGTGATCTTTCACCACAGTTGAGCTGGAGCGGCTTTCCGCGGAATACAAAGAGTTTCGTCGTCACCTGCTATGATCCTGATGCGCCGACGCCAGCAGGGTATTGGCACTGGATCGCCGTCAATATTCCGGCGTCCGTCACGGATCTTGCACAAGCCGCGGGATGCTCCGACGAGGCGCTACCTGCGGGGGCTTTTCACATTGCGAACGACAATTCTTTACGCCGCTACTCAGGGCCGCTGCCACCTGCGGGAGATCATGCGCATCGTTACTTTTTCGTAGTACATGCCCTGGACGTCGAGCGCTTGGATATAGATCCGCAGACGACGAATGCGACGCAGGTTTCCTTTACGACGGGGATGCATACTCTCGGCCGCGCCCTGATCGTCGGTACGTACCAGCGGTGAGCAGTGACACCGTGCGAACACGTGAATGGCGAGGCGTGCGAGCAGCTGGGCGTTAGCAGTGAGTGCGAGCGGTGATGATACTTGGGTTGTGGCTCGGCCGGTGGGGCCAATAGAGTTCCCCGCCACGGCTTGCGCGCGTGGCGGGGAACGCTAGATCTTCATTCAGCTTGGCACGTCGTGCCTATGATGTGGCATCACTGGGGGCGCCGGCCGATCGTGACGCTCACCTTCTGTGAATCAGCGAAGAAATCGTTGCCTTTATCATCAACCACGATGAAAGCGGGGAAATCCTCTACCTCGATCTTCCATACTGCTTCCATACCGAGCTCTGGGTACTCAAGCACTTCCACGTGCTTGATGCAATCTTGAGCGAGCTGAGCGGCAGGGCCGCCGATTGATCCAAGGTAGAAGCCGCCATATTTCTGGCAGGCATCCGTGACCTGCTGTGAGCGGTTGCCTTTAGCCAGCATCACCATCGAGCCGCCGAGGCTCTGGAACAGATCGACATACGGATCCATGCGCGCGGCAGTCGTCGGCCCGAACGATCCTGATGGCATACCCTCAGGGGTCTTGGCAGGGCCAGCGTAATAGACTGGATGATCTTTCATATACTGTGGCATCCCCTCGCCGCGATCAATACGCTCTTTGATCTTGGCGTGGGCGATATCGCGCGCCACGATAATTGTGCCGGTGAGTGACAGGCGCGTCTTGATGGGATATTGGCTGAGCAAAGCGCGCACCTCGTCCATGGGACGGTTGAGGTCAACGCGCACGACGTCGTCATCGCTAGTATGCCCGATCTCAGCGTCAGTTGTTTCAGAGAGGAACTGGCCAGGATTGAACTCCAGCTGTTCAATAAACACACCCTCGGGAGTGATCTTAGCCTTGCACTGGCGGTCTGCTGAGCAGCTGACGGCGATAGCCACGGGTAGAGATGCTCCGTGGCGGGGGAGACGCACGACGCGCACATCATGGCAGAAGTATTTGCCGCCAAACTGTGCCCCAATGCCGATCTTGCGGGTGAGATCGAGAACGGCATCCTCCATCTGATGATCGCGGAAGCCATAGCCTTCTTCACCGCCGTGATCGGGCAGCGCATCAAGATAGTGCGCGGAGGCATACTTGGCCGTCTTGAGTGCGTATTCGGCGCTCGTCCCGCCAATGACAATTCCCAAATGATATGGCGGGCATGCGGCTGTGCCGAGCGAACGGATTTTTTCTTCCAAGAACGGCATCATGGAATCGGGATTGAGCAGCGCCTTCGTCATCTGATAGAGATAGCTCTTGTTGGCACTGCCGCCACCTTTGGCCATAAAGAGGAAATGGTATTCATTCTCGTGGCCATGCTCGGTGTCCGCGTAGAGCTCAATCTGAGCCGGCAAATTAGTGCCTGTGTTCTTCTCTTCATACATTGAGAGCGGCGCGTTCTGAGAATAGCGCAAATTCAACGAAGTGTAGGCATTCTTTACGCCCTGGCTCAGCGCCTTTTCATCCACGCCAGGCGTTAGCACGTGCTGGCCGCGCTCGCCTTTAATGATGGCAGTGCCGGTGTCTTGGCACATCGGGAGTACGCCGGCTGCTGAAATATTCACATTGCGCAGCAAGGTTTTCGCCACAAAACGATCATTCGGAGAAGCCTCAGGATCGTCGAGGATTTTTGCCACTTGCTGCAGGTGTGACGTGCGCAGGTAGAAGCTAATGTCGTGGAATGCTGTCTCGGCAAGAGCTGTGAGTGCCTCTTCGCTCACTTTCAAAAATTTTTCCCCATCAGGGCCGTCCACGAGTTTCACGCCATCTTTTGTGACCAGGCGGTACTCAGTGGTGTCTGGTCCGAGCGGAAGCATGTCTTTGTATTTCACATCCATATGGTCTCCTAAGTTTCGCAAATGAATACTCTTCAAGGGTATACGGCTTCGGCGGAGAGCGTGCTTTCAGCGCATCGCTCTTCTGGGGAATTGCGTAACGAGTATTTTTCGTATAACTTTTCGCGGTTCTTAGTTGGGTCTTTGGAGCTAGTGCATGGTTGGACCTAGTGCATGATTAGACCTAGTGCATGGCGCTGGGCAGCATCGCCGCCGGATTACATTGCCGCTGGATTACGGCGTTCTTGAACTATGCACTGAACTGTGCGCCGGACTGCGTTGCCCTTGTGAACTATGCGCTAGGCCACGTTACCACTGTGGATTATGCTGCTGCTGAGCTGTGTTGGTGTGAAACTGCGTCGCGCTGAACTGCGTCGCGCTGAACTGTATCGCGCGGAAATTAAATTTTGAACTAACCTGCGAATGAACTCTCGAAACGGTAGATGGCTAGTTCTGGAAGCGGTAGACGTTGGTTTCTCGCTGCGCGAAGCCAGCACGCTGGTAGAGGCGGTTTGCAGCTTCCCGCGATGGTCGCGAAGTGAGATCTACAGATTTCACTCCTTTTTCCTGCGCAATATGTGTGGCGGCATCCACGAGGGCTTTTCCTGCCCCCTGTCCGCGAGCGGCGTCATCCACTACGACGTCTTCAATCCAAGCCCGCCACCCTGTGGGGATGTGGAAAATGACGAGTGAGAGCATGCCAAGGATTGGTCGTTCGCCATCAGCATTGGGCTCGTCAGGACGAAAAGCGAGAAGCGTGAGTGAATCTTGGGCGAGTAGTTCACGCAGCTGTTCAAGCGTCATCGGCGTGGAAGAGGTGGAGAGCTGTGGGATGAGAAGTGCAAATGCCTTTTCCAGTTCGGGGGTCGCCTCGGTGATTATTTCAATACTCATAAGGATCAGTGTAGGGGAGAGGAGAGGACTTATGCGGCATTTTGAGATTCTAAGTGGATATCGCGCGTGGTGCTGGTGGAGATGTGATTCTGGTGGAGATGAAGTGCCCAGGGTTTACCTGGTAGCGGGTGCTCCCATAGGAATGCAACGGTCTCGTCGTTCACAGACGTGACGCCCAGCTTAGAAGATGGTGCGCTCTGAAATAGAGCCTAGCCTCGTAATTGGCGGAGCAGATAGATGGTGTAGATGTCGTCGTAAGTGATGCAGGTACCGTCGTCATGCATCTTCTTCAGGAGGGGCTTTTCAGTGGGTTATAGTGTGTGCTATAGTCTTAAGGCTATGGAGCGAGCAATGCTGCTAGAGGTCTTTCGCTGACGCCGCTCGCAGGATGCGGTTCGCAGAATGCGGATGGAGCGATGGAGTTTCCTCTGGTAGGCGGTGGTGAAGAGTTGGCTTAGCTGTTCTCGCTGCGTAGGTGATAACTAAATATTGGGGCTGATCGGTTTCGACGGTAGTGACTGCGCAAGAGAAGCGAGTAGAGAACGCATGGTGATCTCTTAAACCTCGATGCAAAAAATAACTGCCAACAAGCAGAAGTCTGACTTCGCCCTCGCTGCCTAATTGCGCGAGCGCACATAAATGAAGTCCGTTACGCCAGCGATGCTTATGCGCTGGAATCGTAGCGTCGTTTTTATAAGCCACTGGTTCGCGGGAGTGTTGGTGCCCCGCGCGCGACATTAAGCCGACTAGGTTTGTGGACGACTTGTTTGCGTGAGCGTCCGAGCCAAAAAACAACGCTAAGCAAACTGCACTCGGAGAAGGCTTGAGTTTTGCACTATCGGACGGGAGTTCAATTCTCCCCAGCTCCACCAGAGTAGGAAGCGTTGAACTCTATTTCGTGAGAAATGAGTTAGCGCTTGTATATAGGTTCGTGGATGGTTATTAACCACGGATGATAGTGTCTTGGATGGTTAACCGTCCAAGGCATTTTTTGTGCCTAGTGCCCTCTATGGATGTGTTGGAAAGAATATGCGAGAGCACCGGGTAGGTGTTCTCGCATTTTTCTTTAGTCTGTGATGGCCTCCACGACGTCGTGGAGGCACTCGGATAGCAGGTGGCAGCGGATGGTGACGTCCATGGATTCAAAGTCCTGATTCAGAAACCAGCGGCCTATGGTCGCGTCGTCTGTTTCAAGTTCGCCGCACGCCTCTTCCAGCAGGTCGATGTTGTCGGTGACGTAATCTCGGGCAGTGCTCCTGTTGAATGTGTAGGAGCCTGAGGCGTTGCCCGTGACGGAATCTTCTATGAACAGGTCGTCGTAGAGTGTTGATTCGAGTTCGCCTTTGTCTGTGTCCTCGCCTATCTCCACGTTGTCCTCGATGTAGTCGCGGATGTCTTCTTTCATTGCTTGTCGGTAATCGTACATGTCTGTCCCTCCTTGACGGTTGTTAGCGAGTATGCTCCCGTGAGGCGCAAGCCTCTTTTGGCTGGACGAGTCATGTCCTGAAAAGAACGAAGCATGAAGCCGCAGAAAGCCCGTAGAACAGCTTTGAGTATTTAGACGGAGAAAATGCTTGCCTAATCGCCTTACGGGATTAGAACGGCTCCTGATGGCGATTTTGCCAGCCCGTGCCTACAGGCCATCGACAGCGACCGCGAACAGCGCTCTGCCTATGGGCGGAGGCGGCTATCGCCGCCCCGCTGCGAATGCACCGCCTGCGGCGGAAGAAATTCAAAGGCTCGGGCGCTTCGCGCCCTCGTTCCCAGAGACAGAGAAGAATGGCCATATGAGTGGGTCTTTCCTTTGTCCCCGCCCTCAATCTGTCTCTTGTGTCAATCTGGCGGCCGTAAGGCCGCCCTATCTTGCATTGAGGGCGCGAAGCGCCCGAAATGCGCACTTGCGAAGGACATGATAATTGGGTGCGAAAAGTGGAAAGCCTCGTTTACAAGCGTTTTGCCTGAACACATGAACACATTGGATTTCGATGTGTTCAGGATGTGTTCAGCTCTAGATGCCGTCTATGACGTGCTAAACGTGTTTTCTGAACACATGAACACGTTGTAAGGCACTTTTTCGAAAAAAATGAGAACCTGTCGAATGCATGCGTATAAAAATAAAAAAGTCGGTTTTCATGTGTTCTTGTGTTCATGTGTTCAGAAAGAAAAAATAATTTGATAAACGAGCGAAAAATATGCTCAAAGGCTGAACACATGGCTTTTTGATGTGTTCAGCCATGTGTTCAGCCCCATGTGGTCGTGGCGGTTTTCCCTTATGTGGGGCCGCAAAATTTTTTTGTCATTTTCTGCTCGTATATGAGTTTAATAGGCTTCTGACCTGGGGTTATGCGAATATTTTCTTTGCGTTGGTGATGTATTTGGTGTATTATTAGTACATAAAGAAAGGCTCAGCACCCGTCCCGTCTTTGATGCGGGGTGACTACCGGGCATAAGGGCCGAGCGCAAGACCATATAGGTCGAGCGTCACAGGTAAAATAACGACGAACGAAGCTCCCTGTGGAAACCGAGATAGACAAGGCATTTTTATGCCCTGTTTGTTCTTGGTTTCCGCAGGGAGCCTTTTTGTTGTTTATCGAACCCTAATCAAGGAGGTATGAGACATGGAAGAGAAGCAGGTTCAGAAGAAGGGTTTTCTCACTACGAAAGAGGTTGCGGCCAAGCTGGGCCTCAGCCCGCAGACGATTCGCATGTGGAGGTGGGACGGCACGGGGCCGCGATACTACAGGTTCCACCGTTCCATCTTCTACAAGACGGACGACATAGAGGCTTGGATTCGGGAGAACTATCAGCCCGTCGAGCCGAGGAACTGAAGGAGGTGCGATTTATGGGTTAAGTAGCAGATTATGTGTCTTTATTTCGGGTTTTTCGTTGTGGTGGTGGGGAAAAGTGGGGGTTGTTAAGCTTTTTTAGCTTAGGCTTGGCACCTTAACGCTCGTGTTGTTCATTGTGTGGTATGTGGTGTTGCCA
>JALFSN010000004.1 GCA_022778805.1 Arcanobacterium sp.
AAAAAACAGCCAGCCAGCCAGGACACACACCCAACAACACAACCAACCAACAAAAAACAAGCCAGCCAGCCATGCCATCAGAACAAAATCACGTAAACAACTAGCACACTATTGAGACACCAAACAACACACCCACAACCGACAACATCCACTCATATTCGCGGACATTCCCGACAAGGACAAGACTTAATGATAAGCCTTAATTTTCGATCTGTCAAAATCAGATGATGATCTATCAAGATCTGATTGCCGTCACTCTCACTGAGAGATCCTTCAATCTGCTACGAGCTGGAACGATTTTCCAGAGTCTTAATCTCTCGATTAAGCACTCCTGAACTGCGACTTTCTTATGAAAACCCGCGTTTTGGATTTCGTTCGCTCCCTCGCAACGAATAGATACTTTAGGCGGAGCTGAGCTGGGAGGTCAAACTGCGCTGCCGTGCGCCTTATCACATAGCCGATTTTCCGCACGAACAGAAGAAAAACCTTCATTCGACGCAGATCATACTCGCTGAACTTGACATCCCAACATTCCATCAGGCAGAGCACGCAGGATTATTGCGCCACGTGCAGCACGCCTAGATTCTTCCGCCCCTTGCGCACCAGCACGACGCCGCCTGCTAGCACATCTGCCGTCTCAATCAGTTGATCTTCACTGCTGACTTTCACGTTGTTGATATATGCTCCACCGCTGGAGATTGTGCGTCGAGCAGCACTCCTCCCTTTTTCCAGGCCGAGATTCACTAACGCATCCACGATGCTTTCTCCCACGATGCTCCTGGCAGCAGGAGCTTCAGCAACGGCGTCACGCAGCGTCTGAGCATCGAGAACATGCGGATCCTCCTTGCCAAACAGCACAGCTGAGGCTTGTTCTACCCGCCTTGTAGCATCCTCACCATGCACCCAGGTGGTGACGTCGGTAGCCAGTGCTCGCTGTGCCTCTCGCTGCCCTGGACGCTCCTGCAACGCCTGCTCTAATTCGGCAATCTCCTCCCGAGTGCGGAACGTGAAGACTTTAAGCATGTGAATCACGTCTGCATCTGCGGTGTTGAGCCAGAACTGGTAAAACTTATAGGGGCTGAGCATCTCGGGATTGAGCCACACTGCTCCGCCCTCCGTCTTGCCAAACTTCGTGCCGTCGCTCTTCGTAATCAACGGATTGGTGAGTACATGTACCTGGGCATCTTCCACTTTGCGGATGAGATCCATGCCGCCCACCATGTTGCCCCATTGATCGTTGCCGCCCACTTCAAGAGTGCAGCCATAGCGGCGATAGAGCTCAAGATAATCGTTTGCTTGCAAGATCTGATACGAAAATTCCGTGTAAGAAATTCCCTCATCAGAGGCGAGCCGCCGAGCCACAATGTCTTTATTGAGCATCGTGCCCACACGGAAATATTTGCCCAGATCCCGTAGGAAATCCACTGCGCTCATCTGCTGAGTCCAATCGAGATTGTTCACCGTACGCGCAGCATTATCTCCCTCAAAATCGAGCAGTCCCTCCAGCTGGTGACGCAGCGATTCTGCCCATCCAGCCACCACATCTCGCTCATTGAGAGTGCGCTCTCCTTTGGCTCGCGGATCCCCCACCAAGCCGGTAGCGCCTCCCACGAGCACCAGCGGGTGATGCCCTGCCAACTGCAGATGCCGCATCAGCTTCACGGCCACAAGGTGCCCATGATGTAAGCTCGCAGCCGTTGGGTCGAAGCCGCAATAAAACGTGACTGGGCCATTCTCCAGCGCTGAGCGCAACGCCGTCATATCTGTGTGCTGAGCAATAAGCCCCCGCCAGCGCAATTCATCAATCACGTCCATCGTATTAATCCCTTCATATTTCGTGCCTGTCCTCTTCAGCATTTCCTCAGCATGTCAGCCACTGCAGTTGAGCCGCCGTGCCATTCAGATTCCTGAGCCATGCGTTTTAGATACCTGTATTTAGATACCTATATTCAGATTTCTGTATTCAGTGCCTGAGCATGATAGTCAGAGCCATCATAGCCATGATGCCAGCTCGCATATGCTCAGTCGCGCTGTGCAAGTACGCTGCTGTCAGTGAACTCCCGCGCTAGTGCAACCTCGCTCTGCGCCGCTGCCAGCTGTTGTGCTACCTGCACTGGTGCAGTCCCACCCTTGCCATCACGAGCGCGCACCGAGCCGTCTACGGAGAGCACATGGCGAAGATCAGGCGTGAGATGGGCGTCAATAGCGGCCAGATCGGCGTCCGTCAGCTCCCACAATTCGATGCCGCGCCGCTCGCATTCAGCCACGCACGCACCGGCAATCTCATGCGCCCGCCGGAACGGCACCCCGCGTTTGACCAGCCATTCTGCGATATCCGTAGCCAGAGAAAAGCCCTGCGGAGCAAGCTGACTCATCCGCTCATAGTTCAGCTCCATTGTGGCCACCATGCCAGCTACCGCCGGAAGGAGTACGTCAAGCTGATCCACTTGATCAAACACCGGCTCTTTGTCTTCCTGTAGATCGCGCGCATAGGCGAGCGGCAAACCTTTCAAAGTGGTGAGCAGCCCCGTGAGATCGCCGATAAAGCGACCAGCTTTGCCGCGCGCGAGCTCCGCCACATCAGGATTCTTCTTCTGCGGCATCATGCTTGATCCGGTAGAGAATGCATCGGCGAGACGCACAAATGAAAATTCCTTGGTGTTCCAGATAATAATCTCTTCACTCAGACGGGATATATCGATGCCGATTTGCGCCATCACATATGCGAACTCAGCTATGAGATCCCGCGCAGCCGTGCCATCAATGGAATTCCACACAGAATCAGTGAAGCCCAGATCGTGAGCTACGGCCTGCGGATCCATTCCCAGAGTGTTGCCAGCGAGCGCCCCCGAGCCATACGGGCTGATCGCCAAACGCTTATCCACATCACGCAATCGATCCATATCTCGCAGCAGCGGCCACACGTGTGCGAGGAGCTGATGTGCCACCAACACCGGCTGAGCGTGTTGCATATGTGTACGCCCAGGCATGACGGCGTCACCCGCCTTGTGCGCTTGATCGATGAGCGCCTGAGCCACATCCAACACCCGCGATCCCACGAGTCTGGCATGATCGCGCAGATACATACGAATCAGCGTGGCGATTTGATCGTTGCGCGAACGTCCGGCACGGATTTTCCCGCCAAGCTCCGCTCCCGCCCGCTCGATAAGGCCGCGTTCTAAGGCCGTGTGTACATCCTCATCGTCAGGAATAGGGGTGAATGCGCCACTGGCGACGTCGGCATCCAAAGCGGCGAGTGCAGCGAGCATGTCGGTGAGTTCAGCGTCCGTCAGCAAGCCCGCTGCAGCGAGTGCGCGAGCGTGCGCTTGTGAGCCGGCGATATCGTAGCGCGCCAGACGCCAATCGAATTGAGTGGAACGCGATAGTTCCGTGAGAGCCTGTGCCGGCTCTCCGGAAAAACGCCCGCCCCACAGTGCAAGATGATGTGTCATAGTTTGATTCTGCCAGCGATTCATTTCAAATGGTAACGGCATACAACATTGTGGAACCCAGATGGAACCCAGAAGCGAAATTCCCGAATCCAGGGGTGCCCACTTTCAGAAGCTCGGCGCACCCTTTTCAGAAGCCAAGCGCCCCCTCCAGAAGTCCAGTATGCTCCTCTCGATGTGCCCGCTCCAGAAGCCCAGCGCACCCACCTCAGCGCGGCAGAAGCTCCCCTCGGTCTTTCCCCCCCCCTCTCGGCACACTGCCTCAGCGCGCGCCAGCAGCACCAGAGAGGTACGAGCTGGCAAACGCTCGCAACTGCTCGAGATCTTTGCTCACGCTCTGCTCCGTAATCCGCTGTTCTACGAGCTGATCGTAGCGCTCATAGCGATACTCTTGTAGCACGTTGGATCTCACCTGGTCGAGGGTTGCGCGCGCGCCGTCGTCGGATACCGTCCAATCGTGCTCGTCATAATAGCGCTGTATGTCGGCCTCGCTAGGAGCCATATCAGGATTGCTGGCGTTGGCAGTATATGCCTCTTTGATGGAGCGCATCTCAGAATCAAGATACGTGGCAATGGTGAAATTTTGTGTCCCATAGACGACTTGGCCAGCCGATATCTTTTGCTCACGCGCCTCATTCTCCCTGTTCATTCGCGCTATCAGCGCCTCCCAGCTAGGAGAATCAACGATGTGGGAATCTGCAGCTATACCATAGACCGCATACCGGCGCTGAAGGACGGCAATAGCCTGATCGACGGCTTTGGCTGTGGGAGAATTCGCATCCGCTGACGCCCAGTATTGCTTACTGATACTAGAACCTTTCTGGGCAGTTTCCTGAATCACGTCGTTGCGCACAGCATCGAGTGCATACGAAAATTCTGCCTCGCTCACCGAATAGCCGGAAATATCCAAGCGGACGGCAGCAGACGTATGAGATAGCAGACGCCAGGCTATGAGAGCTCCTGCGAGCACGATGAGGATAGCGACTGCTGCTATCAGGGCGTGACGCCGGTGGCCACCGCCGCGCTGGGATGCTTTTTTCGCTTTCTGATGGCTTTTCACTTTCTGATGGCGACCTTCCTGAGACTCGCCCGAGGAGATGTCCGCCAAAGAATCATGTGTGCGTGTGTGCTTGCCCATATATATCCCAATTTGTTCTGCGCGTCTTCTAACGCACTAGGTCTAACGCACTAGGTGGGTGTACCTATGCACACGCACAGGTACACCCACAAACATTCTAGTGTTTACCTAGTTCTCTACCACTTCATAGGAGATCAGAGCGCTTGATCGCGCTTCGACCTCTTTCTCGTGCCAAAGCCCCTGACAGCTCCGAAACCGAGGAACATGAGGGCTAGCGCCGCTCCAGCAACGATCACGGTGCCGTGCGAGCCAGTTTGCGACAGCGTGTCAGCGGCAGCTGGAGCTGTGCTCGACTGCACCTCGTGCTGTGGCACCCGCGGGAATTGCGGCATCTGCGGGAGCGGCGGCTGGTGCTCAGTGCCAGGCTGGCTGCCACCAGGCTCTTCAGTACATCCAGCTGGCACATCGGCACTGAACGTCCACTTATGCTCAGCGTTCGGAGCGAGCGCAAAGCCCTCCGTAGGCTCAGCCGTTACCGTGACCGTCTGCCCATAGCTGTATCCAAATCTGCCGGCAGCTACAGGTTTACCATCCACGAAATACTGCACTCCCGTCATAGCCGGAATCGTCACAAATGGATGGACGTCGCAATCCGATGGGTCAGTGGCATCCGGCACCACCGGCGTCACTTCCGTCGGCGGCGTCGGCGGCTCAGGTGCAGCTGGGAATTCGTGCGTAAACTCACTTGGCGCACCCTCAGCGAACGCAAAGCCATCAGCAGCACTCACCGCAACCGTCACCCGCTGGCCAGCCAGACCACTCACGCGCTCACCAGCAGCCAGAGTGCGCTCGCCCAGCCGATAAACAACACCTTCAACGTCAGGAGTCACAAATGAACCAGCCGCATCATCCCACGTCGGCTCCACCGGCGTCACTTCCGTCAGCGGCTCAGGTGCAGCTGGGACGTCGATGTATTCGATCACGGGAGAAATCCACAGTGATGGTTTCGTCGGGTTGCCCACGCTGTGCGCGACGACGCGCAGATAATCGCCCTGCTCCACAGTAATGGGATTCTCGGCAGTGAAATCCTTCCAGGTGTCAGCGACGACGTTGGATTGGCTCAGCTCCACACTCTGCAGCTCTTCGCCGTTCTTATAGAGCGAGAGACGTACCGTGCCATTTGCGTTCGTGGCCTGGCGCAGCTGCGGCTCGTTATCTTTCACCGTGAACGTCACCGTGCCAGTCTTAGGGGCGCGGAATGCTATTGCCGTCGAATCGTTAGCATTGTTGGGAGAGTCGGAGAGCAAGCCGTGGATGGCGTCACGCTGACCAACTGGAGGAATATCTTTCGTCCCCGTGAGACCAGGGCCAAACCAGGTATCTACCTGCCATACTGGCCAATTCGGATCGTATTGACTGATATTGAACCACTGGCCTCCGTCTTCCATCTGATGCTGACCGAACCATACATTGCCCTGCTGATTATTCACATAGTTCTCTACCCAGGAATAGGTGTTGGTGATAGCCAGCGGAATATCGCTATGGCTGCCATCTTCAGCCGTAATGCGCAGCTTCATACCCTCACCAAGGCTCTGATCGTCGGCTACTGGCGTGCCATCAGCATTCACGATACTGGCAGCAGCTAATGGCGAGACCAACACATTGGCTAGCACTTCAGATACGGCCGTGGGGTTGTTTGCCGTTTGTGGCACATGCAGAGTGCGCCCGCCATCTGCGGAGCTCGTGAGCAGATAGATTGTAGAAAGGAGCGCTTTCTGCGAGCTTTGCTCATTGGCGTTGCGATATTGTACAGCGCCAATATCAGGCGTGCCCGTGAGCGGAGTGCCGAAGAAGTCTGCCTCCGGCGCAAATCCGTTCTCATCTTGAATGTCTTTGCCAGCATTGGCAGCTGGCGAATCATCTGCCAGGCGGTACCCGCCGAACGGATCGGCATCATTCGCCTCGCGCGTGGTGCCAGCAGCACGGCTAGCGGTGGCCGGCGCTGCGTCATCTTGCTCAGAGAGCCGATAGGTGAGGAAATCTGTGCGCGCCGTCTGCGGAGCCAGCTTCATCGTGTCTCCCGCAAACACTGGGGTGCCAGCGTTCACTTCGATAGCCTCGGTGTCGGTCGCCGGCTTATTCGCATAGTTGTAGTACAAATTATGCTGCCACTGCTTGACGAAGCTAGCGGTATCGCCTCGGCTCCAATCCTCCTGCCGAGGGGTAGTCCCCGTGTAGTAGAAGATATTGTTTTCGATGGTGGCATTGCCTCTAGCGTTGTGATCCGTCTTCAGAATCGGCACATCAGTAGCGATGTAGAACGTGTTGTTGTACACGTGCCCATTCGGGTTGCTGTCCACTGGATCAAGCAAGCCACCGACGTCATTTTGCGAAATGTTGTAGCGGAACGTCGAGTTCACGGCCTCCCTGCCACAGATCATGTACGTGCCACCGGTATTGGCTGCAGAATAGTTGTATTGGTAAAGAGTTCCGTCGCTCCAGTCTGCATCCCAGGGCATGCCATCGCCATTGCCGTGAGCAGCGTTGAGAGTGCCATATGCTTCGTTGTACTGGAACACCGCATTCTTCGTCTTCCACGGCCAGATGCCAGCGGCTACTCGCCCAAAGCTATCACTCGGATAATCCGCCTCATTCATGTACTTCGAGCCATCCACGGAGACGTTGTATTCCACGAGCGGACGCAGCGAATAGCACACCGTGATGGAATCTCCGCCAGCGCCTTTCACATAGTTACCGCGCACCAGCACGTTTGTCGATCCATACTGCTGCATCGCAGCCTCGGAAAGCTGCCCGCCGCGGAAGTGGCTGGTGTATCCGCTGTAGCCCACGCCGATACCCCAGCGGGTGACGTCTTCCACGCGGTTATTCAGCACCTGAATATCGTTGAAGCGGGCAACGCCTGTAGCTGCTTCGTCGGGTGCCTTATGTGCAATCACGTAGATGCCACCGTTAGCCATGTGTTTGTTGTAGACGTTGCCATCGACGTCGTGAATATAGAGATCCTTGAGCACCACGTGGTTCACTGTGCCGCTATTTTCAGCGATGACGGCCACGCCGGTGCGATCCATCGCGTCTTTGTTACGCAATATCTCCGGCTGATCAGCCTGGCGAATATTCGTGATCTCAAGGTTGGAAACCTCAATGTATGGCACGTCTTTGAGCAAGATGGACGACGAGACCGTCCCGTGATTCTTGTGCTTGGGATTGTCTAGTGGGGTGTTGTAATTTTGCTCCCACTGTCCCTCGCCGTTGGTGTTAATCACTGGCAGCGGATCTGCTGCATCGCCGTATGCTGAGATGATAATCGGCTTTTCGGCACTACCAGCACCTTTCAGGTGCATAAACTGATCGTTGAACGTATCGCCACGGCGCAGATACACCGCATCTCCTGGCAGCAGCTCCAGATCATTCACCGGAGCGAGGCTCCCGAACGGATGCTCTGGGCTTAATCCATCGTTGGCATCGCTGCCATCAGCAGCTACGTACCAGGTGCGTCCGCCCAGCGGCGAGACTTTTATTGTAAAGGTGGCAGTGGCAGTGCGTTCATACTTCGTGCCATCGTCTGCCTCGCGCAGCGTAGCCGTCACCTCGTACGTAGTAGGCTCAGCAATCTCAACCGTCGGAGTGCCCTCCACTGTGCCAGTAGCTTCATTGTAGTGCAGCCCCTGCGGCAATCCCTCCACCGTGACGGTGTCTGCGAGCAACGGATCGTTGTTCTCAAACAGCGCGAAAGGCTCCAGAGCCGTGCCGACCTGTGCTGTCTTTACTCCGGTGACGGCGCTGCGCAGCTCAGAGCAGAGCTGTCCCTGAGGTGCCAGCCACGAGAGCGTGAACTTCTGGTAGCCAATATCCGACCAGCCGCCGCCGTTTGGCTCCATGAGCAGCCCAATAGTGCCGTCTTCTTGCACCGCCATAGTGGTGTAGCCCGTACCGCCGGCGCGGAACTGTTTGCTCACTGGCCAGGTGGCGCCGTCGTCACACGAAAGCCGAACGGTGCCGTTCGTGCGAGCACTCGGATTGTTGGTATTGGAGAAGAGCAATACTTTGGAGCGGAGCGATCCCGGTTTCGCATTCGGGAACGCCCGAATGATTTGGGCGTTGTTGGCAGGATCGACGAGATCTGTGCGAGTCTGATAGTCACCCCAGGTCTGCCCGCCGTCACGCGAGATAGCCGTGATGCGATAGCGCGGCCCATTTTGACCCGTCCAAGTGCGGGAGTTGAGCATCAATGAGCCGTCAGAGAGCTCGACCACTTTGTTTTCGTCAAAGCGCAAAGCCCCGAGGCCAGCTACCTCAACTGTGGTGAACTCTCCACCATGCCAGGTGGCGCCATGATCGTCAGAGTAGAGCGTGAATGCGCGGATAGCTTCGCCGTTGCCGTGTTGCACTCGGCAAGCCGCCTGCTGCAGCAACCGGCCTTTATGCGGAGCCTGCATCTTCTGAGTGCCAGCACCCGAAGTGGCAAAGCACGATATTGCCCCTGGCACTTTACCGGCTAAGACGTCGGCCGTGATGACGTCCTGACGCCAGGTGTAGCCGTTGTCATCAGAGATCGACAAGCCAAAGTTCATCGTGGCGCGGTTCACCTTATCGACGTTCCCTTCGGCGTCAAGGCTGTACCGACCTCCACTGAAACCTTGATCTTGGCTGTAGACGTGGAAGTTAAAGATTGTGCCGGTATCATGATCGACGACGTACGAGGGGTCAGAGTAGCCCCAGCCGTCCGCACCGACCTTGCCTGCAGCCACCGTCGTTGCCGGCTGCCAGGTCTTTCCGCCGTCGGTGGAGCGGCGCTGCATGATGGAATTCTCATTCGGCGAATCGCCACCATTCGCCCTGCCAGCTTTCGGCCGTGCATCATAGGATACGAGCACGTCGCCATTTTGAGCGACGGCAATCGCTGGAATGCGAACATTATTCGTCGCATCAGCCTGCGCAAGTAGCTGCATGTCACTGGTGGTAGCGGCAGCGCCAGGATTGGCATCGTAGGGCTTGAATCCAGTGGCGGGATCAAACGTGCCAGGGGTGGCAAGATCAGCTTTGCGAGCCACCAAGCGATCAAGCTCTGCTCCATCGGCATTCAGGACACGCACAATGGCCGTGAGATTCACTTTTCCCTGCACGAGATCCTGATCCGTGAGCGTATAGCGCACCGTGCAGCTGTGATTGGTCTGCGGATCAAGCGAGTCCTGCGCGCACGAATCGGTAAAGACGACGTTGCTTCCCTCTTGCACTGGCGCAATTGCCAACGGCTCATTGCCCGCGTTTTTAATCTGCAGCGTGAGCACTAGCTCATCGCCAGCGCGATAGCTGTCTTTCACCGAATCTTGCGTCTGCTCGAACGAGACGAGCTTCAGCGTCTCAGCAACCGGAAGCGCAGCAGATCGCGTGGGAGCAAGATTTTCACTGGCGGTGTTATACCCCGTGCCAGCGTGCATTTTCCAGGTGAAACTCGGGGTAAACGAGCCTGCTTGCAAATCCTCAGCGGTGACGTCGTGATAGATGGAGATGTTGTTGCAGTTCTTCGTTACACCATTCTCGAAGGTTTGCCACTTACAGCTACCAGTTCCAGAGAGGTTCGTCTCTCCTGGCTCGAAAGCTCGCTGAATGCCAGTATCGTTGGTGAGCGAAATCGTGAATGTCATACGCTCGCCCACTCGCCACGGCGCATTACCCTCTTTGGGATTGCTGAGCGTGAGCGTGGACGTCGCTGGGATATTGATACCTCCGGCGAGCGTGGCAGCGCCGTTATATCCGGTGGCTGAGTACATGTTGTACACAAGACTCGGAGTGAACCCACCGGCGGCAATATCCTCCTGGGTTACGGTATGCACGAGTTTGCCGTCGCAAGGCTGCACCTGATTGGACGGAGCTGCTTGCCATTTACACCCAGCTGCCGTGCGATTGTCAGACTCCGTGAAATCGAAGTTCGTGGAGCGCACCTTAAAGCCCCGAGCTGTATTCGTTTTATTAGTGAGCTGCAGATTAAACGTCATGCGCTCTCCCACGGCCCACTGATCGCCAGCAGGGGCGCTAGTGGGAGTGAGCACGAGCTTCACATTGGCGTTTTCTACAGTCGTTGCAGCTTCCATGGGGGCAGCCAGAGCGGCGCTGGGAGTGAGAGCAATCCCACCACACGCCAGGGCACTAACACATAAAGCGGACAGGGCGCGCATAAGATACTTCTTTGTATTCACGGCAGAAACGTAACGTACCCCCCCCTAGATCACAAGTCGCTTAAAAAGGACCGAGAAAAATGTGATATTTCTCATGAAAAAAATTCAACCAAAATCCTAAAAGCCCAGGTCAGAGGGGTAATACAGAGAATCATTAGGCTGAACAAAAGGCCCATAATACGCTCACAGCAATGAGCGCTCAGCGAGAGAGCAGTTAGCAGGGGGATGCTCCTTACCGCTCTACGCCGCTACCGCCTCTACGCGAAACCCTTGCCGCGCGAGCTGCTGTATGAGCCGCTCATGTTGCGGACGAACAGCGCCATACTTCTGGCGAATCTGCTCCGTAAAGGTATCCTCTCGGCGATCTGCCGTGCGCAAATCGTAGTAGGTGTGCATCAGCACGTCGTAATCAGCGAGTGCTTCACTCCAGCTATCTGGCCGCTCGTAGTGATCGACCATCACCCGCAGTTCCTGCGCCATACGCGGTTTGAGCTGTGGGTGCTGATTGGGATAGCCGAGCATAAGCCCCAGCACTGGGAACGTCAGCTGTGGAAGATTGAGCAGATCAATGACGGCGCCAGGATCGCTCAGCAGTCCCCCGAGGATTGTGGCGCCCAAACCCAGCGATTCGGCAGCCACCACCACATTTTGCACCATCAGGCACGCATCGGTGAACGCCTCAGTGTAGACATCCATGGTGTGCGCCCCTGCTGCGTTCAATCCACTCTCCTCCAGCACGGCTGCCGTGCGGCTGAGGTCGGCCACAAAGAGCAGATAGATGGGGGCTCTAGCCACATATTCTTGAGCATTGATCTGAGCCAATGTGCGCTTTTTCTCGCTATCTTTCACCCAGATAATGCTGGCATTTTGCATACCGCGCGACGTGGGGGTGCGCATAGCCACCTCAAAGAGGGTATGCATCACACTATCGCTCACTGCTTGATCGGTAAATTCGCGGATTGTGCGGTGCGCGAGCTGGCTCTTGATCGTCTCGTTCATAATCGTCTCATTCATGTCCACAGACCAATTCTATGAGAGATTCGAGCTGCGGAATATGCCGCCTGTCACACGAAAAGGGGTGCCGTACTGGCGTTCCAGCATTCCAGCACGCGTTTCAGCACAGAAAGGGCGCCGCACTAGCTTCCTGTGCGAGTTACGCAGGCTTGCGGCACAGCCCCCAAGCCGAGTATGTCCGAACCTAAACACAGAACGCCAGTACACAACCATAACAACACCGTACTGACATTCCATGCGACCGCGAGTTACGCAGGCTTGCGGCGCAGCCCAAGCCGAGTATGCCTGAACCTAAACACAGAACGCCAGCACACAACCACAACAACACCGTACTGACATTCCATGCGACCGCGAGTTACGCAGGCTTGCGGCGCAGCCCAAGCCGAGTATGCCTGAGCTTGAGCATGGAATAGTCAGTACGGTGTCTAGATGCCTAAATGCCTAAATGCCTAAATGTCTAGATGTCTAGATGTCTAGATGTCTAGATGGAATGCTAACTAGGAGAGCTTCAGCTGTGGCATCGCTTCACCTTTGCCGAATTTCACATCGCGCGCAGCAGCCAGCTTCGAGGTGAGGCCGTTGATTTCGATAAAGCCTTTCGCATAGCTCTGATCGAATGAGTCGCCTGCATCGTAGGTAGCCAAGTTGAAATCATAGAGCGAGGTTTCACTCTTTCGACCCGTCACGGTAGCTCGCCCCCCGTGCAGCACCATCCGGATATCGCCACTCACATATTCCTGAGTATCTTCGATAAAAGCGTCGAGAGAGCGCTTGAGCGGGCTGAACCACTGCCCCTCGTAGACGAGTTCTCCCCAGCGTTCGCTCACCCGCTGCTTGAAGCGAGCCTGCTCACGATCCATCGTGACCCGCTCCAGCTCTTTATGCGCAGCAATGAGCGTCATTGCCCCCGGAGCTTCGTAGATCTCACGGCTCTTAATACCCACCATGCGGTCTTCCACAATGTCGATGCGGCCAATCCCTTGGGCACCCGCGCGTTTGTTCAGCTGTTGGATAGCCTCTAGCGGCGTCACCGCCTGCCCATCAATAGCTACCGGAACGCCTTTTTCAAAGGTAATCACCACTTCATCAGGCAGCGGTGGATAGGTGGGATCGTCGGTATAATTGTAGACGTCCTTGGTGGGAGCATTCCACAGGTCTTCGAGAAAGCCCGTCTCAATGGCGCGCCCCCATACGTTTTGGTCAATCGAAAAAGGATTGTGGTGCGTGGTCTCAATCGGCAGATTGTGCTCGTTGGCATAGTTGATGGCAAACTCACGGGTGAGCGCCAGATCACGCACCGGCGAAAGACACGTGACATCGGGCGCCAGCGAGGTAATCCCGTTTTCAAAGCGCACCTGATCGTTGCCTTTGCCCGTACACCCGTGAGCCACCACGTTTCCACCAAACTGGCGCGCCGCCGTCACCAGATGTTTAACCATCAATGGCCGTGAGATAGCAGAGACAAGCGGATAAGCATCCATATAGAGGGAGCCAGCTTTGAGCTCTTTCATGCAGTAATCTTCAGCAAACTCGTCCTTGGCATCAGCAATATATGCCTCTACAGCGCCGCAGTCGAGGGCACGCTGCCGAATCACCTCCAGATCTTCTCCGCCTTGCCCCACATCCACGGAGACCGTAACGACCTCGGCGCCAGTGCGCTCCGCTATCCAGCCGATAGCCACCGACGTATCAAGCCCACCCGAATAAGCGAGAACCACCCGATCTTTGTTGCTCATAGGATCACCTCTGTATTAGTTGAGAATTGTGTATTAATGAAAGACTGAAAAAAGATATAAATGACGCCGATAGCCCGAGCAAAGACCCGTGCATGAGGCGCAACCCGCGAGCCTCTGATAGCCTCCAGATAACTGTAGGAGCGCCGTCACGACTGCCGTCGGACAGCAAGATCGAGCAGTTCTTTGCTGAGTTCACGAGCACGCCTTTCACTGCCCGTCACAATAAGCACCGTGTCGTCACCGGCAATACACCCGAGCACGTCAGGGAAAACGGCACGATCAATTGAGGAAGCGAGAAGCTGCGCAGCCCCCGGTGGAGTGCGTACCACCACTTGATTCATAGCTGGCTGCACCGACGTGAGCACTTCTCCCGCCCACCGCTCAAGCTGCGTCCGAGCTCCCACCGCCGATTCGGATAGCTCTCCCACATCCGGAATACGGTAGGCGCGCACACCATTGGGGGCATGCTCTTTATATGCATGAAGTTCTTCGAGATCTCGCGACAGTGTAGCCTGCGTGACGTTGATTCCCTCCGCCGCCAACAGCTGCCGCAGCTGACCCTGTGAAGCGATCGTTTCGTCCGCAATAATAGCGATAATGCGCGCCTGACGAGCGGTGCGGGTAAGCGGAATATCAGCATCCACCACGCTTGTCCTTTCCTTGAACCCCCTCTAATAACGCATAACTATACACAGGTATGTATTAATTGTCGATCATAGGGACGTGAGCCTCACCACTGCTGGAGCCTCCTGAGCATGCCGACTGGCAAAACGACACAGATATCTCACCGGCATCACACACATTCACAGCTTTTTGTTCGCGTGCAGTACTCATATGCAGCCCGTGCAGTACTTTCGTGCAGCTAGCGAAACACATCTCCACATGCTTTCTCACCGCCACGTCATCTAGGATGGGTAGCGACATGGAGCGCTGTGCTCCGTACCGCGAAACTATAAGGAGCTGGAATGTCTCTGATTAATACAAAGGCAGCAGAATGGAAAGGCACCGCCTATCTCAACAACGAATTCGTGGACGTCTCAAGCAAAGATCAAGAGGGAAAGTGGTATATCCTCTTCTTCTATCCAGCTGACTTCACATTCGTCTGCCCCACTGAGCTTGAGGATATGGCTCAGCACTACGACGAGCTGAAATCTATGGGCGTGGAAGTGTTCTCCGTGAGCACCGACAAGCATTTCTCGCATATGGCCTGGCACGATTCTTCTCCGCGTATCGCCAAGATTCAGTTCCCGATGGTGGGCGATCCGACGTATGAAATCTCGCAGGCGTTCGACACGCTCCGCCCTGGTGAGGGCGCTGCCGACCGCACCACCGTGCTGGTGGATCCTGACGGCGTAATCCAGTACGTCGAAACCACCTCGGAAGGCGTTGGTCGCAACGCCGCCGAGCTGGTACGCAAAGTGAAAGCTGCGCAGTATGTGCGCGAGCATCCAGATCAGGTGTGCCCCGCCCACTGGGAAGTTGGAGACGAGACGATCACCCCTGGAATCAAGATGGTGGGCGTGCTCTGATCGATTCCTCGCATTGGTGTCCGGTCGATATCTGCCCGCCACCAATGCCTGGCAACAGCCGGTAGACGGTTGGCAGACAGGATAGCTGACAGGCTAGGTTGGCAGACAGACAGCAGATGAGACTGGGCTGACAGACGAATCTGAGCTGGTGGACAGCTAGCTGACGCATAGGGGGTGCCCCGAACTCTTTAAGTTCGGGGCACCCCCTATCTCGGCTATTGCGTAGCCGCCGCTTAGCCATTGCTTAGCTACTGCCCAGCTGCAGCATTGCTACATCACTTAGCTGCGCAGTTCAGCGCCAAAGAAATGCTTTGCCGCTCCAAGAACTTTTTTGCGCACACGAGCAGTTTCATCCGCTTTCAGCGTGTGGTCGCCACGCAAACGCAGCGCATAAGCGAGGCTTTTCTTCCCCTCAGGCACCTGATCGCCAGTGTAGACGTCGAAGAGACGCAGCTCCTCCAGCAGCTCTCCCGCCGCCTTGCGAATCACCTCAGCGACATCAGCGGCTGGCACATCGGCATCGACGACCAATGCCAGATCCTCTTTCGCCGGCGGGAACGTCTCCACAGGAGCGACGGCAATCGGCGCGTCGCCACGCGCTGCACACACTGCATCCATATCAATCTCAAATGCTATTGAGCGCTTTGGCAGCTCATAGGCTTTGCACACGGAGGGGGCAAGCTCGCCAGCATAGCCCAGCAGCACGGCACTGTTTGCCGCACTACCTCCCGCATTGCCTGCACTTCCTGCTCTGACGCCGCCAGCTCTAATTTCCGCGCAGCGGCCAGGATGGAACGGCGCCCGCTCGGCCGCACTCACCTGCACCTCAAGCCCAATAGCTTCAGCCACGATGCGAGTGGCCTCAATAGCATCTCGCCAATCCCATTCCACAGCTGCAAGCCCCGCATACGGCTGCGCCACGGCAGGGGTGGCCACGCCCGCCACGTGCGTCGGCTGATTCGGAATAGCGTCGAGAAGACCACGAATGTGCTCATCGCTCGGGCGCTTGCCAACGGCCGGAGCATGGGTTGGCACAATTCCCGCTGGATGCGTGACGGCGCCAATCTCAAAGACGGCCACTGCCGGATTTCCACGAGCCACATTGGTGTGCGCTGTAGCGAGTAAAGTATCGAGCACACTCGTACGCATAAAAGGCGCTTCTTCTTGGAGTGGGTTCACCAGGCGAAGAGCGAGGCGGCGTTCGTCGTCATCGACTATTCCTTGCTTATCGAAAGTACTGGATGCCACAAAGGGATAGCTGAGCACCTGTACCCACCCCTGCTCGGCGAGGGCACGTGCGATATCACGGGTACGGCGAGCCTCCAGAGAAAGCCCGTGACCAGCAGGAGCATACGGCACGACGGAGGGGATGGCGTCATACCCCACCAAGCGCGCAATCTCTTCCACCAGGTACGCTCCGCCGCCGGCAAGATCGGGGCGCCAGCTGGGAGGCGTCAGCTCTATCACCACGTCCGCATCAGACTTCTCAGCTGCTGATGAGTCTGACGAGGCATCGGCGCTGGAGCTATTCACCGTGCAGCCAATGGCTTGCAGCAATTCCAGCTGCCGATCTACTGGCACATCTAGACCCGTGAGACGGCGTGTCTCCCGCGTGTGGAACTGCACGGGCTGCATCGGCTCCGTGGCGTCAAGCTCAAAATTCGCCGGATCTGCCGTGCCCCCACCGTATTCCACGAGAATATCAACGACCGCCTGCGCGGCAACGGGAGCGAGCTGTGGATCGACCTCGCGCTCAAAACGTTTAGACGCCTCTGATGGCAGGCGATGTCGGCGTGCCATTCGCGCCACAGAAACAGCATCAAAATGAGCAGCTTCTATCAGCACATTGCTGGTCGTCTCTGAGATTTCAGTGCTCGCTCCACCCATTGTGCCCGCAAGCCCAATCGCGCGCGCTCCATGCCCGCCGTCACAATCGGCAATCACAAGATCTTCAGGGTGAAGTTCGTGCTCAGCATCATCGAGCGTGGTGAGCATCTCCCCCTCGTGGGCACGGCGCACCACGATCGGCGCCACCACTTTATCGAGATCATAGGCGTGCAACGGCTGCCCAAGATCAAGCATCACGTAGTTTGTGGCATCCACAGCGAGCGAAATTGGCCGCATACCAGCTTCACGCAGACGATCTTGCATCCATTTTGGACTGCTAGCATTGATATCGACACCTCGCACAATGCGCGTGACGAAACGATCGCACCCCACTTTTCCGTGAATGGGCGCGTTATCTTCTACAACCACGGGGAAGCCCTCGTTGTTTACGGCAGGAATCCCGTGAGGAGTATTCTCTGGCAATCCGCGATCAGTGAACGCTGCTCCTGTGGAATGCGAAAATTCGCGAGCCACGCCGCGCATGGAGAAACAATATCCGCGATCTGGCGTCACGTTGATCTCCAACACATCTCCACCGAGGCCGAGATACCCCATCACGTCAGCTCCAATAGGAGGCACGCCTTTCTCACTAGCTTCAGCATCGCTATGTGCCAGCACAATAATGCCGCTATGATCCTCGCCAATGCCAAGCTCCCGAGCCGAGCAGATCATGCCATCAGAGATATGCCCATAGGTTTTCCGCGCAGCAATCTCAAAATTGCCAGGCAGCACTGCACCTGGCAGCGACACTACGACGTAATCCCCCGCTTCAAAATTGTGAGCGCCGCAAATAATCCCGCGCGAAGCGAGTTCGCTCGGCTCTTTGCCCGTGCCAGGAGCGTCGTTATGCTGCCCCACGTCTACGCGGCAATAGTTGATCACTTTGCCATTGCTCTGTTCTTTTGCATCGCGAGTGAGCACTTTACCAACCACGATAGGGCCAGTGATGTCCGCTTTGTGGATCTCTTCTTCTTCCAAGCCCACACGCACCAGGGCGGCGGCGAGCTGTTCAGCAGTGAGATCGGCAGGCACCTCTACGTGATCTGAAAGCCAATCAATTGGAACGAATGGCATTATGCACCTCTTCCCGTCGTGCCGAATTGGAGGCTGAAACGCACATCACCCTCCACCATGTCTCGCATATCAGCAATGCCGTGCCGCAGCATGAGTGTGCGCTCAATGCCCATACCAAAGGCAAAACCGCTGTACACATCCGGATCAATGCCCGCATTGCGCAGCACCTCCGGATTCACCATTCCGCAGCCGCCCCATTCAATCCAGCCAGGCCCGCCTTTCTTGAGCGGAAACCACAGATCCATTTCGGCACTCGGTTCAGTGAATGGGAAGTAGCTCGGGCGCAAGCGCGTCTTAGCCTCAGGGCCAAACATAGCGCGTGCAAAGTGATCGAGAGTGCCTTTCAAATGCTCCATCGTGAGGTTTTTATCCACAGCTAAACCCTCCACCTGATGAAAGACAGGGGTGTGGGTAGCGTCCAAAGCATCCGTACGATACACCTTGCCTGGGCACGCCACATAGATAGGGACTCCGCGCGAGAGCAGCGTACGGCTTTGCACCGGCGATGTGTGGGTGCGCAGCACGAGCCCCTCAGTGGCGGTGAAATCGCTGTCCGCAAAGTCACTGGCTGCGAGATCCACGCCAGCTTTTCCAGCGCTGGCATTCTCAGCGCCATCCGTATTCTGACCGCTGGCCGCTGCAGCGCCAGCGCTCTGGCTAGCTGGCTTTCTGCCGGTCTCTCCCACATGCTGATAACCGGCCACGTAGAATGTATCTTGCATCTGGCGAGCTGGATGATCTGGCCCGAAATTGAGGGCGTCGAAATTAAACCATTCGTGCTCTACTTCTGGCCCCTCGGCAATATCCCATCCCATGCCAACGAAGAAGTCTGAGATATCTTCCATCAGCACTCCTAGCGGATGGCGGGCACCGCGCGGGTGGCGCTGGGTGGGCAGCGTGACATCAACTTTCTCGTCTGCCAGCATCTGCGCTTCAAGAGCCGCATCAATGCGCTCCTGAGCTTGGGCTAGTGCCTCCTGAATATCTTTGCGCGCCGCCCCCATCAGTTTCCCTGCCGTGGGCTTGTCTTCCTTTGCCAGCGTTTTAATCAGCGCATGCGCATGCGTGATCGGCGCATTATCGCCGCTGTGGGCAAGGCGTGCCGCTTTGAGCTCATCGGGATTGCTGGCAGCGGCAAAAGCCGCTTTCGCATCCACGACGGCCCGAGCAATGCCTGCCGCATCGAGAGGACTCAGATCCATGATTACCTTTCCACGTTTCGCGTAGCCTCTAGTCTAATTCTTCTCTGTGACGCACGCGAAGCCTGACCGCATTGCGCCCTCTCATCCCTCGTGAGGTAGTATTTTTGCGCCAGATCATCTCGAAGCCAGATCATCTCGAATCTGCCACTGCTGCGGCGCGATGCCGGCAGGGCGCATCAGCAGCGCGCAGATGCACCGCAAGCACTACCGAGATGCTATCGCGCGATACGACAAGGAAATATTCAAGAGGAGCTCATATGGCACTGTTAGTCGAGTCGATTTTTATCGGAATCGCCGTCGGACTACTGGCGGGAGCTCTGGGCATTGGCGGAGGAATTCTCGCCATACCCGTCTTGGTGTATCTTCTCGGACAAGATCCCCACGCCGCCACAGCAGAATCGCTGGTGATCGTCATCGTCACCGCCATAGCAGCACTGCCCTCCCGTTTCAAACATCAGCAGGTGCGGCTGGGCACGGGCATCGTCTTTGGCTTGTGTTCCTCTATCGGGGCATTTGCAGGCACGGCGCTCAACGCTCTCGTCGATGGCGACGTGATGATGTACTGCTTCGCAGCGTTGCTGGTGGCGGTGGCCGCTATGATGCTGCGCAACGGGCTCAAACAGCGGGCAGAAGAAAATACGGCCCTCGCTGCAGGCGCCACCGAAGCGATGCTCGACGAGCAGACAGATCACTCTGAGCAGGAGCTGAGCTGGAAGAAATTGCCGCTATTTCTGCTCGTCGGCACGTTCACTGGCATCATGGTGGGCTTCTTCGGCATCGGTGGCGGGTTTGCCATGATTCCGGTTCTGGTGTTGATTATGGGCTATTCGATTCGCGTGGCGGCAGGCACATCTTTCATCGTCATTTCCGTCGTATCTATCGTTTCGCTGCTCATGCGCATCGGCACTCCGGTACACATCGACTGGCTGGTGGCTCTTCTCTTTGCCATCGGCTCCGGGCTGGGAAGTGCCGTCGGCTCTCCACTATCCAATCGAGCCCGTGCCTCCACGCTCACGTTCATCTTTGTGGGACTCCTGATTGCCGTGGCTATCTACACGGCAGTCGTGACGGCGCTCTAGCATATACTGCACTGACACACACCGCACCTACATCTACCGCGCGCAGGCGGTACGTACCGCCTGCTATCGGCGCACAGCCCCAAGATCGCGCATTCTTGGCACCTTCCTGGATGTCTCTTCTGGAGATGCATGGTTCTGGAGATACACGGAATGTCGAATAGCGCACACATCACGGCAAGCCCCTCCTCTCGATTTTGCAAACACCGCTTATTCATGCAATCTTTTAAGTAATCATCAAGAGCAGCTGAGAGACTTGGCTCCGCGAAGCTGCAGCAACCCAGGGAGACGGATAGGCTCCGCAGGGTGCTAAAGCCAAGATCGATGGAGGGCACATGATCGAGCTGAGGAACGTCACGAAAGTGTATCCCCGCCGTGGCGAGGATCCCGTCGTCGCGCTAGATGATCTCACCCTCACTATCCCTGAGCACGCCATCCACGGAATCGTGGGAGAATCTGGCGCTGGGAAATCGACGTTGATCCGCTGTCTCACGGCTCTGGAACGCCCTACGAGCGGCTCTATCCTGGTTGATGGCACGGATTTAGCCACTCTTCCTGAGAGTAAGCTGCGCCAGGCTCGCCGCCGTATCGGCATGGTTTTCCAAGGTGCTAATTTGCTTGACTCACGCACGGCTGCCCAAAACGTGGCATACCCGCTCAAGGTGGCGAGGATTCCCAAAGAGCAGCGCGCGGCACGAGTGGCAGAACTCTTTGAGCTCGTGGGTCTACACGGCCGCGAGAATTCCTATCCCAGCCAACTCTCCGGTGGCCAGCGCCAACGCGTCGGCATAGCCCGCGCCATAGCAGACGCCCCCGCCGTCTTACTCGCTGATGAGCCGACTTCCGCTCTCGATATGGAGACGACCGATCAGATCTTGCAGCTTTTGCGTGACGTACGCGACCGCACCGGCGTCACCGTGCTCGTCATTACGCACGAAATGGATGTCGTACGTAAGATCTGCGATTCCGTCACGCTCCTCGATCACGGCGCTATCGTGGAATCTGGCAGTATGCAGCACATCGCACAAAATCCCGATTCTCAGCTCTCGTTGAAACTTTTGCCGCTGCCTGAAATAGATGCCACCACTCTTCGCGGCGAAAGCCTCATCGACATATTCTTCACCGCTCATCCAGGCGAACCTGCCGGATCAAAAGTGCTGAGCTTGGCCTCGCAGCTCGGGGCAGATATTGCAGCTGGCTATTTCGAGAGCATCGGTAGCGTACAGGTCTCGCGGCTCGCACTCACAGTACCCACACAGAGCGTACCGCACGTTTTAGAGGCGTTTGCACACGCCGATATCTATGCAAAGGTGCGTGCACTATGACGATCTTTTCACTGTTTACTCTGCACGCTCCCGCGGCTGGATTTCTCACAGCCACGAGTGACGGCGCCTGGTTTGCCAATAAGAATGTACAAGCACTTCTCTGGCCAGCTACGGTGGAGACGCTGCTCATGGTCTTCCTTTCTACCGCCATCACCGTTATTCTCGGTCTACCGTTGGGGATATATCTCGCGGAAAGCCGCAAAGGCGGCCTGATTGAGCAGCCTCTCGCCCACCGGATTGTGGGAGTCCTCGTCAATATCTTCCGTGCTATTCCGTTCATTATTCTGGCCGTGATTGCACTGTTCGCTATCCGAGTGATCGATTTGCCATTCCTCAAAGCGATCGGGTGGCCGGCATTCACGGTGACGCTGGTGATTGCGGCCGTGCCGTATTTTGCCCGCATGGCTGAGAGCAATGTGCTCGCCGTCGAACCAGGCAAGGTGGAGGCGGCACAGATGATGGGTGCAAGCAGAATTGCCATTATGGCGGGAGTCTTAGTGCGCGAGGCATTGCCGGCCATCATTCAGTCCATTACGATCCTCACCATCACCATTATTGGCTACTCAGCCATGGCCTCAACGGTGGGCGGCGGCGGTCTGGGTGCACTCGCTATTAATTACGGTTATCAGCGCTACCGATTCGACGTGATCGTGATCGTGGTCGTCGTCATTCTTATTCTCGTGCAAATTGTGCAGATGGTAGGCGACATGCTGAGCCGGTTGGTGGATCACCGCTAAGGAACCGCCAACCGGAGGAATATGCGGCGGGCACGCCACATTTTGTACTCCGTTTCGCGTGCATATCCGCGCGAAGTACATTGCAGCCGGCACCACGCTGCAGCTCACATTTATTCTGCGGCATATATTTTGCGGCATAATCTTTAATGTTTTGGCGCTTCAGTAAGCGCTCTCGGAAAGGACAACAATGAAAAACAAACTCGTGAAAATTTTTGCTTTGGCAGCATCGAGCGCACTGGCACTTGGTGCCTGCGGGACGCCCGCCGCTGAGAGCGGGCAAAAAGCTGCTAGCGGTGACGCCGTAACGCTCACGGTGGGTGCCACTCCCGTGCCGCACGAAGATATTCTCAACTTCGTCAAAGAGAAGCTAGCTAAAGACGCTGGCATTGATCTCAAGATTGTCGAGTACAACGACTATGTGCAACCCAATACTGCCGTCGATTCAGGAGAACTCGATGCCAACTATTTCCAGCACATCGATTATCTCGACGATTTCAATGCCCAAAATGGCACGAAACTCACCCACGGGGAACCTATCCACATTGAGCCACTTGGCATATATTCCGAGAAGCACAAGGATATTAAGGATATTCCAGACGGCGCTGAAGTCGTGATCCCGAATGACACCTCCAATCAGGCTCGGGCATTGAAAATCCTCGCTGACAACGGGTTCTTTACACTCGCCAGCGGAGTGGATTTGCCAAGCCCAACGGATATTGCCAGCAATCCCAAGAAGATTAAAGTGACGCCTGGTGACGCCGCTAACCTCACTGGCTTGGTGGGCAGCGTCGATTTCGCCGTGATCAATTCCAACTTCGCTGCAGCTGCCAACCTTGTGCCCTCGGAAGATTCTCTCGCCATTGAATCCGTGGAAAACAACCCCTATGGCAATGTGCTGGCGTGGAATCCAAACTCCACAAAGCTTGATGCCATCAAGAAGCTCGACGAGCTGCTGCACTCAGCTGACGTGAAGAAATACATCGAGGAGTACAGCACCAGCCAAGACGATAGTGGTAAGAAAGTACAGACCAAGCCATGGCTCTATCCCGCTTTCTAATTGCTGCTGTATAAAACAGTTTATTTAAGACAGTAGCAGCGCAATAAATACAGGGCGGCATTATAAGAAGGGTGGCGGCTCCAGGAGTGAACATTCCAGGAGCCGCCCCCCATC
>JALFSN010000008.1 GCA_022778805.1 Arcanobacterium sp.
CCAAACCAGCATCAGTCAATGCTTTCTTAGCTTCATCAGCAGCACCCTTGAAGACGTCAGCCACTTTAACGGCGCCTGCGCCGGCTTTAGCATTCTGATCGCCAGAGAGGAAGCCCTGCGGCACGGACCAGCTTGGCGGGAACGTGAAAGCATTCATGTTTTCGTTCGCCTTCACAAACTCGGCAAGGATGTCTTGACCACCAAACGTGGAAGCATATGCCGGAGCAGATGGAGTAGCTTTTGCAGCCACCACGAGACCCTGAGTAGCCAAATCATTAACCTGGGTATTGAACCATGCGTTGAACTTCATAGCTTGTTCTGGGAATTCGCAGGTCTTGGAAACTACAACGCCAGAGCCGCCATTCGGTCCGGTCTTTCCAGCACCAGCGCCGAAGTCGGGCATCTGAGCGATAGCCCACTTGCCATCGTCAGCTGAACCTTTAATGCCATCAGCTAGGAGCGGAGCATCCCATGCAGCGCCAAATGCACCGATGAGTTCACCGTTAGCCATGGCCTTTTCCATGTCGCCAGTGTCCGTCCAACGGTTGATAACCTTCGCGGCCTTAGCATCGAGCAATTTCTGCCAGAAGTCAGCTACCTTAGCAGAGCCTTGACCAGCTGTGTCGATCTTCCAAGCATCGCCATCCACGGAGAACCACTGATCGCCAGCGCCGGCCACCATAGAGGTATAGATCTGAGCACCTTCATCCGGGTTGAACGCCACAATGAATTTGCCCTGAGCCGCAGCTTTCTTGGCAGTCTCAATGAACTCATCAGCCGTAGTCGGCACGCTCAGGCCGAGAGCATCAAACTGAGCTTTGTCGTAGAAATAAACGAGCGGGCCAGTATCTTGAGGAATACCAAAATACTTCCCATTAATAGCCATCGACTCGAATGGGCCAGCACCAAAATCATTCTTGTACTGCCCAGCATACTGCGTGACGTCCTGAACCATACCCTTTACGTACAGCTCGGCCAGATCAGCATAGCCAGCTTGATACAAGCATGGAGCATTATTGGCTTTGATGTCTTTATCAACTTTCTGAATAAGCTCTTGAGCCTTGCCGTCGAACTTAACAGCTTTTACCTGGATATCAGGATTGTCAGCATTCCACTTCTTGACAATTTCATCAACTTTGGTGGCGTTTTCGGCATTGTCGAGACGATGCAGGTATTCAATTTCCACTTTGCCTTGTTTTGTCGGCTCCTTGCCGCCAGCGCCGGTATTTGCGTTAGAACAAGCAGCAAGACCTGCGACGCTCAGCGCGCACACAGCTAGGCTGGCAAATAACTTCTTTGAAAGTGCCATATTTCCTCTCCCTTTGCACGGATGAATCACATCATTATGGTTCAGTGAACGAGCCAAAAATCTCGACTTGCCCCTGAGTGATCTGATCTCCAGAACCATTGTAAGCATGCACCTACATGGGCACACGGTCTTAAGTCATATTTTGAAATCGTTATTATTCTGTAATTTTTCTGTTTCTGTTAGTTTTCTTTTCGCGCTGCCGTCCTATTTTCACTCTGCACCCATTCTGTTTTCCCGCACTAATTTTCACGCCGCCGTCCTACCCATCTTTGCCTTTCCCCATTTCCACGTAAGAGCCAGATTGAGAGCTAGATCCAACCCGCAGATGTGCACTAGGACGTTGCGTGATAGGACTCTGATCGGGCGAATCGTCACCATTCGTGCGGATCACTACTCCGTTTATGAGGTGAGGAAAATGTGGCACGTGCTCATTCGTGACAAGATGAGCATTGGCCGAGGGCAGACAGCTAGACTGATGCGTCTAGCGGGAGTATCAGGGAAAACCACAGGTACATCCCCGATCACGACTCGTCGCAGACGACAAAAAGACATGCGCCCTGATCTGGTTGAACGTGACTTTAGAGCATCGACTCCGAAGGATAAACGCCTAGGAAGAAAAACTAGAACGCTTCACCATTTGGCTCATACGCTCAACTTTCTAGCAGCCCGCGCTGTTCGGCACTATCGATGAGATTGTTGATCGTGAGAGCTTTGAACCCTAGTTTGCGGGCAGTGCGTTCAAGCTGAATAAAAGCCGCGCGCTGCTCGGCTGGGGAAGCCCCAGAATCTTCTTTCACGATTGGCAGCAAGCGCAAAGCCGTGGCAGCATCTTTAGCTTTATCAGTACTCAGATAGCTAAGCCCAAGAATGCGGGAATTATGATCTGCTTTCGTCCATGCGCGAGCAGCATAGCGGGCTGCGCGTTGAAAGTTCCTTGCCTGTATAGCGGTGGTGTTTTCACCATTAAGCGCCGATTCTGTATCCCGCAACTTCCGATAGAGCTCATAGAACCGACCCGTTTCCGGCACCCGCACATCTTGCAAGGCTGGGAAGTGAAAAAGCATATCCCAATCCGTCTCAGCAGCAAGTATTTTTTGCTGGAGCTGGCTCATTTGTTGGCGTCCATTTTCCACCATGCGCGCCACACTTTCTGGTGTGGAAAACCCCTGCGGGGTGTCGAATTGCTCCAACACCTTACGCTTGCGCCGCTCAAGCGCCGTAGCAAGCGCAAAACAGCTAGCCATACACGCCGCCGTAGCAACAAGATCTTTTACCACCGAGTTCTTCAAAATCCAAGGCAGATCTTGCAAGCCGAGAGTATCCCCAGCAATATACAGGATATACAGGCTAAAAAAGACTATCGTTCCCAGCAAACCCAAAAGCGATAGCGCAAACCTTATCCAGCGCATTGGATAATATGCCGTCACCTGATAAAAACCAGCCACCACGAAAAGGACGAAAAACACTACCACCACGGTTATCCATTCCCATCTGTGATCATGGAGCGCATGGCTGCCCCTTCGAGCATCATTTCCCTCACAGCGGGCCGAAAACCGAGCGAACGAGCGATACGCTCTAGGCGTGAATAAGCTATTTGTCGTTCATTCTCAGAAGCTCTGGAATCCGGATCTATCATGGGCAGCAGCCTAATAGCCATGGCGGCGTCTTGAGCTTTTTGAACATCAAGATACGTCAGACCAATTTCTCGCGCATGGGATGCAGCGCGTTTCCAAGCCTTGGTGGCGTCTTGAGCACACTGCAGAAATTCTTTCACACTGGCGTGAGAGGCGCGAGACTCATCTGCCATTAGTTCCGCTTCAGAGAGTTTGCGAAACAACTGGTAAAACTCGGCCGTTTGCGCCACGCGCATATCCTGCAGGGCAGGAAAATTAAAGAGCAAATCCCAATCACTCTCGCTCGCATACACCTCAGCGCGCAGCTTTTTAGTGATCCGCTCAGCCTTGGCTTTAATAGCTTCCGTAGATCCAGGAGTTTTATATCGCGAATGTTTCGCACTTTGCGCTAGGCGCTCTGTATGCCTGATGACGCCAGGATCTGCAGCACTGCTGGCAGCAGCCCGTCTTTTTGCTTTTTTATCGCGCTTAATCATTGCTGCACGTATATTGGGGATAAATTCTGAAATCACATAGCATGCCACCCAAACCGCAGGAAGCGCTAGCACCACGCTAGGCAAAAAATCTCCCAAAAAGCTGCTTAGCTCATAATCACGCACCCCATAAGGTTGAGCCCTCCAAGGTTGAGCACTCCACTCTGGCGTATCTGCGAAAAACGCGCTGCTAAGCACCTGAGATACGCCTAAAAGCACCGAGCCCGCAAAAACAATAAGATTCGATGCCCACCACGGTAAATGCTCACCCATTATTGCGTGATCTATTTTCTCTTGCCGAGAAAGATATTTGCTGCGCTTCGGACGTTTGCGCAGTAGTCTCTTAGCGCGGATATCTAAAATGAAAAGCTCCAAATGGAAGGCGCCAAAGAGAATAAAGGCGAAAGCAACGATAACCAGACCGATTCGCAGCGTCTCGCTCATTGCTTCACCGCCATTACTTTTCCTCCCCTACTGTGCTTATTCGTGTCTACCCACACTTTTGCTACTTAAAGCATTTGCTGCTTAAGCATATCCAATTTTCCCTGTATCCAGTTTGCTCCTTCCCACTTCAGCACGCGTTTGAAGCCAAGATCAAAACGCAAATTAAAACGCAATTGGTGCAACCTTTGGGCAACCAAAGCGTTTTGAATCTAGGATCGCTATATGGAATATATCGAGCTGACGGCAAAGCCAAACACACAAGGAGCGCCAAACGGATCTGCTTTAGAGCCCGAATTTGCCCAACCTAGCGAACTTGGCCGTCAGCTTAGCAATTCAGGCGAAACTTCCGATGCGCCACCAGGCTGGTGGAAATGGCTGCGATCGCACCCCAAAGTCTGGCTTTTTATCGCTATTCCAATCGGCGTGTGGATCATAATGGTACTTCTTGCTTTGCTGGTAGTGGACGATTTCCCCCAAGATGACGACTTCAACTGGTGGATACACAACATAGTGCTATTCGCACTGCTTGTGATCCCTCTGCTCGGGTTACTTGGAATCATGGTGATCTCATTTCATCTAACCAGCAGAGTGCGCAATAAGTGGTTGAAAGCGCTTTTCGCTTCAAGCGGCGTGGCGGTGTTACTTTTTACTGCTCTAGCAGCATTTTTTGCGTTTCTAGTGTTTATTTTTACGGCTCGCAGCCCTGGGGAACTGGTGGAAAGTTGCCCACCAAATCGGTATTGCGAATACACCTCTCCTTTCGATCTCAACGATGGATACGTGAATGTATACCGCGAGGGGCTAGTGTTTCGCTATTTCGAGCAAACACTTGATCCTTTTGGACACAACTCACCCAAATCAGAATCAACGTCCGAGCCAGAATCTTCTAGAGATGCCAACGCGCAAGATCTGGCTCCCCTGAGCAGTTCAACAGCGCCCGAGATGGTTGCTCAACCTGAATCTAGCAGCTCTGCTGGAACCGCCAGAACGCCGTCTGGTGTCTCAGGCATACCAGAATTGATTTCCGATAAGTCTCATTATCCTCCAAGCTGCGAGGTAAACGACGCGAACAAAGCAGATTATGCCGTCATAATCTTTGATAAAGCCGGGCCAGCAAACCATAACCTATTTGTGCGTGCCGAAGACACGAAATGGATTTTACTTGCCGATCTTGAGGATACTGGCGCCTGTATGCAAGCCACACGCAATCCAACTACCAATATGCTGACTTTGACTTTTCAAGACGCCAATGGGAATCAAACCATTTGGGAAAGCCACGATGACGGCAAGACGTGGGCTCAACTCGCATAGAGAGCTGCAGGCAGACCGTCATCACAGTTGGTGTAACTGTGAATTGAGCACGCAGAAGAAAGTTCATTGAGAAGCAGGCATAGATAAACGCCAAGCGACTCTTTTCCCCAGCCCTGTATAATGAGCTTGATGACGACGATAGGAAACGGGTTGATAGACGAGTTTAACGATTACCTTGAAGCGATTGACGACGCTGCCGTGCGTGAACGAGTCTTCACAGTTCTCACTTGGGTTGCCGACCACTACCCGCACCTTGAGCGGCGTATTGCGTGGAATAAGCCAATGTTTGTAGATCACGGCACGTTTATTGTCGGGTTTTCGCACACGGCGCATCACCTCGCGGTAGCTCCCGAAGCGGTGTATCTTGAGCCTTTTCGGCGCCGGTTCGACGAGCGTGGCTACAGCCTCGGCAAACGAATCATTCGTATCAAGCACTCTGTGCCCGTTCCCTATGACCTCCTTGAAGAACTCATCGATGCCACGATCAAAGGCAAGGAACACACGACAACGTTTTGGCATAGGTGACGCACGTAGGTTGACACTCACCTCAATGGACAGCGCGGTACTCCCACATCACCGCTGACAGCCCATATCAGCGTTCCAGACGTCGAGAAACTTCAACACAACTCTCAGCCCTGGGAAGTCGGCGTGGATAATCCTCACCGAAGCTGGAAAACTCAAGAAGCGAAGCCAACCAGCCGTCCCTCAAACGCATGCACCCGCCACGGCGAATCCACGACGGCTCAAGCTCTCGCAGATCTGAATCCACTGCGCTTAAAAAATGTGGGAGTGAAATCATCCCACCCCCACAATATCGGTGGAGCATAGGGGATTCGAACCCCTGACCTCTTCCATGCCATGGAAGCGCGCTACCAACTGCGCCAATGCCCCGCGGACTGTTTTATGATACTCACAGCTGGCGAGAATCTCCAACCCAAATACAGCGCCTGCGGGTGTGATATCTCACGCCAGCACTCTCCAGCCATGAGCTACCTCGCACACATTGACGTCACCCATACAGACTCACACCATCCCGCACGCCTACGCATCATGTATGCCTAGCCTCGCATATCTGTGCATTATGCGACCATGCAATCTTGTATAGTCTCTATCCGATCGTGAGATCCTCAACAGCTTTCGTGCGCGCCGCCCAGCGGTTATATGCCACCACGCGCCACTGCGGAGTGCCACCTGGACGCGGAATAAGCAGTGCCCAATGGCAATTATCGACTACCCGCAGCCCCTGCCATTCAGACGGATTCAGCCCTAGTAACACGCTCACCGCACAAGTGATAGCCCCACCGTGGCTAGCAAACACCACCGTCTCTTCGCTCTCACTTCGCTTGGCGTCAGCTACCGCCTGCTCAATGCACGCTACCATGCGTTCGCCACACGCTAATCGCGTTTCAATATCTAATCCTGGCTCGTGCCCAGCAGACCACGTCGCCCATTGATCGGGCCACTCGCGCCTAATCTCTTCAGAGCGTCGCCCCTCCCACATGCCATAATTACGTTCCTGGAGCCGAGCATCCACCACGGGGGTGAGCCCTGTGAGGTCAGCAAGTGCCTGAGCACTCTGCTGGGAACGCGATAAATCTGAGCAATAAAGCCGCGTCGGTGCTAGCTGAGCTAATTCCTGCGCCGCCTCCTGAGCCTGGCAAACCCCCACTGCGTTGAGTGGCACGTCGATAGCTCCTTGAATTCTGAAATTTTTATTAGCATCAGTTTGCCCATGCCGCCATAGAACAATTCTTTTGAGCACCGCACTCTCCCTCTTACGTGAACAGATATTTATCGGCGCCAACCCAGCTAGCCAAGCCGACCACCCTAAGAAACCACGCCAGCCAAAACCAGCAAAAAGCCAGCCAAGCTGCCCTAAGCGCTGCGCAACTGCTGCCATCGGTTTGATGGTGGCATCAATGCCGCCGCCACAGCATCAATGCCGGCGTCACGGCTCCCATCAATTCCCCAAATGTGAGAAATCAAAGTAGCCCGTCAGCTCTGAGCGTTCCGCCTCTGGCTCAGCTTGGATATCGCTCGGCAAATCGATAATTGGGCAATCAGCCCAGAGTTTCTCTAACGCATAGAATTCCCGATCGGCATCTTGCTGCACATGCACCATAATTTCCCCAAAATCGAGCAACACCCAATGAGCTTCACCATCAAGCCCCTCTCTGCGCAGGCGTGGATGTCCTGCCTTTTCTACGGCTTCTTCCACAGCATCCACAATCGATCGTACCTGGCGCTCTGTGGAACCAGAAAGCACCACAAACACGTCCGTGAGTACCAGTCTCTGCGATACGTCAATCGCCGTGATAGATGTCGCTTTTATCTCTGCCGCTGCACGCGCCGCAATAATGGCCATGCTGATTGATTCTTCGGTGGCGCTCACAAGTTCCTCTCGTTATGCATCATCTTTATACAAACACCCGTTTTATGTATCACTACCATCTCGCAGGACAAACTGGAGCACAAGTCAAACTGGAGCAACTAGAGCCAGAACTTCTGACGGGCTACAGCAGTGCAGTATATGCTGCCATAATCGACGAACCAGCCGCTGAAGCACTGAGCCATGTGGCACTAATCCAAGTACCTCCAAGATAGCCGATGAGTGCGCCGATGATAATGAGGATCAGCAAAACGAGCCATCCAAACGCCGGTGAGCTTTCGTTTGCATCAACAGTGACGACGTCTTCATCCTGTGACGTCGAAGCTCTTTTCTTGCCCTTCTTCTTGCCTTTCGTGGGCTTTTGAGCAGAACTAGCTTCGGGGGAAACTGTCTCCTCCAACGTGGCAGCATTGGCAGCCAGTGAGGCCGAATCCATCTCGGTGGTAGCTGCCGGATCCGCCAACGCCGAGACCTGCGATTGCTCTTGCGATTGAGACGCACCAGCGGTTTCGTTAGCGGCGTCAGTCAACCCCGCGTCAGCATCGGCGCTGCCATCTGCGCGCTGCCCCTCGCCATTAGCGGCCACTGTATCTGCGGCGCTCTGCACGGCGTCATCAGCACTACTACCGGCGCCGGTGCCCGCCTCTTCCGCCTCCTGTGCAGAGAACTCATGGGCGTCAGCGCCAGCAGCATAATCGCCACTGCCGTCATCCTCAGCTGCGTCATGCATCGCCTCAGGCATATCTGCCACGTGAGCATCAGTATCTACTTCGCTGGAATCTGCTACTCCAGACGTTTCATCGGCCTGCACAGCAGCCACAGCAGCTGTCGGCTCCGGCACCCATTGAGCGGCATTGTCTCCCACACGTTCAGGCACGTTCTCAGGATAGTGAGCCAAGCTGTCCGCGATAGCGCGATCTTCTCCAGTACGCTGAATGAGACGCTCTTGCAAAGTGCCAGATGCTCCCCAGGCTTCCCGCTCATCTGCTTCGGGCTCGTCGTCAAACCGATCAAACACGGATTTGCGCTCTAGCACCACTGCCGGCTGATTGTCTCCAGCTTTTCCGGCAGGTGCTACTCCTGCGGCCTCATCGTGCGCGGCCACTGCTACGCGGGCATCGCCAGTGGAATTTCCATGATCCTCTGCAGTCGTTGCCTGCCCTGCAGCCGCCTCGTCTGGAGTAGCTTTATCTGCGTGAGTTTCGATAGCCTGCGCATCCGCCTCCGACTTTCCAGATTCTGAGGTCCCAAATTCGCCAAAGAACGCGCCAAAAGAGGTTTCTTCTGGGTGTGCAGTACCCTGCGCCGTGCCATGCTCTGTATCAGTAGATTCATCATGTGCGGCAGCTGTGGCGCTAGCACTAGCAGCGCTAGCATCCGCACCGGCGGCGTGCGCCTCATCAGCACCGACCGTATGTACACGCGCCTGCTCGCTGCTGTCAGCCTCAGATGTGGCATGAGCCACCCGCTCGTCTTCGCGCTCTTCGTGAGGATGAATCGCTGAGTGCCGAATTCTCTTCTCTGCCTCTTCATTGGTGCGCTCTGCCTCACGCAATTCACGGCGCGAGGGGCGTCGTAAACGGAGCTCCTCCGTCTCCGTGAGCGATGGAGTCGTGGCATCGCGCACAGTCAGTTCTCCCATTTCGCGCAGCTGCCGCCGGCTCAGGCGTGGTTCCTCACTCATTGTTGGTATCCTTTCCAGCATGGTGACTTAACAAGCATACACCCCGTTGTGATACTCGCCTACTACCGGCGCTAATGCCGTGCTCTGAGCTTGCTCCGGTCGATAGAGATGATACTTCGAAATATATTGGACGACGCCGTCAGGCACCAGATACCACACCGGACGTCCAGCTCCCGCTCGCGCCCGAATATCCGTAGATGAGATAGCGAGCGCCGGCACCTCTAGCAAATCGAAGTTTTCCGGCGGCAAGCCGGTGACGTCCAACTTGTGCCCAGGGCGATTCACCCCGACGAAATGCGCCAACTCCCACAGCTCGTCAGAATCTTTCCACCGCATAATCTGCGGCAGCACATCCGCGCCGGTGATGAAAAACAATTCGTCATGGGGATATTCCCCATGCAAATCGTGCAAAGTGTCAATCGTGTACGTCGTGCCTCCGCGTTCGATGTCCACTCGGCTCACGGAGAAGCGGGGATTGTTTGCCGTGGCAATCACCGTCATGAGATACCGATGCTCCGCGAGCGTCACTTTCCGATCTTTCTTGAACGGCTGTTCGCCGGTGGGGACAAACACCACTTCATCAAGATCAAATTCGTGCTGCACTTCTGAGGCAGCTACAAGATGCCCATGATGGATCGGGTCAAACGTGCCACCCATAATTCCGATGCGCCGACGTCGCTCAGGATGCGTCGATGCTCGGCGGGCACGATCCTGGATGCCAAGCTGCCGGCGGTTGCTCTTAGCAGCGCACATGTCCATCACCTTCTACAATCCACGTCGTCGAGGTGATTTCACGCAAGCCCATCGGACCACGCGCGTGCAATTTCTGAGTGGAAATTCCAATTTCAGCGCCCATGCCAAACTCGCCACCGTCCGTAAACCGTGTAGAAGCATTGACGGCGACGACGGCACAGTCCATTGCATCAATGAAGTCCTGGATAGCACCGTAGTTGTCGCTCACAATCGCCTCAGTGTGCCCGCTAGAGTAACGCAGAATGTGTTCAATCGCCTCTTCTTCATCGTCCACGATTTTCACGGCGATCTCTCTAGCGAGATATTCCCTCGCCCAATCGTCTTCTGTGGCTGGTAGCAGTATGAGTGACGCCGGCGCGTATGACGCCGCCAGCTCATCGGCGTGTACACGCACCTGTTCGCGCTCAAATTCGCTGAAAAGCTGAGCCAGAAATGGTTCTGCCACGGCTTTGTGCACCAGCAGTGATTCGGCGGCATTGCACACTCCAACGCGCTGCAGTTTAGAATTCAACACAATCGGAATGGCTTTGTCGAGATCGGCATCTTTATCGACGTAAATATGTACGTTGCCAACGCCAGTTTCTATCACGGGCACCGTCGCTTCACGCACGACTGTTTGAATGAGTCCCGCTCCCCCACGCGGAATGACAAGATCGACAAGGCCGCGCGCATGCATCAGCTCAACGGCTCCGCCGCGGCCGTAATCGTCGATAGAACTCACCAATTCCGGCGGGAAATCACAAGCCGTCAGCGCTCGTCGGATGACGTTTACAAGCTCCTTGTTGGAGTGCAGGGCAGCTGATCCCCCTCGCAAGATGGCGCTGCTGCCAGCTTTGAGTGCTAAAACGGCTCCATCTACCGTCACGTTTGGACGCGCTTCGTAGATCATGCCAATCACACCCATTGGCACCCGTACCTTTTTCAGCCGCAAGCCATTCGCTAATGTGCGACCCTCCACGACTTCTCCCACCGGATCAGGTAGAGCAGCTACGTGCCTCACCGCACCTGCGATCGACGTCACCCGCTCATCTGTGAGCAACAGCCGATCCAACAATCCCTCAGCCATCCCGCGCTCTCGGCCAGCTTTCATATCGAGTGCATTCGCCGCCACGATCTGCGCACTGGCATTTTCAAGCTCCTCGGCAATCCGCTCCAGCAAGGCATTTTTTTGTATGGCGGTAGCACTGCGCAGAGTGCGCGCAGCTCGCTTAGCACCCGTGGCGATTGTGTGCACAGCTGTGTGCACGTCCCCCTCTGAGGTGGTGTGCACATCATCGGTATGCACACTGCTGGTGCGAACGTCACTTCCCAGCGTGCCACCTGTACCCTCCGCCTTTGCACTACCCGCTAGGCCGTTTTCGGGCATCGCCGACGTGGCAGCAGACGCCTTCGTGAGCTGATCCATACCTCCACCTTTCGGGAATAGTACCCATGAGTAAGCGTTACACGATATGTTAATCAAGAAACCAAGCGCATCCCAAGCGTTATTCACTTTCACTGGGCACTGCGTGATCCCAGCATAAGCCAGACGAGAAATGAGAAAGGTTGCCATGAGCACCACAGAAGTAACGAAAGACAATTTCCAGGAAACAATCAGCGACGGCACCGTTTTGCTCGATTTTTGGGCGCCGTGGTGTGGGCCGTGCCGCCAGTTTGGCCCAATTTTTGAAAAGGCTTCCGAAGAACACACCGGCATTACATTTGGGAAAGTCAATACGGATGAGCAGCCAGAGCTGGGAGCCGCTTTCCAGGTGATGTCTATTCCTACACTGATGATTTTCCGCGACGGAATCCAGCTGTATCAGCAACCAGGAGCACTGCCTAAACCAGCTTTGGAAGATTTGATTAAGAAAGTCGGCGAGCTCGATATGGATGAAGTGCGGCGGCAGATGGAAGCTCAAGAATCTGGTGAAGCTGCTGAGTGACGCTGCCAAAACCGACCGCTGAAGCGCCGAAGCCGAAAATCACTGAAAGCTGAATAAAAGGCTGGTGACGCCGTTGATACGTGGTGACGCCGTTCTCCGTGATGCGTGACGGCGTCACCACTTTTGTTGCTCCTTCGTCACCACTTTTGCTGCCCATTTTTATTGACGGCTTTATTGACAGCGTCGCCACTTATTCGCCACCGCTACCACGCGCGCTGCCACACGCAGCGGTGGCTACCATGGTCAGGCGTGCGACACGAGTCATGACGTTCAACGCGGGTCATTGCGTTCGATGGTGGCACGTGCTTCCAAAAGAGGCAGCACCCCCTTGATGACGGATGCTAAATCTGTGGGCAGTGAAGCCGGAGTCAGCACCACGCCGTCAGCAGCTCCCATACCCACCCACGATTCAATGAGGTCAGCCACGTCGTAAACCGTGCCCACGACGGCAGCCATATCTTGAAAAAGCTCGGAACCATTGAGCTGGGAAATGAGAAGAGCGCGCTCTTCTGCTGCCTGGACAGTCGCCGAGATGACGATGCCAATATCGGCAAACACCGTGATTGTTCGATGGATTTTTGCCGCCGCCTCGTGCAGAGCAAAGCGCATCTCCCGCGCCTTATGTTTATCCGTGGTACGCACTCGCACAGCGTCAAAAAGTTGCACGACGGTATCAGCATGAGCGGCAGTAAATTCTGGGTTGGTAGCGAGCAGCCACAGCTGCATATTGGCAGCGCGAACTTCCTCAGCTGCTTTCATATAGTCGCGATAGTCGGCCAGCTCCTGCAACGTAATCATCAAGGCTGCATCGGTGAGCTGCGCACTGGCCAGTTCATTCACAGCCTCCCGAATGTACGCCGGATCAGAAGGCACCTCGGCACACATGCGCAGCTCTTGCCCTACCCCCAATTTTCCGGCAGTAGCTACCCCGTCGAGCGCTCCAGAGCGGGGCGGGCGAGCAGCTTTAATATGGAAATCACGATCGAGCATGACGAGATCAACCCCGCCTTGCCTAGCCGCCCCTACCGACGACGCGAGCAACGGCAGATTGACCGTAGCTAGAAAAGGCTCTGGGGCATCTTCCCCTGGCACATCCGTCTCCGATGCTCCCAGCAGCGTGAGGTTGATTCCCACTGGGATTCGCAGCTCAACGTCTGGCACAAATGATGCATCTGACATATCAATCGGAGAGGGATCATGAATAGCTCGCTCACTCGCAGCAATGGAAACGGGCATTTCTCCCCCTCAGCTCACATATTTTCTTTTGAAGCTCATCATAACGCGCAAAGAAGAAAGTAAGCGAGTCCGCAAACCAGCATCACTGCGCAAGCGGCACAAAATCGTCCGCATGTATCACGGCTCGCGGAGCTATCCGCCGCTCATCTGCATACGGTTCTTGGCCGATGAACCGTTTTATCTCAGCGGCAGCGAAAGCCACAATTCCTCTGCCGATACCAGCGCCAGTCGCATCGAGCACCTGCACGAGATCTCCGGCAGAAAATTCTCCCTCAACTGCTGTGATTCCTACGGCGAGCAGCGATGCTCCCTCAACCTGTAGCGCTTTGCTCGCTCCGGCATCCACCCGTAGTACCCCTGCCGGCTGAGCTGAATACTTCAGCCACAGAGCACGTGCACTCGCACGCGCTTTCTGCGGCACAAACCAGGTGCCCACCTGTTGGCCATCCAATGCCTTGCCGAGATCGGCGGTAGCGAGAAGCAGCGTACCGACTCCGCCCGATGTGGCGATGTCGGCTGCCCGCACTTTCGAGCTCATGCCTCCCGTGCCGACGTCTGAGCCTTTACCCGTGATCGAATAGCGCCTAAGCTCAGAAAAATCCGTAACGGTGGAGATTAGCTCCGCATCGGAGCGCGATGGTGGAGCCGAATACAGACCGTCGACATCAGTGCACAGAATCAGCGCTGAAGCCCCCACCACATGCGCCGTGAGAGCAGCGAGACGATCGTTATCGCCGAAGCGCAAATCATCGGTGACGACGGCGTCATTTTCATTGACGATCGGCACCACGCCATAGTGCAACAAACGGCGTAACGCAGCGAGGACGTTGGCATAATGAACGCGATTGACGACGTCATCCGGCGTGAGCAGCACCTGCGCCACCGTAATCCCACGGCGAGCGAACTCCCTGGAGTAGGCTTCCATGAGCTGAGCCTGCCCCACCATTGCTGCCGCCTGCTGATCGCGCACATTTTTCGGGCGCTTCGTGAAGCGGAGCGGGGCAATGCCAGCAGCCACCGCACCAGAGGATACTAAGACGACGTCCTGGCCACGCTCGTGAGCACTACTCAGCGTAGTCACGAGCTCGCCAAGAGCTTCATGTGCCAAGCCGCCGTCGGCGTCAGTGAGTGAACTGGAACCCACTTTCACGACAATTCGGGGAGCCGAGCCTAGCAGATGACGGTTTGCGAGAATCGTTGCCATGCGGTTAAGTCTACGCGTTCAGACAGCCGGATCAGTCCAGTGCCCAGCTTCGCCCTCTCGCCACAGCTCTTGGCGAGCAGCTTCCTTGGCACCCATGGCCTCGTGATAAGCGGCTTTACGCTCAGCGCGCGACGCCCGATGCGACTCTTTGAGCCGCATATCTGTACCTCGCGGTCCCAGCAATTCCGCCCCTGCGCTCACAGCCGGTTCCCAATCGAAGATATATCCGCCCTCATCTGGCCCGATAACGACCATTGATCCAGCGTGTGCCCCCGCTCGCAACAGCTCATCCTCAATACCCAGATGTGCGAGACGATCAGCCAAGTACCCAACGGCCTCATCGTTGGCTAAATCGGTCTGCTCCACCCAGCGCTCCGGCTTTAGCCCTCTAATCTGGAAATAGTCCTCATCTCCCGAACGCCGATGGGTAATCGTAAAGCCTGCAGACTCATGCCGTGAGAGTGGGCGAATCACCGGCCGCTGGACTGTGGCAGATACAGCGCGCTCTCGCTCACGCACCGCGCTGACTACGGTGGCCAGACCAAAAGCCAAATCTTTGAGCCCCTCATGGCTCACAGCAGAGACAACGAACACCGGCAGCCCCCGCCGTTTCAGTTCGGGTTTGACGGCGTGAGCCACTTCGCGCGCCTGCGGCACGTCTACCTTGTTGAGCACCACCACCCGCGGCCGGTCCATCAGCGCCAGCATTCCCTCAATAGGGGGAATGTGAGCAGCATACTGAGCCAGTTCATATTCGATGTGGTCAAGATCAGAGATCGGATTACGATCAGGATCGAGCGTAGCGCAGTCGAGCACGTGGACGATCGTCGCGCAGCGTTCGATATGCCGCAAAAATTCAAGTCCCAACCCTTTGCCTGCCGATGCACCCTGAATAAGTCCTGGCACATCAGCCATCGTAAACCGTGAATCGCCAGCGCTGACCACACCTAAATTCGGCACCAGCGTCGTAAAAGGATAGTCGGCAATTTTAGGGCGGGCAGCGCTCATAGCCGCCACGAGTGAGCTTTTACCAGCAGAGGGGAATCCCACTAAAGCCACATCTGCTACGGATTTCAGCTCCAGGAAAATATCGCGCGCCTCGCCACAAGTGCCAAGCAGTGCAAATCCAGGAGCACGTCTTTTAGGGGAGGCGAGGGCGGCATTTCCCAATCCGCCGATTCCTCCCTGAGCAGCGATGTATTCATCTCCGATCTCCACGAGATCTGCCAGCACATTCCCATCCGCATCTTTTACGACGGTCCCAGCTGGCACGCTGACGACGAGATCATCTCCACGTTTCCCCTGGCGCATATCCCCCTCACCAGGAGCGCCATTGCCAGCTTTGAGATGTGGGGAGTGGTGAAGGTGCAGCAGAGTCGTCTCTTGCCCATCGACACGTAAAATGACATCGCCACCATGCCCCCCGTTGGCTCCATCTGGCCCACCGAGCGGCTTAAATTTTTCTCGGTGCACTGATGCTACACCGTTTCCACCATTTCCCGCCTGCACATGGAGGGTGACATGATCGATAAAATTTGCCATTACATCTCCCGCGTTACCCGCACAACCGCCTATATATACTGCCTATATACAAAACAAGGGCGGGAGCAAACCCGCCCTTGTGCTAGCGCCGCAGATGAGCGAAGCGCTACCTCACGCTTGCGCACCTACGACACTCACGACCTTACGATCACGATGCGTGCCAAACTCGACATTGCCAGCAGCGAGAGCAAACAGCGTATCGTCCCCACCACGGCCAACGTTAGCACCTGGATGGAAATGTGTACCCCGCTGACGCACAATAATCTCGCCAGCGTTCACAAACTGCCCGCCATATCGCTTCACGCCCAGACGCTTTGCATTGGAATCGCGTCCATTACTTGTGGAGCTAGCGCCCTTTTTGTGTGCCATTGCTCAACCTCTTCTTTGTATTATCTACGTTCTTTAGAACCTAGCGCCGCCATAGAGCGGCACATACATCACTTAATGCTCGTCACCTTCAGACGCGTCAGCTTCTGCCGATGCCCTTGACGCTTGCGGTAACCAGTCTTGTTCTTGTACTTCACGATCGTGATCTTCGGACCCTTTTCGTCTCGCACAATCTCTGCTGTCACTTTAGCTTTGATTCCATCAGCTGCCGTGGTAATCGCTGTACCATCAACGAGCATCAAAGGCTCAAGCTCAACCGTATCTCCAGGCTCACCTTGAATCCTGTCCATCACTACGATGGAACCTACAGCCACCTTCTCTTGGTGTCCGCCTGCCTTCACAATCGCGTAAACCACGTTTTGCTCATCTCTGTCGGTCGGTTGCGACGCTTTCACCATCAACGCGAACGGTAAAAGAGCCTGCACTGAAAATGGAACGGCACATTAGCGCCAGCAATCAAGCTTAACCGCTCTATTGCCCTTGAACAAGTTACAAAAGAGCGATTCATGCCACAGCTGCGTTCCATCACTTCTTTATCGGGAAACTCATAATTGCACCACTCGTTTTCCCGCTGCTCGTAGGCGTGATAGTGCCCGAGCTGCGCACGATTCGCGGAGCTTTCTTCCCCTCTTTCTCTTCCTGATCTAGCTTCTCATCTGGCGTGCTATCTTCAGGCATTCGAGGCTCAATGCGTTCAGCGTGAGCCGTTCTCTCAAGGCGAGAATCGCGCTCAGGCTCCGGCGCCTCATAGGCGGGCGCATCTTGACTCGCTTCAGTCGGAGTATCGTCAGCACTGTGGGCACTCGCGGCAGATGCCTTGCGGACAGTGCGAGAGTTGCGAGAAGCGTCAGCACTCTCACGGCGCTTGTGTTTATGCGCTGCAGCAGCTGCGATGTTGTTGAGCGCCGCTTTCACCTCAGCCTGTTTGGCTTCTGTTTCTGGATCGCTCTCCTTTTCGCGCTGTTCAGCGCGCACTGGAGCTGCTCCGCCCACCACCATCGTTTGTACGTCTGGCGTCTCGCCTTTCTCAATGGGATGGTCATACGTGATGTATCCACGTCCCTCGCACGCTTCGCAGACTGTAGAGAACGCCTCCACTAGGCCTTGCCCCACCCGCTTGCGCGTCATCTGCACCAGCCCCAGGCTCGTGACCTCGGCCACCTGGTGCCGAGTGCGGTCGCGTCCCAAGCATTCAATCAACCGGCGCAGCACCAAATCACGGTTGGCCTCAAGTACCATGTCGATAAAGTCGATCACCACGATTCCACCGATGTCGCGCAAGCGCAGCTGACGCACAATTTCCTCAGCCGCTTCCAGATTGTTCTTCGTCACTGTCTCTTCAAGGCTGCCGCCTGCCCCGGTGAATTTGCCGGTATTCACATCGATCACCGTCATAGCTTCGGTGCGGTCTATCACGAGCGTACCGCCAGAGGGCAAAAAGACCTTGCGATCGAAAGCCTTGGCAAGCTGTTCATCCACGCGATTCTTGTGGAAAATATCTTGATCAGAGTCCCACTTATGAAGGCGATCAAACAGTTCCGGCGAGAACTTCTGCACGTAGTCACTGATCGTCTGCCAAGTGTTTTCTCCCTGCACCGTGAGCGACACAAAATCTTCGTTAAAGATATCGCGCACGACGCGCACTGCTAGCTCCGGCTCCCCTTTCAACAAGCTGGGAGCATTTTTAGAACTCTTCGACTTTGCCTCAATATCACGCCATGCAGCCGTGAGCTGTTCCACGTCTGAACGCAACTGCTCTTCCGTCGCTCCCTCCGCCGCTGTGCGCACGATCACGCCATGCTCAGCAGGCACGAGATCCTTGAGAATTTTCTTCAGCCGGATCCGCTCCTTTTCTGGCAATTTGCGGGAAATACCCGTCATCGCTCCGCTGGGCACCAAGACCAGATGTCGACCGGCGAGCGTAATCTGCGAGGTGAGCCTGGCTCCCTTGTGCCCAATCGGATCTTTAGTCACCTGCACCAGCACTGTGTCGCCACTCTTCAGCGCCTCTTCAATGCGCCGTGGCTTACCCTCTAGGCCAGCGACGTCCCAGTTCACTTCGCCGGCGTACAGCACGGCGTTGCGCCCTTTTCCGATATCTACAAACGCCGCTTCCATCGACGGAAGGACGTTCTGCACTCGGCCGAGATACACATTGCCCACCATGGAGCTCTGCGTGTGCCGCGCTACGTAATGCTCCACTAATACGCCGTCCTCAATCACAGCGATTTGGTTCAGGCCGTCACGCTCCCGAATGAGCATCTCACGATTCACGGATTCACGCCGCGCGAGAAATTCCGATTCCGTGATGGCGTGACGCCGGCGCCCCGCCTCGCGCCCCTCCTTACGCCGCTGGCGTTTGGCCTCTAAGCGCGTCGATCCTTTAGGAGCCGTCACCTGATCGGAGACATCATCACTCACCCCGCGCCGACGCCGTTTGCGCACAGTGACGGCAGCTGCCAGCGCGTCAGCGCTCGGAGCGGAGCTATGAGCGTCCACTTTTTTGGCTTTCTTAGCACCTTTTGGAGCGCTTTCAGTATTTTCTGGCGAATCGGCATCCGATCCCGCCGTGGACGCGTCAATGCTGCCGTCATCGCGCTGGGCGCCCCCATCCGATGCAGCCCGAACGCGCCGCCGCGGGCGCACTTTTCCTGCCGCCGCTGTCGATCCTCCCGCTGACCCCTCTCGGCCGTCGGCAGCAGCCTCCTCAGCTGAGCCGGCAGCGGAATCACCAGGCAGATATTTCTCTTCGTGCGCATCCGCTCCGCGTCGTCCACCACGAGATCCTCGCCGCGAGCGCCGCGGCGATTCACCGACATCTCCGCTCACTTCTTTCGCCAAATCGTCTCCGGCTTCGCCAGCGTCATCAGTGGCAGCGGCGCGACGGGCACGCCGAGCCAGCACTGCCCGAGATGGGTCAGGCTCTTGGAAAAGCACCATTGTATTCGACGCACTCGGCGTGTGCTGCACGTAAGGTTCTAACGCCCCGCCGACTGTAGCATCGCCGCGCTCACGCGCGGAAAAGAGCAGCTCTCCTGCGTTGGATACGGCGTCACGCCCCGCCTTGTCTGCGGATTGCCCGCCACTATTTTCAATTGTCGCCATGGGATATACTCCATTGCGTTCCTGCGCCGCATCACGCAGAAATCGCTCGTTCACTCGCAACCTCGTTGCGGAAGTTCTCTGCCAGGATCACTAGAGCTCCTGAACCGACGTCACTCGGCAGCAGCGCATGAGCGGCGCACAAAGTTTACGTCGGGTGAGTGGATGCGCACTCACGATCTTTCCTAGCCATCTTACACCAACAGGTTTGATAGTCAGTTAGGAGACAAGTCTCATTTTTCATTTCCACACGCTGGCGAGATGTACAGCCGTCTGCGGTGAGGCGGACAGTCTGCGATGAGAGGGGGCAGCTACCCAGGTGCACTTCATATATTCCTAGCGATTGCCTTTTCTCCAGTATCTGATATCGCCCACTGTTCCCCCTCAGCAGTCGCTTTTCGGCACAGTTTCTTTTCGTTATTAACGATGACGCCGAGGCGTAACCAGCGCGCTTCACTCAAAACGGCGGATTTTCACCCTTCCCGCATATTGCCTGATTTCACGCCAAAACACGGCGCAAAACATCGCACAAAACAGCGATTGTAAAAAGTGGATAAATTCCGGCTCCACGGGCATGATTGAGATAAGGATTTCTGTGTTTTGTGCTCAATACCACGCGAGCGCGGCTGCGAGATCCGCAAACAGTCTGTCAATTAGGTCGAACGGAAGGTGATCAGGTGGATATCGTCGACCTCGCGCGATGGCAGTTTGCAATCACTACTGTGTACCATTTTATCTTTGTACCAGTAACGATTGGCATGGCTCCCCTCGTTGCGATTATGCAGACCAAATGGCTCAAGCACGGTGAAGAGCGGTGGCTCAAACTGTCTGAGTTCTTTGGCAAACTTCTCATTATTAACTTTGCTATCGGTGTGGCGACGGGCATCGTGCAAGAGTTCCAGTTCGGAATGGGATGGAGCGAGTACTCCCGCTATGTGGGTGACATTTTCGGCGCTCCCCTCGCTTTCGAGGCGCTTTTGGCGTTCTTCCTTGAGAGCACGTTCCTAGGGATCTGGATCTTCGGGCGCGGCCGTATCACGCCTAAGCTTCACACCCTCTCCATCTGGCTCTTCGCCATTGGATCGGACATCTCGGCACTCTTCATTCTCGCCGCCAACTCGTTTATGCAAAACCCGAATGGCACGTTCTTCAATGCAGCTACCGGCCGCGCAGAGCTCGACGGCGCTGGCGGATTCCTGGGAGTGATTTTCTCAGCCACGTCCATGTACACGTTCTTGCATACACTCTCGGCGTCAATCTTGCTCGCTGGCTCCGCCATCGCGGCTATCGCCTTGTGGTGGCTGGTGAAGACAATCAAGAAGAACGCTCCCGAGGCCGAGGAGTTGTGGAAGCCAGCCGCCCACTTTGGTCTTGTCGCTATGCTCGTGGGCTCCATCATCGTGATCGGTTCTGGACACTTCGCCGCCCAGCACATCACTGAAGTACAGCCCACCAAGATGGCAGCAGCTATGGGCATCAACACAACGGAGAAAGGTGCCCCACTGGCGTTAATCTACACGGGCGGAGATCTGGCAAAAGGTGAAGCCAACATCATCTCTCTGCCTATCCCAGGGCTGGAATCATTCATGGCCACCAACAATCCAAACGGTGAGATTCAAGGCGGAAAAGACCTGCAGGAGCAGTTCTCAGCAGAGTTCGCGGATGCATACCCAGGCGCTGAGGTGAACTACATTCCGAATGTTGGTCTCACGTTCTATTCATTCCGCATCATGATGGGCTTCGGCTTCATTTCCTTCATCCTCTCCATTGTTGGTCTCGTGAAGCTGAAGAAAGCCGACACTATTTCCATGGGCACTGCCAAAGTGTTCTTGTGGAGCACGCTGCTGCCGTTCCTCGCCAGCACATTCGGCTGGATTCTCACTGAAGTTGGGCGCCAGCCGTGGGTGGTATATCCGAACTTTGGTGGCGACGTCAATGTCCACCAGCTCACTCTTGAAGCGGCGTCACTCACCGTGCACCCCATTGAGATCATTCTCTCGCTCGTGATCTTCACGCTCCTCTACCTCGCGTTGGGGATTGTGTGGTTTGTGCTCATTAAGCGCTACGCCCGCGAGGGAATCAACACGCACAAGCATTTCGCCACTGACGTGGTGGAGCTCAAAGACGATACCGTTTTGAGTTTTGAATACTGAGGAAAGGCGGGATAACAAATGGTAACTTCATGGTTGCAAGTTCTATGGCTAATCCTCATTGTGGTTCTCTGGATTGGCTACGTCGTTCTCGATGGTTTCGATCTGGGCACCGGCATGTTGCTCAAAATTTTGCCAAAGAATGATAAAGAGAAGCGTCTGCTGCTGGGCACAATTGGCCCGCACTGGGACGGTAACGAGGTGTGGCTACTCACCGCTGGTGGCGCCACATTTGCGGCATTCCCCGAATGGTATGCCACGATGTTTTCCGGCATGTATTTCGCGCTCGTCGCCGTGCTGCTGTGCCTAATTCTGCGCATCGTCGCTATTGAATGGCGTGGCAAAGTAAAGACGGCACGCTGGCGCAATACCTGGGATACGATTCATACCGCAGTGGCGTGGATCGTGTCACTCCTGTGGGGTGTGGCCTTTGCCAACCTGGTGCAAGGTATGCAGATTCAGGTGGGACACTACGAGAACGGCGCGTTTATGGCGGTTGATCCCTCCACGGTCGATCTGTCCGCGAAAGTCGCTGGCCTCGATCAGCACTTCCTCACAGGTGGCTTCTTCTCCCTTTTGACGCCGTTCACTATTCTCGGTGGTCTCGTGGTTCTCACGCTCTTCCTGAATCACGGTGCTCTGTGGATCGCTCTCAAGACCAAGGGCGATGTGCATGAGCGGGCGCTCAAGCTCGCCCCGAAGACGGCTCTGGTCTCCACTGCACTCACCGCTGTGTGGGCACTGTGGGGACAAATCGCCTACTCGGTGAACGCGCTCGCGTGGATTCCACTAGTTCTAGCTGCGGTGTTGCTTATTGCTTCGCTGCTGCTGGTGCTCAAAGGCAACGACAAAGGTGCATTCTTTATCCACTTCGCGGCACTCGCTATGGCCGTGGTATTTATCTTCTCTACCATCGGCCTGAACGCTCTGAAGAGCTCCATCGATCCGGCGTACACACTCACGCTCGCACAGGCGAGCGCCACAGTGCCAACGCAGATCGTGATGCTCGTGCCCGTGGTGATCTTTGTACCAATCGTGCTCTTCTACACGATCTGGGCTTACCTCAAGTTCTCCCGTCGCATCTCGGTGAAGAATCTCCCCGATGAGCCGGCTGGACTGGATTTGAGCGTGGAGCGCGAATTCGAGAAGGTGAGCTGACCAATCAGTTAGTTGGTAACGCAAACAATTGACAATACAGAGGTTCCTGGCGTTGAGGTAATTCTAGCGTCAGGAACCTCTTTTTTGCTCTCTCTGGCTTCCATTTTCCTAACTGACTATTGTCCTGATTCTGATGTGCCACTCACGCAGCCCGCGCGCACCACACTTGCTAAGCTAGCAGTATAAGAAAACGTAATAAATGCGATACCACATTTTTGAGAAAGGCGAGCCAAGCGTGAAGCCATTCGATCCCCGATTGCTGAAATATGCGCGCGAAACACGCACATACATCATCTTTCTTGTCGCTCTCGGCATCGCCGTCACAGCTCTCATTGCTGCTCAGACGCTGCTGATTGCCGGAGCAGCCACCCCCGTTTTCTATCGCAAAGCCGATTTTTTTGACGTGCAGCCTCTGATATGGGCACTGCTCGGGGTCTTTGCACTGCGCGCCATCCTCACGTATATACAAAATGCCGTAGGGCATCGCTCCGCCGTGAAAGTCATTGCCAAGCTGCGCGCCAGCGTACTGCGCCATGGAGGAGATCTCGGAGAACGCTGGCTAGCCGATGGCAACGCTGCCAAAATCGTCACTCAGACAACGCGTGGCCTCGACGATCTCGAAGCCTACTTCGTGTCTTTTTTGCCGGAGCTATTTCTCTGCGTCACTGCCACTCCGCTGCTGCTGATCGTCATGTATGTGCTCGACTGGGTGAGCGCGCTAGCTATCACCTTGTGCATTCCCCTCATCCCAATTTTCATGGTGCTCATTGGCAAAATGACGGCGCACTTTTCTTCTGAACGCCTCAAGGCTATGGAGTTGCTCGGCACCCAGTTGCTCGATCTGCTCTCCGGCCTCACCACTCTCAAAGCTCTCGGGCGAGAGCAAGGCCCCAAGGATCGAGTGCAAATGCTCGGCAGACGCTTTGCACAGAAGACAATGCAGACGCTTTACATCGCATTTCTCTCCGGCGCGGCTCTCGAATTCATCGCGACTCTTTCAACTGCCATTGTAGCTGTGGAAATCGGATTCCGAATGGTGGCCGGAGATGTGCTCCTCTTTGAAGGACTCGTCATTATTATGCTCACACCGGAAGTGTTTAAGCCGTTGCGTGAGGTAGGCACGCAATTTCACGCTTCATCCAATGGCATAGCCGCAGCACAAGAAGCCTTTCGCGTCTTGGAGATTCCACTTCCTGAGCACTCTGGCACGCTCGACGTGCCAGATGTGCGCGATGCGATAATCAAGTTTGACGACGTCAGCATCTATGCTCCAGGGCGAGCTACCGTAGCCCCTGCTCACCTCAGTGCGACAATCCAGCCTGGCACCATAGCCGTGCTGCGCGGCGCATCTGGAGCGGGAAAATCGACCACAGTGAACGCTTTACTCGGACTCATCACCCCCGATGAGGGACACATCCTCGTGGGTGGGTATGACGTATCTGAGCTATCTCAAGAGCAGTGGTGGAGCCACATCACCTGGGTGCCGCAACGGCCAGCAATCGTACCTGGCACAGTGGCAGACAATATGGGGATTGAAGTTGTAGCTGCCGAGGATTCTGCGCAGCCCCCAGATCCCACACAGATCTCACCGGCACTCGCCCGAGCTTGTGGCATCACTGGCTTTGACGCCGTCATCGCTTCCTTGCCCGATGGCTGGGCAACTCGCGTGGGACAGGGAGGTGTGGGACTCTCAGTGGGGCAACGCCAGCGCTTAGCTCTCACACGGGCGCTGATCAGCAGCGCCGAACTCGTGATTCTCGACGAACCTTCCGCACATTTGGATGCCATGAGCGAAGAGTACGTAGCTCGAGCATTGACCGCTTTGAAAGCCGACCATCGAACAGTCGTGGTCATCGCCCATCGCGCTGCTATTGCCGCGCAGGCAGATGTCGTCATCACCGTCACATCTGACACTCGCGATATTTCTGAGCAGGTGGAAGAGGCTCGCCGTCAGCGAGAGGAGCATCTAGCCGAGCTGCGTGAAGAGGCGCAGCAGCTTGATTATGCACTACCTGGAAGCTGGCATGGCGCGTCATCTGATTCTGCTGCGCCAGAAGGGGGACGCAAATGAGTTCTTTCTCCCCGCTAGAAAAGGCTTTCCCGCGCGCTGAACGCCACGCTCTGCGCCAATCACTCGCGCTGCTGGACATTGACAAGAAGCGTTTTGCCCTCTCTATCCTCTTTGGCTCAGGAGCGATCGGATCAGGGGTTGGGCTCGGCTCCGTCTCCGCTTGGCTGATTGCCCGTGCTGCTCAGTTACCGCCGGTGCTAGATCTCTCAGTAGCCGCCACGAGCGTGCGGATGTTTGGCATTGGCAAAGCCGTCTTCCGCTATCTGCAGCGCATTGCCTCGCATTGGGTGGCACTGCGTGGCATGGCCGCTGTCCGCACTGCCGTCTACAGCACCATGGCGGATTCTACCACCGACGTCGTCTCGGGAATCCGCCGCGGAGATCTACTCGCTCGCACTGGTTCAGACGTGGACGAATTGGGCAACGTCGTCGTGAAATCACTGCTGCCCATCTGCGTCGCTGGCATTGTCAGTCTCATCTCTATCGCCATCGTCGCCAGCTATTCTCCAGCAATCGCCGCCGTACTAGCCCTGTGTCTGCTCATCGCTGGCATTCTCGGTCCATACTGTGCAATGTTGGGCGGACGCATGGCTGAAATTGACCAAGTAGCTTATCGGGCACAGCTCAATACACAGGCACTCAGCGTGCTGGAGCACGCTTCTGAGCTGCGCGTCAGTGGCAAGCTCGCAGCAGCTCAAGCGACGCAGCAAGAGATTGAACAGCGCATCCAGCACAGCCGCGACGCCTCCGCACGCCCCACTGCCCTCGCCACTGCTATTGATACCTTCGCTATGGGAATTTCAGTAGTCGCCGCACTGGTGATCGGCACTCAGCAAGTGGCAGCTGGCACGCTCAGCCCTGTCGGACTGATCGTCTGTACTCTCACTCCGCTCTCGGCTTTTGAAGCCACCCAAGGTTTAGCCAAGGCGGCTGTACAGCTCGTTCGCTCTGGCCGAGCTGCCCTGCGGGTGATGGAACTCCTGGAGACGGCGCGCCGCGCACAAGCGCCACAGCACGATGATTCTCCTGCCACAGCAGAACCATCTTTGACCGCGCATGATCTCGTAGCAGGATGGCCGACTCGCCCGCAGGTGTGCGGGCCGATTGATCTGCATCTGGAGCCTGGCAAAGCTATCGCTATTGTCGGCCATTCCGGCATCGGCAAATCTACACTGCTCTTTACTCTCGCTGGTATGCTCGCCCCACAGTCTGGAGCGGTGAAGCTCAGCGGACGCGACGCCTACCGGCTCCACCGCTCGGAAGTGTCAAGCGAACTCATCCTCACGGCGGAAGATGCCCACATTTTTGAGACGAGTGTGCTCGAAAATCTGCGCGTGGCACGAGCAGACGTCTCAGCTGCAGAAGCAGAGGAACTACTCGCACAAGCCGGTCTTCAGCAGTGGTTGGCACAACTTCCGGACGGCGTCAATACTATGCTCGGCTCTGATGCTGCCACTATCTCTGGCGGGGAACGCCGCAGGCTCTTACTCGCTCGCTCGCTCGCATCCCACGCCACATTTTTGCTCCTTGACGAGCCTGGCGAACATCTCGATCCACACACGGCCGATCAGCTCATTCACGATTTGCTGAGAGCGGGCGGAGATCAGCGGGGCGTCATCGTCGTCACACACCGCCTCTCTCCACTGGCAGCAGCTGACGAGGTGATCATGCTCGGCAAGGCTCCTGATGCAGATCCCGCCGCCCCAGCTCAGGTGATAGCACGCGGCACTCACGCACACTTACTGCACACGGTGCCAGAATATGCATGGGCACTCCGCCAGGAGCAATTTGAAGAAGGCCACTATGACGAATAAGGATTCCACATTTCGCAAACTCTTTGAACTCACAGTCGTACTCACCAGCAAGCTTGACCGCGTCGATGCGCTGACGTTTCTCACCCAGGCCGCTCGGGATCTCTCCAGGGCAGCGCAGAGCGGCGTCGGCATTCTCGATTCTCGCGGCAGCATCATCGAATTTGCCACGTGTGGCCTCACTCCAGAGCAAAAAGACCACTTGCCGATTCCGCTGGCACGCGATTCGGTCTTCCCCAACGTCTCGGCCACCAGCGTAAACGTGATGAACTCTGTGCCTGAAGACGCCTTTGCCGAGGTTCTTCCCTCCTCGCTGCTGCCCGTGCGCAATTTTATGGGGCTTCCCGTCCTCGTACATGGGCAGGTGTGGGGGCGTATTTTCGTGGCCAACAAGCCTGAAGATTTCACCGAGGCGGACGTCTCCAATATGCGATTACTCGCGCAAGCAGCGGCTGTGGCCGTACACAACACTCGGCTCTATGCACAGGCGCAGAGCCGGTCACGCTGGCTCACCGCATCGCAAAATATCGTCTCAAGCCTGCTTGAGGGCAACGAGGAAGAAGATGCCCTACAAGTCATCACTGACGAGATGCTCACGGCTGGCCGCGCAGACATCGCCCTGATGGTCTTGCCTTCGATCAACGATGCCTGGGCGTGTGAATTTGTAGCCGGAGTAGGTGCTAAAGAGTATCTGGGGCTCACATTCCCTCCCGAAGGGCGCGCCCGCACCGTCATTCGGGAACAAGCCGGCATTATTGTGGATTCGATGCAGCGGATGGCACATGTGCGCGTGCCGGTATTGCGTCGTTTTGGCCCCTCGCTCTACGCTCCCCTCATCTCAAACTCCGGCGGGCGCGGCGTGATCGTGCTGCTGCGCTACCCCAATTCCCCAGAATTTGATCTCAACGATCTGGCGATGGCAGAAAACGTAGCTCAGCAGGCCACGATTGCCTTGGAGCTGGCCGAAGCGCGCAAGACGAAAGAGCAGGCGGCAGAGCTCGATGAGCGCTCGCGCATCTCCCGTGATCTGCACGATTTGGCCATCCAGCAGCTCTTCGCATCTGGAATGCACATTACGGCGGTGCGCGAAGAGCTCGCAGCTAGCAATCCCCCTGCAGCAGTGACGGAGGCACTCGATAAAGCACTGGGCGCTATCGACGATTCGGTGGGGCAAATTCGCAGGATCGTGCAGTCGCTGCGCGATGAGGGATCGTCGCAGGCACTGGTGGATCGGCTGCGTCACGAGACGAAGATGGCTTTGCAATCACTCGGATTCGCCCCCTCACTGCTCATCACGTTCAATGGAGCCACTGTAGCTGCAGAATCTGATTTCATGCTCATTGATGACGCCGTTGGGGCTGATATTTCTGACGACGTCGTCGCCGTCGTCAGAGAGGGGCTCTCGAACGCCGCTCGACATGCACATGCCTCATCCGTCGCTATCACCATCACCGTGACGCTTGATGCTATCGAGGTACTCGTCGTAGATGACGGCGCTGGTATTGCACCGTCGCTCTCACGCCGCTCCGGCCTGTCGAATCTCGCTGCGCGCGCCCGCCGGCACCGCGGCACATTCAGCCTGAAAAAACGCGCAGACGGCCATTCAGGAGCACAGATGACGTGGCGTGCGCCGCTGCGATAAACTCCGCCGCGCTCCTCATCGCTTTACTCAGATTGCTTTATCAGCCGCCCTTACTGGCCTCTTCGCACTACTTGGTGGCCTCGCTGCTGGTGGGCTCTCTATACTTAGCTATTGCTAGCTATTGCGCCATCCAGCAGCGCGCTGGCCTGCCACCCATGCCGCCACTTGGGTGCGCCGCTGCATTCCCATCTTGGAGAGTACCGACGTGATGTGATTCTTCACGGTCTTTTCGGCGACCCCCAGCTTATCGCCAATTTCACGGTTCGATAGGCCATCCCCGATTAAATCGAGCACTTTGCGCTCCGAGGGCGTGAGGTTGGCTGTGGGATCGTCGTGATCAGCACGCCTGCGCGTCACGGTGCGCTCATCGAGCAGCACCCGTCCAGCTGCCACGGCGTGAATCACTTCTGTGATCTCAGCTCCCCGAACCGTCTTTAAGAGGAATGCCTTCGCCCCAGCCTCCAGCGACTCCGCCAGGGCATCGTCGTCATCAAAGCTCGTGAGCACTATCGAACGAGTATTTGGACTTTCAATGGCTAATCCACGAATGATATCGATACCCGTGCCATCAGGCAGACGCAGATCGACAAGGGCAACGTCTGGATTCATCAATTTTGCCCGCCGCAGCGCCTCTTGCACAGAGCCCGCCTCAGCGATCACGTTCAGCCCCTCCGAGCGATCCACCACTTCAGAAATTCCACGGCGAACCACTTCGTGATCGTCAATAATCATCACCTGAATGTCTTGATCCTCTGCCATTTCCCCTCGCATTATCCGTCTCGCTGGCGCTGATAGCGCTGATAGCATCGCCCGCAATCGCTGAGACCGATTTTATCATTCGCCTCAGCGAGACTCACCCGTTAGACGCCGATAGGCATCCTCGCACGCAGCTAATTTCGCTACTTTTTGACTCGACCCTGTGCCCTCGCCCCAAAAAGTATCAGCCAGATAGAGCTTGGCTGTGTAAATGCGGGCATGATCTGGCCCTTCACCACGTATCTCGTAGCGCAAAGCATCCACATGCTCCAACCCCATCGCGCGAGCTTTCTCCTCAAAAGCAGTCCGCCAATCCAACGCAGGCCCGAGCGTGGTGGCAGTGCGAATGAGCGGCACGATATGGCGCTCCACCACGGTGCGCGTCGTCTCTATGCCATACTGCAGATACGTGGCGGCAATCAACGCCTCAACGGTATCGGAGAGAATAGAATCCTTTTCCCGCCCGCCTGTGCGCTCTTCCCCGACGCCAAGGCGAATATAGCTGCCCAAATCTAAATCTCGCGCCACGGACGCCAACGCCTTTTCGCTCACGCTCGCAGATTTCACTTTCGACATGTCGCCCTCGGTGTCTTCTGGGAACTGCTCGTAGATCCAATCTGCCGCGATAAACCCCAGCACTGAATCACCAAGAAATTCCAGGCGTTCATTGTGCTTCGTATCGTGTTCAAATGCCCACGAGCGATGCGTGAGAGCTAACGTTCGCAGAGAGGCGTCGAGATCGACGCCCCACTTTTTCATCAACTGCGTGGTATCAGGGTTAAACATGATCTCCTCTTCTGCCGCCATGCCGCTTCCCACTGAACTGCGGGGCAAAACGGCACTTACACACGATCTTATTCCACTGCCTCTGTCTATTCCGCCGCCTCTGCCGCCAACTGAGCAGCTAGCTCATCGAGTGCACTCATACGCGGATCAAAATGCTCATGGTGATGATCGGCCGGCAAATCTTCCCAGCGTTCCCCGCACTCGGGGCACAGCCCTCGACAGTCTGGTTTACACAGCGGTTGCAGCGGCAACGCCAGCACCACGGCGTCACGTATCAACGGCTCCAGATCAATAAAATCGCCGTCCGTCACCGGAAGCTCATCGGCCTCTTCCTCATCGACGTCAGCGAGTGCTGCTACGCTCTGCGGATAGTACACTAGCTCCGCTATCTGCTCCGTCACCTCCCGATCAATCGGGCGCAAACAGCGCGCACACTCCCCCATAGCCTGCGTGTGCACCACCCCATGTACGAAGACTCCCTCGCTCACTGATTCAAAAGTAATATCCACCTCGATAGCCGCGCCGCTTGCCACTTTTAGCAGATCGACGCCGATGCCATCTGGAGCTGCAAACGTAAACGTATAGTGACGCTGCGCACCCTCCTGACGTGGAAGATCCGCTATTGAGACCACAAATTCAGAGCGTTTCATCATGTACTGCTTTCCGGATTTCTCCCCAAAAAATTTTCATCGCACGTCGTTTCGTTCGTCGTTTCGTTGCGTTTCGTTTCATCGCACGTCGGTTTGCTGATCCAAAACCATGTGCGTCATACCCCTCATTTCGCACGGTTACGACTGTTCTGCCGTTCTGCTGTTCTATAACGTTCCACCGTGTTCCGCTACATTGTCCCGCTACATTCAGCCAGGGTACTCCACGCGGCTCGCGGCATCGACACATTCGACTAGCAGATCTTTCCGCTAGCTAGCCTTTAGTTTTTTATGGCTGCCACCACTACGAGCACCACTGCTACGGCCATCCCCACGGCTTGCTGCCGAAGACGATTCGGCAGCCCGCTCGGCTAGGACGTCTCGCCCAGCAGCAATCTGCTCTTGCACGGCGTCAATCGCATCTTGTACGGCAGCCAGTTGCTCAGCGAGGTCAGCCAGCTGCAAATCTGAATAGTCGTCTGCGCCCTGCTTGATATGCAGAGCTTTCTGCTGTGCCTCGTCTACAATCCTTGCCGCATTCGACTGCGCAGCCGTCGTAATAGCATCGCGTTCTACCAGCTGCCGAGCCTGCCCCCTCGCTTGCCCCACGATTCGCTGAGCTTCCGCATGCGCCTGAGCTAGAATCGACTCCGCTTCAGCACGCGCTTGATTAGTGACGGCGGAGGCCTCTTGCAGCACTGAATCAGCATCGACAATCTGCTGTGGAACGATGGAGCGCGCCGTCTCCAAGAGATCGAGCACCTCACTTTGATTGATGAGCACAGAAGCCGAAAGCGGCATTGATTTTGCGTGCTCTACCTGCGCCGTGAGCTCTTCGAGAATATCGAGGAGTGACGCTCCAGTCTGTTCATTTTCAGCTAATTCATTCACAGCTGTCGCCTTTCTTATAGCTCTGCACTCGCTGGCGCAGTGCACGAGCGACATTTGCAGGAACCAAATCTTCAAATTTTCCGCCATAGCGGGCAATATCTTTGACGAAGGAGGAAGCGATATGCGCTTTTGTGGGATCTCCGATCATCAGCACCGTTTCCACGCCAGTGAGATGCCTGTTGAGCAACGCCATCGCCTGCTCATTGTCGAAGTCAGCGGTGCCCCGCAGCCCTTTCACAATCGCATTCGCTCCGCGCTCACGCGCAAAGGTAGCTACCAAACCATCCATAAATTCCACTTGCACACACGGGACATCAGCCAGTGCTCCCCGCGCTAATTCCACTCGCTCTTCGGCGGAAAACCAATAGTTCTTGTGAGAATTGCGCCCTACCCCTACGATCACGGTATCAAACAGGGTACAGGCACGACGCACGATGTCCACGTGCCCGAGAGTAATGGGGTCGAAAGAGCCAGGGCACACCGCAATAGTCATGCTCCTATGCTATCGTTTCCGGCGTGCGCTCAGCGCTCCACACTCGGGTATCGCCCATTTTTCGTTCATCGCTGAGCGCGAAATTCTCCGGCCAGACCGGCTGCGGAGATCTCGCTGCCCGCTCCACGACGATCACTCCATCTGCCGCGACATGCCCAGCCAGTAGCTCCAAGACGTGAGCCAACACCGCATCAGAATACTCGTAGGGGGGATCGAGGAAAGCCACGTCAAACAACGGCAGCACCTCTGATGTGGCGCTGAGATAGCTCTCCACTTTTTGCGAGCGCACACACATCTGCTCAGCAAAACCCAGCGTGCGAGCATTGGCTGCAATGATTTTCGCAGCGCCGGCGTGAGCCTCCACTGCCACGGCGCGGGCAGCTCCTCGTGAAAGCGCCTCCAGTGCCAGCGCCCCTGAGCCAGCAAAAAGGTCAGCCACGGTAGCGCCCTCCAGATAGCCATAATGCTCCAGATGCGAAAAGAGCGCCTCACGCACTCGCTCACTCGTGGGGCGCGTGCCTGACCGCGGCACTGCGAGCGTGCGCCCCCGCGCACTGCCAGCCACAATCCTCGTCATATCCGCATCATACCTGTCTCGCTCTAGCTGAAGCACGCGCAGCTTGGCCATACGCTTTTTAGCACCCTTTTAAAGCATCAGGTGCGGCTTATATATGCTGCACTGGCATCGCCAGCCGCATTCTGCGCCGCCGCTTTAAGCGCTGGCACCTGGCTCAGCTCAGGATCACGTGCCACCAACTGGGTAGCAGCCGCTCTCGCCTGCGCAATCACATCGGCGTCACGGGATACAGAGAGGAATTTCAAGGAACTGTGCCGGCCAGATTGCTGCGCTCCGAGTACGTCTCCCTCACTGCGCAGTTCTATATCTTTCTCGGCCAGGGCAAAGCCATCGCGCGTGCTGGCAAATGCAGATAGCCGCTCATACGCTATAGTGCCAGGTGCCGCCTCATGGACGGCAAGGCAAAGGCTGGCTTCACTCCCTCGCCCGATGCGCCCACGGAGCTGATGCAGCTGAGAGAGGCCAAAGTGATCGGCATTGAGAATCACCATCATCGTGGCTTGCGGCACGTCAATACCCACCTCAATCACTGTCGTAGACACCAAGATAGGCCGCGCTCCCGAGCTAAAATCCGCCATAGCTGCGCTCTTCTCCTCTGGGGAGAGCCGCCCATGGACGCACCCCACCGAAATGCCCGCCAGCGCCGGTTCCGTACTCAATTGCTCTACCACAGCTTCCACAGAAGCCATATCACGCCGAGGTGAGGGCGCTTGGAACCCTGCTTCTGCAAGCGTTCCCAGCCCTACCCCCACAAGCGTCCCCTGAGCCGATATCCGCTGCTCCTGCCCAGCCTGTGCATCACTCTCCGATGATTCCGTCTCCTCTTCCGTGTGGGCATTGATTCTCGGGCACACCACATACACTCGCCCACCGCGTTCCACTTCTTCACGCGCTCGCTGCCATATTCGTCCCATCCATGCCTGATTCCAGGCAGGCACCAGCACCGTGCTAATGTCCGCTCGGCCTTGTGGCACTTGCGCGAGCGTGCTCACATCCAGATCGCCAAACGTGGTCATGGCGATTGTGCGCGGAATCGGAGTAGCCGTCATCACAAGCAGGTGGGCACCCTCGGCGAGAGTATCGCGTTGATTGACGCCGAAGCGATGCTGCTCGTCTATCACGACTAACCCCAAGAACGGCAGCTGCACTGCTTCGTAGAGCAGAGCGTGCGTACCCACGATTAATTGCGCCTGCCCAGAGGCAATACGAGCTAGAGCAGCGCGGCGGGCAGCTGCCGTCAGCGAACCCGTGAGCAGCTCAAGGCGCACTGCCTGCTCAGGAGCGCCAATTTCACCTCCTCGCCCGAGCTCTCCCAACATTGCATGAAAGGTATCGACATGCTGCCGCGCAAGCACTTCCGTGGGAGCGAGCAGCACCGCCTGCCCTCCGGCGTCGATCACTTGCAACATAGCTCGCAGAGCCACAATAGTTTTTCCCGTGCCAACATCCCCTTGCAAAAGTCTGCGCATGGGCACAGAGGAAGCAATATCCCGCGCTATCTGCTCCCCCACACGCTGCTGACCTTGCGTGAGAGTAAACGGAAGATGCCGATCAAAGGCAGCAGCTACGCCGTCAGCCCTCGGCGGGCAGGCGCGCGCATGCGCACGTTTGGAGACGGAGAGCCGCAGAGCTAGCACAGTCTGCAAGACGAAAGCCTCTTCATAGGCCATGCGTGTGCGAGCATGTTGCCAACTCTCCAGGCTACTCGGCTGATGAAGCTCTACGAGCGCCGAGAATTTACTGGGAAGATCATGCTCACTGCGAAAACTGGCTGGAAGCGGGTCGGGTATGTCGGCCTCGCTCAGATGCGGTAGCACTATATCAAGTGCCTGGCCAATTTTCCACGATGGCACTGTTGCAGCTGCGTGGTAGATCGGTATCGGGCGAGTGATCTCTTGGGCATCGACGGCCTGAGCATCATCCACAAGTGAATACTGTGGATGGGTGAGCTGGAGCGTGCCGCGATAAGAACTAACCGTGCCGGAAAAAACGGCCACCGTACCCACGGCGAGCTGTTGTTCATGAAATTTTAGCGGGCGTGAGTTTTTTGCAAAAAACGTGAGTTCGAGATCGTGCTGTCCGTCCGTCACCGTGACGCCGAGGATAAATCCCCGACGAGCATGCATCGGACGTACCGCAGAGCTCAAAACCCGAGCCACCACCGTGACGGCCTCTCCCTCGTGCACCGCCTCTATCGGCATGAGTTCGCCGCGCTGAGCAAGCCGAAAAGGGACGTGTTCGAGCAGATCAGAGACGGTATGGATAGCGAGCTTAGCCAGCGCATGTGCCGTGCGTTTGCCGAGAAAGCGCTCCAGCGGAGCTGCTAAGATTCCTCCCTGTTCGCTCGTGAGCGCTTGTTCACCCGTGAGTGCTTGCTTCCCGCTGAGTGCCACCTGCGCGAGTGACGATTCACCAAACGCAGCTTCTCCGCAAGCCGCTTGCGTGCCGCCGTCACCGTCAGCGCCGTTTTTCACCATAGATTCTCTCTTGCGCATCTGCCTGTACTTGTGCACATATTCTAACGCTCCAGTAGGCTCTGCACGCCTTTGTAGGGAATTTAGGTAACCTCGCCTTACATCAATCACATCGCACAGGCAATGGGCTAAAAATTCACTTCGCCGTCACCAATGTGCCGCATCCCACGCATAACTGGGCTTGGAAGAACAGCTAAATTTTAGCTACTATTGAGAAGTTGCCAATCCATTTGGCTGCAAGTGAATTCGTAAAGGAGTGAATCGTGGCCTCTGTATGTGAAATCTGCGGCAAAGGTCCAGGCTTCGGCAAGAGCGTCTCGCACTCTCATGTGCGCACGAACCGCCGCTGGAATCCGAACATTCAGCGTGTGCGAGCTATCGTGAGTGGCACGCCTAAGCGTCTGAACGTATGCACCTCATGCCTGAAGGCTGGCAAGGTGACGCGCGCGATCTGATCTTTGCAGATATTTGCAGATAATATACGAGGGTGGCTTTTTGGATGTCCAGAAAGCCACCTTTTGTTTACCTAGTTTTCGTCTACTCGCTCCTTCTACCTTTCTGCTGCTCTTTCCATCCTTTCGCCTCCCCGCCTCTGCCTTCCAGGATGTACATCCCACAGGGTTAAGATCTAGATCCCGCCCCTGCTTGTCCCTTTCATTCGCTAACTCACCGTTCCTCTTAGCACGCCGTTTCTAGCTTGCCCTTCCTCTGGAGCGCTATCAGGGCACTATCAGCAGCTGCGCTACAGATAGCCGCTACAATACTCGGGCGTACATCTCGGTGCAGATGCAGAGCAGATACCTCCGCGCACACATCGCAGGGCATACGTCTCAGTGCAGACCCGTGCCCCGCTCCAACGCCAACATGAGCAATTCGTTCACTAATTCCGTATAGGGGATGCCAGATTTTTCCCACAGCGCCGGATACATCGAGAACGGAGTGAAGCCTGGCATAGTGTTGATCTCATTAACCAACACGTCGCCCCGCTCCGTCACGAAACAGTCCACACGAGTGAGCCCCTCGCAGCCAAAAGCCTCAAAAGCCCGCACGGCCGTCTCTTGCACTGCAGAAGTGGCATCGGCGCCAATCTCGGCAGGAATCTGCATCGTCAGCGCCGCAGTATCAATGTACTTGTGCGAAAAGTCGTAAAAAGCGTCGGCAGGGGCATCAAGTACAATCCGCCCGGGTAACGACGCTCGCGGCCGCTGCGCGCCGTGCCCACCAAGTACGGCGCACTCCACCTCTTGCCCCCTAATTTCCTCTTCGATCAGCACTTTCGGGTCGAACTCGTGTGCCGCTTCAATTGCCTGAGCGAGTTTCGCTGGAGCATCAACGCGAGTGATACCTAAAGATGATCCAGCACGCGCTGGCTTCACGTACAGTGGAAAATGTAACTTTTGCGCCTCAGTTAGCACCGTTTGTGGATCGCGCTGCCACTGGTTCGACGTCACTGCACAATAGGGGCTCACGGGAATGCCCGCATGTTCTAAGACAATTTTCATGTAGTGTTTGTCCATGCCGGCAGCCGAGGCAAACACCCCGCATCCAGCGTAGGGAATATTCGCCATCTCCAGCGCACCTTGAATTGTGCCGTCCTCACCAAATGGGCCATGTAAGAGTGGAAAAGCCACATCGACGCGCCCGAGAGAGCGCACCGAGAGGACGCTGTCAGCAGCACCATCTGCACCGCCGTCACTGCCATAGGAGAGTGCAAGCACTGGCTGCGAACCGTCTCCAGGAGGAATGACTACCTGCTCTGAGCCGCCACGCACTTCAGGCATCTGCTCACCTAGTACGAGCCGCTCCGGATCGCTCTCCCCTAGCACCCACATGCCATCACGACGAATCCCAATCGGAAGCACATCAAAACGTTCACGGTCGATCGCCCGCATAACGGCTCCTGCCGTGACGCACGAAATCGAATGTTCTCCCGACACTCCGCCATAAATAAGGGCTACACGAATTCGCTGCGCCACGCTAGCTCACTTTCTCTACATGGGCGCCCAGCGCCAGCAGCTTCTTCATAAAGTGTTCATATCCACGGTTGATAATATTGACCCCACTCACGATAGATGTGCCATGAGCAGCTAAAGCCGCAATCAGATGTGAGAATCCGCCGCGCAAATCGGGCACTTCAATCTCGGCTCCCGTGAGCTCAGTTGGCCCTTGGATCACGGCTGAGTGGTAGAAATTGCGCAGCCCAAACCGGCATTGCTTCGAGCCAAGGCATTCTCGATACACCTGAATATGCGCACCCATTTGATTGAGAGCTTTCGTGAACCCGAAGCGGTTTTCGTACACCGTCTCATGCACGATCGACACCCCGTGTGCCTGCGTGAGTGCCACCACCATTGGCTGCTGCCAATCCGTCATAAAACCAGGATGAACGTCCGTCTCAATCGGCATAGATTTCAAGTCCCCGCCTGGATGCCAGAAGCGAATGCCGTCATCAAATACCTCAAACTCGCCTCCCACTTTGCGGAAAACGTTCAGAAAGCTCATCATTGACTGCTGATCTGCACCGCGCACGTACACGTCGCCATGCGTGGCGAGCGCAGCACACGCCCACGACCCCGCCTCAATCCGATCCGCGAGCGACGTGTGCGTGAATCCGTGAAGCTCCGACACGCCCTCAATATGAATAGTGCGATCAGTATCCACATTGATGAGTGCACCCATTTTTTGTAGCACTGCTATGAGATCCATGATTTCCGGCTCAATAGCTGCCCCCGTGAGCTCCGTAATACCTTGCGCACGCACAGCGGCGAGCAAGGTCTGCTCCGTGGCGCCCACCGATGGATAGGGCAAATGCACTTTCTTCGCTCGCAGCCCTCCTGGAGCTGAAAGATGCAGCCCGAATTCTTGCGGCTCTCTGCGCGCCCCCATATCTTCCAAGACTTTCAGATGGAAATCTACTGGCCGCGAACCAATATGGCATCCGCCCAGATCTGGTATGAAAGCCTCACCGAGGGCATGCAGCAGAGGGCTAGAGAAAAGAATCGGGATACGCGAGGAACCCGCGAGCATCATCACTTCGTTGGGGTCTGGCAGATGCAGACGCCCAGGGGTAATAGTGAGCATGCCGGCGTCTTGATCGTATTCAACATCGACACCGTGCAGGCGCAGCAGCTCGGTGACCACGTCTACATCACGAATGAGGGGCACGTTACGCAGCACCGACGTCTCAGACGTGAGCAGAGCAGCTACCATCGCTTTACTCACAAAATTTTTCGCGCCGCGCACCGTAATTTCACCGTTGAGCGGAAAACCACCGTCCACTCTCAACACGCCGTCAGCCATCCGTATCCTTCGTTCTGGAAAAAATCACTACGTCTAAGATACCCCTAAACGCTTCCAGACGCTCGAATCACGAATGATCTATGCCATCTGCACTGGACGCGCCGATTCTACATGCGCTGGTGGCAAAGTCTTGGCTGGTAGAGTCGCGGGCTTAAAAGCTGGACGCCGAGCTTCGTACGCCGCAATAGCAACCTCATCTCTCAGCGTGAGGCCGATATCATCAAGCCCCTCCATCAGGCGCCAGCGCGTGTAGTCATCAATCTCGAAGGTGCACATGAACCCCTGCGCATGTACCGTCTTATGCTCTAGATCAACCGTGATCTCCGTGCCAGGAGTAGCTTCGAGAATTTTCCACAGCTGCTCGATGTTGGCTTCGTCCACCACGCCAGCTACCAGTCCCTGCTTGCCAGCATTCCCACGGAAAATATCTGCAAAACGCGGGGCGAGCACCACCCGAAAACCGTAGTCATGCAAAGCCCAAACGGCATGTTCACGCGATGAACCAGTGCCAAAATCATTTCCAGCCACCAGCACTGAACCACTGGCATAGGCAGGTTTATTGAGCACAAAATCCGGATCTTGCCGCCAGGCTTGGAAGAGGGCATCCTCAAATCCGCTGCGCGAGACTCGCTTGAGAAAGACGGCTGGGATAATTTGATCAGTATCCACGTTTGAGCGACGTAGCGGCACTCCAACACCAGTGTGTGAAATAAATTTTTCCATCTGCATATGTCCTTTGTGTATCTTCTTCAGATGTTTACGTTCATTGCATTAATGGCTCGTGACGGCGTTGCCACCTGATGACGCGAAGTCACCGCGCTGCGCCCGACGTCTGAGGCATCACGCTGCAGACCTAAGCCACATAACAAGCCTCACCAGAGGCTTCACCGGAAGCTTCACCGAAGCGGTTCGAGATCTGCCGGCGAGCAAAGCGTGCCGCGCACTGCCGTGGCGGCAGCTACCAGCGGAGAGACGAGGTGCGTGCGCCCACCTTTGCCTTGCCGGCCTTCAAAATTGCGGTTTGAGGTGGATGCACTGCGCTCCTGCGGCGCGAGCTTATCCGGATTCATCGCTAGGCACATTGAGCATCCGGCATTTCGCCATTCTGCGCCAAAATCCATAAAGATTTTGTCAAGGCCTTCGGCTTCTGCCTGCAGCCGCACGCGCGCCGACCCTGGCACTACCAGCACTCGCACGCCGTCAGCCTTTTTGCGCCCTTTCACTACGGCAGCGGCGCCACGCAGATCTTCCAAGCGCCCATTCGTGCACGATCCAATGAAGACGGTGTCTACGGCAATGTCTCTCATCTTCGTGCCTGGCTCAAGACCCATGTATTCCAAGGCGCGCTCCGCTGCCAGCCGTTGAGATTCGTCGGCAATCTGATCGGGATCAGGCACCGAATCAGAGAGCGGCACGCCCTGGCCAGGGTTTGTTCCCCAGGTGACGAACGGTTCCAAGCTGGCGGCGTCAAGCTCTACTTCAGCGTCAAAGACGGCATCGTCGTCACTGCGCAAACTCCTCCAGTATTCCACCGCTTGATCCCAGAGTTCGCCCTGCGGAGCGTGCGGTTTGTCTTTGAGGTATGCGAACGTCGTCTCATCTGGAGCGATCATCCCCGCACGAGCGCCGGCTTCAATGCTCATATTGCAGATCGTCATGCGCGCATCCATCGACAGCTTGCTGATAGCCTCGCCACGGTATTCCAGCACATACCCCTGACCGCCGCCGGTGCCAATTTTGGCGATGAGAGCCAGAATAACGTCTTTTGCACTTGTGCCTGGCCGCAGCTCGCCTGTGATATTCACGGCCATCGTCTTAAATGGCTGGAGCGGCAGAGTCTGGGTGGCCAACACATGCTCCACCTCAGAGGTGCCGATTCCGAAAGCAAGTGCCCCAAATGCACCGTGAGTACTGGTGTGGGAATCGCCACAGACAATCGTCATACCTGGCTGGGTGAGCCCCAGCTGTGGGCCAACCACGTGGACGACGCCTTGGTCAGCATCTCCGAGCGAATGCAGTCGAATGCCGAATTCTTTGGCGTTGGCTCGCAGCGTCTCCAGCTGTGTGCGTGACGTCTCATCAGCAATTGCCTTGTCGATATCCACCGTCGGGGTGTTGTGATCTTCGGTGGCAATAGTCAAATCCGGCCGTCGCACCTTTCGGCCAGCCAATCGCAATCCTTCAAAAGCCTGTGGACTCGTCACCTCATGGCAAAGCTGCAGATCGATATAGAGCAGATCCGGAGCTCCGTTTTCTCCGTGCTTGACGACGTGATCACGCCAAACTTTTTCAGCTAGAGTGCCACTCATACATGCCTCTCTCTCGCTCATTTTTGTGGTATGCGTCAAGCATTGCCGCTTTTCAGTGCAGTTATGTTTGCGTCTCAGCTTTCGAGATGGCAATATCGAGCTATGGACAACGAAAGTGGATCAGGCGTCGGGGTACTCGACAAAGCAGCTTCCGTGCTCAGCGCTTTGGAAGCAGGCCCGCTCACGCTTGCACAACTCGTCTCTTCCACTCACTTGGCGCGCCCCACAGCACATCGGCTTGCCGTAGCACTAGAGTATCACCGGCTCGTGGCTCGTGACATGCAAGGACGATTCGTGCTCGGCCCGCGGCTATCAGAATTATCCTCCGCCGCCGGAGAAGACCGGCTGCTCGCTGCCGCCAATCCAGTGCTCATTGCCCTGCGCGATCACACTGGAGAATCAGCTCAGCTCTACCGTCGCCAAGGTGACATGCGCGTGTGCGTTGCGGCGGCAGATCGCTCGATGGGACTACGCGATTCCATTCCCGTGGGCGCCACTCTCTCTATGAGAGCTGGCTCTGCCGCACAAGTACTCCTCGCTTGGGAAGAGCCAGATCACTTACACCGAGGCTTGCACGGCGCCGAGTTCACCGCCACCGTCCTCTCAGCAGTGCGGCGGCGCGGATGGGCGCAGTCCGTGGCAGAGCGCGAACCAGGGGTTGCATCCATTTCCGCCCCCGTGCGCGGCCCCAACGGGCATGTGATTGCAGCAGTTTCCATTTCTGGCCCCATTGAGCGCATGGGAGCCCAGCCAGCGCGGCGTCACGCGGCAGCAGTCGTGACATCGGCAAATCGGCTCACCGACGTGCTGAAGCACGCAGACACCATCTGACCAGTTCAGCTATCTAAGCTCGGTTCAGCTACCGTCGCTTATGTCCAGCTTGCCATTTTATAGCCAGTCGCAGCTGCTAGCCGTTGTGTGCGTCTGTAGGCTCACTGCCAGTGGTGCGCGTGTCTGGCTCCTGCACCGAACCAGACACGCGCACCACATCAGATCAAATATGACGCCAGCTTAGATATGCCGCTGACGGCGACGGACGAGGAATGCCCCAGCAGTCACGCACACCGCAGCAAGACCAATCAGCGACCCCAGCTGAGAGCCAGTATTGGGAAGCGGTTTATCCGGAGTCGGAGGCGTCGGCTCATCCGGTGTTGGAGGCGTCGGAGGCGTTGGCTCGTCCGGAGTCGGAGGCGTTGGCGGCGTATCAGGGGTATTGACGACGTTGAAATCTACCGCCGCAACATTTCCCTGCGCGTCTTTCTCGGGCGTCACGTGGAAAACCAGCGGATTATCCAGAAGTTCATACCCTGAAGGGGCAGCTACTTCACGCAGATAGTAGGTGCCAGCTGGAAGCCAGTCCAAAGCCTTAGAACCATCGGCATTAGTAGGTACGAATGCACCTTTCTCATCCGTGCTGAAGTGCCCTTTTTCGTCCTCACCAGGGACCTGCACCCGATTGACGTTTACCTGCTCGCAATTCCCATTTTCGCAGTGTTTAATCTGCTCCAGCTTGGGGGTGCTAGCGCGCTTACACGCATACCCACCCTGATCGACAGGCAGATATTCTTTCATATCTGCAGCGCGGAATAGCTCGAACGTCGCTCCTTCCAGCGCTGCGCCCTTATCGTCAGTCTTTTTCAGAGAGAACGTGGTCTTCAGCGGCTCATACGTGTAATACAAATGCTGTATGCGCGCACCAGACTTGTTGTAGTTGAGATAAACGTTTTTCCCGGGGACGAACTTCGGGATATCGGAGACCCACTTCTCTATATCGGGATCCACACTACCGTCGTCGAAGACTTTCAAATCATTGTCTACATATTCGTAGCCAGGAATATGTTGAATAATTGAATCAACTGTAGGCTTATAAGAGAAGTCTGCTTCGCCTGGACGCACCGTCTCATAAGAGACAAAAGAATTCCCCTCAGTGAATACCGGCCTCAATTTGCTAGTGGAATCGAAGTTTTGACCTTTGCCAGATCGATAATTAACCATAAATTCATATGGCCAGCTCGCCATGAGATAATTGCCAGCACCAGAATAGAATTCTATCGGCGTGGAGTACGTGAGATCAGGATAGATCTCGTTTGCCGTGATTGTGTCCGTCACTGGGGCAAGCATACGGTCTTCCAGACACTGCTCAACAGAGAATGTCGTGCCTTCGACTTTACCGCCCCAGGTACCCTGCGGACGAGCGGGAAGTGGATCGTCGTCACTATCAATGCCGAGAAATTCCCTGTACACACTATCTTCTACATGGCGGAAATCTGCCCCAGCAAGAAATTTCACAAAAATTCCCTGGGCAGTCGCACCGATAGTCCCTCCCTGGGTGTCCCCAGTGGATCCCGTGCCCCATGACATCCCTGCCCAGTCGCCGTTAATCGGCAAATAGGCATCAAACTGGAACGTGTGCTCTTCACCATCTCCGAAGAAATCATCAAATTCAATATGCTGGGGTTCGTAGAGTCCTCTGCCATTATCCATGCGCACAAAGTTGCCCTGAGCGTCTTTCACCACCATCGCATCTTGATTCGTGACGTCGTAACCTGGGTACGGCTGCCCGTCAAAAAGAAAATTCTCTACGGGCTTCCAAATATAGTGGTTCGAGTTGGGGTCTGACATATCGGTATACTGCCAGCTCACTCCCCAGCGAAAATTATTCGTACCTTCCTGTCCTGGTCCAAGATTGTTGTAGAAGCGGATCGTGGTACGAATCGCATCACACGGATCAATTGCGGTGTTAAAACCAAAAAAAGAAAGATGGGTGACTTTAGCATCAGGCTTGCGCAAGCACCCATCCCCCACCGGATGTTCCGGATCATAATTCGGATCTGGCGTGCCATGAATCCATTGATAGCTCAACTCATATTTCGGAAAAGGACGCTCCGCAGCGTTCGCCGGTAAAGCGATGGCGATCAGCGCTGCGCAACAGACGCACAACGCCGTCACCGCCCCTGCTATCTTCTTTTTCACGTATTCCCCCTATTATTTGCCATATCCCCAATACCTGCCCACTGATGCGTGATTTTGACTTCATCATGGGCAAAGATGGCCAGAGACTATAGCAGTCTACCCTCCCCCTGCACACTTTTTTCACAATTTAGGCGATATGTTGCTTTATGCTACATAAGTGTTTTGTATGTGCTATTTACTTTTTTGGGGAGTGCCACAGAATAGATGGCACAGAATATATGGCACAGAATATATGGCATAGCACATAAAGCATGCCGAGACTTCACGGGCACATGCTCACACCCATAAGAGCCACGAGAGTTCCTGAGGATACCAGCATGTACGCGATAAAGCGCAACGCATGCGACAAACAATGCGCGCTCGGTGAGACGATACAGATGTGATAACAGATGCGATAGGGATCCCGCGAATCAGTCGCGTTCGGCCAGAATAATAGCTTTCGCACTATTCGTGACGGAGAAAGAGATCACACGATATCCCTCGTGCGCAAGTTCATTTGCTTTCTTTTCCACAGCGTCAGCCAGTTTATCCGCACGCGGGTGATAATCAATAGTGAACGTCTTGTACATGGGAATCACCTCCACACACATCTTCTCATCTCGAATCTGCAATTTCTTGAAAATGTGCTGCCCTTTACAGAGTTCTTACATGAAATGGAGTTCCTACAGGAAATAGAGTTCCCACATGGAAGGCGCAAGAGCGCGTTCCTGCTGCCTAGAACCCAATTCAATACAGGATCCACTTCAATCAGCGTCCAAACAGAATCCAACTCAATACCGAGTCGCTTCGATATCTGCTAGTGGCACCCTATTAGCGCGCGCTGGCACGTTGAACTATGCACTGGGAAGTTCATGGTAGCTACATCATTTTCCCACTTGTCAGCTTGTGGCGTTGCATGACGCTTATCAAGATACGCTGACAGGCACACGACGATGATGAAGATAAGACCGCAGTGATGAAGACGCAGACTGCGACCCGCCTTCATGGCGAAATCGCTGAAATATGGAAAGGTATGTGGAGGCATGACGAGATGCCCAACCGAACAAGAAACGACTCCAGCACGTGACAGTTCGGATACTCGTCAGTTGGAGCCGCAACGTCGTGACGATCAGAGAAAGACCCCACCATTGTTTGCAGCCGCGCCGTTGTTAGAAGCCGCGCTAGCCAAGATTTGAAAATAGTTGGGCCAGTCTGAAACTCGCCGTTATGCTGTATTTGTTGGAGCGGTGACCGTAATCTCACGCACCCACACCAAATACCACGCAGTTGAAACAACGAGGTGAGCTATGAACGCATCTTCTACCCCCCCCCGATTCGGTAACTACTGAAAAACGTTCTGGCACTCGCCGTCTATTGTTGGTCGCTTTATCAACCGTCTTAACGCTAGGTCTAACGATCACTTTTGGTTTTCCTTGTGCTGCGCGCGCCGCTGCTCGTTCGTTGTTTTTAGAAACTGTAGCGGAAAAGCCGGCTGGCATTGCTTTGGCAAACGCGGCATCACACAGCGGCTATGACGTGGACTCTTTTCCGATTATGAATCACGACAGCCCTGCTGCCACCGAGTTTCCGCTTCAGGTACCAGATGCTGACGATAACCTCTCCGCGTGGCAGGAGTACTTTACTAAAGCAGCTGAACCGACAAGCATAAGCGGTTTGAGTGATATAATTCCGGATTCATTTTCTCATCTATCCGACACAAGTTATAGCTTTTCCAGCGAGGAAACAGATTTTGAGGGGATGAGAGACGAATATGTGGAGGGAAAGTTAAAAGCGTTAATCCCAGATGTCAATCAGCTCTCCACCAAGCAGCACTCGGCGTTGAATGATTTTGCTTCAGCAATACTATTAGTCTCCATGTCCGATATGTCTAACGATTTTATCCAGCGATCTTCGTATCTTGCTCCGATAGCGTTTAGCTTGTGGACAATGCTCCTCAAAACCGACCAGGCATGTTTAGCGAATCAAAATCTCTATTTTATCTCTAAGAAAGCCGAAATAAATCTGCCACAGTTTTATGGCAGCGCTAAGCAGTATCGGCAAGCGGCAGAAACAAGCTGTGCCGATACTCGCACTATCGATTATTTCGATACTTTCAACCGCTATTTGGATTCGATTGGCGGTCTTAACCGCGGCGATAGCGAGGTTTCACCAACCGACATCCCTGAAACTTTGCTGACATCATGGAATGATTTTTTGCGGAAATATCCTGGCTCTCCCTCCGGTTTAACGGCACTTGCCGATGCACAGCTGGCGCTCGCTGGTTTTGAAAACGGTTTTTCAGCAACGAACTTGTATAGGGATGCTATCGGAAACGCAAACATGGCCTATCAAAAATCCGGAATACCAGAAGCGGCACTGGTGGTCATGAATGCACAAGCAAAACTGGGAGAGGCTGAAGCCTTAAAAAATTCACTAGTTGATTTTACGAAAGAAGTACCTGAACGGCGTGATTACTCTTCCAGCGTTGCCGAGTTGTACCTCTACGCTGGGGAACCGCTGACTGCTAAAGAATGGTATGAAAAAGCTGACGAACAACCTTTTTCAATGCAAGCGCGCACATCAGTACATATTTGCCTCCGGACACTCTCTTTTCCCGACCAGAATTTCTTTAACACCCCACAAGTCGGTGCTGGTTTTTGGGGAAACGTATCAACCCCTCACTACACAAACGCTGGCGGCTGCGGCGCAGCGGGAGTAGAATTCGCTTCACTCTTTCAGCAATACGTTGAAGACGAATGGTCTATACCCGCAGGATATGACCTGAATAAAGGAATTTTTAAAGCGCTGCTACTAGCAGGCGAAGATCTTGATACTGCGGTCAGTTCCTATATCTCAGCAAGCCCGAAAACTGAAAAAGGCCAGCTGCAGGCAAAAAACCAGATGAAGCTATTTCACTCTTCTGGTTCGGTTTCGGGAACACTGACAGTTTCTAACCTACTACGCAAATATCAACAATTTGACGCGGCAGATAAATACCTCAAATATGCAATTGACAATCCTGACGACGTATCAGATCCACGATATCCGGAGCTAGATCAGGCACGCGCCGAGGTCGCCTTTTTAACTAAGAACTATGATGATGCGGTGAAACTACTCGACCTGGCGCTCGCCAATACTGGCTATATGATCCACAACGAAGTGAAGGGGTGTGAACTTTACGGACAGAAAGTGTTGGCTGCGGCGGCTGGGAATGCGAAAACCGAGGATTTAGTGAAGTTTCATCAAGAAACCAAACAGTGGCATCGGGGCACTCCAAGCGGATGCTGGTTCGCAGTAGCCCATAGCGCTTTTGCAGTAGCAAACTCCTATATGGAGGCTGGCGATTATGAAAACGCGGAAAAGTATTTTCAGGAAGCATCAGAAAATCTCCAAACTGATATGCAGGTATCTAAAAATGAACCTACAGACGTATATAAAAAGTTCGCTCACGCAAATACCGTAAAAGCTTTTAACGGAGCGATAGTCAATAACTGGGCAATCATCGCACAAAAGTCTGGCAAAAACGTGGATGAGGCAATAGAGATGGCGCAGGCTGCTTTCTCTGCCGACACCGCTTCCCCGATCTACACCGAAACACTTGCCTGGATTTTGCAGGAGAACGGGAAAACAGCCGAGGCGCTGAAAGTCTATGAACAGGCATTTAGTAAAGATTCCACCATGTTTTCTTCACTAAATAATGCTGCAGTACTCCATTTTCACAACGGGGACACCACTCGGGCGGTACAACTACTGCGACAGGCGGTAACGGTTCGACCCGATTACGCAATTGGCTGGGCAAATTTGTCTGATATTCTCGGCACTTCCTGGTCACCATTAAAAATGTTGCAATCCCAAGGTGCCTGGGCACGTGCCGTCGATTCGGATATAAAAATGCGCGGGAAAACTATCGGGCTGCAGATTGACAGAGAGGTTTATCAAACTGGGCTGGATGTTTCTAAAGTTGTTTCACCGGAATGGAAGTTTACCTCTCAAGTGACTAGCAACAGCAAAAAAACTGGCTGGTCAACGATAGTCCTCTCGCTTATTGCCACCTTAGGCGCGGCGGTGCGAGACAATCGCCTCAGTGCGTTTATCACCAATAGTGCGAAACGCGGAATCGGCAGAAAAATCAGCCTCCTGTTTACACGGCTGTTTATGGTGAACTCGCTATCGAAAGTTGGCACGACACTGCATAAGTTCCGACTTCAAGTCAGTCCTGGCCTATTCGGTTCTGGCCTATGGAACAAAACCATTTTCGCGATTGCATTGGCTACTGCATTGGTTGTGCATTACAGTGGCGGAGGCGGAACCCAAAAAGCACTGCTACTACTTGTCGTAATACTTTTAACCATGTTTATTGCCTGCATCCCAATGCTGGTACGTAAAATTGCCGCCTTAGCAGGTGAAACGCCGGCATTGGGATCGACAGGCGAGACGCCGTCACCAGAATCACTAAGCGCTGCACCACCGATCGAGACTAAGCGCACTAAGTTCGGACATTTCAGCTACTGGCCACTTATGGCAGTATCGGCGCTGGCGGCTCCGTTCGGCACGGTGATGGCTCCGCTGCCAGCATTAAAGGATGATGAGAATCGACATCGAGCAATCCGGATGATGGGTTTAGCATCGCTGTATATCCTGATGATTGTGCTGTTTGTCATGTCTCTCGCTACCAACGTGCCGATCACTAGGACACTGGCAGTGGCGGTGCTACTCATGGCTTCCACCATGATTTTACCATTCAAACCGATAGACGGGGCATTCATAAAATCGCGACTGCTGATTGAAATTCTTTCTACCGGCGGCCTGGCTCTCGGGGTGGCGCTTGCTATGAACTGGCTCTAGCCTGAACTGGCTGTAGCCTTTTCGTTGAAGCCGCCATGAATGGAGATGCCTGATGGGTCTGCAATCCGCTCAATTGCAGCCACTTCCAAGAATATCTGCGCAAACCCCCGTCACACACAAACCTTCTCCGTCCCACTGACGAGGCGTCCACAAGCTCATGTTGTCACACACAGCGATCGAATGTGTCATGTTTGTAACCGTGTAGGCGGCCATCAAATCTCTACAAGTTGAGACACTGGACAGCGGGCTCGGCTCTCCGCGCGCAAAATGTTTGTTTCAAACAAGGTATCGACCTGTACTGTACGTCACCTATTGACGCTATGACACAGGAGACACTATGTTTAATTATGCGATTTTACTGTGATTTAGGAGATACCGATACTCTTACCCAAGAAAGTGCACTTCGGCGTGCCGTTGCCCTTCTTTTTATCCTGTCTTCAACGGGAGTACCCGCCTGCGCAGCAACGAATGAGAATCCCATAGACCTGAGCATCACTACAGGTGAGGACTCGCATGTTGGAACTCTCGATGGCAGTGCGGTGCAGTCTCATACCATAATCGACAGTAGCGTTCTTGGTACCGATAGAACAGGTACTTTTGCATTGCGGGCAAACACATTCATTGGAAAGGTTACAGCTCACTGGCCGCACAAGTCTGGTAGCCAAGCATCTGCACATGTGACATGGGAGTTGAAATGGGGTTCAGCCCCACTGCTGAGAACGGCATCGGAGCTGTGGAGCTATAGCAATGGGAGTTGGGTCAAATGTATATCAGCGACTGCGACGATATGGCCCTCAAATACGCAAGGAGCCTCTAGGCGTGGCAGAGCCGCTGTGGCACGCGTGAATTGCAAAGGCTCAAAGAGTACACAATGGTTTATTGTTGGAAAGCTCTACGCTCCAGGGACAACTAAACATTACGGCACACACCGTTCCGCAACCCGAACGTTGAATTGAGGATGATTCTATGACGGATATTCCAATAGCAATAGACCTTAGTGGCACGTTTGTAAAGGCTCAGCAGTCCGATCTTTGGGACTTACGGGAGATTCTCCGAGGGCTTTCTGCCGACCTTGGGTACGATCCACAGTTAGATCCAAGTAACGAGTTTTCGTGGGCTTTCCATGACGCTACTTACGATCACACACACAGAGATTCCCCAGAAACCACTGTCACAGTGTCGGCAACTATCGCACATAAGCATCCTCGCGCCCTTGTCCCGCTCGTGTACTGGGCATGCCAGTCACTGGTTTTTCTTGGGGAATTTCATCTCCACAGCATATCCCTACGTTTTCCGGAGAAGGTTGGAAAGGTACAACCGAGGCCAGCCTCACGGCATCTACCATCGCCTCCTACCTCTAGGCGGTCTCCGTTTGCCCTTGAAGTCAATCTACCAACGGTGTATGACGACCAATTACTCAGCGAGCGTATCAACCGAATCTCACAAATGCCGTTTCCAGCATTCAGTATCGATTCTGCATCACCCCTACAGCGTTCAGCCACGATGTCCAATGACTCAATAGAAAACTGGTGGCAACTGGGCGGATATATGAATTCGTGGAACTACCTCGAAATCGGTTACCTTTTATACACTATTCAGGCGATGATGCCTGGCGTCATGGAAATTCGTCTTATCCATAAATGAATATATGGAGCTAGTGACGCAGTGAGCGCTATCAGTGAAACAGAGCATAGAAGCCCCCCAACGGGCTGCTGTGGGTTTGGTTGGCAGTTTTCCTTCTGTGTTGAGGCCGCGAGATTCACGGCTGGTTTGATTATTGCTTCGTATTCAATTGGGGTCAATTTTCCTAGTGCTCATTGACGGCGTTTACGGTGATAGGTACGTTCGATCCCAGTAAGTGATCGCAGCAGGAAGCTCGCGGCGACTAGCCCAAGATCTACAGTCAAGAACGTTCTTTTGCAACAGAGCAAAGAATTGCTGTATTACCTCCCAACCGCCGAAAAATAGTGTCCTAAATAAACGCACCGCAGTATTTCGAGAGTAACCACCCAAATGTTAGAAAAGAGGTATCTGTCATGGATCTAGCTAATAGATTTGTGCTGTCACCTAAGGGAAGTTCTGGCACATTATGGGTTCATTTAGTATGGGAAGGGAAAAATTCTGATTATCCTGCCACACTTCCTGATGTCTCCAACCGTAATTTGGTAGCAAGAGACTCGGTACCAGTTTCGAGGTTTAGGTTCCACATGAAAAGCATCAGCAATGCCCCACTGCCTTTCCGCTGTGCCTTATCCAATGTCAGGGAGAGGAAGATTACTCTTGGGAATTTCCAGCAAACTTTCAAGCGTATTTCCTACACCGCCGTCATTTCCAACGCACTGGTTCTTGACCCAACCTAGATCGGCGATGTGTTGAAGCCGCTGTTTCAACCCTTGAAGTTCGTCTTCTCTGGTCATTGGAATCCTATCGTCCACACATGCATAAACGAAAAGTGTACATGTAGCTGATGAGGACTCTTTATGCTAACGGAAAATCCACGCAAAAACGCACGGTTTTCCTACGTTTCTTCACCTCAAGACAGGCAGAGAAAGTGGAATATAGCTAGCCAAAGGCTCATCATGAGTGCTCAATGCTATGTGCAGACACATTCACTCGCTTTTACACTAAACAGTGGTGCTTGCGACCCGTATCCGCTTTGTTTTTCTGTTTTTGCGGCAAATCCTTGGTCTGACTGCCAAATTGAGAGTGCTGCGCTTCTGGCAGAGGTCCGATCAGTCTTCACGGCCGATAGGGCGGTAGACCAGCACTTACAGAAGCGCATCTTTCCTTTTGCCCGTAATTTCAACACCCACAATCGTAAAAGATATTGCACTCCGAAACAGACCCACTCGACCCCACAGAACTGATGATTAGGGAGGAGGTTGAAATGAGCACCAGCAAGATGACCACCCAGCAACAAAGCGCTTCTCAAATCAAGAGCAATTCTTTTGCTTAGTCTTCTCCTCACCCACCTCGGTTTAGTCACATCGAGGTGGGTTTGCTGCGCGTCATACATCTGCTTGACTTAATCGAGTGCTGCGGCAAGGACAAGCATCACCACACAGCACCGCCGCCAGGCGTGACCTCAACGGCCTATCGAATGACTTTTCCCTCTGAATCTCATATGCCTCGATCGAAAAGAGCAATGAGATCCAGAAGTTACTAGTCATCACTTATTTTCACGCCGACTGACCCTCAACGACGAAACTCTGACAGCACTGATTCCAACAGTAATGAGCAGTCCTAGTACCACCAAGAGATTCTTCGTGATTGTCATACCAGTCTTTGGCAGTGATTTGATATCAGCAGGAGAGTCTTTACTGTTTGACCGGACTGATTCGTCAGTCCCAGAAGTTGTCTTGCTTGGCTGGTCACCACCGGTCGTGATATCCGGCAGTCCTGGTTTAGGATTAGCAGGAGGCTCTTCACCGCCCGGCCGAACTGGCTCGTCCGCGCCAGGAGTAGGCTCACCTGGCTTATCTGGCTCATCCGTGCCCGGAGTTGGCTCACCCGGTTTATCCGGTTCGTCAGGCTGAACTGGTTTAACCGGTTCTTTAATCGCAAAAGTAGCCCTATCGAACTGGTCATCATCAGTGGTGACATCCCCCGTGTTCGGCACGTCCTTATCGAAACCATCACGACTATGCGTCGGATTAGTGATGACCACATCATTGACTAGCGCCGTGCCATACGGAGCATCATCTGCCACCTGCGCGGTCACCGTCGTCGTCACCTGCTCCCCAGGAGCAAGAGTACCCACGTTCCAGACTTTGCTGTCCGCCTCGCTAATCGCGCCTTGGCTCGGCTCGCTGAGCTTTACGCTATCGGCAGCGACACCCACTCCCGGGATATCGGTTACTACTACCTTATGGGCACTATCAGTGCCCGCGTTCAGCGCAGTCAGGGTGTAGGTGACGGTATCGCCGCGAGAGCTTGGCTCATTCGTTATCTCCTTATTCACCTGCAGGCGTGAATCCTCGGGAGTCACTTCGATAACGGCTTTATCCGCTTGGTCGGTGTCAGTCGTGACGTGTTTGACTCCATTCGGGTCATCGGCTCGTGGCGTGTTCTCGATGTACGTCACGTTATCGGGATCAAATCCTTCAAGATCAGAACGCGGGTGAGTCGGATTTTCGATAATCACTGCGTTAATGATCTCTTCACCAGCTGCCACCGTCGTCTCCACCGTGGCCACTGCCTTTGCCGTGACGGTTTCGCCAGGGTTCAGGGTGCCCACGTTCCAGACTTTGCTATCAGTGTCACTAATCTGGCCTTTGCTCGGTTCGCTGAGCTTTACGCTATCGCTGGCAATTCCGACGCCAGGAACGTCGGTGACCACCACGTTTGTAGCTTTCTCCTTGCCGCCGTTATAAGCGGTAATCGTATAGTCAAGCTTACCGCCCGGTTTTACTGCGTTAGTGGTGAGTACTTTATTGACTTGCAGCTGCGACTTTTCGGCCACGGTGACCGTGTCCTCGCTCTTAATCATTTTCAGCTTCGAATCGGTGCCCCGCGCGTAAGCAATATTGTCGAGCTTGTCCCCCACCTGATTGCCCTGTGCAGTAAAAGGAACAGTAAATTCCACGTAGCTACCGGCCGCAAGGTTCTTACCGATCAGCCGGATACCCGTCAGCTTACTGCCATCTGCCGGGAAGTCGGTAGACCAACTGGCAGTGCCATCAGTAACAGAGCCAAATGCGCCATTAGACTTATCGGCAGGATCACCCGCCAAGGTCGCTGGATCAGCTGTGGTGTAGTAAACGGTTGCTCCCTCAGGAACGTCCTCCACTGCACTATAAGTAAGCGTGCCGTGATATTTCGTCCCACGCCTATCACCATTGAACGGCAGAATGTCTATCACATCCCAAACGTTCTGTTTGGCTGAATAGCTGTTCAGTTTCACTTTCCAAGAGTTAGCTCCATCAGGAATATATTCCTTAGCTGCCACTTCTTTTTCTAGATAGGTAGAGCCAGCCGTCACCGGCGCAAGTGATGCGCTAGAGCTAGCCGTAGAAAACTGACCCTCGGGTCCAAAAATATCCCCGGTTCCTTTTACTTTAATCGTATTTCTGACCGTTGCAGAGGTCGCTAACACTGTGCGATAAGTAAAGGTATGAGAAACTTTCGTCTCGCCTTGGGGTACAGTCGGTTTATTAACTTCCCAGGTTAGCGTGCGAGTTGCCTCATTATAAGTGGCTCCTTGATAACTGCCTTCCACCAGTTTCAATCCCGCCGGAAGAACGTCCGTGAGCGTCATCTTGTCGGCGCTATTGCCCTCGGCTGCGTTAAAAGTACCTGTTACTGTCCATTCGATAGTGTCGCCCGTATTTAGCGTCCCCGAGCCATCATCATCAAGATTCTTCGCTGACTTACTGGCAGTTACGGCCGCTGGCGCGACAAACATGGTGTCTAGACAGGTAGTGGTATGCGTAAATGGTTGCGGTGCAGTGACACCGGTAGTAGCTGGGTCAATTGTGCTCAACGCAGTTACCTGCCTGGCTTGTCGACTCGCAGATGTATGCCAGGTGCCATTTTCCATCCACTGGCCACTAGCCCAAATGCGCTGCTTATCCACACCAGCAGCGTTAATATAGTGCACGGTTTGCATCTGCAAAACTTCACTGGGAGCAAAATCAGGCAAGTGCGCACCTAGTAGATTATCTTTACTCCATACCAGCCGCACGCCGCGAATCTGAGCTAACTCATCACTGCTTAACGCAGAGAGTTCATCTGAAGTATAACGAGTCCAAGTACCCAGATCGTTGTCACATTTTGCACTGGACAGATCCAGGTTCGCGCCCGCAGGTAACGTCAGGAACTCATACGGGTACTCGGTGCCGTTATATGACCTGTCATAACGGTTCAACCTGGGATAATAAGCAGGGTCGATAGTTTGACTGGAATCGAAGAGAGTGCAAAGCCCTGCAGTGTCTGGGCCAGACCCCTCCGCCAGGCCAGCCCATTTAATTGCCCTAGTCATAAACAAGACTTGCTTACCCACGCCTTGCTGCCCTTGAGCATTCCATTCATTATTACCGCCCACGCCGAAATCCTCGGACGTGGTACTCCAGTAGTAAGCAGAAAAATCACCAAGTGGCGATAGGGCGAACACCTGTGAATTGTTCTTATAGCTGCTGCCGGCTCCGCCATTAGCCGCTTCCGGCAGAGGCTTACCCTTATTGTCATAGCTGACCGTGTCACTATCGCTAAGCTGCGTACCAGAAGCACTGACCGCACTGAAATTGCTGGTTGTGGCCTGGAAAGAATAATTCGTGACGGTATTGCCCTTCCATAAAGAGCCAGAGTTTTGCCCAGTGGTGGGATCGGTATAGTTCATCTGGAAAGCAATAGCCCCATTAATGACAGGAGTAGCATCTTTCGCTTTCGTTACCCTACTTACGGTATAGCCCTTCACAAAACGATCACTAAGCGAATTATTAAAGTTAGTCACTTTCACGTGATAGCTACCGGCAGTAGCATTTTTTGTCACCGTGCAATCAAATTGCTCGTTTTGCTCCTGCTGCGCCGTGCGATCGTAGGTACGCGGAAAATTACCGTTAGCAGTACCGAGACCATTACGGAAAGTCAAGGCTCCACAGATTTTACCCGCGTTACCTTTCTGACCGAAAGCTGCATGAGCAGGGCCAGGCACTAAAGCCGTAACCGGCTGTCCTACCACCTTTGGATTATGATCAGCGGCACCTGATCCAGAATAAGTGAGCGCAATATCAAACTCTACTGGTTTTGTGTTATCTAGTGTTTCATTACCTTTAGGGATCCACACTATAAAAGGCACCAGTACCTCTAGTTGATCATTGGTATTAGCCACTTGCGTTCTGAAAACTTGATCCGGGAAGTTCGACTGTAAATCCACGCTGGTTGCCGCGGTAATAGTTTTCTTCTCTAGGGTGTATTCCCGATCCCCCAAGCTGACTTTTGGCGCAATCTCGCTGCCACCAACGCCATCAGCCCGCAGCGGAACGCTCACCTTGCTGGCGCTACCTTCGGGGATCTCCCCCATATTACAAGTAAAAGTATGGGTATCATCATTCCAAGCAGAGACGGGATCCACATCGTTGGTTTTACATTGGGCGGGAATAGAAGAAATACCCGCATTCTCAGCTTGCACAGTGAAAACTACCTTTTCACTGCCACTAGCCCCATCAGACTGATTGTTGTTGAACCAGACAGTCAGCGGAATGTCAGCCCCATTAACGACAGTCGGTTCAACCTTGGCCGACTTTACCCAAGCAGTTTCCAACTCTTTAATATCTACTGCCTGATCGACTTCACTCGCTGCATCCGCTCCGTTCGCTGTGGTAGATGCGTTCGGGGAGGTCGATGCATTCGGTGTGCTCGGCGAGGGAGCTTCGTCAGCCGGCGCAGCTAGCGCGCTAGTCGCAAAAGTGGGAAAAAATAAGCTCGCTGCCAATGTGAATGCCGCAATTGGCTTCAACACCTTCATTGTCATTGGATCTCCTTGGCTCTGGCAGATACACGAAACCAAGAAACACTCTAGATCCTCGGGGGGGGGGAGCAAGCAAGCGTGGAGCCTGAGATCATCGCAACAGTTAAACGTTATAACTCACAAAATGCCTAATAGCACCCATTTTCATCTTGTCTATTAGGGAAAGACCCTACCCACAGGGAAGGCCCGTATTCGCAGAGGAAGACAGAGTCCCCCAGAATGTAGCGAGAAAAAGACAGAGCCCCGAAGGGCTCTGTGGAGCATTCAGGGACTCAAACACGGAGACCCCTTACTGGGAATCAGTTACGAGGCCACGCTACATTTTTGACGTCTTTCTTGTCAATAGGACGAGCAGAGAGGACTAGCAGAAATTCTTGACTTCCAACCCATCCGTGAGGTGTATTTCGGTGGTTGCACCCCCTTTGTAAGAGCGCCTCTCTAAACACGTCCCTTTGAGAGCTCAGCTCAAGAGTGCAATTCAGAGGCGCTAACCTCAGTAGAATATTCAGGGGCGCTAACCTCAGCAGATAGTGCGATAATCAAAGCATGAACGAAAAAATTCACAACGATGCTTCTGCCCCCGCTTTCACTTCCACCTCCGCTCCCGATTCTGTCTCTGCCTCAATCCCTGCCAATGAGCCTCCACAGAGTCTGGCACAGCGCGGAAAAAATCGTACACGGCAGCCAAAAAACCAAGAATTTCGCGCCTTTATTGGCGAAGATTGGGGGCCTCGCCCAGACGGGCCGCAGCGTATGGAGGTAGCCGACTTCACTGCTGCACGCCGCAGGCGGTTAGGCGCACATTTTGTTGGGCAGCGCATCGTCATCCCAGCGGGTGATCTACAGGCGCGTTCAAATGACACGGATTATCGTTTCCGAGCGCATTCCGCTTTCTCATATTTCACTGGTCTTGGCACCGAGCATGAGCCAGGAGCAGTGCTCGTGCTACACCCTATCCGTGAAACAGCGAACGGCGCAGATGGCAGCGCCGCAGATACTGCCGCAACGCACACTGGTGCAGCATCTCCCACACATGAAGCAGTGCTTTATTTTCATCCTCGTGCTTCTCGCTCCAGCGAAGAGTTTTACGCCGACCCTCGGCATGGGGAATTCTGGGTGGGAGCTCGCCCGAGCGCCGCTGACATGGCCACCGCCACAGGAATTCAGGTAAAACACATTGATTCGTTGCGCGACGATTTAGCAAAAGACCTCGGCTCCGGAGCTGAAGCCGTGCAACTGCGAGTGATGCCGCAGTCAGATGCTGCTACCGAAGCTCTGGTAGCACAGCTGCGCAGCCAGAATGGTTTAACTGCTACCCAAGAAGCTCAGTGTGAGCAGGCCGATGCAGAACTCGCCGAAGCTGCTTCAGAAATGCGGCTTATCAAAGACTCGTGGGAAATCAATCAGATGCGTCAAGCCGTAGCGGTGACGGCGGAGGGCTTTGAAGACATGATTCGCGCTTTTCCGCGTGCCCTCTCACACTGGCGGGGGGAGCGAGTGCTGGAAGGAGCATTTGGCGCCAAGGCTCGTGAAGAGGGCAACGGCTTGGGATATGAAACGATCGTAGCCAGTGGTAACCATGCCAATACTCTGCATTGGACCGATAACGACGGCGACGTGCGTGACGGCGATTTGGTGCTGATTGACGCTGGCGCTGAACTCGATTCGCTGTACACCGCTGATATCACCCGCACACTTCCCGTCAGCGGACATTTTAGCGAGACACAGCGGCAGGTGTACCAAGCTGTACTTGACGCTTGCGAGGCGGCGCTAGCCAAGGCGAGTGAGCCTGGAGTCCGCTTCCGCGACGTCCATAATGCTGCCATGGACGTGATCGCACACCGTCTCGACGAGTGGGGAATACTGCCCGTGAGCGCTGAAGCTAGCTTGGATCCAAACGGCGGTCAGTACCATCGCCGGTGGATGCCCCACGGCACCTCTCATCACCTCGGCATTGACGTCCACGACTGCGCTCAAGCCAGAGAGGAACTCTATCAGGATGCCGTGCTGCAGCCAGGGATGGTCTTCACCATTGAGCCAGGTTTATATTTCCGTGCTGACGATATGAAAGTGCCCGAGCGCTTCCGCGGAATCGGAGTGCGCATCGAAGATGATATCGTCATCACCAATCATGGAGCTGAGCGCATCTCTGAGGCGATTCCCCGCACGGTGGAAGACGTCGAAGCGTGGATAGCTCGGCTCCACAGCGAGAATGGAGCGGCGTCACACTCTGACGAGTGACGTGCACTCTGGCAGAGTCACGGCACAGACGATTGCAGGACGGACAATGACTCATCCGACAGCAAACCGATACTGTGACAAAGCACTGCGAAGCGCCACAGAGAGCCACAGCTAAGAAGGCCACAAACCCAAGCAGAGCACGGCCTCTGTGGCATAATAAAACGAATGCCTATAGGGCAGCTGAAACGTCGAAGGGAGGAGCCACATGCCTACCGCACGTAGAAGCTCTCAACCATCACCGCATCAAGCGCATTCTGCTGCGCGGAGCACTGGCCCGCGGGGAGCCCGTGCGTTTGTCGGGCGCCTTGCCGGTGCCGACGTTTTCGATCCCATCGGGGATCGCATCGGACGTGTCAAAGATGTAGTCGTAGCATTCCAGCTCAAGGGCAATCCACTGGCCGTTGGCTTAGTGGTGGAAGTCGTGGGCAAAAGGCGAGTCTTTATGCCGCTCACCCGCGTGACGGCGATGGAGAGCGGGCAGGTCATCACCACAGGACTGATGAATATTCGCCGCTTTACCCAGCGCCCCGTGGAAACGCTCGTCGTCGGTGAAATCCTCGATCGCGAAGTGACGCTGCGCGACGGTTCAGGCACGGCCATCGTCGAAGATGTGGCAATCGAACAAACTCGTTTGCGCGAGTGGCGTCTCACCGAGCTTTTCATACGCATGAAAAGAGGCTCGCAAGACGCCGGCAAAGCCATGATTGTGCCGGTGAGCGCCGTCAATGGCCTCAATTCTAAAATGGCCAGCCAAGGAGCAGATGCCCTCGTGGCTCAGCTGGAAGATATGAAAGCTCCCGACGTAGCTGACGTCTTACGCGATCTCCCTCACGAACGTCTCATCTCCGTGGCTCGGCACCTCGAAGATGATCGCTTAGCTGACGTCTTGGAAGAACTCGGTGACGATGAACGAGTGACAATCGTCTCTGGACTGAGCGTTGATCGCGCAGCCGACGTTTTGGAAGTGATGCAGCCAGACGATGCTGCCGACCTCGTAGCTGAGCTGCCAGGAGCACAGGCAGAAATCCTGCTCTCTCGCATGCTCCCCGACGAGGCAGCAGACGTGCGGCGATTGCTGAGCTACGGAGAACGCACTGCTGGCGGCTTGATGACGACGGAGCCCATTGTGCTCCCTCCAGACGCATCAGTAGCTATGGCGCTCGCCCATGCACAGCGTTCAGACATTCCTCCGGCGCTCGCCTCTATGGTGTTCGTCTGCCGCCCACCACTCGAAACCCCCACCGGAAAATTCCTCGGAGTTGTGCATATTCAACGGCTGCTGCGAGAATCCCCCAGCTATATGATTGGCCGCATTCTCGATACCGACATTGAACCGCTGGCGCCGGAAGATGGCATTGGCCGCGTCACCCGTCTACTCGCCACATACAACCTCACATCTATCCCCGTAGTAGATGATGGGATGCTCCTCGGCGCCGTCTCCGTCGATGACGTGCTTGACCACTTGCTTCCTGAGCACTGGCGTGACGTGGATGAAACGCTGCTCGACGAAGCCGTTGATGCGCGCTATTCCGCAGATTCAAAAGAAAATGACGCCGAAGACATGGTGGCTCACGCCCCCGAGGACGGCAGCGACCGCACTGACCGCGACACTTATGCCCAGCTATCTGATATCACTTCTGCCCAGCTGCCCGAACAGAACCTGCACAAGCAGCAAACAGACACAGAACCGCACGATGCTTCTTCCCATACCGCCACTCTCACGCAAGGAGGTGAGCACGCATGAGCAACTCATTCGATCAGCCGCTTGATAAGCGCAGCCGCAAAATTGCACGGACGCACTGGGACTCCGAAGCCACTGGAGTCATTGCTGAACGAATCGCCCGCTTCACCGGCACACCGAGATTTCTGATTTATCTGTCCATCTTCGTGGTGCTGTGGATTGGTTGGAACTCGCTCGCACCCGACAATCTGCGCTTTGACTCCTCAGAAATAGGCTTCACCGCCCTCACGCTGATGCTCTCCTTACAGGCATCGTACTCAGCTCCACTCATCTTGCTGGCTCAGAATCGACAAGATGACCGCGATCGCGTGACAGCTCAAAATGACCGGCAAGTGGCACAGCGCAATCTCGCTGACACTGAATATATTACCCGCGAGATTGCCTCGCTGCGTCTGGCACTGGGAGAAGTTGCCACCCGCGATTTCGTGCGCTCTGAGCTGCGCGATCTCATTGAGGATCTCGCTCGTGGAGAAGACTCGAAAGCGCTGCATCTCGCTCTGGCTGAACGCGACAAAAAAATTGCTCACTTAGAGCAGCGCCTAGCAGAGCTTGATGAGCAACACGCTTCTCAAGGAGAGCCTCACCGCGCTTGAGCGTGCTCGCGAGCATGACTGGCGGGCACCTGGCTGGGACGCACCGTCGGTATCCCCAAGCTCACAGGTATGCGCTGACCAGCGAAATCATGTGCCTTACATCCGCAAGCTGACTGCTCACATTTTTGCTCTGATTGGCTATGCCCTCGCTGCAAATACATACCAGCTGCATCACTCCCCCGCACGCCAGCTGCATCGCATATACCGGCTACACTCCAGGTATCATCTGCACTGCCATCGACGTCGGTCTCCAGTCCAGCATGCGACGTGAGCGCAAGCCGTCCATCAGTGGCATTTTCTTCTCGATCCAGCTGCAGAAAGGCCGTAGAAATCATCAGCTTGATACGGTTGAGTTGATTGACTTCGGAAGCTCCTGGATCGTAGTCAATTCCCACGATATTCGCCTGCGGATACGCTGCTCGCAGGGCGTGAAACATCCCTTTGCCTACGACGTGATTGGGGAGGCAGGCAAAAGGCTGCGCACAGATGATATTGGGGCATCCTCGCTCGATCATGTCCATCATATCGGCGGTGAGATACCATCCTTCACCCGCCTGATTGCCAAGCCGCGCAATCTTTTGCACTTTGCGTGCCAGTTCTTGGATCGTAGCTCCCGCTTCAAAACGCCGGCTCGCCTGCAACGCTTTGCGCATCGGTTTTTCGTACTGCTGCAGTGCCCACAGTGCCAGCTTCGCTGTGCGCACAGATTTCTTGCTGCCGTAGCCCAGCGTGCGCCACTTCCAGTCCGCCGTCACGAGACTCTGGTGGAAAAACTGCATGAGACTTGGCAGTTCCGCCTCACACCCCTCGCGCTCAATCGTCCCCACTGCGTCGTTATTGGCATCGGGATGGTATTGCACGAGAATTTCCCCGACCATCCCCACCCGTGGTTTACGCGGCACATCGAGTAGCGGAATTTCATCAAACTCTCGCACCATTTGTTTGATCAGGGCGTGGAAACCAATCGCGCGAGCCGTTCCGTCTACTCCATTGCTCGTGCCGTCTGCACGCGCACCAGAGCCAAGAGTCACGCTCCGACCTTGTCTACTCGCCGTAGACTGACTCACCTTATACGTAGGACACGCTGAGCCTGACATATCTGTCTCACCGACGGCACCAAACCACTCACGCACAATGCGATCCCAGCGTTCATACAGACGCTGCACATTGCCATCAATTTGATATGGACGGGTACGCAACAGCACACGCTGGAGCACATCACCAATCGTGATGGCCTGCAAACCGCGGTGAATCATTCCGAGAGAAAGCTGGAATCCTGGGTTTTCTTCAAGCCCCTGGGCGCTCACGGCAATCACTGGTACCTGCGGAAAACCGGCATCTTTCAGCGCCTTACGGAGCAGCCCTGCATAGTTTGTAGCTCTGCACATTCCACCCGTCTGGGTGATTCCCACAGCTGTGCGATTCGGATCTGCCTTGCCGGAGATAAATTGAGCCACCAACTGGCCGATCACCACAAGCGCTGGATAGCAGGCATCATTATTGACGTATTTCAGACCCACCTCAATATCATCTTTGCTCGCGTGCTCCAGCAGCCGCATATTGTATCCAGCTCGTTGGAAAATCGGTATTAGCAGGCGGAAGTGGATGGGTGCCATTTGCGGCACGAGAATCGTGTATCCATCTTCACGCATACGCCGAGTGAATGGTGTGCGCTGCAGACTGTGCCCAACATCTCCTAGAGAACCGGTGCTGTACTCTCCCAATTCGTGTGTACTGCGCTCATCTGCCGCCGATAGTGCACGCGCTGGCCCTACACTGGTGTCGATCTGCGCGCTGTGACGTGCAACAGCTTGTGCAGTCCGTTCTTGCACAGCCGCCGTGAGCGAGCGCAGTCGGATTTTAGCTGCCCCGAGATTACTCACCTCATCAATTTTCAAGCTGGTGTAGACATCTCCTCGCCCTTCGAGAATTTCTTGCACCTGATCCGCCGTAATCGCATCAAGACCGCAGCCAAAACTGATGAGCTGCACTAACGACAGTGCTGGATCGTCGCCAGTACTTGCCGCTGCCTCATACAGCCGCGAATGAAAAGCCCACTGATCTCGCACTCGCAAAGGCCGCTCCAGCCGCCCGAGGGTCATAGCATCTTCAGTGAGCACTGCTGCCCCCAAGCCAATAATCGCTTCTGGAATGCCATGATTAATTTCCGGATCGAGATGGTACGGGCGGCCTGCGAGCACCACTGCTCGAATTCCATGCTCACGTATGTACTCAAGTGCTTCGCGGCCTTTCTCCATCACATCTGCGTGATAAGCATCCCACTCCTCCCAGCCGAGCTGGCAGGCCGCGCGCGCCTCAGCGAGACTCACACCATCTTTTGCAAACACGTGAGCTAGCCGCTCCGGCAATTTCTCACGGTTGGCAAAACTCAAAAATGGCGCGATGAATTCTGCTTCACCTGCGATAATGCGCTCCATATTGTTGCGAATCACCTCGGGATAGGTGCCCACAATCGGGCAACTAAAAGTGTTGTCTTGCCCGTGAGCCGTCTCGGCGTTGTACGTGATGCACGGATAGAAAATCCGCTTCACTCCCTTATTCAGGAGAGCTTCTATATGCCCATGTACCAGTTTGGCCGGATAGCACACATTCTCGCTAGGAATACTCTCCATTCCCTGTTCAAACAGCTCATGGTTGGAACGCCCTGAGAGTATTACTCGATATTTCAAAGCAGTGAGCACCGTAAACCAGAATGGATAATCCTCATACATATTAAGTACCCGTGGAATCCCAATATCGCCACGAGTGGCCGCTTCTTCGGTGAGCCTCCGATAGCCAAAAATACGCTTATATTTCCACTCAAACATGTTCGGTATGGGGGATTTTTTCGGTGAGCGCTCCAGCGATGGTCCTCGTTCACAACGGTTCCCCGAGACGTGCCGCTCTCCCGTGGAGAACGTGGAAATCGTCATCTTGCAGTGATTTTGGCAGAAACGACAGGTCTTCAACTCAGTTTCTACTGTGAGATCGGCCAGCTCATCGACGGTGAGCAAGCTACTCAGTCGCAGCTGCCCACTGATCGGATCATACCGATGTGCCAAACGCGCCTGTTCCTGCGCCGCCTCGGGATCGTAGTGCATCTTTGCCGTGAGCGCAGCCCCGAAAGCCCCCATGAGCCCTGCGATATCAGGGCGTACCACTTCTATGCCGGTGAGCAACTCAAAGGCTCGCAGCACGGCGTCATTGAGAAATGTTCCTCCCTGCACCACGACGCGCTGCCCAAGATCGCTGGCATCCTTGAGTTTGATTACCTTGTACAGCGCGTTGCGCACCACTGAATACGAGAGTCCAGCAGAGATATCCCCCACTTTCGCTCCCTCTTTCTGAGCCTGCTTCACTGAGCTATTCATGAACACGGTGCAACGAGTACCAAGATCCACCGGCGATTTCGCGCTCATGGCAGCTTTGGCGAAGTGCTGTACATCCGTGCCCATCGTCTGGGCAAACGTCTGCAGAAAACTGCCACATCCGCTCGAACACGCCTCGTTCACGCAAATGGAATCCACCGTGCCGTTCTTGATTTTGAGATATTTCATATCTTGGCCACCGATGTCGATCACGCTAGTGACGCCAGGTTGGAGGTACTCAGCCGCACGGAAATGAGCCATCGTCTCCACGACGCCCTCATCCACACCTAAAGCAGTTTTGACAATGCCCTCGCCGTAGCCTGTAGAGCAGCTTCTCACGATGCGGGCTCCGGCAGGCAGCTCACGCTGAAGATGCTGGACGATCTGCACAGCTGCCGTCACGGGATCCCCTTGATTAGAAGCATAATGCGTAAAGACAATCCGATCGTGAGAGTCGATGAGTACTGCTTTAATGGTGGTGGATCCAGCGTCAATTCCCAGGTAGCAGTCTCCTTGGGCAGCCTCCGTAGGAAGTTGAGTGACGGCGTCACGCCCGTGGCGTTCACGGAACTCGTGGTATTCAGCACTATCGTTGAACAGCGGGCGCATCCGGCGAGTGCCATCTCCCACGCTGCCAGCTGAGCGCAACATCTCCCCCATCGTAGCGAGTTCGTGTAGCTGTGGGGAGTTCACCTTATGACTTGTCGCGCCACTGCCACGCTGGGACTGACCCGCCATTAATGCTGCTCCCAGTGCCACGTACAGCTGCCCGTTCTCTGGCGTGATGTATTCACTGACGCCCGTGAGAATTCGTTTATATGCTTCGCGCAATTGTGGCATGAAATGCAGGGGGCCACCTAAAAACAGCACCGTGCCGCGTATCGGGCGTCCGTTGGCAAGACCCGCCACCGTCTGAGTAGCTACCGATTGAAAAATCGACGCCGCCAGATCTTCATGCGCCGCCCCTTGGTTGAGCAGTGGCTGTAAATCCGTCTTGGCGAACACTCCACAGCGTGAGGCAATGGGATAGAGCTGCTGGTATCTGCTCGCCAATTCGTCGAGACCAGCAGCGTCCGTCTTGAGCAAGGTGGCCATCTGATCGATAAAAGCCCCCGTGCCACCGGCGCAGGTACCATTCATGCGTTGCTCAGGGGTAGGGTGCAGATACGTGATTTTGGCATCCTCGCCACCAAGCTCAATAATCACGTCCACCTGCGGATAAAATGCGCGCGTGGCCTCAGTTCCAGCGATTACCTCTTGCACAAAGGGAACCCTGAGCACCTCTGCCACCGAGAGGCCGCCCGATCCAGTGACGGCAGCAGCCACCTCGATATTCGGATGCTCAAAGGAGATGTCGTCGAGAAGTTTCGCTAATTCCGCACGTACATCTGCATGGTGACGCCGATAATCTTGGAAAACGACATCACCATCACGCATGAGCACAGCTTTGACCGTCGTAGAGCCAACATCAATTCCGAGCTGATAACTTGCCATGCTCGCTCTCCTTTTGCGGCGTTTTCTGCCTCTTTGACGGCGCTCCCTGCCCAGCACTTTCGCGGCGCAGTGCCTCACGGCGCCTACATTCTGGCACCACCGTGAATCTATCGAGCGATACAAAAAATTTCAATGCTGTTGAAATTAGATGCTCACACTGCGAAACCGCCCTAGGGGTTATCTACAATGCACGCCACCTCACTCATAACTGCATGCGCGTAGGCACTCCTGTACTATCGCGCACACGTTAATTCCACAGCGTTGAAATTTGCTGGACGCTTCGCGCCGTCGCGTCCAGATATTCTTCGCTGCCGCACATCCAGCACTCTGCCGTCACACCACTAATCTTCGTGCCGTCGCGTTCGACACCCCGCCATCACCCGATCTACCAGGCTGGCCACACGTTCCGCTCTGTCCGCACGCTCCACGCAGCTCAACCGTCTGCAGACCCCACGCAACTGAGCCGCACTGCCCGCAGCTATCACCGGATTCTGGTATCGACGTCAAAGCTGTAGCCATGAGCCGAAAGCGCCGCTCTATCGTAGTCAGCTTTCACCCGCTCATAGTCCGCCTGAGCTTTGCGCATCTTGCTCTGCGCTCGATTCACTTTTGTACGCATTACCCAGGCTCGCAGTCCTCGCCAGGAAGGAATATCTACCTGCGCAGGTTTCTCTGGCTGTGCAATCACCACGCCACTCATGGGATCGAAATCCCACGCGAGAGTTTCCAAGCGGCTAATCGTCACAAAGTTCGGCGTCTCGCGAGCGTGCTCAAAATTCTCTGGAAGCAGCTGAGCCTGCTCGGGAGGATTCGCGGCAAACGCCGCCGATATCAGAGTAATACGCGCCACTAGATTCACCCACAGTAGCAGCGTGGCAATCGCAGCGAACGGAGCCAACAGTGCATTATTGGCCACCGACCCCACGGCGCTCGTGCCGAGATAACGCACTAATGCACTCGCCACTGCGCCGAGTAAGGCGCCGTAGAAAAGATCGCGTTTGAGCGCCCGCACTGCACTCATCACACGAAAGAGAAAGATGAAAATCCCAATATCAACTGCCATGGATAGCGCAACGGAGATAACGCGCAGCATGATGAAGCCCCACGCTTCTGGCAGATGCAGAAACTGAAAAATCGGCTCAGCGAAAAATTGTGCACCTGCGGAGAGCACAGTAGAGACGACGACGCCCAGCCCCAACACTAAAAAACCACTAAGCTCTAGCAGTTTGGCGATAGCTGGATGGATAGGCAAGCGCACGATACCAAACATTGCTTGAATCGACGTGCGTAAACTCCCCATCAAGGAGAGCGCACTCCACAGCAGTACCAGCATCGAGATAATCGAGACGACGTTGATGGGATTATCCAGAATGAGAGTATTCGGATCGAGAAGCCCATCAGGCATATCAGGGGTTTTCACAACTCCTGGAAGTGCCCTGTTCACACGCTCTACCACTGCCGCAAAAAGGCGAGGATTCCCACCGAGAGTGTATGAGAAAATCGTGAAGCCAATGGCCAGTGCCCCCGCGATAGCAAACATCGCAGAATACGCGATTCCGCCAGCTAAGAGCGCACCTCGTGCCACACCGTAGCGCATGAGCGCACGCACGAAGCGTAGTCCTTTCACATGCGCTAGCAGACGGGTAAACCACGGCCGTATTCCAGCCCCTGGAGTAGTTTTCGCCTTTTCGTTGAGCCACGTGGGCGTATCTTCGAGAGCCCCTCCGAGCTGTTTGTTGACCTGCGCGAGCTGCTGTGCCAATTTCCCCATATAGAGATAGTAGCGAATCAGCCACGCCAACGATCAGTCCAGCGCCGCTCCACCGTGCTGTGAGCACTCATCTTTCAGCGCGCCATCAGCACGCGCCATCACCGCACGGCAATCAGCACCACGCCATCGCAGCGACGCAGCCAACACCGCTGCGTCAGGGCTCATAGCTGACGACGAGCGGAGCGTGATCGCTCCAGCGCTGAGCATAACTCTGCGCCCTATCCACCCGCCCGCTGCGAGCTAGGTGCGCTAAATCTGAATCAGCTATCTGATAATCAATTCGCCATCCGACGTTATTATCAAAAGCCTTTCCACGGTTGCTCCACCACGTGTAGGCTATGTGCTCATCTCCCGTGAGGGCGCGCTGCACATCGACAAACCCCAACCCATCAAACCACTGATCGAGATATGCAATCTCCGCATCCAACACCCCAGCGGTTTTATTATGGTTGCCTTTCCAATTCGTAATGTCGGCCTGCGTATGCACAATGTTGAAATCTCCAGCTACCAGCACGTGCTCTAATGGCCGCGTAGCCGGCTGTGAAAGCTCCGCCAACCGCTTGCTCACTCGCTCAAGGTGCGCGTATTTCGCCGCCATTTTCTGCCCATCACTGGCCTGCCCTGAATGCAAATAGGCACTGATGAGCGTGACGCCGCAGCCTTCTCCAAGCGCATCTGGAAGATCCACTTCCAGCCATCGCCCAGTATCCACTGGTACTTCGTCGCTCACTATGCGCACAGGCGGAGTCAATCCCCGACTCTCATCCTCTTGCGTACAAACATTCTGGTGAGAAGGCACATGTGCAGAATCTTCCGAGCGCTTCTCCTCCAGCAGCTTCTCAGTGGCTACCTGAGCTTCCGTGCCAGCCGGCTTCGTGACGCCTGCCCGCTTCTCCGTATCAGTGGCTAAGCCCATGCGCACCTCGGCGACGCGCATTCCATTTTTCACAGCCACTGCTACCCCAGCGCGCCCAGCGATAGCACTCGGATTAATCCAGGTGCAATAATCTGGCCCCACCAATTCTCGGGCAATCTCTTCTGGAGCCCGCACCTCTTGAAGCAGCACGGCGTCTGGCTGAACGCGGGCAAGCCACTGCCCGAAGCCTTTCCGCTGTGCCGCTCTGATGCCATTCACATTGACGTTTGCAATAATCACCTGTACTACTTTACCGTGCAAACTCGTCCGGAGCAGACGCCAGCGGCACGGTATTGCAGCAACGATAGACAATAGTGATAGCGCGAGCTAGATCAACATGAGTCAGATCAATTCACCCTATGCAACCTTACTCGATCAGTGCAGCTTTGTTCGGCCATGCAGCCCTCAGCGATTTCGCTCAGCTGCCTGCCGCTCAGCCGCCCGCACGACGTTCACCAGCAACATAGCGCGGGTCATTGGCCCCACCCCACCAGGATTCGGAGTGAGCCAGCCAGCTACTTGAGCTACATCCGGATCGACGTCACCAATAATATGGCTCTTCCCCGTCGTCGGATCTATCTGGCGGGTGACGCCGACGTCAAAGACAGCGGCGCCCCGTTTCACCATGTCGGGTTTTATCAAGTGCGCCACTCCAGTAGCACACACCAGGATGTCTGCACGGCGAGTGTGCTCAGCCAAATCTCGGGTACCAATATGGCACGAATCGACAGTGGCATTGACGTCTGCACGGGTGGCAAGCAGCGAAAGTGGCCTGCCGGCAGTGGCACCCTGCCCAACGACGCACACGTTTGCGCCGTCCCAGTTCACCCCGCCGCGTCGCCCGAGGTCAATGATCCCTTGCGGAGTACACGGGGCAGGAACTTGCAGCTCTCCCTGCGTAAAGAGCACCAGCTGGCCAAGATTGCACGGGTGTAAACCATCGGCATCTTTAGCTGGCGCAATACGCTCTAGCACCGCATTGGTGTCCAGCTGTTTCGGCAGCGGCAACTGCACAATAAAAGCCGAGCACTCAGGCGATGCATTGAGCGTATCCACGGCTGCCAACACCTGCTCTAGCGTGGAGTCTTCAGGCAAATCCACCCGAATCGAGTGGATCCCTACCTCCTCGCAATCGCGGTGCTTCGCATTGACGTAGATCTGCGAGGCGGGGTCCTCCCCCACAAGAATCGTGCCCAGACCAGGCGCAATCCCCCGAGCGTTCAGCCGTGCTACCCGCTCTTTTAACTCAGCTTTTATCGCAGCTGAAGCCAGCTTGCCATCGAGTTTTACCGCCGTCACTACGCACCGCCTCAGGCTGCAACGTGCGTCTGGTCCAACCCTGGATAGAGCGGGAACTCCTGCGTGAGCTTCGCCACGCGAGCCGAGAGCGCCTCAACGTCTGCACTGTTTCCGTCGCGCAATGCTGTGGCAATAATATCTGCCACCTCGGTGAATTCTTTCGCCCCAAAACCGCGAGTGGCAAGCGCTGGCGTGCCGATGCGAAGCCCTGACGTGACGCGCGGCGGACGTGGATCAAACGGCACGGCATTGCGATTCACAGTAATGCCTGCAGCGTGCAGCAGATCTTCAGCTTGTTGCCCATCCATCTGCGACTTGCGCAAATCCACCAGCACGAGATGTACATCCGTACCGCCGGTGAGCAAATCGACGCCGGCTTCCCGAACATCGTCTTGCATGAGGCGGTCGGCCAGAATCTTGGCACCCTCTACCGTGCGGCGCTGCTTCTCGCGGAATTCCTCCGTGCCGGCAACTTTCATAGCTACTGCTTTTGCAGCTACCACATGCATCAGCGGGCCACCTTGCTGCCCAGGGAACACTGCGGAGTTGAGTTTCTTACCCAGCGGCTCAGCATCTTTGGCGAGAATCATGCCAGAGCGCGGCCCTCCGAGCGTCTTGTGAATCGTCGTCGTCACCACATCTGCATAAGGAATCGGACTCGGATGGAGCCCAGCGGCCACCAGCCCTGCGAAGTGTGCCATATCCACCCACAGATAAGCCCCTACCTCATCCGCAATCTCGCGGAAAGCCTTAAAGTCTTCAAAGCGCGGGTATGCGCTCCACCCCGCAATAATCATCTTTGGCCGCTCTTTGAGAGCCTGGGCACGCACCTCGTCCATATGAATCAGATTGTCGTCTGGGGAGACGCCATAACTGACGACGTTGAAATTCTTGCCGGAGAAGTTGATTTTCATGCCGTGCGTAAGATGCCCACCGTGAGCGAGTTCAAGCCCCATCACGGTATCCCCGTGGCTGAGCAGAGCATGGTAGATAGCCGCATTGGCCTGAGCCCCAGAGTGCGGCTGCACGTTTACGTAACCCGCCCCAAATACCGATTTCGCACGCTCACGCGCCAGATTTTCCGCCACATCGACGAATTCACAGCCGCCGTAATAACGGCGTCCAGGATATCCCTCGGCATACTTGTTGGTGAGCACTGAGCCTTGCGCCTGCAAGACGGCACGAGGCACGAAATTCTCTGATGCAATCATCTCTAGAGTGTTACGCTGGCGATCAAGCTCTTGATCGAGCACAGTGGCGATCTCCGGATCGAGCTCAGCGAGCGATTGATTAAACAGGGCATCTTGCATGAAATAACCTCCCGAACGTTCGTGCTCATGCGGCACCCGCCATTATTCCACGCCAAACCACAGACACCGCAGGTCTCCACATTATGGAAACATGTAGATCAGTATATGAGAAGTTCTGGCTCGAATACTGACCTGCGTGACGCCGGTGCGCATTTTCGTGCAATCAACGTGAGGCGTAGGTGCGATGCCCAGTATACGCGCGTACGATGAGAGGCGCGTCGCTGCATGGGTCCGTGCGCTCACACAATGCCACCTACCCCCTGCACGTGCACGCGACAGTATTTGCACGAGCGAAAGATACTTCTGATGAACACTTCGAGGGAAACCACGACCTCCTCTTCCACGCCATCTCGCGCTAGCGTTGCTCCTGTAGATCGCGTACCACCAGCTGGCAGACTTGCGCTTCTCTCGATCCAGCATGTGCTCGCCTTTTACGCCGGTGCCGTCATCGTTCCACTTCTGATTGCCAGCTCTCTCAAACTCGATCCGGTCACCACAATTCACCTCATCAATGCAGATCTGTTTACCTGCGGTATTGCCACGCTCATCCAATCCATCGGTATAACGAAGCACATTGGCGTGCGCCTGCCCGTGATTCAGGGCGTCACGACGACAGCCGTCGCCCCCATCATTGCTATCGGTCTCGCCGTCACTGACGGCAAGGGCGGTGTAGCTGGCTTACCCGCCATCTATGGCTCCATCATCGTGGCCGGACTTTTTACGTTCTTTGCTGCACCTTTCTTTGCCAAGCTGCTGCGCTTTTTCCCGAACGTCGTCACCGGCACAGTACTACTCGTGATGGGCACATCACTGCTCTCCGTCTCAGCCAACGACTTTATTAACTACGCTCAAGGGGTGCCCCAAGCCCGCGACCTCGCCTATGGCTTCGGCACGCTCGTAGTCATCGTGCTCGTGCAGCGCTTCTTCAAAGGATTCATCGGCACCATTGCCGTGCTCATCGGCCTCGTCGGCGGCACGGCCGTCGCTTATCTTCTCGGAGACGTGAACGGCGAAAAAGTGGCGGCGATAAGCAGCTCTGCTCCAATCGGCATCACCACGCCTTTCTATTTCGGCATTCCAGCATTCACACTGACTGGCATCATCTCGATGATCATCGTGATGATTATTACGATGGTGGAAACGACTGGCGACGTCTTTGCCGCTGGTGAAATCGTCGGCAAACGCATCACCAAAGACTCAATCACCGCTGCCATTCGCGCCGATGGTATCTCCACTCTTCTCGGCGGAGTGCTCAATTCTTTCCCGTACACCATGTTTGCCCAAAACGTCGGCTTAGTGCGTCTAACGGGCGTGAAATCACGCTGGGTAGCCACCGGAGCAGGAATCATTATGATCGTGCTCGGATTGGTGCCAAAAGCAGGAGCCGTGGTCAATACCATTCCCGCGCCCGTTCTCGGCGGAGCTTCCCTGATCCTGTTCGCCAATGTGGCCTGGGTGGGACTCCAAACAATCGCTAAAGCGGATCTGCGCGACGGGCGCAACGCCGTCATCGTCACGACGAGCCTCGGGTTGGCAATGCTCGTCACGTTCAAACCTGATGTCGCTCAAGTATTTCCATCCTGGGCGCAAGTTTTCTTCTCAGCAGGTATGGTCGTGGGATCGATCTGCGCAATTGTACTCAATATCCTGTTCTTCCATACAGGACGGGGACGCACGTCACGCATCGACGATGCAGCTGTAGCTCTCTCGGGCGGACGTCCCGTCTCGCTCAACGACGTCAATGACATGAGCCGCGAGAGCTTCGTGGAAACCTTCAGCTCCCTTTTCAACCAGCAAAAGTGGCCGTTGGAAAACGCCTGGGAACAGCGTCCATTTTCGTCAGTGGCCGACGTACGGCTTGCACTGCAAAGTGCCGTCTTCATGGCCCAGCCAGAGCAGCAGCAGCGTTTAGTGGCAGATTATCCGTCTATGTATGAACTCATAACCGCCGAAGATGCCTACGCCGCCACCATCTCTTCCGATTCCGGATCTCTCGCTCTCAGCAGCGCCACAGACGAAGATATTGCCCAGCTCAAAGATCTCTCTGAGCAGTATCTAGCCAAATTCACTATGCCTTACGTAGCGCGACTCATGCCGCATGATTCCATACAAGACATCATCGACACCGGCGCCCGACGGCTCTCCAATTCAGCGCAGCAAGAGCGCCTTATTGCACTCACGGAAGTGGTGGAAATCGCCAATGAGCGGCTCGACATTTTGCTGCGTGAGGCCAACCCTATTCGGCGCGAGTGGCAGGTGGACTGACCCCTCTGTGCCGACCCCAGCCAGCCTGATGCCCTGTCACGGGGCATCAGGCTACACATTTTCTTACGCGGTTGCCACGCGGCCGTCACACGGCTGTCGGGTTGTATTCGTAACTAAGCTCGTAAAGTTTATCGGCGGCAATATCAACCTGTCCGTCATTCCAGGTGAGCACACCGCGATCAATTCGGGCGCTAGCCCATATTTCCCCATCGCACAGATCTGCGAATGCGGGATAAGCAGTGAGGTTCACGCAGTCAAGTACCCTCTTCTCACCCGTTGAGAACGTCACAAGCATTGTGAAATTATCCAGTAGCTTTATGGCTTTCACACGCATATCTGCAGTAGGCTCACTCGCATACATAATCCCGTTAAGCTCAAACATTTATATCACCTCAGCTCAATGGTGCAATTTTGCCAAACTCCTTGCCAGCCACTGCATTGTTCCAAGCTGTATACAACTCATCTTCGTGCAGTACTAACCATGCCTGAATGAGACGGAACTGCTTTGTAGGAAGTGCCCCCGCTAGCAGTTCCCCATCTACACCGACTGAAGCCTCATAGTCACCATAATATACGTGCACATGAGGTTTACTATGTCTGCCATTATCAAAGTAGATCAGCTTTACTACTAGCTCATAAAAGCGGGCTAACTCAGGTATAATCAGCTCCTCCCCTAGAGACACTCTGCACAAACGAGTTCACTAGCCCAGAGCCTGAAAGGTCTAAATAAAGACGCTCTATAGTGCCCCTATAAGGAGAACAATACTCAGCCTTTACACCGACCGACTAGCTGTGCGTCTTGCAGCCGCTACGCTCCGACAGCCGTGGGATCGCTCACCGGAGGAAGCGTACTCCATGGGAAGTTGATCCATTTCTCCGTACGTTTCCACACGTAGTCAGGCACGATAATTGAACGACTCTTGTGATAGATTGTGGCACAGCGCGCTTCGGCTACCGTGACGGGCGTCCCTCCATCAGGCTGCGGGATTCCCATGTTGCGAATCATATCCATCACCAGCTGAAGAGTTTTACCGGAGTCAGCAACGTCGTCGATCACCAGCACTTTTTTACCTTCAAGCACGGAGGTGTCCATCAACGGCGGAATGAGCATCGGAGCGTCAAGCGTCTGTGCGATATCAGTGTAGAACTCCACATTCATGGCTCCGATTGATTTCACTCCCAACGCGTACGAGATTGCTCCCGCCGGTAGGAGTCCGCCGCGGGCAATTGCGACAATCAGATCCGGCATCCAGCCCGAATCCCAAATTTCTTGGGCAATCTCGCGCGTTGCATCGCCAAATGTCTGCCAACTGAGCACTTCCCGCTGCTCTGCCGGAGGGACAGCTAGGGGTGCGTCAGTCTCAGATTCAGGCAGTACGTGAGCAGCAGCTGCCTTCGCTTCAGCATCAGCTACCGCCGAGCCAGTTACCGCCCGCGAGTTTCGTGTACGTCCATGATCTGCATATTCATTCACGTCATCGGCCATATGCACAGCATACGCGATTCAATAATGTGCTGCAGGACACTCGCCATGAGAATAATCACGAGGCACTCTAATAAGCGCCGAACACCCCCTGCACGCTATTGTGGAGTGCATGAATGACGATATTGTGCTCACCGTTTCTTGCCCTGATAAACCTGGCATTAGCTACGCCATCACGGGATTGCTCGCCAACGTGGGCGGCAACATTCTCGAATCGCAGCAGTTTAATGACGCCGAGAGCGGACTTTTCTTCGTGCGCATTAGAGCGTTCGTGCCTGGCGGACGAGAGACGATTCAGGCTGCATTCGCTCAACTGGCGCACAACTTTTCTATGCACTATACGATTGCTGAAACGCAAGCGCACATGCGCACTCTCATTATGGTGAGCAAAGAGCCGCATTGTCTGAGCGATTTACTGAGCAAACACCGTGAAGGTCGGCTGCCGATTGAGGTGACGGCGGTGGTGAGCAACCATGAGGAGCTGCGCCCGCTCGCAGAGTTTTATGGCGTTCCTTTCCATCACATCCCCATCAGTGCACAGACCAAGGAACAGGCCGAGGCCGAACTCATGCGCATTGTCGATGATACTCACACCGAGTTGGTCGTGCTCGCCCGCTATATGCAGATTCTCTCACCCGCACTCACGGAGCGCATGGCTGGAAATATTATCAATATCCACCATTCATTCTTGCCTAGCTTCAAGGGTGCTCGTCCCTACGATCAGGCACATCAGCGAGGCGTGAAACTCATCGGCGCCACCGCACACTACGTGAATGCCGATTTGGATGAAGGGCCCATTATTGAGCAAGATGTCACGCGCGTGAGCCACTCTGAGACCCCAGCACAGCTGCGAGCCAAAGGGGCTGAAGTGGAGCGGATTGTGCTCTCACGTGCCGTGCTGTGGCACGTCGAGCATCGCATCTTACTCAATGGCACCCGCACTGTGGTGTTTAGCTAATGGTCAGCTGATGGGGCGTTGGGCTGGCAGTTTTATCTCTCACTCATGACCTCTCACTCACGCGCACCGCATGTTTACCTTTTAGTCATGCGTACTAGTTATGCGTCTTGCACGCGCCGCGCGATTTCAGCGAGTAACGCCGACACTCCCGCCGTCAGCTGCTGCGGTTCAAGCAGCAATGAGATATTCACGAAACCAGGAATGGGCATATCGAAGAAATATCCTGGCTGCACCGTCACCGCTGGAGCAAGGCTCCCTGCAAGGGAAGATTCCGCCGAGCCACCTACCTCCTGACTCTCCCCAGCTCCACGAATCAACGCCGTCACTAATGCATTTTCATCAACCGTAGCTGGGAAACGCACGAGTGCATTCCACCCTCCCTCAGGGGTGATGACACTGGTGACGCCGGTCGGATCAGCTGCCACCAATTTCTGCAACAGCGCTAAATTTTCATGGCAACGCTCCTGCACGCGGCGTCGTTGCCGTGGTACCTCCGCCAGCAGCGCCGGTAACTGAGTGCTGATAATATCACTCATCGGCAAAAATGCATCGGCAATAGCATCAAGCCGGAGCTGCGCCGCGCGCACTATTTCATGAGGCCCGCTCACGTATATCCATGCCACTTTTGCCCCTGGCGCCCCAAGATTCTTTGAAAGACCATCGAGCCCGAAGGTGAGCAAGCGGCGTTCTCCCGCCAGCTGTACTCGCCGCAAAGCGCAAGCAGCGGTGACGACACGCTGCTCTCCGCCTGCATCGCCAGCAGCCTTATCACCACTAGCAGCATCAGCTGGCGTGCCCGCTAGCGGGTATCCCCAAAATACTTCGTCTGCAATGAGTGGCAGCGAAAACCGCGAGCACACGTCCACGAGCCGTTCACGCTCATCCGCATGTATATATGCACCTGTGGGATTTCCAGGGTTAATGACGACGATTGCTTTGACACGGCAGTGCGCCGCCCGATCCGCTATCAGCAGCTCTTCTATGTGTGCCACGTCAATAGCCCAGCGTTCATGCATGGCTAAGCGATAGTAGCGCACATGTACGTTCTCCAATGCGGCAATCTGCTCAACGAGCGGATAGCCAGGAGCTGGAGCAAGTATCACATCGCCTGAATCGCACAGGAGTTTGAACAGCCAGCTGTAGGCCTGGGATGTGGAGCTTAGCAGATAGAGCTGCTCTGGATCGGGCGCTGGCACCGCCCACCACGTACCGATGGCATCGGCCAGCGCACGCCGGTCAGCCAGCGCTCCACGCGGATTGGCGTCATAGCGCATCGGCAGTGAGGCGGGAGCCAAGCCGGTGTGCGTCGGATTAGAATCGCTCAAATGCAGCAACGGAGTACCCGTCGCTCGCATTGCGGCTTCGGCGCGTGCCACCGCATTGGGAGCGGCTATTGCCGATGAGCTCCGAAGTGAAAAACTGTATCCACTCATGTGCTTATGTACGCTCATACGTCTTGTTCCACTGTGCTCGATACCTATGGACTCTACACTTATAGGGCTATCCCTCTCGCGGTCTCCTCCGCAATCTGCCAGCATACTGTGCCGCCTCGCAGCGCTTACTGAGAAACTCGCAGTATCTACTGGGACAATCATGCTGGGCACACCACAGCTAGCATATTCGCAGGCGGGCAGAGCAGCATCTAGCAAAACTGCTATGCTACGCGGCAGACGGCATACTCGTAGGTGAGCAGAGCGACGTCACTTATGCCGCTGTGAATAAGCCACGCCTTGAAGTTCCGTTCCTGCAGGAGCAGAAGCAGGAGAGGCCTGCTCCAGATTCGTGCCACGCCATGTAGAGATCCACCGCATGAGGTGATAGACGATGATTGCACCAAAAGATCCCAGCGCGATTCCCTCAAATGTCGCCCCGCCAGCGACCAGCGTGTAGTTGGCAATAGCCATGACCATCGCCACAGCCGCAGTATTGAGATTGACCGGATCGGAGAAGTCCACCCGATTTTGCACCCAGATACGCACCCCGAGCATTCCGATCATGCCGTAGAGCACAGTGGCTGCCCCACCGAGCACCCCTGCCGGAATGGTGGCGATGGCAGCGCCGAATTTTGGCAGCATCGACAGGGCGAGCGCCCCGATGGCAGCCACAATATATGCCGCTGTGGAATAGACGCGAGTGGCTGCCATCACGCCGATATTTTCAGCGTATGTGGTGGTGCCCGAACCGCCACCACATCCGGCGATGGCCGTGGCAATACCGTCCGAGAAAAGCGCTCGCCCTGTGAGCTCGTCGAGATTTTGTCCCGTCATAGCCGACACCGATTTCACGTGGCCAATGTTTTCGGCAATCAGCACGAGTACCACTGGCAGGAATAAGCCGAGATACTTCGGATCAAAAGCGGGCGCGTGGAATGCTGGCAGGCCAACCACAGGGGCAGCTCCGATAGCGGCGAAATCCACCTCACCGCGAACGATGGCACACACATAGCCGATTAATACCCCGATGAGAATGCTGAGGCGCCCAATAATCCCTTTGAAAAGCACCGTGATAAGCAGAATTGAAATAACCGTCACCGCCGCCGTCACTGGCGCCTGCTGCACGTTGTTCCAAGCGCTGGGCGCCAGGTTGAAGCCGATGAGTGAGACAATAGCCCCCGTGACGATCGGAGGCATCAGCCGATCAATCCAGGCAGCACCAGCAAAATGCACGATAATGCCAATCACTGCGAGAAGCAGCCCCACGCTGATCACTCCCCCTTGGGCGAGTGCCTGCTTTGCTCCATCGAGTGGCACGCCAGCTTGCGGATCATAGAGCGTGACAGCACCAATCGGAGCAATGAGCGCAAAACTCGAACCGAGGTATGACGGCAAGCGCCCCGCCGTCACCAAAATAAAGAGCAGGGTGCCAAATCCTGTGAAAAAGAGTGTGGTGGAGGGATCAAACCCCGTCAAGAGTGGCACTAAAAATGTGGCACCAAACATCGCCACAATATGCTGAGCGCCAATTCCAATCGTGCGTGGCCAGCTGAGCCGCTCGTCCGGCATCACCACTTCACCCACAGAAATCGACTTTCCATCGCCGTGGAGCCGCCAACCGCGAAAACCGCGCTTTTCCCCTGATCGTTGTACCATGTGCTTCCCATTCCGGATCCAACGCGCCACCTGCGCAGGTATCTACGCGATGAGAAAATATTCACCCACGCGATATTAGCCACGCTGAACCTAAAAATAGTGATCCTACGAACCGTAGAAAGCACACACCGGCGTCATCTCCGGCTCAATCTGTCGTTCCAACACTAGTGAAGCTACCGAACGATTCCAAATTCATGCCGATTATGAGACCCATCTCGCTCGCGGAGTTCCTGCGCGATACCGGATTTCTTGCGTGACGCCGAACTTTTGTGCGAGGCCGGAACCCTGCATGACGCCGAACTTCCTGTATGACGCCGAACTTCCTGCGTAGTGGCTTGCGTGACGCAGGAGTGTCTACATGAGCCAGACCTGCACATATTGGACGCGCACATACCAGAGCTGCATCAGCGCTAGTGTGGGACTGTGGTATCCGGCGCCATCATGGGACTGCGGTATCCACAGGTGCCACAGCACACACTTGTGCATCTACGTTTGACGGCGACGTGAGCGCCCGATATCGTAATGAATAGTTATTCGTATTTGTGAATTATTATTTAGGTGATTTTTCAGTGGAGGTTGATATGGGGTTCCCCTCTCAGCTGCGCGATTCTCGCCAACCTAGCACAGTTTTTATCGATGGAAGCGCCGGCACCACTGGCCTACGCATTGCTCAGCGGCTACGCTCACGTGCCGATATCCGCCTCATCACCTTGCCGGAGGCATTGCGCAAAGATGAATCAGCTCGGGCTGACGCTTTGAACAGTGCCGACGTAGCTATTTTATGCTTGCCAGACGCTGCCGCTATCCGCGCGAGCGAGCTAGTAGAAAACGAGCACACCATAGTAATTGACGCTTCTACTGCACACCGCACAGCAGATGGATGGGACTACGGTTTCCCTGAAATCCACGGCGCGCGCGAAGCGATCACCCACTCCCGTAGAATCTCCAATCCTGGATGCCATGCCAGCGGTTTCATTGCACTCGTCGCACCACTCGTCAGTGCGGGGGTATTACCCCACACCGCAGCACTCACATGTGTGAGTCTCACCGGATATTCTGGCGGAGGGAAAAAGATGATCGCTGAATATGAAACTGCCACGGGAGATGAACTCGCTACTGAGCTCACCGCCCCGCGCGCATACGGGCTTGGCCAGCACCACAAGCACATCCCAGAAATGATGGCAGTATCACAGCTCCAGACCCGCCCTACGTTCGTGCCGGTCGTAGCTAATTTTTATGCGGGGCTAGAAGTGACCGTCCCTCTTCCCGCTGGCCTCTCCTCTGCGAGCGCCCGAGATATTTTGGACGTCTATAGCACCTACTACAGCGGAGAGCCACTCATCCACGTAGATGATGCCAGTCTCTCGGATACCGCAGAATCTGGCTTCCTCAGCGCAGCGGCTTTCGCAGGCCGCGACGATCTGGAAATCAGCGTCCATACCGACGCCCAAGAAGAAGTGGGAGCTCCGCTGACGCTCGTCGCTCGATTTGATAATCTCGGCAAGGGAGCATCTGGGGCAGCCATTCAAAACCTCAATATCGCCCTGGGCGTTCCAGAGACGACAGGTTTGCGCTATGGCATTAGCACTGGCTTGCGCGATAGCGCTGACGGCGACGCGGCGGCAGCCACACAGACAGGTGGATCCAGCACGCAGGACAGCAACTACGAAATGAGGCATCTATGATTACTCTTATTGACGGCGGTGTATGCGCAGCTGCGGGTTTCAAAGCCGCTGGAATGCACGCGGGAATTCGCAGAAATCGCGCTAAGAGCGATCTCGCTTTGGTCACGAGTTCCGTTCCGGCCGCTGCGGCTGCCGTCTACACCCAAAATCGGGTGCAGGGCGCCCCGATCGCCATCACTAAAGCCCATCTGGCCGCATCTGGTGGCTATGCGAACGCAATCATATGCAACTCAGGCAACGCCAATACGTGTAATCCTGGGGGCGAAGCGGTGGCGCAAGACACCTGCGAAGCCCTGGCTCGCGCACTCGACATCGATTCCACCTCCGTCGTGGTCGCCAGCACAGGCGTGATCGGAGAGCCGCTCAATCCACAGCCAATTATCACGGCTATCCCGCAGCTGACGGCTGCCCTTGAAGCTAGCCCTGCCGCTGCCCACAGTGCTGCCGAAGCAATTCTGACGACGGATACCCACGCCAAAGAAGTGGCTGTCAGCTTTGAACTTTCCGGCCCGAGCGGGCCGGTGCGCTGTCACCTTGGAGCAATGGCCAAAGGCAGCGGCATGATTCACCCCGATATGGCAACTATGCTGGTGTTTATCACCTCCGATGTCGCTATCTGCCCGCAGATGCTCCAGCAGGCACTCTCCACGGACGTGCGCACTTCTTTCAACATGACCAGCGTCGATGGAGACACGTCTACCAACGACACCGTGGCAATCCTCGCCAATGGTCTCGCCGGTAACACCCCCATTGAGAATCCAGGGGAAGATTTCACCGAGTTTATGAAAGCGCTGAATACCGTCACCATTCACCTGTGCAAAATGATCGCTGGCGACGGCGAAGGCGCAACGAAATTACTTGAATGCGCCGTCACTGGTGCCGCGCATGACGATGACGCCAAGGCACTCGCTAAATCCGTCATCACCTCCAGCCTGGTGAAAACGGCAATGTTTGGAGCGGACGCCAACTGGGGCAGAGTGCTGTGTGCACTGGGATATGCCGGCGTGCCCATCGATCCGTACGGCATTAGCGTCTCATTCGAGAGCCGTGCGGGAGAGATCACTGTATGCAGCAACGGTGTGGGGATAGGATTCAGCGAAGAAAAAGCTAAACGCATTTTGCTGGAAAAAGAGATCACTATTCGCGTCGAACTCTCTGAGGGTACCGCCCATGCCACCGCGTGGGGATGCGACCTCACGTATGATTACGTCCATATCAATGGCGATTACCGCTCATAGGCTACCGCTGTAGGCTTGTTGTTCGTAGGCTTACCGCCCGTCAGTGCATCTGCAAAGGAGAGACATGGCACTTGATGCTTTTGAACGAGCTGAAGTACTCACTCAAGCGCTCCCGTATATTCGGCGTTACACCGGAAAAATAGTCGTGGTGAAATACGGCGGAAACGCTATGAAAGACCCCGATTTACAACTCCAGGTGATGGAAGATATCGCGCTGCTGTGGCTGATCGGCGTCAGAGTCGTCCTCGTGCACGGCGGCGGCCCAGACATCAACGCCCTCATGCAACAACTGGGAAAGAAACCGCACTTTATCAACGGTCTGCGGGTGACAGATCAGGAGACGATTGACATCGTGCAGATGGTGTTGGCCGGCAAGGTCAATAAACACCTCGTGCAGCTTTTGGAGATGAAAGGCGGGCACGCCATTGGGCTCTCCGGCATTGACGCTCGACTGCTCGAAGCGAAGCAGAAAGATCCTCAGCTTGGGTACGTCGGCCACATCACGAACGTGAATACTCAGCCTATCCTCGATGTCCTCGCCGATGGATATATTCCTGTCATCTCAACGATCGCCACTGACGCTTTTGGCCACACGTACAACGTCAATGGCGATGTGGCCGCCGCGCATATCGCCGGAGCGCTGAATGCGGAGCGACTCATTTTCATGACGGATATTGCCGGTATTCTCCGCGATAAAGATGACCCTACATCACTCATCACGAACATCTCCGTAGCCGATGCCGAGCATCTACGCGAACAGGGAGTGATTAGTGGCGGAATGATCCCCAAGGTTGAATTTGCTACGAAAGCAATAGGATGGGGCGTGCGAAACGTCGTCATTATGGACGGCACCGCAGCCCATTCAATTATCGTTGAGCTGCTCACCAATCAAGGCGTTGGAACATGGATCAGAGGAGAAAACAGTGACAGCTAGGCAGTCTATCCCACAGGGAACAAACCAGACGCCAGATACAAAGCAGGGCGCCCAGGTGGCGAACAATGCCCGCGATCTCACCGAACGCTATATCACCCACACGTATGGGCGTTTCCCACTCACCATCACGAGTGGACAGGGATCAATCATCCGTGATGACGCCGGACGTGAATACATTGACCTAGGCACCGGAATCGCCGTCAATGGTTTGGGAATCTGCGACTCACAGTGGGTGGCAGCAGTGACGGCGCAGCTCGCCAAGGTCGCACACACGAGCAATCTGTATTACACAGCTCCCCCAGCACAGCTCGCTCGCCTACTGTGCGAGCGCACGGGTATGAGCAAAGTGTTTTTTGCCAACTCCGGAGCCGAAGCTAATGAAGCGGCATTCAAAGTAGCGCGCAAATACGCTGCTGACCGCTACGGAGCGGCAGACGACGGACTTCCCGCTCGGTTCACAATCCTCACTCTCGATGGCAGCTTTCACGGCCGCACACTCAGCGCACTCGCCGCCACCGGACAACGCCACTATCACGAACTCTTTCAGCCACTCACACCTGGATTTACACAGGTAAACACCGCTGACGGCGTGGCAGCAGTGGCAGCCGCACATCAGGCCACTCCCCTAGCCGGCGTCCTCATCGAACTCATTCAGGGCGAGGGAGGCATTAACGTGCTCAGCCCCAGCTACGTGCACGAGCTAGCCCAGTGGTGCGCCGACAATGACGTACTTTTCATGGTAGACGAAGTGCAGACAGGCAATGGCCGCACTGGAGCCTTGTATGCTTTCCAGCGTTACCATGTGCACCCCGACGTCGTGACGACAGCAAAGGGAATCGGCGGCGGGCTCCCCCTCTCGGCAGCGCTTCTCGCTGAGCGCGTGGCAGATGTACTTGGCCCTGGCGACCACGCCACCACGTTTGGAGCAAATCCAGCGATCTGCGCCGGAGCCTTGAGCATATTGCAACGCACCGACGACAATCTACTCGCTGGAGTGCGAGAGCGAGAAGCGTATATTCGCTCCGAGCTTGAGGGAGCCCCTGGTATTACGGATGTCTCTGGCATGGGGCTCATCCTCGGCGTGAGTACTGTCAAGCCCGCCGCCGATATTGTGGCAGCTTGCCAAGCTGCTGGAGTTCTGGTGCTCACAGCTAAAGAAAAAGTGCGTCTGCTGCCCGCTCTCAATATCCCTATGGATCTGCTAGCACAGGCAATCAGTGTGCTCAAAGCTGTCTGTGCTGAATATCAATGTACTGAATAGCGAAATCGCCATACCCGCTCCTGCACGCACAAAACTTGCATGCACAAAGACGCACGCGCCCGCACGTACGAAAAGACAAAGCACGTGCGGAGACAATTACAAGTGTGGTGGGTCATCGCAACGATGATCCACCACACTGATACAGAGAGGTAGTGCGCAGCGCTACCATTGCGCGCTATCACACATCAGAGAATCCCGAGGCTCTTCACCATCTCAATCTCTTGCACAGCAGCCTGTGCAGAATGATCAATTCCCGCCTGCGATTCCGCCGAGATGTCGAGACCCTCTACGATCTGCCAATCGTTTCCTTCGCTGGTGCACGGCACACCAAAGATCAGGCCTTCTGGGATTCCATAGTGCTCGCCGTCACTCCAGACAGCCGAGCTCACCCAATCGCCCTCAGGAGTACCCAACGCCCAGGAGCGCATGTGATCGATAGCAGCATTGGCTGCCGAAGCTGCTGACGACGCACCACGAGCGTTAATGATCTCCGTGCCACGCTGAGCCACTTTCGGAATGAAGTGGTCTTTACGCCAGGCGTCATCCACCTGTGGAGCCGCTGCTTCACCGTTCACCTTTGCCCAGGTCAGATCGGGATACTGATCTGCGCTGTGGTTGCCCCACACCGTCATGTTGGTGATCTCTTTCACCGGCACATCAAGTTGCTTAGCCAACGAGCTCAGCGCACGGTTATGATCGAGCCGCATCATGGCCGTGATTCGGTTCTTAGGCACATCAGGCGCAGAGTTAGCGAGAATCACGGCGTTGGTGTTGGCAGGGTTGCCAACTACGAGTACACGCACATCATCGGCGGCGTGATCGTTGATAGCTTTGCCCTGCGGCACGAAGATACCACCATTAGCTTCCAATAAATCGACGCGCTCCATGCCCTTTGTGCGCGGCCGAGCGCCAATGAGCAGAGCAAAGTTGCAGCCCTCGAACGCTACATTGGGATCATCCGTAATATTCACGCCGGCGAGCAGCGGGAACGCACAGTCGTCGAGCTCCATAGCTGTGCCTTGCGCAGCAGGCAGAGCCGGAGTGATCTCAAGCATATTGATTATTACTGGTTGGTCAGCACCGAGCATATCGCCTGCCGCCACCCGAAAAAGAGTGGCATATCCGATATTGCCGGCAGCGCCGGTGACTGTGACGACTACTGGTTTTTTCTGGGCCATCAATAAACTCCTTTATATATGACGCGCCTTGCCACATTGCTACAAAGCGCATAATCACGCTAATGTGCGGCAGCCTGTGCAGCTTCTGCACACCACTAGCAATACTACTCTGCTCAGAGCGCGAGAAGCAGGGAAAACATCCCATACATATCATTCACACCCCAGCGATTTGCATCGTCGTAGGTGCATTCAGAGCACTCGACTGCTGCCGCACTGCCGATGTGCTATTACTTATACCTTCGCCTGAGCTGGGCTAGCTATCGCACCCGATGTTCACGATAGAAGCCAATGAGCTGCTGCGTAGAGGCATCATGCTCAGCAAGGGCATCTGCGTCACCGCTAATAGCCGGAGCCAGAGCAAGTGCCATCTGCTTACCAAGCTCTACACCCCACTGATCGAACGAATCAATCCCCCATACAGCTCCTTGAGTGAAGACGATGTGCTCATACAGCGCAATCAGCTCTCCGAGAATTTTCGGTGTGAGCGCCTGCGCCATAATTGATACCGTGGGTTTATTTCCCGGGAACACTCGCGCCGAGACAATCTCTTCTGGTGTGCCCTCAGCACGCACTTCATCAGGCGTCTTTCCAAAAGCCAGCGCCGCCGTCTGCCCAAAGAAATTCGAGAGGAAGAGTTCGTGCTGATCGACGCCGTCAAACGAGAGTGGATAGGCAGGATTAGCAAAAGCGATAAAATCGGCGGGAATCAGCTGCGTGCCTTGGTGAATGAGCTGATAGAACGCATGTTGACCATTCGTACCTGGCTCTCCCCACCATACTTCGCCCGTACCACTGGTCACGTCTGAGCCGTCCAAACGCACTCGTTTGCCATTGCTCTCCATCGTCAGCTGCTGCAGGTAGGCAGGGAAACGGTGCAACAGCTGTGAGTATGGCAGCACTGCGTGCGTCGCCGCTCCCAAAAAGTTCGTATAAAAGACGTTGAGCAATCCCATGAGCAGCGGCACGTTTTCCTGGGCAGGAGCAGTGCGGAAATGTTCATCCATCGCATGGAAGCCAGCGAGGAACTGCTCAAAATTGTCCGGCCCGATAGCGAGTGCGAGGCTGAGCCCCACAGCTGAATCTACCGAATACCGACCGCCAACCCAATTCCAGAAACCAAAAGCATTATCTGGATTGATGCCGAATTCTTCCACTTTCTGAAGATTGGTAGAGACTGCTACGAAGTGTTTGGCAACGGCCGCTCTTATGGCCGTCTGATCGTCGTCAAGCACTCCGTGAGCTTTGAGTCCATCAAGGAGCCACCCACGCGCTTGCTTGGCATTGGTAATCGTCTCAGCCGTCGTAAACGTCTTGGATGCCACAATGAAAAGCGTCGTCTCCGGATTGGCTCCCTTGAGAGTTTCCGCAATATCCGTCGGGTCGATATTGGAGACGAATCGGCATTCCAACCCTTGCTGCACATAGGGCTTCAGAGCCTCATATGCCATTACGGGCCCGAGATCAGAACCGCCAATCCCGATATTCACTACCGTACGAATTGGCTTCCCGCTGCTCCCCAGCCAGCGTCCGGAACGCACATTGCTGGCGAACGTATAGATGCGTTCCAACACGGCGCGCACATCCGCCGTCACGTCTTGCCCAGCTACTGTGAGATGCTCTCCCTCGAGAGCTGCGGCCGGCTGACGTAGAGCTGTGTGCAAGACGGAACGCCCCTCCGTAACGTTGATGCGCTCGCCGCGGAACATCGCTTCTCGCCGCTCAGCGATCTGAACTTGCTGGGCAAGCTGTAGCAACGCCGCTTTAATATCATCCGTCAAATACGTCTTACTCATATCTACAAACAGATCAGCCGCACGAAAACTCAAGCGCTGCGCCCGCTCCGGATCAGTAGCAAACCAGCTGCGAAAATCCACATTCAGGCCATCGCGCAGCTGGCCAAGCCAAGCCCACGCCGGAGTCTGAGTTGCATCGACAAGATTCACGAATACCTCCTTATGCAAGTAGTACATACCTATGGTAGCGGTCTGTTCACCTCTCATGTGACTGGAGCCAGAGAGAGACGGATATACACACCCCCATATCATCTCTCCTGCATCGCCCATATCGCCTCCGGCATCATCTTGCACCAAAGTTCACACAGACCCACGACGCATATTCCGGCACGCCAAAACCACAAGCTGCAATCATCACCTAAACTGAGAGTAATGAAGAGAATAACCACGATGAGGAGGCCATATGTCTCATTCTGAGGAATCTCACTCTCAGGAATCCCTCAGCACTTCTGAGCACCGCAACCACGATTCTGAGCCAATCAGCCGACCAGCTACCTCTGGCGCGGAAACCTCCAGCGTGAAAATTGGGGTGCTCACCTCCGGTGGCGATGCCCAAGGTATGAACGCGGTAGTGCGAGCCGTCGTGCGTACAGCCATCCACGAGGGAGCACAGCCGTTCACCATTCGCGAGGGCTGGAAAGGAGCAGTGGAAGGCGGCGACCTCATCACTCCGGCGTCATGGCACAGCGTCTCAGGTATCCTCGCACAAGGCGGCACCGCCATTGGCACCGCCCGTTCAGACGAATTTCGCCAGCGCAGCGGGATTAAAAAGGCCGTGCGCAATCTCATCCACGCCGGTATTGATCGCTTAGTCATTATCGGCGGGGATGGCACGCTCTCAGGCGCGGATGAGCTACGTGCGCTTTGGCCAGAGCTCGTCCATGAGCTTGTCAATGATGGCGATATTACCCCCGCCCAGGCCGATGCTCACCGCCGCTTGCATATTGCTGGCGTCGTGGGATCTATCGACAACGATCTCGTTGGCACCGACATGACGGTTGGCGCAGATTCTGCCTTGCACCGCATCATTGAAGCCGTCGATGCCATTTCCTCCACAGCAGCGTCGCACCAACGCACGTTCGTGATTGAAGTGATGGGACGGCGATGCGGCTATCTGGCGCTGATGAGCGCCATTGCTGGCGGCTGCGATTACGTTTTCATTCCTGAGCTTCCCCCAGAGGATGGGTGGGAAGATGCTATGTGCGCCAAGCTCAAAGAGGGGCGCGAAAACGGCAGGCGAGATTCACTCGTAATCGTGGCCGAGGGCGCTACTGACCGCCACGGCAACAAGATCACTGCCACCCAAGTGGAACAAGTCATTATGGACAAGCTCGGTGAAGAAGCCAGAGTGACGGCGTTGGGGCACGTGCAGCGCGGCGGCACTCCTTCCGCTTATGACCGCTGGATGAGCACTCTTTTGGGCTACACCGCTGCACACGAAATGATCACTGCTACCGACGATACCGAACCAATGATCGTCGGCGTGCGCCATAATCGACTCGTGCTGCTCCCAATGATGGAAACCATTAAGAAGACGCGCGCCGTCAAAGAATACCTGTCCAAAGGCTTGTGGGATCAAGCCGTCGCCTCACGCGGTGAGGGATATCGCCAAATGATCGACGTCTTTCACACCTTGAGCGCTCCCACCGCCCGCACTGCCCCCCGCGCAGACGGCACATCTCCGCGCGTTGGAATCCTGCACGCAGGCGGTCTCGCCCCTGGGATGAACCCCGCTGCCCGCGCCGCAGTGAAACTTGGAATTGATCGCGGTTTCACGATGCTTGGGATTGAAGGCGGATTCATGGGTCTGCTCGAAGGGCACATCCGCGAACTCGGCTGGGCTGACGTCGAGGGGTGGGCAGAGGATGGCGGTGCCATGCTCGGAACCCGCCGTACTATTCCAGAAATAGATGAGTATTACGCGTTGGCACGCCAAATCGAGAATGCACAACTCGATGCTTTGATTATGATCGGCGGATTCAAAGGCTACAAGATGGTGTTTGATATGCGCTCTCAGCGAGACCGCTACCCTGCCTTCAAAATCCCGATTATCTGTGTACCCGCTTCCATTGACAACAATCTTCCTGGTTCGGAATTGGCAATTGGGGCGGACACCGCTCTCAACAACAACACCGAAGTTCTCGATAGAATCCGTCAGAGCGCATCGGCGTCACAGCGCTGTTTCGTGGCGGAAACAATGGGGCGCAAATGCGGATATTTGGCGCTGATGAGCGCTATCGCCACGGGAGCCGAGCAAGTGTACCTCTACGAAGATGGGATTACGCTCGCCGGTCTGGCGCAAGATTCCGCGCGCATGGTGGAATCATTTGCCAATGGGCGCCAACTCTACCTTGTGGTGAAGAATGAAGATGCCTCCACCAATTACACCGCAGATCTCATGCGCAGAATTTTTGAGCAAGAGGGTGGAGACCTCTTCGATGTGCGCACCGCCGTTTTAGGGCACATGCAGCAAGGAGGAAATCCCTCCCCCTTTGACCGTGCTCTCGCCGTGCGCATGGTGGCGCAAGCCATCGACATGATCGACAAAGAGATCACTACCGGCAAAATGCGATACATGTTTGTGGGGCAACACGATGGCAATATCCAGACGTTCCCCGTCAGCCACATGGATGAACTCATTGATCTGGGCGAGCGGTTGCAGTATGAACCGTGGTGGCTCGGTTTGAAGGATGTGCTCTACGTGGTGGGCGATAAGGATTCCGCTGCTGACGTCGGTCGGCTAGCCATTACGCAGGTGGCGAGCAAAGAGACTGCGGCTTAAAAGAAGTAGCGTGAGGCGCCACCGCAGCCGGAGCGCCTCACGCTAGCAATCAGCCTCGCCGTCAGCGCACGATCAAAGAGCTGTACTTAGCTTGAGCTTCAAGCAGGCGATCATTCACATCCTGCCAATTCACGATGTTCCAGATCGCTTTCACATAATCTGCTTTTACATTGAGGTAGTCAAGATAGAAAGCGTGCTCCCACATGTCGAGCATAAACAGCGGCACAACACCCACCGGAATGTTGCCCTGCTGATCAAACAGCTGGAACGTAATGAGCCTGCCAGAAATGGTATCGAAAGCGAGCACAGCCCATCCAGAGCCTTGAATACCGGTAGCGACCGCCGTAAACTGCTCCTTGAATTTTTCAAACGAACCAAAGGCATCCTGAATGGCGGCAGCGATTTCCCCTTCGGGTTCACCGCCCCCATCTGGAGAAAGATTCTTCCAAAAGACGGAGTGGTTTGTATGTCCGCCTAGATTGAACGCGAGATCTTTCGAGAACTGATTGACCTTAGAAAGATCTCCAGCTTCGCGAGCAGCTTCAAGATTTTCCAGTGCCGTATTGGCACCTGCCACGTATGCGGCGTGATGCTTGTCGTGATGTAGCTCCATGATTTTGCCCGAGATATGCGGCTCAAGAGCTGAGTAATCATATGGGAGCTCAGGAAGCGTATAAATAGCCATAGGTTCCTCCAGTCAGTTGCGTTAGTTGATTGTATTTCCATTAGTAACGACGCCGCTCTGTCACATTCTGCACCCTTATGAAACCCATAAGGCTCCAGAATCTCGGCCGTTCGGAAGCTGCAACGCACCCACTGAGCATTTCATTCCAGGGTGGCGATTATCTAAGGTGCGGAACTGCATAAGCCAAGCCCATGGATATATGCCGTCACTTTTATCTACCGTCACTTTTATCTACTACATTATCTGCTACAACGCGGGAGAGAGTCCCCAGGGAGCCAGATACAGCAGCGCTAACGCCAGCCCCAACAAGCAGCAGACGTCAAACCACCGCGCCCGCACGTGCGGTATGACCCTCGGGCTGCACGTAGCTCGGAGCACTGCCGCTACCGCTAAGCTCGCAGAAAGCATATAGGCAGCCGCCGTGGGGTGAATACACAAGGCGACAGCTAGAATGGCAGCGAGCCACACCAACAGCACCATATAAAACCACGGAGAAGGCAGATCTTTCACGGCCATCATTCTACTTATCTTCACTGCTCTCAGCGCACTTCTCCTCACAAAAGAGAGAAAATTGACGGCTAGCTTTGACCTCCAGCTCTAACAGCTGGCGCTGGCGACTAGCTCAGTGGGCAAAATGCCGCGCATGAGTGAGATACATCGTGACGCCGGCAGCCTTCGCCGCTTCAACCACCTCGCCGTCACGGATGGAACCGCCAGGCTGCACCACCGCCGTCACTCCCGCATCAGCAAGCACTTGGAATCCATCAGCAAACGGGAAGAAAGCATCTGATGCAGCCACCGCTCCACGAGCACGTTCAGGGGGCAGAGCACCCTCCACCTCGGGAACTCCCAACGTATTGGCGCGCTCAACGGCCAACCGGCAGGAATCCACGCGATTCACTTGCCCCATACCGACTCCCACGCTGGCGCCATCCTTTGCCACAAGAATTGCATTTGAACGCACAGCTCGCACAGCTCGCCACGCAAATTCCAGATCACGCATGGTACGTTCATCTGCCGCATCACCAGCCACAAGCTCCCAGTGTGCTGAAGCGTCTCCCTCCGCCGTCAAAACATCGCGCTGCTGGAAAAGAGCTCCACCAGTAATTTGCTTCATATCCCACGCCTTATCCTGGTGAGCAGGATATGCCACGAGTAAAATGCGCAAATTCTTCTTTGTTTTCAGCAGTTCAAGTGCTTGCGGATCATAGCTTGGCGCCGCAATGACTTCCGTAAAAATCGGTTTGATCTGCTGAGCCATGGCAAGGCTTACCTCGCGGTTAGCTGCGATGACCCCGCCGTATGCACTCTGTGGATCACAGGCATGGGCTGCGCGATGGGCTGCCGCAATGTCTTCTCCCACAGCGATGCCACACGGGTTGGCGTGCTTCACCACCGCCACAGCCGGCTCACTGTAATCATAGGCGGCGCGAATAGCGGCATCCATATCTTGATAGTTATTAAAACTCATCGCTTTGCCGTGCAGCTGGACGGCGTTAGCTAATCCCGCCAGAGGCTCGCCGTCAGCTCCCGCATTCTGAACTCCGCTGTCAGCATCAGACGCTGGGAAGTCAGTATAGAGCGCCGCCTCCTGATGGGGATTTTCTCCATAGCGTAGCTCATTCTTCAACTCATAAACAGCGCCGCGGTACAGCGGCATCTGCTCGCCAATCAATACCGAGCTAGCCCACTGAGCTACAGCCGCATCATAAGCAGCCGTAGTAGCAAAAGCGTGAGCCGCCAAACGTGCGCGTTCTCCACCGCTAAAGCCCCCACGAGCTGCCGCTTCAATCACTGCTCCATACTGAGCTGGATCTACTACTACGCTCACATCAGCATGATTCTTCGCTGCTGCCCGAATCATCGCAGGCCCACCAATGTCGATTTTTTCAATGCACTCATCGATACCTGCCCCACTAGCCACCGTTTGCGTGAAGGGGTAAAGGTTCACAATGACCAGATCAATGGGCCGGATACCGAGCTCTTCCATCTGCCGCAGATGATCGGCGCTGTCACGCCGCGCCAGAATGCCACCATGAATCAGTGGATGCAAGGTCTTGACTCGTCCGTCAAAACTCTCTGGAAAACCAGTGATGTCCGAGACGTCCGTGACGGGAATGCCGGCGCTGCGAATTGCCTCTCCCGTAGAGCCTGTGGAGATAATTTCGCAGCCTGCCTGCGCAAGTGCTCGTGCGACGTCAAGAATGCCATCTTTATAAAAAACTGAAATGAGTGCCCGTTGAAACGGAATACGCATTGCCTCGCTCCTCGCTTATCTGCGTCACTATCTGGCTGCGCGTCACCGCACGCCATTGCACAGCAATTATCTCGCGATTCACCGCCACTGCCATTTTCGTTCACATGTCGGTCTGCCTGCATCTCGCATGGTGAGAGCTAGTAAGTAGTAGTAGGCGCCACGAGCTTCCCTTATGTTCAGCGTTCCTACACCCCAGCGTGTGCCGCCTCTTTCTGCCACTATGCGCCTGACGCATCCTCATGCTTTTTACTTTCGGCTGTCTCTTCACTTTCAGTTGCCTTGTCAGCCTCAGTTGTCTTGTCAGCCTCAGCTATCTCGGGCTTATCTGCCCCTAAACCAGCTTCTGCATCTTCTTCTAGGCGTTCCACGTCGCGCATCCGATCCAATGTGCTGGCATCCCTCTCCACACGGGTATCCTCCGCTGCTTTATGCAAGTCCTCAACTCTAACGCCACTCGTCGGCATACCAAGACGGCGTGTCATATCGACATCTGCTCCCACAGCGGTATCAACCTCAGATAATGTTGCATCTATATGCGTTTTAGCGTCAGCAGCCGCGCGGAGAACAGGCTCCCGCTTCTCTATTTTCGGCTCTTGATTCTGTCCTTCTTTCACCGGCACAACCTTTTTCACCTGCGCACGCACGGTGAGCAACGCCGTCACGACGTAAGGAATTCCCACAACGACCACCAGAGCAACCACCATAAATTCCGCACGAGTGCCCACTACTGCCATTCGTCCAGGTCCGAGCGAACCGCGAGACATCCACGCGAGTGCAACGATCACGCCCCCCACCCCAAGTGCCACAATCATGCTGTCGATCACGGTTCCACGCACAGCCGATGCGTGGCGAATGTCTGTTTTTCTCCAATCTCGCCAGCTACGCCACGCTATTGCTGCTATCACAGGAATGAGCACCAGCACTGCCCAAGCAGAATTATGCGGTAAGGCACCGAAAAGGGGAATGGCCGGCAGCGGTTGAGCGAGCGTGCCAAAAATAGAGAAGTAGCTTCCCTCCCCTACCGAAAACCCCGCACCGAGGAGCCAGCTCAACACCCACATGAGTACTGTCGGGAGGTAGAGCACCTGCACAAGAAATATTCCAACGCCACCCCATATGCCGGCCATGTAGCTCGCCTGAATATCAACGATTTTGCGAGCTCCTACAACAGCTGCTACCAGGAATCCTATAGCAGCACATGCACATAGCAATACGAAGAGCTTTTTCATTCGAGGTAGGAGGGATTCGCAGCGCTCCCACCACTGTTTACCCTCAAATATGAATTCTCTGCCTGCCCACAGCGCCGCCAGAGCTCCGAGCGCACCAACGCCGACGACGGCAATCCACCACGGCCCTTGCAGGCGCATGGCCGCCCCAATCATAGCGACGAGCCCAGCCTGAACTGCCCCTACCAACGCCACTTCGCCCCACGAGTGCACCATCCGTTTGCGGCAGATGACGGCGAGCGCATACAGCACCACCAGCGTGAGCAACAGCGGCGGGAGCTGTACGTATCCCGCACCAGCTGGAGTTGAAGCACCCAACACTCCCATTGAGCAGCGCCCGCCGAAAGTGGTGACCCACAAGCATGTAGTGAGCTGTGCAGCGCTATCCCACGTGACGTCTCCCAGAGTGGGGGCTGACGCCGTCGTCACGTAAAAGAGCAGCGCAAAAAGCACCGTGAGAGCCCAGCTATAGAGCACCGGCTGCAGCGCCCCACGCAGCACGAAAAACACTCGAGACAAATCAAAGCCATCCATCGTCTCTATGCTACCGAACAATACGGTGTGCAGCGCGAAGGGTAAACGCGGCGGGCACAGAGGCGAAGAGGAGCACTCCCCTCAAAAACGCGATGCCTTCAAGGGCACAGAGCTTCCAAAGGCGGACGTCCTCAGGAGTGCGACGTCTCCAAGCTCCTGAAAATTTCGCGGGCAATGTTGGCTGTCTCAGTGGGAGTCTTTCCCACACGTACACCGGCTGCTTCGAGAGCTTCTTTCTTCGCTGCGGCCGTGCCGCTAGACCCGCTGACGATTGCACCCGCGTGCCCCATCGTCTTGCCTTCCGGAGCCGTGAATCCTGCCACATAGCCGACCACTGGTTTCGTCATGTGTTCGCGAATGTAGGCAGCTGCCCGCTCTTCGGCGTCGCCGCCAATCTCCCCGATCATCACGATGAGATCAGTATCAGGATCCTCCTCAAATGCTTTGAGCGCATCAATATGGATCGTGCCAATCACGGGATCCCCACCGATGCCGATGCAAGTACTAAACCCTAAATCTCGCAGCTCATACATCATTTGATAAGTGAGCGTGCCACTCTTGCTCACGAGACCGACGCGTCCAGGGCCAGTGATATCTGGCGGAGTAATGCCCACATTACTCTGGCCAGGGCTGATAATCCCAGGGCAGTTTGGCCCGATCAGCTGCACTCCCCGTTCTTGCGCGTAGGTGAAGAATGCCGCCGAATCAGCCACTGGGATGCCCTCAGTAATCACCACCACGAGCCGCATTCCAGCGTCCACTGCCTCAATCACGGCTCCTTTTGCCCCCGCAGGCGGCACAAAAATTACCGAAACATCTGCTCCAGTGGCAGCTTTCGCCTCCGCCACTGTGCCATAGACGGGCACACTCACAGTACCCGCCTGGCGATCTTCCGCCCCATAGCCGATGGGAAATACATCAAAATCGACGAATGTGCCAGCTTTTCTCGGATTTGTGCCAGCCACTACCCGCGTGCCCGCACCCAGCATCCGCAGCGTATGTTTTGAACCCTCAGAGCCAGTCATGCCCTGCACAATCACTTTGTCGTCTTTACCTAAAAAAATGGCCATTTCCTGCCCCTCCCCTCTCAGTTCTGCAGCTGACTAGCCAACTCAGCAGCTCGCGCTGCGGCGCCGTCCATCGTGTCTACCATCGTGACCAGTCGGTGGTTCGCCTCTTCTAAAATTGCACGCCCCTGCTCCACCTTATTGCCATCGAGGCGCACCACAATGGGCTTTGTCGCTCTATCCCCCAACGATTCCAGAGCCCCCACGATGCCTTTGGCCACCTCATCACACGCGGTGATTCCTCCAAAGACATTCACAAAGACCGAACGTACCTCAGGATCACTCAAAATCACATCAAGTCCATTGCGCATCACGTCGGCGCTCGCACCGCCGCCAATATCGAGGAAGTTTGCTGGCCCTACACCATAGCGTTCTCCCGCATATGCCACGACGTCGAGAGTACTCATCACTAAGCCAGCGCCGTTACCAATAATGCCAACGTGGCCACCTTCCAGCTTGACGTAGTTGAGTCCCAGCTCTTTTGCCCTGGCCTCCAGTGGATTGACGGCACTCTTATCCACAAATTCCGCGTGGTGCGGATGGCGGAAACGCGAATTATCATCAAGCGTCACCTTGCCATCGAGAGCGATAATCTCGCCCTGCGTGCTCTGCACGAGCGGATTCACCTCCACGAGCGTGGCATCCTCACCTTTGTACACATCCCACAGTTTCTGAATGACGGCGGCCACTTTGCTCCCCAGCTCCGGCTCAAAGCCAGCGGCAGCCACGATTTCATGAGCCTTTCCTTCGTCAATCCCCACCAGCGGATTCACCGGCACTTTGGCAAGCGCTTCAGGACGCTCTTTCGCCAACTGCTCGATTTCCATGCCGCCCTCTTTCGAGCACATCGCCAGATAGCACCGCTGTGCGCGATCGAGCAACACCGAGAAATAGTACTCCTCTTTGATGTCGGCACCTGCGGCAATCAAGAGTTTGCGCACGGTATGCCCCTTGATGTCCATACCGAGAATCTGAGCTGCCTTTTCTCGCGCTTCCTCAGCGCTCTCGGCAATTTTCACGCCGCCAGCTTTGCCACGTCCACCAGTTTTGACCTGCGCCTTGACAACCACGATCTCGCTATTTACGAGCAACGTCTGAGCTGCATCAAAGGCCTCTTCAGGCGTGCTGACCACTATGCCCTGCAGCACGGGCACATTGTGCGCTGCAAACAGTTCGCGCGCTTGATACTCGTAAAGATCCACGAAGTTTCCTTTCGATCACTCACTTCGCTGTGAATACTCGTCTGCAGAGAGCCTATGATGCATGACGCGCGGCGTCACACATCCATCTCTCTATCGAAACGTCCCTCTGAGCATACCCCAAATAGCTCTCCTACGCTGGCTATTATAGGACTTTCTGCCTAACTGCCGCCATTATTCTCTTTCAAGAGGAGCAACTTTTTCAAGAGGAGCAACTCGCAGCATCAGACGCTTGGTAGCTCCAGAGTCGAATTTAATCTCCGCTACTGTAGAGCGCCCACTGCCCTCAAATTTCACCACTACGCCACGCCCAAAGCTCTTATGCGTGACGGCGTCCCCCACCGATAGCGAACGGCGATAGTCTTCTTCACTGCCCACAGCCTGCTGAAGTGAACCAGATTGGCGCGAATCGGGCTGGTGAGCATTGCTCTGGCTCGCATCAGAGTGATGAGAAGCTGTCTGGCGCGCTGCTCCCTCCGGCGCCCCTGCCGCATGATGCTCTGGTGAAGAGCTGGAGAGACCCGAGGAATGGGAGGCGCTCCCCGATACTCTCTTCTTGTTCCCACTTCCACTATTGACTGAGCTTCCCATGCCGAGTTTCCCAGGCACGAATTTTCCACCAGAACTGCTGCTCACACCGCTGTAGGAGCTTCTCCAGCTGCCGCCGCCCATTCGGCCTGCACCAGAGCCAAATGCTGGAGCGAAATCGTCATCGTCATTGCGCTGCCGAGCGTATCCGCTGCGCGCGCCGCCATGTCCGCCAGTTCGCCTCCCCCACGAGCTGGCTCCGCGATCGCCGTCACCCCACGAATTCCACGAGCGAGATCCCCAGGTGGAGTCCTCACCTATGCTAAAGCGTCTCGCGTCTTCTTCACTGCGCCGCCATTCGATCACGTCTGCGGGAATCTCCGTCAAGAAACGCGAGGGTACTTCCTCATGCGGAGCTCCCCACTGTGAGCGTGACGCCGCCCACGTGAGATAGAGGCGCTTGCGAGCACGGGTGAGCGCCACGTATGCAAGCCGTCGCTCTTCTTCCATCTCCTGTGGACTCTCCATGGAACGCATATGTGGGAAAATACCATCTTCCATGCCGGTGACGAAGACGACTGGAAATTCCAAGCCTTTGGCTGTGTGCACCGTCATCAGCACCACTTGCCCATCTTCTGCCTGGGCTGGGTCAGGAATCTGATCCGTGTCAGAGACGAGTGAGACTTCATCGAGGAAATCAGCGAGCGTGCCGTGCGGGTCTGAGAGAGAGTAATCAGAAGCCACGGAGCTCAACTCTGCGAGGTTGTCTAAGCGCCCTTGATCTTGCGGATCTTTTGACTGCGAGAGCGCATCCGTATACCCCGACTGCTCCAGAATTTCTTCGAGTACATCCGCCGGCTTCGCCCCAGCTAAGGCATGTGCGCGCACAGACTCCAGCATCAGGGCAAAATCTTGCACCGCCTTTGCGGCTCGCGGCGTGAGCCCTTGCACAGGTTCACGGCCAGACTGTGCGGCTGCATCTGGGTGAGCGACATCAGCAATAGCGCCCCCTAATGACATCCCCCACCGCCGAGCGTGAGCGCTGAGTGCACCCTCTGCCTTATCGCCGATACCTCGGCGTGGTTCGTTGAGAATACGACGCAAGGAGACGGCGTCATCAGGATTGACGAGAACATGGAGATACGAGAGTGCATCCTTGATCTCTTTGCGTTCATAGAATTTTGTACCCCCTACCACTTTGTAGGGAATCCCTGCGCGCACCAGCATATCTTCCACAGCTCGGCTCTGCGCATTCGTGCGATAAAACACTGCCACATCTTTGAAGCGGTATCCGTGCTCCGTGCGCAAAGCATCAATTTCATCTACGACGAAGCTCGCCTCATCACGCTCCGAATCGGCTACATAGCCGATTAAACGCGAGCCTTCGCCGGAATCTGTCCACAGATTCTTCGCTCGGCGCCCTTCGTTGTGGGCAATCACGGCGTTGGCAGCGGTGAGGATATTCTGCGTCGAACGATAGTTCTGTTCGAGCACCACGGAATTGGCGCGCGGAAAGTCCTTTTCAAAATCTTGGATATTGCGGATCGTGGCACCGCGGAATGCGTAAATGCTCTGGTCAGCATCGCCTACCACGGTGAGCTTGCCATGCTGGGGATTGCTGTCTTCCCCTACTAATTCCCGCACTAATTGGTATTGGGCAGTGTTGGTGTCTTGGTATTCATCGACCAGAATATGGCGAAAATGCTGCCGATACCGCTCAGCGACTGCAGAATTTTCCCGCAGCAGCAGCACCGTGCGCATAATCAGATCGTCGAAATCCATAGCGTTGGCTGAATTCAAGCGCTCTTGGTAGCCGGCGTAGGCTCTCGCCAGAATTTCTTCGTCACGGCCCTTAGCAGTGGCGAGGTATTGCTGCGGCGTTATCATCTCATTTTTCAAATCGCTCACTCGAAAAGCCATTGCTTTAGGGGTGTACGTCTTGGCGTCAATATTTTGCTCAGCCAATACCATTTTCATCAGCCGTTGCGAGTCGGCTGCATCGTAAATCGTGAAACTTGAGCGCATTCCGATGGCTGCATGCTCGGCGCGCAAAATTCGCACACACGCAGAGTGAAAAGTGGAGATCCACATGCCGCGAGCACTGCTGCCCAGCATAGTTTCCAATCGCTCACGCATTTCTTTTGCCGCTTTGTTGGTAAACGTGATGGCAAGCACTTCATTGGGATGCAAAGCTCCGGTGGCGATCAGGTAAGAAATACGGGTCGTGAGCACTCGAGTCTTTCCCGATCCCGCCCCAGCCACTACTAGTAGATAATCACCTGGGTAGACGACGGCATCATGCTGATGCTCATTGAGCCCCGTGAGCATACGTGCCACCGCATCAGGATTCATTGATGGATATTGATTCATAGCGCTCTCTACCTTAGTTCCCGCTTACGCCAATTCCCACTTTGCCAGTGGTTGTTTATATTTTCGTGACGCCGCTACGCTCCGCACGTTTCGTGCATCTCGTGATGCTTCGCGCGTCTCGTAGTGATTCGTGACGACGCTGCGTATGAGACACTGCGCAACGCCTTGTATCACCCTGCAGCGAAATCGAAAGCCGTGCACCGCCCTGCATCGCCTGCATTGAAAGCCCGAAAATGGCGGATTTTCAAGACGCAAATCCTTGAAAATCCGCCATTTTACATAAATGTAAACATGTGTTCCTACATGCACATGCGTGCGTGTAGCTCAGGCAGCTCAGGCGTTTTCTCCCACGCGCACCCGCACAAAGCCGGTGACTGTGGCGCCAGCCTCTTTGAGCACCTGGGCAACCGTCTGCTTCGGATCACGCGCATAGGGCTGATCCAGCAACGTCACCTGCTTGAAGAATCCCTTCAAACGCCCTTCAACGATCTTCGGCACAGCTTTCTCCGGCTTGCCTTCCGAGATCGTCAGCTCGGTAGCAATGCGGCGCTCATTTTCAAGAACGTCGTCAGGCACATCGCTCTCAGCGAGATACTGCGGGTTCATAGCAGCAATGTGGATAGCCACATCGTGCGCTGCACTCGCGCCGGCTTTATCAGTGGCTACCAGCACGCCAACCTGCGGTGGAATGTCTGGAGAGGTGCGGTGCATGTAGGCTTCCACGTGCTCACCTTCCAGCACGTTCACGCTGCCCACAGCCAGCTTCTCTCCGATAATTCCGGTGAAATTAGCCACGCGATCAGCAATCGTCCCATCTGGATGCTCTGCTGCAAGCACTGCCTCCACTGTTTCAGCATCATTTGCGACGGCTGCTGCCATGATCTCTTCGGCAAACGCAATGAATTTTTCATTCTTCGCCACGAAATCCGTCTCCGAATTGACCTCTACCAAATAGCCCTTTTGACCGTTTGGAGTATCGACGATCTGAGAGAGGACCAAGCCAGCAGCCGCCACACGCCCCTCACGCTTAGCGGCCGTCTTCAGGCCTTTCAGGCGCAGCAGTTCTTCTGCCTTAGCCACATCACCCTCAGCTTCGGTGAGAGCATTCTTCACGTCCATCATGCCTGCGCCAGTTTTATCGCGCAGAGCCTTGATATCCGACATCGAAATTTTCGCCATATTTATCTCCTACAAGTTTTTATGCAGCTCTTATGCAGAGCGTTCACCTACTCAGCCGAATCAGCTGACTGCGACGAATCGGCGGAATCGGTCGAATCGGCAGAAGGGGACGATTCCGCAGATGGGCTTGAAGCACTTTCTGCATCAGCATCCTGAGCGCCCTTAGCCTCGCCCTCAAGCAGCTCCCGCTCCCATTCAGGCATCGGCTCTTCTTCGGCAGTGGGCTGCGCACCCTTAGCCTTATTCCGAGCGAGCAAACCCTCCGCCACGGCGTCAGCCACAATCGTGGTGAGCAGCTCGATAGAACGGATAGCGTCGTCATTGCCTGGAATTGCGTAATCCACTTCATCCGGATCGCAGTTAGTATCGAGCACAGCTACCACGGGGATATTGAGTTTACGAGCCTCTGCCACGGCGAGATGTTCTTTCGGCGTATCAACAACCCACACAGCACTTGGCACCTTAGCCATATCGCGGATACCGCCGAGCACGCGTTCCAGCTTCTCTTTCTCACGACGCATCATCAAGAGTTCTTTCTTGGTGCGCCCAGAGCCAGCGACGTCGTCAAAATCAATAAGTTCAAGTTCTTTCAGCCGCTGAATACGAGCGTGCACTGTCTGGAAGTTGGTGAGCATGCCACCGAGCCAACGCTCGCTCACGTACGGCATTCCGACGCGCTCTGCCTGCTCCTTAATGCTCTGTTGAGCCTGGCGCTTGGTGCCTACAAAAAGCACGTTCCCACCATGTGCCACGGTTTCCTTGACGAAATCATACGTGCGGTTGATGTTTTCCACCGTCTGACGGAGGTCAATGATGTAAATGCCATTGCGGTCCGTGAGGATAAAACGCTTCATCTTCGGATTCCAACGGCGGGTCTGATGCCCAAAATGCACACCAGCTCCGAGAAGCTGGCTCATCGTTACATGTGCCATAGCGGCCTTTCCTATCTGTGCAAGAACGTCCTGCACTCGGTTTCTTGCACCAGATGACACTGGTGCCCTGGTGTGCATCGCCGGACGTACAGGCACATCGGCTACCATCTGCTGCGAGCGCTACCATGCCGTAACGCCCACTGCGCACATGCGCCTCTATACCCAACCGGAGTCCGCCGTCCTCATGAGCACCTAGAACCGCAAGGATTCGTGCGAAGCGTACTGAGGGAAGCACACGCGATTTTTGTATCTCTGCCTTAGCCCCTGCCTGCCACGCAGGCATACGAAAGCTACAGCGTTGCCCATTTTATAGCGATGTATCGGCTAAAGGCCAACTTAAACCTCGCCGCACACTGTGAAACTGTGCACTGCGAGCTATGCACTGCGAAACTGCGCAGCCTGAGCACTCCCACTGCAGAAATATGCACTGCTGCATCTGCGGCGCATCTTGTGTACATCCATTGTGTACATTCATACTTTGTGCACAGCACCTCCTCGCGCGTCTTATGTCCACAACTCACAGCGTTCCTCGCTCACTCGCTTTCTCACATACGCACACTACTGACATGATGCGTTCATTGTTCTATGTACTTGTCACGCTGACGGCGCTAACGACGGCACTAGCCACCGGCGTCACTATTTCTGAGCCAGCGCTGGCCTCCTCGCACCCAGCTATCCTTACTGCTTCATTCTCAACTTCAACTTCCCCCATTATTCTCCCCGCTGCCAGATCTGACACCGCTAGCCGCACGAGTGCAGGAGCCGTCGTCATCGCAATGGACGTTGCTGTGCCAGCTGTGGGTACGACGTCATTGAACTTCGCTACTACTACTGATCGAGACGGTGCATACAGTTGGCCCACCCAGGTGCCCGTCCCCGTCATCAATGCTTATTCGCCTGGCCCTCATAACTGGGATGCGGGACATCGCGGCGTTGATCTCGCCGCCGCCAACGGGGAGCAGATATTCTCCGCCACAGACGGCACAGTGATCTATGCCAGCACCATTGCAGAGCGCGGCGTCGTGTCTATCCTCGACAGTCGTGGAATTCGCACCACGTACGAGCCGCTCAAACCCGCCGTTCATCTTGGCGATCATGTGCGCCGCGGCGAATTTATCGGCACTATCGACGGATACCACTGTGGCGTGCTCTTCGCCTGCCTCCATTGGGGAGCAAAACGCGGACGTTCCGATTATCTGAATCCCCTGTGGCTGCTCAATCCCCCGCGGGTTCGGTTGATAGAATGAAAGCGGCAACATGGCTCACGCCCGCCAGCAGGCAGCTGGTCCAGAGCCGTCGCTGCCACATTCATCATGCGACCCCATAGTTCATGCCCTGGGGTGCGCCTGCCCAAACGCCGCGCGTAGACGGTCAGCACTCACATGAGTGTACCGCTGCGTCGTACCGATAGATGTGTGCCCCAGAAATTCTTGCACCGTACGCAGATCTGAACCTCCTTCCAGCATATGCGTAGCAGCAGAGTGTCGCAGAGCATGAGGCGATATATTCGGCAGACCAGCGCGTGCAGTAGCGCGCGCAAGCAGATCCCGCACGCTGCGGGAGTTGAGGCGTCCTCCCCGCGCCCCGATAAAAAGTGCTGGCGACGGCGTCTTCATCATCTGCCCCCGCATTGCCAACCACTCACGTAATGCCGTGTGCGCAGGCACACCAAAAGGCACAATCCGCTCTTTGTCTCCCTTGCCAAGCACCCGCAGCGTGCGATCCTCTTGCACATCAGTGACGTCGAGCCCCACCGCTTCGCTGACGCGCAAACCCGCAGCATAGATGAGTTCCACCAATGCCCAGTCCCGCACCGCCGTTGCAGGGGCATCTTGCCGATGAGCATTATTCTTCATTGATGCCAACAGTGCTCTGGCTTGTTCGCGGGTGAGTACCGTCGGCAGTTTGTTATCCGCTTTGGGAGCACGCAGCCGCGCAGCTGCATCGCTATGCGTGTACCCTTTTTTGAATAACCACGTACAAAATGTACGGATAGCAGCAGAATGTCGAGCAAGCGACGCCCGCGCTTGCCCCTGCTGCGCCCGCTGAGCTAGCCATGCACGCACATCTGCCAGCTCCAGCAAACTCAGTTGGTCTGCCAACTCAGCCCATCGCGGCCTGGACGTCGCCAGCGTGGGCAGTACCGGCGTGGACGTTGCCGGCGTACGTGCCCTCTGAGCAGATGCAGCCTGCATCGGCGCTGCCAACGTAGGTGCGTCAGCTTGGGCAATCCGACTGCCTTGAGAGGAATCCACCTGCGCGGCGTATCCAACCACACCCTCCCCTGGCAGATGCCGGCTGCCATCCTCATCGCGCACGGTGCAATCGGCATTGTGAGCGTCGCGGTGAATCCCAAAGAGAAAATCCAACAGTGAACGAGCTTCAGCAACGTACGCCCGAGCAGTGTTGGGAGAGTCTCCTCGACGAACTATGAGTTCATCGCGGAATTCTCCCACAATGTGCTCAATAAACGCCGTTACTTCTCCCATAACGCTCGTTTCTCCTCGTCGTCTTTGCCGCCTCGTCGTCTCTGTGCTGTCTTTCGCTACAGTCCAGCTTAATCACGAAGAACTGACGATCATAGCGGCAAACTTGCCCTGGCGAACGGCTAGCACAGCACACTACACAGGCTTTCGCCACAAAAGTACCTGCGCGCATACCCTATTGCGCACATCATTACTCACCGCGCGCATCGTTCGCTGCGTATACCGTCCGCTATTGACGCCGCTGCGCTACTTTCCCGCTGCCGGCCTGTGCATTGGCAGATGCCTGTTTGACCCACAGTCCACGGCGGCGCACCACCGCCCCCATAAGAGCCAATTTACCAAGATCTGCCCGTGCATGATCGACGCTCACACCAGCTACGCGAGCAATTGATTCTAAGGATGCTGGCCGATTTTTCGGCACGGCGTCAAGCACTCGTGTACCTCGTTCTCTCAACGTACTGGGCGGAGGAGAAAAGAAATCCGTTGCAGTATCAGCGTGTGCAGCCACTGCATCTGTATGCGTCCTCTCGGCACGTGCCTGCACGGAGTCACCTCCGCTAGAACTCGAGACACCGCCATCTCCGCTAAAATCAGAAGTACTATGAGCGCACTGGATCGTACCCTCACTCTTCGGTACAGAGCCATCGTCACTTATCTTTTCGCGTTCCCATTCGATATGTTTCGACTCTGATTGCCTCTGCCCCAATTCTGATTGCCCTTGTTTCGAGGCTGATTGCCCCGACCAGATATCTAGCTGCTCTCCAATAGGCTCAGCTAATTCCCGAATGTGGGCAGTGCACGTCACGAGCGTGCCATTGTTTCTAATCAGCTCATGGCATCCAGCACTCATTGGCGCCGTGATCGGCCCTGGTACAGCACCTACTGGCCGCCCAATCTCCAAAGCTGCCCGCGCAGTGCTCAGCGCCCCTGAACGTATCGGCGCCTCCACTACGACCGTAGCCAATGAAAAAGCAGCAATAAGCCTATTGCGAAGCAAAAATCTATGCGCATGTGGAGCCATTCCTAGCCCAAATTCCGATATGACGAGGCCGCCTCCTGCCCATACTCGTTCAAATAGCTCCGTATGGGAAACAGGATAGACGCGATCAATACCCGCTGCTGAGAAAATGACAGTGAATCCATGGGCTGCGAGCGCACCCTGATGCGCTGCTACATCTATACCAAATGCTCCGCCCGACGTGATGACGTAATCACTAGCTAGCTCATACGCGAAATCTGTAGCTGTCCGCACTCCACGAGCACTTGCCGTCCGAGAGCCTACAATCGAAATACTGCGAGAGTGACGGTTGCCCAGTATTTGAGTGAGCACATCGGGATGCCCACGCACCCACAACGCCAACGGCGCCCGCTCTCCGAGTGCCTCCATTTCCTGCGGCCATAGGGCATCGCCTGGCATCATCACTGCGGCACCAAGCCTGTTAAGTGCGCGTATAACCGTCCGCTGTTCACGCTCACAGTGGTGCGCTCGCTCGATCCACGTGGCACTCTGTTTGCCAGCCATGCTCAATAGCTCTGGATCTGAGCGGTACAAGCGCTCAAGGGACTGCGCATATCCCCACCTATTGACCACCTGCCACACCCGCGAGTTAGCTCCTTGCGCCACATAGCTCCACACGATAGCGGCGCGCCGCTGTGCCCCATACTCCAACCCACCCACACACGTGGTAGTTATGTGCGGGGAAGGGGAGCTCGCATTAAGGTGACCCGCATGGGGACGCGCATGTGCATGAGTCGCGTCTAGGTGACTCACATCCAGATGAATATCTGGATGGTTCGCGTCTAAATGGGCTGCGTCTGGATGAGCTTCATCTGGATGAGCTGGCGATACGCCTGAGCGCTCGATACCAGTGAGATCATTCTGAATCGCGGATTGTTCACTCTCAGCATGAACGTGATGAACCGCCCCAGCATGGTCAGTCTCCATAGATGTCCTCCTCTCCCCGCAACGTGAAAGCCATGGCGAGATCGTCTTCAGTGGGAGCTCCATGAGCATGCATATCCGCCACGCTCCATGAGAGTCGCAATACGCGATCGAGTCCGCGCAGCGATAGCTGGCCAGTATTGAGCTGCCGATCGATAGCGGCTTCCATCGCTTTGGAAAGTGGCGTGTGCTCCCGCAGCCATCTCCCTGGCAATTCAGCATTACACGAGACGCGAGTGTGCTTATCAGACACCGCAGCCGCAGCACGCACGCGGTCGCATCGGCTCTGTGCCCGCGCTCTAGCTGCAAGCACCTGCTCGCGTGCCTGCTCAGTACTCACCTGCCCACCTGCAGCAATCGCAGCTTTACTCGGCCGGCGCAGCACGAGGCGAATGTCAAAACGATCTCGTATAGGCCCACCGAGATGAGAACGATACGTCGCTCGTTCGCGCGGTTTGCAGACGCAGGCTCCAGGGGCGTCGAGTGCGTGACCGCAGCGGCACGGATTTGCTGCCGCAATGAGTTGGAAGTGCGCCGGATAGCGCACATGTGCGTGCGCCCGATGCACATCCACCCATCCTGTTTCCATCGGTTGGCGCAGCGCCTGAATAGCTCGCGGAGAAAACTCTGGGAATTCGTCGCAAAAGAGTACACCATGATGCGCATACGTAATCGCACCAGGCTGTGGCACCCCGCTGCCACCTCCGACAATTGCCGCAGTCGTAGAAGTATGGTGCGGAGCAGAAAATGGCCGGAGCGTCGGCAATGTGCCCACATATAGCCCACCCAGCGATTGGATGGCGGCCACTTCCATCGCCTCGCGTGCGTCCAGCGGCGGAAGAATAGCAGGAAAACGCGCTGCGAGCATTGATTTCCCTATTCCTGGCGCTCCCACCAATTGCACGTGATGCCCGCCCACGGCCGCCACTTCTAGAGCCCAAATTGCCTCATCTTGGCCGTAGACATCAATGAAATCGCCAGAGCTATCGGCCACTAATAAGCCACGTTTCACCGCCATAGGAGGTTGGAGCTTGCGTGATCGCTTCGATGCTTGCCGAACGTGAGCGTGCTCCATTCCTGACACGCCTAATAGTGCAGCCACATGAGCCAGATCTTTCACAGCGAGCACCTGCATACCCGAGATCAGATGAGCTTCCGCCTCGTTTTCCACAGGCACGACGACGCACTGATATCCAAGCTGCTGAGCAGCTAAGACACACGGAATCACGCCCCGCACTGGCCGCACTGAACCATCAAGCCCGAGTTCTCCCATAATAGCTGTGCGCTGAGAAAAAGTACGGTACCCCAGCGCCCCTAAAATTGCCACAGCGATGGCAAGATCAAATCGGGTACCCGTTTTAGCAGTATCTGCTGGTGAAAGATTCACGGTGAGCCGTTCATTTGGCCAGGAAATGCCTACATGCGAGAAACTGGCGCGCAGGCGTTCCCGAGCTTCATTGACGGCGGCGTCAGCGAGCCCTACGATACTCACGTGTGGCAGTCCTCCCAGCAGCACTGCTTCCACGAGTACTGGACTCGCATCTAATCCCCACAGGCTCATTGATTGAGCTGTGCCAACTGGCGGAGTCATCACTGCACATCTTTCAGGTGACGCACGCTGAAGCGATCTGCACACACTGCTACCGCCACCGCATCCACTGCGATTGCGCGAGGATGCCTGCCAGAAGTGAGTACCCACTGCGCAAGCAATGCCCTGATTCTGCGCAATTTTGCTGGAGTAATTGCCTCTTCGGGGGTGCCAGCCGGAAAGCATCCGCCATGCGCTCGCCTCGTCTTGACTTCCACACCCACCACAGCAAACCGAGATGGATCGTAAGCCACAAGATCCAGTTCCCCGCCTCGGGTTCTCCAGTTTCTGGCCAGAATATGAAAGCCTTCACCTACGAGATATCGCTCCGCGCACCGCTCTCCCCACGCTCCCAGCTCGCTGCGTGAAATCCGGTGAATGTCTGCCTGTGCCTTAGCACGAGTAGCCTCCGCACGAGCAGACTCTGTATCAGCAGGCTTTCCATCTGTACTCCCAATCTGATCGACGTCGATAGCCTCAATCCGATTGGTCTCCACCTGTCCGCGCATCGTGAAACCTCCTCATCGTCAGTTTCGATTTCACCTCAGCAGCGGCCTCACAATAGACGCCTCACGACAGCTGTGGATAGGGAGGTCTCACGGAGCATCTGTGCACATCACGACTGTGCACGATTGCGCACATCACGACCCAGGCTCAAACTCCAGCTCTTTGGCAATATCGGGTTTGTTGAGCTCCTCTACATTCACGTCCTTAAACGTCACAATCCGAGCGGAACGAATAAAACGGGAAGAGCGATAAATATCCCACACCCAGGCATCCGTGAGAACTACCTCAAAAAATACGTCTCCTGCAGCCGAAGAACGCACGCTCACGTCCACATCATTCGCCAGGTAGAAGCGGCGCTCGGTCTCCACTACATAGCGAAAGAGGTTGACCACGTCACGATATTCACGGTAGAGAGCTAGCTCTTGTTCAGACTCGTAGTTTTCCAGTTCGCCCATGGCACAAACTCTCGCACACTATCTCACTCCAGGCAAATGCCACGAGATTCGATGGATCTCGGTTGGGCCACGATCTATTAATGCTCGCCGATGTGCCGCAGAGGCATAGCCTTTGTTGCATTCAAATGAGTATCCAGGATAGCGCTGCGCTATATCTACCATGTAGCTATCTCGCGTCACTTTGGCCAGCACCGAAGCGGCCGCTATCACAGCGCAGTGCGCGTCTCCTTTTACCACCATGCGCACAGGCACATCTGGAAGCTCAGGAATACCATCTCGTTCTTCTTCACGTGCACAATCGATCTCAAAAAGCCCTGTAGGAGTCCACCAATTATGTGTGCCGTCGAGCAATACCCCATCAATGTGTATGCCACGATCAGCTAATACGCGCGTTGCACGGGCAGCAGCGATTCGCAGTGCTTCAATAATTCCGAAGCGATCAATTTCGTGCGGTGACGCCGAACCCACAGCCCACGCCTGTACCCACTGTTCACAGGGAGCGATGAGCGCTTCGCGGGCAGTGGGAGTGAGCATTTTAGAATCGCGCAGACCGGCAGGAAAAGAATCCGATGTCGCCGCCGTCACCGTTGCAATTCCCACACTCACCGGGCCAGCTAGGGCTCCTCGTCCCACTTCGTCTACGCCAGCCAGCACCAGTTCATGTGAGCTAGCTTCGGTATGTCCGCTCGTATCTGCGAGATGGCCAAGCTCAGCTAACCACTCCCGCTCTATATCTCGGCTTGGCACCACCCGCAGCGCTGGCTTCTTCTGTCCTGTTCGGTTCTGCCCTATTTGATTGCCAACGTGGCGCTGAGCAACGCGGCGAGGCGCGGCTCGACGATGAACGCTCTCCCCTGCGACACCTTTCAGAGGCTGTCTATTGCCGCCCTGTGCGGATTCCTCTTCAGAATCGTCAGAACCGCTCTGCCATTCAGAGCCCAACAGATCCATTACGTCTATGCCTGCAAGTGGCAATGCGTCATTGTGCATTGCTCGGCACCTGGGCAAAAGCAGACTCACCAGAGGCAATCCACCCAAACCTATCGAAGGGGTAGAAAATCAACCATGCGCGACCCTCCACATTCGATACTGGCACGAAACCAAAGCCGGTTTTTTGCTGATGATAGCGAGAATCTTGAGAATTAGAACGATTGTCGCCCATCACCCACAAGTAACCTTTGGGTACCGTCACGTCAAACGGCACGTCTGACGGATTGACGCCCGCACGCACATATGGCTCCGATATGGCGAGTCCATTCACCGTAATCTGGCCGGTATCTGTGCAGCAGATGACGTGATCACCGCCGACGCCGATGATTCTCTTGACGAGGTGAGTACCCACATCCGAGGGGACAAGACCAACGGTTTCCCCCACTTTCGTCAGCACCTGTGCAGCTGGACTCTGCTGTGGCTGCTGCACACCGGCAAGCCATCCACCTGGATCACGAAAAACGACCACGTCTCCGCGGTGCAACTCGTCAGCTTCGTTTGCCAGCTTATTGACGTAAATCCGGTCTCCTGGCATCAGAGTAGTCTCCATAGAGCCAGAGGGGATGACGAACGATTGGATGAAAAACGTCTTAACGATCACCGCGATAAGCACGCCAACGGCCACCAGACTCACCCATTGCAACAGATTGACGAGGAAAGATCGACGAGGCTGCTGTTCCCCATCCAGAAGTGGAGTGGCAGGCGACTCAGTTGCACGGCGCATCTGGGCATCTCGCTCAGCTTCCCGCCGTCGTCGCCGAGCAGGTGTTGGAGCAAAAGATGGCGGCATCACCTCTGGCTCTTGCGCAAAACGATCATCTGCAGAATCTGCAGAAGAGGGTGCTGCGTCTTCGCGATCCATTGCCCACCTCTTCCACACAGATGCACTTCAGCTACACCAATAGAACTAGCTCTTTCAAGAGTAACCTATAGCATCATGTTCACCGCAATGGCACACAACAGGCTTCATATCAATTGCATCACGATTTGTGACGCCAAGGCCAGCAATCCGTGACGCCGTCGCCCTGCACCCAGAGCTTCCCTACACTCTCCTCGCAGCTCTCATGCCGAGGCTACGCATTGCCTGTAGGCATATTGGGAGGGTATAGGAAAGCCTTGTAGCGCAGCGACGCATCGCTACATGTCGCTACATGAAAAGTGAAAAGCCCAGCAGTACTGCTGGGCTTTTCATCGGCTCTCACACAAGCGAGCTACAGGCCTCACTTTTCGTCGGCACGACGCTCCTTGATCTTGGCAGCCTTGCCGTGGCGATCGCGCAGATAGTAGAGCTTCGCTCGGCGCACCTTGCCACGCGTCACAACCTCAATCGAATCGACATTCGGAGAATGCAGCGGGAACGTACGCTCCACAGCCACGCCAAACGACAGCTTACGCACAGTGAATGTAGCATTTACCGCCTTGCCACCAGATCGACGAATGACGACGCCCTGAAACACCTGAATGCGCTCGCGGTTACCTTCCACCACTTTCACATTCACTTTTACCGTGTCTCCAGCGCGAAAATCTGGGCGCTCTTTGAGCTGATCCGCCGTGATCTCATCAAGAAAATTCATTGTGTCAATCTTTTCTCACCATGCACGCAGGTCACAGTGGTCGGGAACAATTTTCTTGCAGGCGTGCCACCCCCTGCGGCAGGCACGACACGCTGATAAGCAAGCACCGTTTATTGTGCCATATCCAGCCGCAAGCACATAGTTAGATCATTGTTGATCTGCTCACCCACGTAGAATGTGCGTTCTCCGGAGCGCTCAAAACCATAGTGTCGGTAAGCGCGTTGAGCACGTCGATTCGCCTCATTTGTGCCCAGCCACAGATACGGCGCTGCGGGTACCGGCAGACGCCTGCCCAGCTGCCGGCGGAGCTGATCAAGCGTGGCATCCATCAGTTCACGGAACATTCCTGACCCCCGCCAACGTCGATCAAGGTACACCCGCTCCACGCACATCAGCGGCCCATCACGGCGAATTCCGTCCGCCGTCACGAAATCAACAGGCGCACCCTCGTCGATGCCAGCAACTCCATCCTCCTCTGGCACAATGACCCAGGTGTAGCCTGCAAGATCTGCTGTTGGCGCACCGGCACGATCGCACACCTGCGCCACCATAATGAGATTGCGCTGCGGATGAGAGAGCAGCTGCGAAAAGTTCTCTGGCTGTAGCTGACGCTCGATGTGGAGCTGAATATCATCTGAGGATATGTACGGTGGAGCAGCGTCTGGAAAAGTGCGAACTGCGAGAGCACTCAGCGCGGCGGCCTCATTCGGGTGTGCTCTACGAAAAAGCACCCGCGTGAGCTGGGCTGTTCCACTCCCATCAGAATTCCCCTCAGGATCTGGCTCTTTTGCCACAAAATATCCGAGCCGCGCGAGCGACACTCGATCCTTTTTATCAAGATTGCGCGCGTCCATGCGCATCACCATGTCAGGTCTGCGCCGAGCCGTGCGCTCCAGAGCCCGATCTTTTCGCCATCGCTCCACTGCCTTGTGGTCTCCACTCGTGAGCACACTCGGCACCGTCAATCCGCGAAAATCCACAGGCCGAGTAAACACCGGATACTCAAGCAGTCCGGCCGTCCCGTAGGACTCCTCCACCAGCGATTCTGGATTACCCACCACCCCTGGCACCAGCCGACCAACGGCCTCTATCAGAGCCACTGCTGCGATTTCTCCCCCGTTGAGCACGTAGTCACCCAGAGAGTATTCGAGCACACACATCCCAGATTGCGCGCGATAGTAGTCGGCTACGCGCGCATCTATCCCCTCGTATCGCCCACACGCAATCACAATTCGATCGGCTTCATCCGCTAGCTGTTCACACAGTGCCTGCGTGAGTGGTATCCCGCTGGGCGTGGGAATCGCCAAGACTATACTGTCCGCCCATACCACGGTGTCTGACGTCTCGCAGGCGCCGCCAGCAATGTTCATAGCCTCGGCACCGCCGTCAGCATAAGTACTTCCGTCACTATCAGTAGCGTGGGCACCGCCAGTAGAGCCGATGCCGTCAGCAGCGCCAGCAGTATCTACGCTCGCTAGAGGTTTAGCGTCACCTGAGCTTTCGCATCCGTGAGGCGCAGATGAGAATCCGATGACGGCGTCGAGTGCTTCCGCCCAGACGTCTGGCTTCATCACCATTCCCGCTCCACCACCAAAAGGGGCATCATCCACGGTGCGATGCACATCATGTGCCCAATCGCGCAGATTGTGCACCTGCACATCAATGAGGCCGCGTTTGCGGGCTTTGCCGACCAACGATAGATCGAGCACATGAAAAAACTCCGGAAAAACGCTCAGCACATCAAATTTCATCGTCTGCATCCTGAACGATATCCTGTTCATCTTGCGCAAAAAGTCCTGGCGGCGGATCAATCACGACGCAGTGATCATCGATATCCACTTCGGGCACTATCTCTTGCACAAATGGCACATGTATGCGTTCTCCCTCCGCAGTGCGCACCACCAAAAGATCTTGAGCTGGCATCACGACGAGATCCTCGACGATGCCAAGTTCATACCCCTCAGGATCAAGTGCTTCCAGTCCGCGCAGTTCATGCGGATACCACGCGCCCTCTTCCTCCCCCTCGGCCTCATCAGATTCAATTACGAGCTTGACGCCGCGCATCGATTGAGCCGTGGTGCGGTCACTAATTTCCGCAAACCTCACGAAAATCGCACCTTTATACTCACGTACGTTGAGCACAGTCAGCGGGCCAGCAGCAGCTGGATCAGTTTCCAGCACGTTTCCACGAGCGAGCCGCTGAGCAGGAGAATCCGTGCGAATATCGAGCTTGACCTCTCCTTTGAGCCCATGAGCCGCACCGATAATAGCCACTACTAGTTGCATCGCTCGCCTTTCTCTGCGTGAATTCTCGCGAATTCTTCTTCGCCAGGCCGCCGGTATGTCATGCCTGCTTAGCGCGAAAATTCGCTACCGCTATTGAATCATGAAAAATCTCGCAGCACCCTCTGGCGCATCTGGAGCGCACATATTTGGAGCACACACATCTGGGGCTCGCTCTCCACTGTTGTTCTCTGCGGAATCCAAGACGCGCTATCTCTGTGGTATCCAGAGCACGCTTGCTCTTTGACACCTCTGGAGCCAAATCCCTATCCAGAACCAATATACCTGGAATCAACGTACCTGGAACCACAGCCGTATCCGGAGCCACAAGCGAAAGTGGTGGCACCCACAGGGCACCACCACTAACACTGATAAAACGATCAGCGATCCGTCTCGATCACGTCCACCCGCACAGGGCCATCGGTAGAGAGCGCGTTAATCACTGAGCGCAGCGCTTTCGCCGTGCGCCCATTGCGTCCGATCACGCGCCCGAGATCGTCTGGATTCACTCGCACTTCGAGAAGTTCACCGCGGCGATTGACGCGCGACGCTACCTCGACGTCATCTGGATTATCCACAATCCCACGCACGAGATGCTCAAGAGCTTCAGCCAACATCAGGCTTCCGCCTCTCCTGCGCCAGCTTCGTCAGCAGCTTCGCCCGCTTCAGTTTCACTAGCCTGAGCCTCCTCAGCAGCTTTAGCTGCTTCCGCCTCAGCCTTAGCTATCGCTTCAGCTTTCTCAGCACGGAGCTTCTCGGCCTTATCCTGGACGGCCTTGACAGCTGCTTCGCGCTCAGCTTGCACATTCTTCTTCTCAACTACTTTGAGAGTGGATTCAGCTTTGCCGCCTTTAACAGCTTGCCAATCGCCAGTGATCTTCAGCTGTGCGAGTACTGCTTCGCTCGGCTGTGCCCCCACAGAGAGCCAGTACTGTGCACGCTCGGAATTGATATCAATCACTGAAGGATCAGTATTAGGATTGTAATATCCGATCTCCTCGATCACGCGGCCATCGCGCTTTTTACGTGAATCCACCACTACCACGCGATAGTGCGGCTCACGAATCTTGCCCATGCGCTTCAAACGAATTTTAACTGCCACTTTCGCAGTTCTCCTATTTCTTTTCCGAGTGGAACAATCTAGTAGCGGTGGGTTTCGCTGCTGAGAATCTTCCGAACTGAGGCATCAGCGAGTTGAGAGGGTCTCGCCGACGCCTAAGTAACTCATCAATAATGCCAGATTTACTTGATGCAGCGCCAATTTGCACCTCAATAAGCCAACAACGTCACATTCGGTACCTGCAGCGCCTGCGCTAGCTGGCTCGCGTAGCCAGCTTATTCCCATTTTTCTCACATACTCATAACGCCACCTGCATCATCCCTCCACAGCCGTATTAGCCAAAATGTGCTCCACACGCCACAATGAGATATGTGACGACAAACAGCACTCAACCAGTGACGCCGCAGCCAGAAACTGCCTCGCGCACTCCCCGTTCCGCTCGCTCTACAGCCTCATCTTCCACAGCCCGCTCTGCCGCCCCGTCTTCCAGAGCTACAGCTTCGTCGGTGAGCCTCACCCGTTTTGCCTGGCTCTCGATTGCCGCAGCGCTCACCACGATGGCTCTCAAATACGGCGCATATTTGCTCACAGGTTCCGTCTCGCTGCTCTCTGACGCCCTTGAATCAATCGTCAATCTCGTGGCGGCAATGGTCGCTCTCGTCGCGTTAAAAGTAGCTGGCCGCCCTGCAGATTCCAGGTACACATTTGGGCGCTCCAAGGCGGAGTATTTTTCAGCTGCTATTGAGGGAGCCATGATCTTTGTGGCTGCAGCTGCGATTATCGTCTCCGCCATTGATCGTCTGATCCACCCCGCTCTGCTTGAACAGGTGGGGTTAGGCTTGGTCATCTCCAGTATCGCCGCCCTCATTAACGGAGCCGTCGGCATCGTTTTATTGCGCACTGGCACTCGCACGTCTTCTCCCACACTCAAGGCAGATGGCAAACATTTGCTCACAGATGTGGTGACGACGGCTGGGGTAATTATCGGCGTCATCATCGTCGCCGCCACTGGGTGGATACAGCTTGATCCTATCGTGGCTATTCTTGTGGCACTCAACATTATCGTGATCGGCATTGGTCTGGTGCGCTCATCAATGGCTGGACTGCTTGACGCCGCGCTGCCCGAGGAAGAAAACCAGCTCATTATCGCGGTGCTGCGCGAACGAATGAACCCCACTACTACGTTTCACGGCTTACAGACACGCCAGAGCGGAAGAAAACGCTATGTGCGGGTAGACGCCCAGGTGCCTGGCGAATGGACGGTGGCGCGCGGACACGCTTTTGGAGAAGAGCTTGAAGATGCCATTAGAGCGGTACTGCCAGATGCTGAAGTTACCGTGCATATGGAACCTATTGAAGATCCCCGCTCATATGCCGATATTCCCGAGGGATATATTCCCCTGACCACCACGTTCGATGCGCTCCAACCGCACGCTGTACCAAGCGGAAATAGCCTCCCTCATCAAGCGTGAGGGCTATCAATCAGCGAGAATGCCGTCGATCATCACCGCTTGCGGATGCAGCGTCTGGCGAATATCTAGCTCCGGATCGCCGTGATACACCACAAAATCGGCAGCGGCACCCTCTGCCCACGAACTCACACCGAGCCGCTCGCGCGCGCCATAACTCGCCGCCTCCATGACCGTGGCTGCAGGCATGCCGTGGGCTACCGCCGTCACCAACTCCACCGGCAGCGGCCGCTGAGCCACATCCTCTGCCGTGTCCGACCCCATTAAAAATAAGCTCCCTGCCTGCACCATCTGAGCAAGGCGTTCATCCAACCGCTCGTGCATTGCCAGCATACGGCTCTGATAGCACGGAAATCTCGCCCCCGCTGCAGCAAACTCGGGGAAACGATTCACTTGAAACACCGTAGGATCGAGCAAGATTCCACGCTCACGCGCCTCCACCATCTGCTCAGCATTCATCCCCGTACCGTGTTCAATACAGTCCACACCCGCATCAAGGACGCTGCGCACTGTTTCAGCGGCAAAGGTGTGTACCATCACTTTCACGCCCATATCATGAGCGGCTCGCACCCCATCGCGCAAGATGTCAGCAGGCCACAATGGAGCTAAATCTGGCTCCGGCAGCGAGCGATCAATCCAATCCGCTACGATCTTCACCCAACCTGTTCCAGCCATAGCTTGTCGCTGCACCTCAGCGACAAAATCCTCAGGTTCCACCTCCACAGCGAGATGCCGAGTGTAGCGCTTGAAACGGGCGATATGCCGGCCTGCATGTATCACTTTAGGCAACCCAGTACCCGTGACCTCTCCTGCATTACGCTGGCCACCGGCGTCACGAATGAGAGTGACGCCGTTCTTCCTGCATGTCTCTAGCCTGCGGAGCATCTGTGCATCACTCACCAGCTCAGCGCTGTGACTCATCCCGGGATGATGGTGAGCATCAACGAGGCCAGGATAGATAAAACCGCGCAGCTCCACGGCACGATGCGCCGCGCTAGCCACTGGAGCGCTGTGACGAATGCGCCCATCCGCCACCCACACGTCGGCGATGTCCGTGCCGCGCAGTACACCCGTGAGATGAAATATCTGAGCCATCACAACCTCCATCTACGCTGCTAGATGACCTGTACTGCCGGATGGCGCACAGCAGTACAGCAACGCGCCGACACGTTCGCGCAAGAGATTAACGCAAGATTAACGCAAGAAACGCTTGAGCGAATCCAGATCTATGTGTGGATCTGCACCGGCGGGAGCCGATGGCGCTGGCTCTGGAGCGATAGCTCCCGCTCCGAATGCCGCACCTTTCACGCTCGCATTCACCCCACCATTTTCGCGTTCTTCAGCAGCGCGCTGGGCGGCAAGTTCTTGCTGCCGCCGCTTCGCCGGATTGCCACTGCGGCCTTTCTTCGAGCCGGAATTCTTCTTTTTGTTCTTAGTCTTCTGCTTCTTAGTGTAATTTCCACCCATGCCAGGAAGTCCAGGGATAGCGGGCATACCAGGCATCCCACCGCGAGCGCCTCTGCCCATCGCCTGCATCATTTTCTTGGCTTGCTCGAAACGCTCCATCAGCGAGTTCACTTCACGCACGCTCGTACCCGAACCACGGGCAATGCGCTGACGTCGCGACCCATTGAGAATTTTCGGATCGCGCCGCTCGGCAGGAGTCATCGACAGCACGATAGCTTCTTGGCGGTTAATTTCTCGCTCATCGAAATTTTCCAGGGCATCGCGGTACTGGTTCATACCAGGGAGCATCCCCACGAGTTTTTTCATTGAACCCATTTTGCGCATCTGGCCAAGCTGCACTAAGAAATCGTCGAGAGTGAACGATCCCTCAGCCATTTTCGTGGCCAGATCTTCAGCTTCTTGCTCACTCCAGGTCTTCTCCGCCTGCTCAATGAGCGTGAGCATATCGCCCATGTCGAGGATACGCGAAGCCATCCGATCTGCGTGGAAGCGTTCAAAAGCATCTAATTTTTCGCCAGTGGAGGCAAATAGAATCGGCACTCCCGTGACGCCGCGCACCGAGAGGGCAGCGCCTCCTCGGGCATCACCGTCAAGTTTGGAGAGCACCACGCCGGTGTATCCCACTCCATCTCTAAATGCGATAGAGGTATTCACAGCATCTTGGCCGATCATGGCATCGAGAACGAAAAGAATTTCATCAGGCTGTACGGCGTCACGAATATCTCGTGCCTGCTGCATCATTTCTTCATCGACGCCGAGACGACCTGCGGTATCGACAATCACCACATCGCAGCGGTTTGTGCGCGCATAGTCCACACCTGAGCGAGCCACCTGCACCGGATCTCCGATGCCATTTCCGGGCTGCGGAGCCCACACCTGCACTCCCGCCCGTTCCCCAATCACCTGGAGCTGATTCACGGCGTTCGGACGCTGCAGATCAGCAGCCACCAGCAGCGGCTGATGTCCGTTTTCACGCAGCCACCTGCCGAGTTTACCTGCGAGGGTCGTCTTGCCAGCGCCCTGCAGACCAGCCAACATCATGACGGTGGGAGGATGCGGCGCCCAGTTCAGTTCTCGCGACTGTCCGCCCAGCATTTCGATGAGCTGTTCATTGACGATCTTCACCACCTGCTGGGCGGGGTTGAGCGCTTTCGAGACGACAGCGCCTACAGCTTCTTCTCGCACAGCTGCTGTAAAAGAACGAACCACAGGAAGTGCCACATCGGCGTCAAGCAGTGCCCGGCGAATATCTCCGATGACATTCTCTACGTCTTGTTCAGTGAGTTTGCCATGTTTACGGAGATTCCTCAGCGAACTGGTAATCCGGTCTGAAAGAGAATTAAACATATCTAGTGCTTTCGTGTCCTTTGCCCTGGTGCGCCACTATCGTACTGGCTGCGCACATACATCCTACACAAGCTGCCGCGGCGCGCATCGTGCCCTGAGCTCAGCAGCCTGCTAGCTCAGCAGCGAATCGACAAACTGTTCAGGATCGAAGGGGGCGAGATCGTCCGCGCCCTCACCAAGCCCGATAAACTTCACTGGCACCCCGATTTCTTGCTGTACCGAAATCACGATACCGCCTTTGGCTGTGCCATCAAGCTTGGTGAGCACAATGCCCGTCAGCCCCGTCACCTGTGCAAAGACTTTCGCTTGCTGCATCCCGTTTTGTCCAGTCGTGGCGTCCAACACGAGCAATACTTCCCGCACGGGAGCCTGCTTCTCAATCACTCGTTTAATCTTGCCTAGCTCATCCATCAGGCCAGCTTTGTTTTGCAGGCGTCCAGCCGTATCCACGATGACGACGTCCGCGCCGCGCTCGCCAGCAGCTTTCACTGACTCAAACGCCACAGAAGCCGGATCCGCTCCCTCTTTGTCGGAGCGCACCACTGGCACTCCCACTCGCTCTCCCCACGTCTCCAGCTGGTCAGCTGCAGCTGCACGGAATGTATCAGCAGCACCAAGCAGCACCGAATAGCCTTCAGCTACCAGCAGTCGAGCTAGCTTCCCTGCCGTGGTGGTCTTTCCCGTACCATTCACTCCTACCATCATGATTGCTCGCGGCTCGGCCACTCCATCAGCTGACGGCGCAAGCTGCAGGCTGCGATCCATACTCGGATCGACTAGCCTGAGCAACTCCGAGCGCAAGACGTCTCGCATCACTGCCGGATCGGATGTGGCTCGAATTTTGGCCTGTTCTTTAAGCGAATCCATAATTTTTGTGGTGGATTCCAAGCCCACGTCTGCCATCAACAACGTGTCTTCCAGTTCTTCCCAATCAGCCGCCGAGAGATCACCCCGCGAGAGAATCCCCAGCAGAGCTCGGCCTAAACCTCCACTTTTGGCGAGGCGAGAGCGCATCCGCTGCATTCGGCTGGGCACAGACTCTGGCCGATCAACTGCCTGAGCTGCCGTGCTAGCATCCCGTACAACGCCAGCGTCAGCATTCTGCTTAGCGCCAGCTCCAGCATGGCCGTTGCCCTGCGCAGCGCTGTCCGCCGCACTGACCTCCCCAGCATCATCGGGCACGCCAGCAGCGGCACCCGATACATCCGATGTAGCGCCAGGCAGAGGAACGGCATTGCTCTCCACCACGGCAGCATCGAGCGGGGCGCTTTCATCTGATTCTAGCGGCACCCCTGCAGTGGGCTTTTCCCAGGGCAGTTCTTCGCGTTTGGAACGGCGCAGGTACGCGATGACGGCGCCCACCACGGCTACCGCCATCACTACTGCTAGTACAATCAGCAGAATTTGGTTGATCTCCATAGTGTTATTTTCGCTTAGATCGTATGCCAGCGCCAGTTCCCTACGAGACGCTACGAGATCGCACGCCGGCACTGATCGTTATCGAGTCCTTATCGAGCGCTACCACAATTGCTCTCAGAGTTGGCGAGCACCCCAATCTTCAGGCTATGCATCTTCAGAACGAGTTGAGTGAACTCGCGCCCTAGCCGCAGTACATTCAATGAGAATGCCTCCTCCAAGTACGAGAAGCAGGACAAACAGCACAGCCCATACGCTCTGCGAGCCGGTATTGCTCAGATTGTGCAGCAGATTCGGCGCAGCTCCCTGTGGGGCTTTTTCACCGTTGCGATGCCCGCCGTCACCTTGCCGGCCAGGGGTAGTCACTTCAGAGCTCCCCGCGGTACCAGTACCGCTGGCTGTACTGGTACCGCCAGTACTAGGTTTGCTGTTGCCACTGCTTTCACCGGAGCCAGGCACTGGCTCAGAAGCAGCACCTTTCACGCGAATCGTAAATGTCCGCATCGTTGGCTCGCCTTGCTGCCCAGCAGCGCTCACAGTGACCACATATTCTCCCACAGCAGCGGTTGGTGTGCCCATGATGTGATTGGTTTGCGAATCAAAGCTCAGCCCTGACGGCAGCCCAGTGACAGCGGTGATTGTGCCATTTTCCACACCGAGTTGGATTGGCACTATCGCAGTACCCACCGTTACATCCATTACCTCATCTGGTACAGAAAGCTTCACAGGAGCTGCCGGTTTGCAAAGAGTGGCAGCTTCTGCTGCTGGTGCCACCGGTACCCGCTCTACGTTGATTTCTGCAGCGCCTGCGGTTTCCCCATTTCCGAATTCGCTCTTCACCACTAATTTTATGTAGCGCCCGGCCACCGGTTCATCACCGAGCGAAATGGCTTGCGTCTGTGCCGAATTCACGAGCGCTCCGCTGGCCACTTTCTCTGCCTCGGTGAATTCGGTATCTGCCGAGATGTACACGTCGTATTCATGCGCGCGAGAATTTGCCATATTCTGGCGCGGAGTGTAGTGCACTGAAGTGAGATCAGAATATTCTTTGCCCAGATCAATCACGATGTGCTGCGGGAAACGCGGCGTGGGCTTTGGATTCCAGTTAGATTCCCACCACGTGTTTGGATTACCGTCAATGGCAGCCGTCGCCCTCGCACCGCTGTATTCACTTGACGCCACAGCGCTCATATCGGTTTGTGGCACGAATGACGCCATCTTAGTTGGTTGCGCAGAAGTAGCAAACCGCCAGCCCGCAGCACCTAAACCAGAAGATTCCAGCATCGCCTGAGGCGTGAGCGCTGTGGTATCTGCCGCCGCAGCATTTTCTTTGAAACGAATATCAAAATCTACCCCGCCCGCATAGCATTGTCCATCGTGGTACGGCGCGATCGTGATAGGCAATTCCGCCGTACCGTAGCCAGATGGCCACTGATCTCCCACTACGGTGGTGCCAGCTTTCACGTAGATTACTGAGCCTGGAGGGAGCGTACCACTCGCAGCTAGTTGCTGCAGGGAGTTCATGGGCGCACCTTTGGTGCCATCTCCAGCTGCCGTGGCCGACGTATCGAGATATATCACCCGCGGCTGTAGCTCGCCAGCAAGCGCTGCATTCCCCCGCGCGTGCACCTCGAAGCGCGAGATATCCACTGGCCCGCGAGCCGACGTGATGACGAGGCGAATCTTATCGGCCGTCACTGGGGCGTCGAGCGCCACGTTGCGGCGATTGCCGATTACTGGAGCTTCAGCGATCTTCGTCCAAGCGCCGTCACCGCTGTGCACCTGCACCTCAAAGCCTGAGACTTGCTGGCCTGCAGCGCGAGAGTTTTCGCCAAACACCAGATATTGGAATGTGGTGGGAGCGCCGAAATCCACCTCATAGATCGGGGTACGCGAACCTGAATTGTAGCCAGTGAGATTTGAGCCATCCACGAGGCTCGGCACCGCCGTCTCGCTAGCAGCCGCGCGCTCCTGCCCACCCACAATCACTTTTGCGGGCTTTCCGAGAGCCAGATCAGGCGTGCCGTAGCGTGCTCGGATTTCAGCGGCGAATCCTTGCAGCTGAGCAATATCTCGATCTGTGAAACGTCCAGTGTTGTCAGGAGCCACGTTGAGCAGCATCATAGCGTTGCGCCCAGTGGATTCTTCGTAGTAGCGCACAACCTCTGCCACGCTTCTTTGCTGCACGCCTTGATTCCAGAACCAGGATCCCGTGTTGCGCACGTCCACCTCAGCCGGAATCCAGTGCGCCGTATTCACAGCTCCGCTGCGCACCTGATTCATCACGGAGTTGGCATGCCCATCAAACTGCCCCAGGTTGGGATAGGAGCCAGTACTCTGCCCTGGTTTGAGCGCAAAACGTCCGAGAAGCCCTTGATCGTTGGTGTGGATTTCGCCCACTTGTGGCGACCATTCGGCATTGCGCGCCCAGCCTGCCTCATTGCCCACCCAACGAGCATCATTAGCAGCATTCGCAATCACTGCCCCAGGCTGGAGTTTCTGGATCATGTCGTAGAATTCTGCCTGATCGTAGGTCTCCACGTTGTGGGTGTTGCCCTGAGCGCCGTCAAACCATACTTCTTCAATCTCACCGTATTCGGTGAGTAGCTCATAAAGCGTGTTGAGGAAGTATGCACCATAATCTGTGGCCTGATACGTGAACGTGGGAAGCTCACCGCTCGCCACTTTGTCGGCGCGATCATCGCCGTCCACAAGTGTGGGAATTGTACGCTTCTGGCGCGGCGAGCCGTTACCAAAAATGCCCAGTCGCTCCGCTTTGGAATCGGCTTGCGAGAAATAGATCCCCACTCCTACGCCATATTTGCGCATCGAATCAGCGAAAGATCTAAACACATCCACATGAGACGGCGTGCTACCAGTATCGTGCTCGGAATAGCGCGAGTCATACAGCATGAAGCCGTCGTGATGTTTCACGGTGATCATCACCATCTTGAATCCCGCATCAGCAAACGCTTTCGCCCACTGATCCGTATCGAGATGTGTGGGGTTGAAATCTGCTGGCGTCTCAGCACCATTGCCCCACTCTGACCCCGTGAACGTATTCATATTGAAATGCATGAAGCCGATCTGCTCCATATCGAGATAGCGCGCCTGCTTTTCGGTGGGGCGCAGCATCGAGAGTTTCTTTTCAACCAGCGCCGCACAGTCATCTGCAGATACCTCAATATAGTTGGCTGGCTGTATATCATCGGGCACGACGCACGGCACGGGCGCGGTGAGTACGAACTCGTCCGCAGTGAAATTAGCTGTGGCGTGAGCAAAGCGCGCTTCGCTGATTGATCCAGCCAGTCCCCGCCGTGCGGCGTTGGTATCTGGGTGTACTTCGTTGCCGAAACCCACGATTCCAGTGGAATGTGCATGTAGCGCAGCCTTGTGGGCGGCCGTCACTTCAGTGTGAGTGTGCCCATCAGTGCTCAGCATCAGCCGAGTATGAGTATCGCTAGGAATGTATGCCAGCGCATATACATGCTCTTCGTTGGCACTTGGAGCCGAGACTTCTTGCTTGGCATCAGCCCATGTGCCAGCAGCATCCTGATACGAAAACCCGTATTCGAGGGTATTGGCATCCTTATAGCGCAAGAAGATATTCCCGCCGATAGCGATGATCGTGTCGAGCGCTTCTGGCGTGGATGGGGTGAGCCGTACCTCAGCTACCACAGGTTCGTCTATCGTGGCACCAGAGCCGAGCGTAAACGTACCTGCCGTCGGTTCAAAATGCACGCCTGATTGGGCATCAGTGAGAATGACGGCGCCACTCGCTGGCCCTTGAGTGCCACGGCGGAGGGTGAGCGTGCCTTTCATTATTTCGCTGCCAGATTTGGCATAGGAGCCATTCGCAGCAGTGCCATCGAAGTTCACGTGCAGCAGGGTGTTGGTATCGATTGCTCCAAATTCCCAAGGAGAATCAACGCTGGCAATGCGCAAAGCGCCGAGCTTGCCCACAAATCCGCGCGTGAGCCCACCAGCGTTTACTTCATTGCCAAAACCATAGGTAGCCCGCAACGATTCACCGTTTGCTGCCCCGATTTTTGCAGCGGCAGCGCTGGCAATGGCGGTGCCACGGGAGACCCCATCAATGAAAAGTTCCATCGTGGTCTGTTCTGGAGTGTAGAGATATTCCATTTGGAAAATGTGCTCATGGTTGAGCGTCGGTGCTGGTGTCTCAGCCAGGTGATTGTGCCAGCCGCCGTCATGCGAGGCGAATCCCCACTCCAACGTGGACGCATTCTTATACCGCATAAAGATATTGCCACCTGCAGAAAATACGGTACCCATATTTTGCTGAGTGCTGGTGGGCGTGGCTTTAACTTCGGCACGGAAAGAAGTAGTGACGTCACCGTCTGCATCTCCAAGTGCCAGAGCAGCATTCGTGGTGATGAAGCGCAACCCTTGGCTAGCGCCAGCGAGCACCATGCCTTGGGTATCAAGATTCTGATATCCGGAAGCATTGCCAACGATCTGCAGTGAGCCATTCATCACTTCCTCGCCGGCGCTGTTGTAGTTGGTGCCGTCGTTGAATTGCCCGCCAAAGCTAATATCTAGCGCCTCATTGGTAGCTGCGAACGCCACTGACATCGGCTGCGCCCCTACAATTGCCACGCACACTGCTGAGAGACATCCCAGCAGAGCGGTTGCTTTCCACTTCAACAAATTCATTGAAAAGGATTCATATGAGTGTGAACGCGCCATTGTACTTCTTCCCCTTGTCATTGTGCGCACCCGTTGCCGTGCTGTGAAATACTAGGGAAAGCTTCTTTGCTTCCTCTCCGAGATGCTCTCTCTGAGATAACTCGATCTGGCATAGCAGGATGTCGAGCTAGACTTCCCCTCACCTTCAAGGAGCCGAATTCGAGAAACACTAGATAGAGCGGATATCTACATTGGCATCCACAGCATCACCACCACTGTATTAAATCGCTCGCAGCAACATACCAGACCTTTGCCCTATTTCTAGTCCGTGTATTCTCTCGTCACACGTATTTCAGTTCCGTCACTAGCACCTTACATCCCCACTCTGTGCCGGATACCCTGTACTCGCTACTCCGTTCCGGTCTGAAATGACGCGGCTGGCCTGAGATCGCACAGATGCTCAACCATGCAACTGGCCTAGGACCACACACTGCTCACGCTGCAAAGCGCGATTGACGTATGTCCTAGGCCAGCAATATGTCGATGCTGCTTACTCAGCTCACTTCTGCTCCGTTTGGTTCACTTGCGCAGAGTGACTCGCGAGCGCGATCGTGCGAATGCACCACCCAATGCTAGTAGTACAAGAGAGGCTGCTATCGTCCACGCGGTATGCGTACCAGTATCAGCAACTGTCGCGCGTTGAGTTATCTGAGGTTGAGCGGCTGCCGGCTGCTCTAGAGCGCTGGGTTGCTCAGGCATAGGCACACCAGGAGTAGCTGGAACGTCGGATTCTCCAGGAGTAACCGGCACATCCGGAGTATCCGGCGTATCTGGAGCGTCTGGATGCTCCGGCTCCTCAGGCTCATCTGGATCCTCAGGCGCTGCGTCGAGGGCTTTCAACGCCGTCCACAGCGTCGCCCATGCCGCATCCACCTGCTCCTGAGTGGCATCAGGATTGCCTGCCACTGCCTGAGCAGCTGCTAGAGCCGCAGCCAGATCTGCCCACGTCTGCGCAGTGTAGTCAGCCTGCGCAAGCGAATTTACGCTTGCTATGCTTTGGTTGAGAGCACTGAAATCGGTGGGTTTTTCTAGCGGCACCTCTGGTTTGGGTTCCACGGGCTCACCCCCACCAGCGGGCTTCAATCCATTGATAGCGCTTTCGAGCATGGCCGTAGCTTCGTCTACCGCCGCCTGAGATGCTGCAGCATTATCGTAGGTTTCGCGTGCAGCATTGAGCGCACCGGTGAGTACTTGCCACGTAAATACGCTGTAGTCAGCTTCCACTTTTGCGCTTGCTCGCGCGATAGCTGCCGAGAGCGCATCCCGATTAGCTAGATCATCAGCAGCCACCGTAGAGAGCTCATACACTTTCCACCATCTCGATGAATCTGCTCCATTGACCACCCGAATCCCCTGCACGGCGCGAGGTGTAGGCAGCATCACGGTTTGCAGCGCATTGCCATTCACTGGGGCAACCGTCTCCCAGCTCGTACCATCTGGAGAAACTTGAATCTCTCCGCTGGTGATTCTATCGCTGGTATCTTGGGCAAAGCGGATAGCTCCTACCTGGATCGGCTCAGAATAGCGCACACTCATAAAAGCACCTTGGCGCGGAGAGGCATTCGTCCACACGAAGCCACCCGTCGTCTCACCATCCGTGAGCGCAGCATCGTTGGAGCCTTGATAGCGCCCTAATCCATCAGAAAGAGTGACGGTTGCACTCACCGGAGTGGCAGGCTCTGGATCTTGTGCAGATCTGGTAGAAAGTTCGGCAAGTTTCCACCAACCGGCGGTGCGCTCAGTATTACGTACCCGAATTGCTTTGGCGTGAATAGGAGTATCCAAGGTGAGCGCTACGCTTTGCCGTCCGTTCACGTCCGCAAGATGCGTCCAATTGCTGGTGCCATCCACGCTATATTCGATCACTCCTTGAGTGATTTGATCGTTATTAGCTTGGGCGAAGGTCACGCGCTTCACATCAAAGGCTTGAGGATAGGTGAGCGTCACCGCCGCATCTACGGGAGTCATATCTTTGATCGTATTGTAATCTGGCGTAGCGGGATCTATCACGGGTTTCAGCCACAAAATCGTGGAGGTATCGCCGTCCGAGGCCTGAGCTAACTCCCCAGAATGTCGAGCTAGATTAGCAGAGAGCGAGACTGTGGGCACCATGGATGGCTGCGCAGCCTGCGGATTGATAGTAATTTCTTTTACTTCTAGCCAAGCATCGCGCGCATTGTCTGCCGTGGCATACAGGCGCAAGCCTTTAATGCCCGTGAGATTCAGGCCACGATATAGCACCGGCGAAGTGGTGGCCTCAGGAGCGTCAGGCACTGGCTGCCAGGCGGTGCCATCAGTGGTGTATTCCAGGCGGGCATGATCGAAATAGTTCTTACCCGAAGCTGCCCCGAGCACAAACTTCACCGCATCGGCGTCGAAAGCCTTATTGTCCACAATCCCCACGTAGGTCCCCGTGGTGATCGTATTTGGAGTTTTATAGGTGACGCCAGTAGCCTCATTGCCGTCAAGAATCGAGCTGATGCTGCCCTCCGGAGTATCCGTGCGGCTGGTGATAAAACGCAGCAAAAAGGCATCAGGGTTGATAGCGATTGCAGCTTTGGCTTTCAAATCATTAGCCAGCAACTGGATCGTGGGGGTGAGATAGGCCTTACCCACTTTGGCGTACTCATCATGCCCCATATAGTCAAAGGCATGATTGTTGTAGCTGGCTAGCAGCGCGTTACCCGCCTGATAGTTGCTGAGTAAATCGTCGTTATTGCCCGCCAAGAACGCATCGTAGGCGTTGAAATAGTAGGTGGCGGCAGCAATCAGATCGTCAAAAGCATCCAGCCACGGCTTCATTTGTGCCACCATCGCTGGGGTGCCACCCTGAGCGCGGAACGTATCCACGGCAGGCTGCACATCGGAATACACCTGGCGAGCCGCTGCCACCTGCTCGGCGTTCACGTTTCCGGCTCTAATGGCATTTTGCAAAGCTACGAGAGTGTCTTTCACGGCTGTTGATTCGCGTGCTTCCCAGGTGACTCCACCGCCAAACATCCGGCGCAGATGCTCCGAAATTGTGCGCAGGGCATCAGATCCATCAGTGGGGAACGGAGAATTGTGATCGATATACGAGAAAGAATCGCGCCACGTGCGATCAGCATGATCTAGCGAATCCCACAAATTCCAAGAGAAATCAGCATTCATAAAAATTGCTTGCTTGCTCGGCTCGGATTGCTGCATCGGGTTCATCACTAAGCCTTCAAGATCGCCTGGTTGCACGTCTAGGCCGAGGAAGTTTTCATAGTTGCCCATGTGCAGAGCGTCTTTATCGTTATCTGAGCAGGGGAAGTTCATCCACATAAACGTGGCTCGCCCAGAGTTGTTCTTAAACCTTTGGAAGAATGTGTGGGTGGCTTTCCCCCACACTGCCCCGCCGGTATTGATCACCTGCACTGTGGCAGGCAGGTTTGCATACCAAGATTCGCCGTTGCCGTAGTAGTTCACAGGGCAAAACACGATGGTGTCTTTCAGCCCTGGGTATTTGAGCGCACCGTCCGCGTTGGTGAGCCGCTGCAAACCTTGAATCCACGCCGTCATATCAGTCATAAGTCGCGTGTAAAGATCTGCGCCCTGATCTCGCGCATCGTCGGCGAGAACAGCAATCTGCCGCACACCGCTATCGATTACCTGCAAGAATTTCTCCTTGAGGATCTTCACGCTCGCATCATAGTTACTGCTCGTAATGGGAGCATTCATAAATGGGTGCAAAGCGTAAATAAAGCGGGTCTTGCCATGATTTCCAGCTTGGGCTAGCGGAGCTATCTTACTGGCTAGCTCTTCAGGGGTGTAGAGCTCACGCCACTTCGCATTGTGCTTCGGGTCGTCTTTCGGCGCATAGAAATAGGAGTTGAGCTTGTAGTATCCACCCCAGCGCATCAGCTCCACCCGATCTTGGGTGCTCCACGGATTGCCGTAGTAGCCCTCAATGAATCCACGGTTGCGCACATCGGCATAATCGGCAATAGTCAGCTCGCGCACGCTAGCATTGCTGGCCTGCTCGAAGATTCGATACAGGCTTGTGAGGCCATAGAATGCCGCATCGGTATCTTTGCCGAGCACGATGATTTCATCTCGTTCACCATCCACTCCTGGCATCACTGCAAGCAGATAAGCATCAATTTTGCCGAAGATACTGGCATCGTATGTGAGTTTGCCTGATTCCACGAGCTGCGCCACGTGCTGATCTACTGCTCCGCCAGAGCCTTTGGTGCCCACCAGCACTGAGAGTCCATCTGAGCTGGGAAGTGGATCTTCACCTTTCCAGGTAATCCCAGGAATGGCTCTGAGTGAGAGCACTTCATCAAGGCGTGTCTGCGTCTCGCTATCAATTCCTGGCTCCACTACCAGATCAGCTTTCGTGAGTGACACCGCTCCATCACCATAGACTACGCTGTGCGGAGTGGGATAGATGGCATATTCAGTTTCTGCCGCACTGGCAGGCGCTGCTGCTCCTGGATTCACCGCCAACGCCGTGACGACGAGAGCACAGGCACACAGGCACGCTAAAACCCGAGCTTTGATCTGCTTGATGATTGTCATTGATTTTCCTTGCGTGTTTATTGACAGATGTCGCTTATTTCTCTGCATTTTCGGGTGTGACGCCACAACGGCGTCACACCCTTCACTCACGTTCTGGACTACTAGGTTCAGAAGCCACTGCCTACATTCCGTCTCGTCTGCGGCGACTCAGGAATAACGCCCCACCAGCTAGTAGTACAAGAGAGGTCACTATCGTCCACGCGGTATGCGTACCAGTATCAGCAACTGTCGCGCGTTGCACCATCTGCGGCTGGGCAGCTTCCATATCACACTGCAACTGTGCACGAGTGGGAGCCGTCCACGCCCACTGCGTCTGTGTTCCTGGCGTGAGCTGATATCCAGCAAGAGCACTCGCTTTAATACGTAACATCTGCCCATAGCCGTAGTGGTAGATTCCCCGCACATCAGGAACTGCAGGCTTGCCATCCACACTCACCATGTAGCTCACGCCTCGCACATTCACCACTTTTGCCCACGGACTCACGGTGCAGGAAACAGGATCCTCAGCTCCCGCTGCCACATTAGACTGTGCTCCTGCAGTCACACGTATCTGTCCCTCAGATGTACCAGGAGTAGCTGGCACATCCGGATTATCAGGCTCCACAGGCACATCCGGAGTATCTGGCTGCTCCGATGAACCAGGAGTATCAGGGGTATCTGGGTCTCCAGGAGCATCTGGATTATCCGGCACTTCCGGCGTACCAGGCTCCGGAGCGTCCGGTTCCCAAGGATCCGGCTCAGGAACCACAGGCGCCTCCAGCGTGCCACCGATGCGGATCTCAGCCGCACCTCCATATCCGTTGCCAGCCATGCTGCTAGTTTCCACTAACGTCACGTATTCTCCGTGTACGGCTTCAAAATTCACGGCCAACGGCTCACGGGTGTCATCAAACACCCCGCAATCGGCAAGCTTCCCGAAACCGCCATCATTCATGGCTTCTCGAATAGCTGCCGCACGTTCCTCACCTGAAGCAAGAGCAGCCAACGAATCCTTGGTGAGTGTAGGCGTAGTATCACTCACATACACTTTGAATGCTTTTGCACGGCCATTGGCCTGCGTTTGCCGTGATGTGTATTCCAAGCCACTCACGTAATAGGGCTGATCAAGTTTCACGGTGATGAAATGTGGCATGGGATAGTTGGTGTCATCCCAATCCGTGTGCCAGTAGGTGCCGGCATCGCCGTCAATCGCAGCAGTAGCTAGGCCGGAAGGGCTTGGCTCCTGAGACGTGTCCGACGAGACCGCCGCAACCGTATATGCATTGCGGTCAATGGGGTTTGCTAATGGAGTGCCAAACTTTCCGCCAACCAGCGTTGCCGTCGTCTCAGCGCTCTTCACGCTATCGGCTGCGACTGATTCTCCTTGATTTCCCACTGCTGATTCGGCTCGCAGAATCTGCTCGCCCGTTCTCATCGACGTCACAAACGGCATGGAATAGGTGGCTTCACCGTTCACGTCCGTGAGAGCGAGGAAGAGTTCATCTCCACCCCACGAAATTTTCACGTACTCGTTCGGATTGAAACCAGCAAGTCTCAGCTCTACTCGTTCAGGCGGATGAATATCATTCGTCTTAGCGAGAGTAATGGAAGGGGTGCTAGCCACACTCCCTACAGATTCATAGCGTGGCGCCGACGTGCCGGCCGCCACATCTACCGTGAATCTAGCGGTACGCCCATCAGCGCCAGTGATCGTGCCATGATAGGTGCCTGCGTTCGCATACGTGTGTGTACCAAGTACCGTGTAAACACCAGTGCGATACAGACCCCCTTGTGGGTTTTCTTCAAACTGCCCGAACGTGACAGCTTCGGCCGCACCGCCGTCACCCCACTCCACTGTGGCACTAAAAGCGTCAGCGAGTGCCGAGGCTGAACGACCTCCACCTACAACGCTTACGGAGCTGCCGTCAGCACTCACAGATGTACCAGGAGCAGCCAGCTTGCCAATTGGAAGCGTCATCTCTACTCCGGGAGCAGCCACAGTATCTGTGCCCACTAGAGCAGCGTCCCATGCAGCCTTTGCGCCGTCATAGAAATTCACGCCCATGGCAGTCAAGCGATCTCCCATGCCACTCATACGCATTTTGAAGTCATTCACATTGCGTTGAGCTTGCGGAGTCCATCCCACTTCGGCATGAGAAATTGCACGCGGCCAAGCCAGCCATTCAGCCTGGTATCCCCCACGAATCGTCTCGCTCCACTGCGGCGCATCAGTGCCAATCACGGCACTTTCAGGAACGCCGGCTGCCACACGAGCAGGATTCCAATCGTAGTATTTGTCAAAGTCACCTGTGCCAGCCCATGTCAGCCCGAGAATATTTCCACCTGGCGCACCATAATGCATATCAAGATAGGAATTTGAAGCCGCAGACACCACCACTTTCGCACCGTCTTGGGTAGCTGCGCGCACAGTGTTGGCAGTGTTTCCCGTCCAATACTGCACCACGTCGCCAGCTTGCAGCGTATTGGAGGCAATCTCATTCCAGCCCATTGGGGTCTTACCCGCATCTCTCACAGCTTTTGTGGATTTAGTGAGGTAAGAGTTGAAATACTCGATCCCATGTGCCGCAGTCATATCATGCGATTCATCGCCGCCCACATGGATGTAATCACCCTGCGTTATATCAGCTAGCTGCTTAAACACATGGTTCATAAAGTAATTCGTCCACTCGCTATTCGGGTCTAAATAGCTTTTCCCCACATCGCCATTCGGTTGCGGAGCAGCCGTTATCCACTGCGCAGGATCGGCTATTTTTTGCGGATTTTCGCCACATTCGTCTGTGCAGAGCGTGCCGTCATGGGAGGATCCTGGAGAGTTGAGTTGTGGAATAGCAGAGAGTGCCGCCATCGTGTGCGCCGGCATATCAATCTCAGGCACGATATTCACGAAGCGGGCTTTCGCATACTCCTGCACCTCCATAAACTCTTGTTGGGTGTAGTATCCCGTGTGCCCAATCTCATCTAGCTCACTGCCAGAAATAGGCAGATAGGTGCCGGTGGCTGCACCACTGCCGAACTTGCCCTCGGTCTTGTTGCCATTCATCGCTGTCACGCCGCCCTTGGCAGTCAACAGCGTGTAGTCGATCGTGTCGCCAGGCTCTCTGCCTTCATTGGTGATCTCGATACGCCAACCTTGATCGTCGCTCAAATGCCAGTGCAGACTAGAGCCTTTTACGTTTGCCCAGGTATCAATGAAGTCTTTAATCTCATCAACGGTGAGGAAAGAACGTGAAGGATCTAGCTGCATAGAACGATAGGAGAAACGCGGAGCATCTTTAATAGTGACGGCGGGCGCTTTCCAATCCGCATTCACTTTCGTATCAGAATAAATAAACGACGGGAGAAGCTGCATAAATGTGCGGGTGCCATTCCATACGCCGTGAGCACTGCGGCCAGTGATCGTGACGCCGTCATTGGCGACCTCTAGAAAATAGGCTTCATCGAGAAAATGGGAGTCGATTCCCGTGACGTCAAGATTGGCATCAACGCTGAGATTGATTGTGCCACCGGTCTCGATTGGCAACGCAAATCCAGTGGAGGCACGCATTTGCTGAGCAAAAAGTTTGGCCACGTCTGCCGAAGCTGCGTCGGCGCTGATGCTCGTATTGGCAGTGAGTTCAAACGGAAGCTGGTCAGGATGCTCCGTGAGAGAGACAGGAAGTGGTATCAGATCCAATCCGTCATCTGTGGGAGACGGCACAGGCTCAGAGCCATTCCAGACTTCCAGTTCATAGAGAGACATTCCCCACTTTTTCTGACCAAACACGACTCGTCCGTTCCCTTGCATGCGTGCATATTGCCACTCTTGCTCTCTAAGAGAAGCATCGAGAGTGGAGGTAACCTTTTGAGCGTTTGTACCATGTTCATTTTGATCTACGCATTCTGCACTTCGATCCACGCTGGCTGCATCTCGCCAGTCATGGCCATCAGTGGAGACCTGAACTTTATATTCGGGAGAACATGCCGTCTCCCAATAGATATTGACGTGATCAATCACTGTAGGCTGGGAAAGTTGCACCTGCACCCACGCATCATCTGCCTCGTTAGAGCTCCAACGCGAGTTGGAACCACTCGTATCGCCATCAATAATTTTTTCTGGAAGCCACTTATCGCTCATCTCATTAGCGGAAGAAGTTGCTCTCCCGCCTGCGCTAGCAAGTGCCACATTCACACCGGAATCACCAGCGAACGCTTGCGGCGCTGCGACAAACATGGCAGACATCAACAGCACAAATGCGACCCCAAAAGCAATCATATGATTGCGTGCTGACAACAACAGTGAAGCCATATGCACTTTCCCCTTCATCTCATGAGCAGAGTGTCTCTGCTGGTAACAATCCAGCCACTGCAAATGCAAACACAGCCGACAGCAGATTCTCAGCTGTGCGTGTGAGACTACGCTTCATCGTTTCCCCTGCTTAACATCTTTGTTAGGTAGGCTAATCGTAATATAGAGTGCACAGATAAAGGAATTTCACGCTAGCGGCACATGCGCATGAGTAAAACTAAAGGCTGCATTGCTTAAGACTAGTGGGACGAAAGAACCATGATTCAACTAGTAAGGAGTGTACTCACTACAGTGGGGCTCATCCTATAGTGGGGATCATCGCGGCTGCGCTAAGCGTCGTTTTTGGAGTCATGGCTCTCATGGGCTACCCCGGCATGATGGCGTGCGCCATGCTGGGGCTAGAAGTCCGTTATCCTCTAACCCCAGCTTAGTTTGTTTAGGTGTGCCTGCGGCGCGCCGCCACGATCGCCGCTCCACCAGCCAGAAGGGCAACCGATAGCAGTATCACCCATACGGCATGTGCCCCCGTATTTGGCATAGCGCCAATCGACGGGCTAGCTGGCTCACCGTCACCCGAAGCAGCGGCATCAGGAGCCTTACCGCTCGGATCAGTACCAGGCTGCTCAGTACCAGGTTGCTCAGTGCCGGAACCTGGCTGTTCTGGATCAGGATCCGTACCAGGATTAAGGTCTGTACCTGGTTTCGTGCCAGGATCTGGGGTATCGCAGTTCAGAGATTCCCACGTGGGAGCTGTAAACTGCGCCGACCAATCCGGATTCGTGAGCCGGTAACCGTCTTTGGCCTGTGCCGTCACCGTCACCGTAGCGCCATAAGCATACTCATACTTACCAGCATTCACTGGCTCGCCGTTCACCAGATACTGCACACCCTCCGTATCTGCAATAAGCACATACGGCTTCACGGTGCACGAAGCCGGATCTTCGGTTGTAGGCTCCACAGCCGTAGCCTCAGTTGGTTCTGCGACTGGCTCATCGAGCGCAATCGTATAAGTGGCACTAAGCACGCCTGTATAGGTGCCGATGCCCGTCACTGTCACAGTGGCTTCGCCCTCATCAGTATTGCCCTCGTAGCTCACCTTAAAATCCTTGCCTTGCACCAATGTCGCGCCACCTGGTGCAGTCACAGTGATCGTGGTGGGGATGGCCGGATGGGCAGCATCCACTGCATCGACTTTCACTTCACGAGGAGCTACGGTAAGCACAAAGCCGCCATTCGGACCCGAAATATCAATCGGCTCAGGATCTTCCGGCTCAGACTTGACGCTGATCGTATAAATCGCGCTCAACTCTCCTTTGTGAGTGTTGATGCCCGTCACCGTCACCATAGCTTCACCAGCTTGCGTATCAGCAGTATAGGTGAGCTGATAATTCACCCCTGCCGTGAGGATAGTGCCATCCTTATCAGCCACGACTACGGAGCTTGGGCGAGCTGGATGATCAGCGTCTACTGACTCCACTTCCAGTGCCTCTGGCTCCACACGTACCGTGAATCCCAGCTCAGGATCGTTGAGATCAATCTGCGGCTTTGGCTCACGCAAACGCAGCTCGGCGGCGCTCACAAACATATTAGGCTGGGTATCACTCACCGTAGATGTAGGCACCAGTTTCACATATTTAGCTGTGTGCACCTGATCAAACTGGGCGAGCTTCCACTGTGAGTTGTCTGCCCAGGTGCCCTGAGAAACCAATGTGTATTGGTCATCTGCAGGCAGACGCACACCATCTTGAGTCTCCCCCTGCGGATCGTCGGTGTTGCTCACATACACCTTATAGCCGGTGATCGTGCCGTTATTGCCATCTGCACGTGGCTGATAGCGCAAAGCCTCAATATCTGTAGGCTCATCGAGAATCAGCACTGCCCAGCCGCGAGTAACAAAATTGTCGGTGTTTCCATTGATCGGATTTCCAGCTCCCCACGGCGTATGCCACACCGTATCTTGCCGGCCATCGAGGGCACTGCCCTTGGAATTATTGCCAGAGCTCGCAGCTTGGCTGCCCACAGCGATATTCGTGTGTGCGGGAGCCACATCGCGGGAGGCGTCATCTGCTGGAGCAGGCTGGTTATCCCCAAGGCGGATTGTAAAGGTGTTGATCGTGGCACGATCTTCTGATTCCACGATCACCCGTGCCACACCTTCATATTCAGGCAGAATCGTAAACGCAGCGTTCTCGCGGGTAGCTGCCGCAATCTGCGCCACAGCTTCAGCTGGGGTGCTGTACGTCCAATTTGCCAAAGCAGCATCCGGCACGGCTTCGTCGTTCACCGTGAGCGATTCCAACTGTGCGGTGCTATAGGTTGAGGTGCTCAGCGATGCCGTCTTTAGCTCCACTTCGGTAATCCCCGTGCAAGGCTTTTTGCCATTGCTGAGTGTCTCATTCTTGTTCGTCACTTCTAGCTTCACAAACGTGGCGCTCACAGGAGCGTCGTTGAGTGCATAAGAATACTTCTTTACGTTGGCGGGAGATTCTGAGCTAGCGATAGTTTCGGTGACGTCAAGTTCTCGCCACTCATCGCCAGCGTTGTCTTTCACGTAAAACTTTGTGGTGCCCGCATCAGGGAAACGTGCAGAGAATGTGTCTTTATAGAAGTACACGTTGAACTCACCAAAAGTTTGCTGGGTGTCATACGCGAACTCAATTTCTGCTGTGTTGTCTCCAGCTTGCGAGTTAGCGTAGTTCGTCCAGGTAGTGGGGTTTGGCCCACCGCTGGTATTAGCGCCCAGCGCAGTGGAGCCATCTTTAATCGCATTCAAGGTATCTGACTGTTTGTCAGCAGGAATGTCTTGGGTGAGATTTGCTGCGCCGGTCACGCTAGAGCCAATCGTCATCGTAGGTTCTTGCACCCTGATGGTGGCCGTCACTGGGAACTCATCTTCCAGCACGGTTGCGGTGCCGTTAATCACCACCGTGCCCGCAGTGGCATAGGCACTATCTTCTGGAAGATCCCAATCTACCTCAAACTGAGCGTCCAAAATCGTGCCATCTGGAAGCACTGCTGGGCGAGTGTCTGGAATAGTAGGCACTACTCCTACCTGTGTGGTGGCAGAATAGTTGAGCACTGCCCCTGCCCGATTCAGCATGGTCACGTTCACGCTCACGCTATGCCCTTTGGCCGTGGTGCCGCGCACGGTAAACGTGCCAGGTGCGCCATACTGCTCAGGGGTGACCTCATCCCAGGTTACGTCCACTGCTTCAGTGGAGCCATCGCTGAGGTTGGCATCTATCTTGGCTGGCAGCACCGGCTCAGTGCCCACCTGCACGTAATAGTTGCGTGGATAGGTGTAAGAAACGACGTCTGCATCGGCACTAGTTTCTCCAGTAGGTTCACTCTGCACAGCTTTGGCCACGCTGGGCAGGGCTGGGGTGGAAACCGCCACTGAGCAGCTACCGCTTTGATTGGTAGCCTTGACGATGCCAAGCACTTTGCCGTGGTACGTGTTGCGGGTAGCAGACAAGTATGAGGTGTGATCGGCTTGCTCGCCGTTATCAGTGCCCACCACTTCGCAAGCTCCGGTGGCTGTAAACGTCACTGGAATGTCTGCATCTGGCACTGGCACACCGTTGGCATCCAGCACCGTCACCTCATAGTAAGCGAGATCCTCATTATTGGCTCGCAGAGTAGTCTTGTTCACCTGTACATCTAAGCTGGCAGCCACTCCTGCGGTGCTCACGCTAGAGCGGCCTTGAGTGCTGGTGATCGGCTGATCTTGAGCATCATAGGCTACAGCGCGTAAGGTGCCGTCTTCATAGGCGAGATTCCAGCTGAGATAGAGGTTTTCATACTCGGTTGAGCTCTTGCCCTCTCCCTCATAGATTTGATACTTGTAGCCAGCATCAGTGGTCTTTTCAGTGAAAGTCTTTTTGCCCAGGGAACGCTCTTGCCCTCCCGTGGGAGTGAAGAATAGCTCCACTGAGCGCGCATCCGAATAGACCACGATCTTTTGATTTCCCGTGCCGCCGTTTTGCAGCACGCTGCGGTTCCACGCTGGCAGAATATGCAAAGTGTGCACGTCGTCATTCCACTGGCTTTGATACAGATAGAAAGAATCCTTAGGGAAACCAGCGGTATCCACAATGCCAAAATAAGAGTTCTTAGGTGACGGCCAAGACCCGACTGCCCCAGCCCTCGTGCCATTCCAGTTGGTCGGCTCACCAATGTAGTCAAAGCCCGTCCACACGGCCGTGCCTGCTACGTAGTCGCGCTTAATCACATCCAGCCACGCCTGCGCGGCATAGTGCCCCCAGTTCACTTTCGAGCCGTCATACGAGGTGAGTTGCTTATCTGACGTCTGTCCAGAATCCGAAGTGCGCGAATACACCCCACGGCTATTCACAGATGATGCCGTCTCGGCCCCATAGAGCATGGCATTCGGATAGGTATTATGCAACATATCGTATTGCCCGCCGTCAGCGTAATTTGCTCCCACTGTGCCAGTGGTGTCTGCGGCGGTAGCGGCAGAAAGCAAACTCGACATCACGTTGCGAGCGACGCCGTCGCGTTTAATCGCGTTATCGCCGCGAGTCACCGGACGAGTCTGGTCAATCCCCGCAGCCCACGAAATCAAATTTGTCTGCCGCGACGAGAAACTAGAAATGGCGCAGGCGGTGCCCTCTTGAATCTCATTTCCTAGCGACCACATAATCACGCTCGGCGCATTGACGTCACGCTTAAGCGTCGTCTCCAGATCGAAGCGCGCCCAAGTGCTCCCGTTCGGTACATTTTCGAGCTTCGTCTCTGCTGGCACAGTTTGATCGAAGAACCTAGCGTAATCTTTCGAGTTAGTGTTCTTCGCACAATGCAAGCCGTCGAAGATCTCTTCAATGATGAGCATGCCTTTTTCATTAGCTAGATCTATCAAATCGCGCGAGCCAGGATTGTGGGTGATGCGAATAGTGTTCACACCCATGCCTTTGAGAATGTCGATTTGCCGCTCAATCGCATCTTTATAGGCTTTAGCCCCTAATGCTCCTTGATCGTGGTGCATAGAGACGCCTTTGAGCTTCATTTTCTTGCCATTGAGCGCAAAGCCCGTACCGGCATCAAAAGTGAGTTTCCGGAAACCCGTCATGGTGTCTACGGCGTCCAGCGCTTCCGCGCCATCTAGCAGCTCGGTGTGCACCACGTATTGCGCAGGATTGCGCAAGTTCCATAGCTCAGGGGAATTGGCTGCCAACTCGGTCGTATCTGTGAGGGTGGCTCCTGCCGCTAACGTCACCTGCTTCGTGACGGCACCAATCGTTTCTCCCCCAGCTTTAGGCGCCACAGTGTGTTTCAGGGTGAACGTTTTGTCTGCGTTACTCTCGTTGGTAAGCACAGTGCTCACATCGAGATTCAACGTGCCCGTGCCGGTATAGCCATCTATATTCTTGGCCGCCACTTTCACGCCGTTATAGGCCACGTGCACCGGATCAGTGATCATCAGATCCACATCGCGGTAAATACCGGAGCCCGAATACCAGCGGCTCGATGGGGTCTGGTGATTCACTTTCACAGCCACCACGTTGCTTGCCCCGAAGTTTAAGGCGCTCGTGATATCCACGGAAAATGGAGTATATCCGTAGGGATGGTTAGCTACCTCCACGCCGTTCACATAAATGGTGGCGTCCATGTAGATGCCGTCAAAATTCAGGTTGATACGTTTGCCTTCAAGCTCTGCTGGCAACTCCACGCTCTTGCGATACCACCCCACTCCGCCAGGCAAATAACCACTTTCAGCTTCCATAGACTGCGAGAATGGCTGCTCGATGCTGTAGTCATGCGGTAAGTCCACGCCGCGCCAGCTGGCATCATTAAATGCAGCTCCCTGCGCTCCTGCCACATCGCCAAGTATAAACTTCCAGTCATTATTGAAACTCTGGAATCGCACTTGAGGGTCGACACTACTCAGCGGAACTTCCTCGGCCACCGACACCATCTGTGTAGGCACGCTCAACCCTGAATAATCTGTAGCGAAAGCTGCCGGTGAAAGGCCAGCCAGCACAAGCGCGCTCACAGCAGTAGCAGACAATACGTTCCTAGCTGTGCGTTTGAGACTATTTTTCATTTATTTTCCCCTACGTAACCCCATTGTTAGGCACTGTGATTATAACGTGGCACATGGGGCACATAGCAAAAGGGCTAGCGGACAAAAGTTTAGAGTGTGTCTTGTTTTTGTGTCAGTGGTCTGACTTGGGAGAGCGAAGAACACTTATGTCTATGGTTGATGACAGGCCTGCTGGATCTATCAATCTACGTGATGACGCTAGTAATTGATAAGAGAATCCACTCATAACTGGTAAGAAAATCGAGCATGCTACTAAAACCAAAGCGTCTAGCTTCTGCAAATAAACTACACTAAACTACAGCACCCCGCGCCACAGGCAACCGCCCCGTCCGCCGTCACGCCACCTTGGCATCCGCTACTTTATCGCGCCTCGGTAGACGCACATGCTGCAGCTGATCCGTCACTGGTTTGAGCGTGGTCTCAAGTTCGCCAAAGCTCAGATATCCATCGCCATCAGCCGCCTCAAATGTGGAAAATACGTCGTTCACCTTGGCATCTTTGAGCTCCACGTGGTAGTTATCCATCTCAAGCTCGCCATCGCGCCACGCCTGCACAGAATCCTTTACCCATTTGCTGCGTTCTTCAATCGGGCGCCCTTCATTGAGAAACAGCGCAACGACCCCCAGAGCCAGCGCAGCCACGACGACGAAAATAACCAATGCGATCAACACAGTTCCATTAAAACTTAAAAAATCGATAGGCGAAAGCGCGGCATGCTATATCCAAATTGCAACTTCATTACCTCGCATCACTTTTCTATAACTTTGTGTAGCTCCCCACTTATCCCAGCAGATGACTGCGTTTTCGACGCATTCGCATAAAGAATTCTCATCGCAAACCGGAGTGCAGTGCACAGTACAGCACAGCCCCGAAATCCAAAATTCCCTCATGCCATCTCTTTTTTCCCCCCCCTCGGGGTGCTCTCCTGGCAGTACAGGATCGCAGCAGTGCGATAACTACGCGCGCGTACTCTCCTGTATATCTCTCGGAGGCACTCTTGCCCATCATCCTGAGATCTCTATGCCATCAGGCGTCGATGACGTCAGCTATTCGCTGCGAAATCACGCTCGTCACGCCCCGCTCCCGCATCGCCACGCCATAGAGAGCATCGGCAATCTCCATCGTGCGCTTTTGATGCGTGATGATGAGCAACTGTGAACTCTCATGCAGCTGCTCAAACAGATCTAAAAGACGCGAGAGATTGACGTCGTCAAGCGCGGCCTCCACCTCATCCATTACGTAGAACGGACTCGGACGAGCCATGAAAATAGCCATGAGGAAAGCAATCGCTGTCAGCGAACGCTCACCGCCGGAGAGCAGCGACAACCGTTTGACGCGCTTGCCTGGCGGACGAGCCTCTATATCAATTCCCGTGGTGAGAATAGAATCTGGATCCGTAAGCACCAGCTTCCCCTCTCCCCCAGGGAAAAGCCGAGCAAAAACTCCAGTGAATTGCTCAGCTACATCCGCTAGTGCAGCTGCCATCACGTCTTCTACGCGTTGATCAATATCTCGGATCATCTTGAGCAAGTCCTCACGGGAACGCCGCAAATCGTGCAGCTGCTCAGTGAGAAACTTTTGCCGCTGCTCAAGAGCTGCATGCTCTTCTAACGCCAACGGGTTAATTTTGCCTAGGCGCGCGAGATCTCGTTCGGCTTTAGCGAGACGTTTCTCCTGCTCAGCGCGCACAAAAGGGATCGTGGCAGGCGGCACTGACACAGCCTCAGCATCGCCCGTAGCACTGCCACCAGTATCACCTGCGGGCAATTTAGCGTCATTTGCGGGCGATGTTGGAGGCTCTCCCCCTGGACTCTCCACTGGACTCCCAACTGGAATCGGCAGATGCGGCCCGTACTCGTCGATGAGCGTGGCCGCTTCCATTCCCATCGTCTCCATTGCCCGCTGCTCAAGCTGTTCATATTTCAGTTTTTGCTGGGCGAGTGCCAATTCTCGCTGGTGCCCCTCATCGGCTAATGCCCGCTCTTCTGCACTCGCCTGGTCGAACTGCGCCCGCGCCTGGACAAGCTGTGAATGCTGCTGCGCCCCTTGAGCTTCGGCCTGCTCCCGTTCCCGCTCCACACTATCGGCAAACTGCTGCGTGACGGCGAACGCCCGCCGAGCTTTTTCTCCTACCTCATGCGCTGCCTGGCGTGCTTGAGCACGGCGAATCGCCATGCGCTCCTCGTGCCGTATTCGCTCCTGTGCCGCCTGTGCGCCGCGTTCCAGCGCCTCAGATTTTCCCGCTATCGCACGCAGCCGCTCCTCGTGAGTACGCAGAGCCAATCGCGCCTCTGTCTCTCTTTGTCGTGCTGTCACTGCTGCGCTATGGCTCTGCTCCCGCTCTCGGGTAAGTTCGGCAGCTCGCTGCGTGAGATCTTCCGGCTCCGCACTCAGCTGTAGCTGCTGCTCGTTGATAGCTTCCAGATCAGATCGCCGCGTCGATAGCTCCGCATCAATCTGCCCAATTCTCACGCGGTCGCGCTCCGCTTCGGCCTGCGCCGCCTCTAAGCTCTGTCGCAGTACTCCCAGCTGCGCCGTCAAGGCAGCAAGCTGCGAATCGCGCGCGTTGAGTTCGGAAGAGATCTGCTCAAATTTTTCATGAAAATCGCCGTAGACGCGCTGCGCTCGGACGAGTGCATCCTCCGCTTCACTGTGCTCCTGCTCAGCCTGGCGCGCCTGGGCGAGAGCGTCGTCATACATCGCTTGCCGCGCCAGTACCGCCGCCGCCTGCACCTCACCGCCGCGCACGCGGCCAGGGCTAAGCACATCACCAGCCAACGTAGCCACACTGGGAGCCCCCGCGCGAATGAGAGATCGCGCCGTGAGCAGATCGACGCAGAGCACTGTACCGCTGAGTAGTTCACGCACCGTCTGAGCCGGCGCAGACGTCCCCATAATCACGGAACTAGCCACCACTGCCTCGTGCGCACCAAACTGGCATGAGCGTATAGCTCGCTCAGCAGCCATCTCTAGTGCTTCGGCAATGGCTGCACTCCCATTTGCCGCATCAGCGCTGGCCATGCCGGCGCCATCGTCATTACTGCCGTCTTCACCGTTGCCGTTCGCCTTGCCATTTCTGCTGCCGTTCGCCTTGCCGGCTTCATTCGCAGCTGAGCGTGCGCTCACAATCAATTCCAGGTGCCCTGCATGTTCTTCTCGGGCAGCGCGCAGCGCATCGATACCGGCGTCAATATCCGTAACGACGGCGCCGGCTGCACTACCGGCGAGCGCAGCTTCCACCCCCGTCTCCCAGCCTGGCGTAATCCGCAGAGAATCACGCACTAAGCCATCCACTCCGGTGCGAAAATTGTCCACTACCCACGCCGTGGCATCCTCAGGGACGAGCGAGAGCGAGAGTGTCTCCGCCTTGGTACGCCACTGCACAGCATTCGCCTGAGCCTGCGCAAGTGCAGAGCGCGCTTCCTCCACCTTCGCCTGCGCCTCTTGTACGTCGTGAGCAGCGCGCTGATGCGACAGCGACAAATCGTCGTTGCCAGGCGTGTGCGCCACGGTATCTCGCTCCAGCTGAGCCACCGATTGAGCAGCCTTCTGCGCCCGTTTCTCCGCTTCCGTCTTCGCAACGTCCACGCGCTCTCGCTCCGCCGTGAGCGCCTCAATTCGAGATCGAGCCGCAGTGATCTGACCAGCAATGCGGGCGGTCATTTCCCTGCGATCAGCCAACGTGCGATTGATACGAGCAAGATGCACATCGACATCCGCCTCAGTCTGATCGGCCTTTTCTCGATTAGCAATCATCTGAGCCAAATGCTGCTGTGCCGCTTGTACCTGCTCAGCGAGATTCGCCTCCTCCTCACGAGCGATTTGTGCCCGCTCACGGATGTGCTCCGGCGTCTCCCCCTGCTGCGTATTCGAGGCAGGAGCATTGAGCGAGCGCTCCCGCTCCGCTGCCAGATCTGCCAGCGAGCGGAACCTCTCCAGCAACGACGTCAAGCGGCCAAAGCGCTCAGCTAGCTGCGCTGTATACGGGCTCAGCCGATCTGCCTGCTCCTGCAGTTCCTGCACGCGCGTGCGTAGCTGCTCCACCCGTTCGCCGAGCTCCGATCTGCGCTTGAGCAGCTCGGCGTCACCAGCCGTATGCGCCGCCACCCTCGCCTGCGCTTGGGCAAGATCGTCGGCCAACAAACGAGCCCGCGCATCAAAGACGTCACGTTGAATCACCTGAGCCCGCCGCGCCGTCGCTGCCTGCCGGGCGAGCGGCCCCAGCTGCCGGCGCAACTCCGCAGCTAAATCCTCCACACGAGTGAGATTGGCTTGCATAGAATCGAGCTTGCGTAGCGCTTTTTCCTTGCGGCGCCGATGTTTGAGTACTCCCGCCGCTTCTTCAACGAATCCTCTGCGCTCTTCAGGAGTGGCAGTGAGTACTTCATCCAGTTTTCCCTGACCGATAATCACATGCATCTCTTTGCCCATGCCTGTATCGGAGAGTAGCTCTTGGATATCGAGGAGTCGGCACGCCGTGCCGTTAATGGCATACTCCGAGCCACCAGAGCGAAAAAGCGTACGTGAAATCGTCACTTCTGAAAATTCAATCGGCAAGGCACCATCAGTGTTGTCAATCGTCAGGCTCACTTCTGCTCTACCCAGTGCAGGGCGGGCAGCCGTGCCAGCAAAGATCACATCTGCCATATTGCCACCGCGCAAGGCTCGCGCGCCTTGCTCCCCCATCACCCATGCGAGCGCATCCACCACGTTGGATTTTCCAGAGCCATTAGGCCCTACCACGCAGTTGATACCTGGTTCAAAACGCAGCGTCGTAGCGGTAGCAAAACTCTTGAAGCCGCGCAGAGTGAGGGTTTTCAAATACACAGACTTAGTTTAAGGCATCAGCCACAACGCCGGAAACGTGGGCAGGCTCTAGGCGCTAGTTTGGAGCTCAATGAGGGTTCCATACATTCACCCGCTAAAGGGCAAATTCGGAAAATAAAATTGTAGCGCCCTTTGAGAACGTAGCTGGCATGCACTATCAACCTCAAAGAGCACTACAAGGTTTCACACTGACGTAAACGCGACTATCTCAGCACCTCACTGATTGCACCTAGCAGATCATTTTCCACGCCTGCCACCAGCAATTCATTAATACAGCTTGCAGATGATGATAGCCAGCCACGCTGGCTATGCGCACGCACGATATCCCATGCTTGTTCTTTTACGAGCAACTGAATTTCTGAGCGATCCAAAATCTCATAAATTCGGCGATCACGGCTATCATCACGGACGTGTACCCCATCAATAGTGCCACGGAAATGAGCCAGATTAACCTCCCCAAATGTCTGCAGCGCTCCAGGAGCCAGCATGTCCAGAGAGTCACAGTAAGCTACACGCCCTGCCACCGTATCTAAATTCTCATAACCAACCACCATTATTGATAACTCGCACAGTCGATCACGAGAATTTCCACTTCCTCGAATTTCACAGCCGATAGAACCGTTTTTCTCACTCCACACCGAGATATCATAGCGAGATTCGCTTCCTAATCCGTCACCACCGTCTTCAATCAAAACTCCATGGGCGGTTCCTTCGGCATTGAGAAACACCATGCAGGTGAGTGCCCAAGGTGCATGATCGAGAGGCTCAAGTGCGTCACTCGCCAACGTGATGATGCCTCCGCTGGGAGCCAGCACCGGAAAAGAATCCAATGGACGATAGAATGCCACATTCGTCCCACCACTATATTGCTGCCCCGTAAAAATGTCCGTCCATTCCCCAGGCGGCAACCAAGCATCGCTACGCGCCAGATGAGTAGCAGAAGATTCTGGCGATGTTATCGGAACAGCAATCAGGCTGCCAAAAAAATACTCATTCCGGTGCACATAGGCCTGGTTCTCTTCGGGAAAATCATGATAGATCGGACGTATTGGGGCCACCGCCTCCCGGTGGCTGCGGCACATTGAAGTATAGAGATACGGAACAAGCTGATGGCGAAACCGTAAAAAGCGCTCTTGTATCTGCTGCGCCGGCTGGGGAAAATTCCAAGGCTCTTTTGATGCAAATGCCGACATTGATGAGTGGAGCCGGTTAATTGGAGAAAAAACTCCAAACTGAAGCCATCGCGTGGCCAGCTCGACATTTCGCACGCCCATCATGTGCCCACCGATGTCATGACTCCACCAGTTATAACCCACATTTGCTGCAGTAGCGGTGAAATACGGCTGAAAATCTAGCGATTCCCAAGTAGTAATGGTATCCCCTGAGAAGCCAATTGGATATCGATGCGATCCTAGACCCGCATAACGAGATAGAATAATTGAGGCATTTGGCGATGTAGCACTAGTGTCCAGCTTATTTTTTTTCACTTCCAGTTGTTTACAGGCGTCCTCATAATGCAAATAATTGAGCATCCACAGCGGATCAAGACCAGGAATTGATGTCTGCGTTCCCTGTTGCCAGTCGATCCACCATACATCCACGCCTTGATCTTCTAGTGGATGATGCACAAGATCAAAATAAGCCCGCATAAAATCTTGGCTCGTCACATCAAAATCAACTGGCGCTCCACTCTCAGAGTCCATTCCGAGCGCATGCGCAACCCTAGAATAGGCCTCTTCATGACGACGAATACCAGCAGCCGGATGCACATTCAAGGAAACATGCATCCCTCTCTTGTGCAACTCTTCCAAGAAGCTATCCGGATCGGGGAAAAGATCACGGTTCCAGGTGTATCCCGTCCACCCCGATCCGATTGCGGGATCAACATCCGTAATATGCCAGTCCATATCGAGTACTGCCACAGAAAATGGCACCCGATGCTCAGAAAAAACTTCAAGTAAAGATCGATACTCTTGATCTGAGTACGGCCAGTAACGACTCCACCAATTTCCCAAGGCATAGCGAGGGATCAGCGGCGAAGCACCAGTAAGAGAGAAATAGTCAGTGAGTGCGGAACGATAATCGCTGCCATATCCAAAGAAATATAGATCTTTCCCTGGCGATTGCCGCGGAACGATCCAGCCATCTTCTGTGCGCAGAAGAGAATCAGAATCATCAATCACTGCGTATCCATTACGAGCAAGAATTCCTGGTTCAAGCTCCGCAGCACCATCTATCCCATCAAGCGTTCTAGCAGTTCCCCCAAGATTCTCAAACCTTGAATTGACACGAATCGTTTGACCATAGTGCCAGTCAGAGCCATACGGTACCCCTGCACGTACCCGAACCTTAATATGTAATCCCTGTGCACTAAATTCATGCCCATCGTAGAAGACATCCAGGATATCTGTGCTCACATGAACACCCGATCCATAATGGGCGACTGTGTAAGCCGGCTTATCAAAAAGACGATTTTCTATCAGTTGAGTACGCCCATCCACAAAGTCATCATGCTCATTCCACTCAACACGCACTAACCTTGGGCTGAGGACAGTGATCCGCCAATGCTGGCCAATAATGGTTGCATCTTTATGCGCTGGAGCGGGATAAGGAATCAGCGTATTTTTTGTCGACATAGTTTTCTCCTTGACGTCAACCCTTGACTGCAGCACTCGCGGCGCCAGCTACAAATCTCCGCTGAAACACGAGATAGACGATCAAGACAGGAATAACGGAAATCGTTGTGGCTGCAAAAAGTCCGCCGTAATCAGTTCCATATTGTCCTTTAAAAGTAGTAAGACCAACTGCTAAAACTTGCCTATCCTGATCAGTGATCATGAGATATGGCCACAAGTAATCTTCCCAGACCCAGAGAAACTGAAAAATTGCTAAGGCAGAAATGGCATTACGACTCATCGGAACCACAATTTTATGGAAGATAAAGAATTCTGAAGCTCCATCAATCCGTGCCGCTTCAAGGATTTCATCGGGAATTCCAGAAATTGATTGACGCATCATGAATATACCAAAACCGCTCACTGCTGCTGGTAGTACAATTGAAAAATACGAGCCACGCAAATGTGCAGCATCGAACATTGTATATCTAGGAATAATCACCACCGCCCACGTGATCATCATCGTCGATAAGATAATCCCAAAAGCAATACCTTTTCCAGGAAATTGATACTTTGCAAAAACAAACCCGCCAAGAAGAGAAATATAAACGACCAGTATCGTAATAACGACTGCCAAAAACACTGAGTTTGCAAACAGCTGGAAGAAGTTTAGCTTATTCGAAATACTCATATAATTTGCCAGCGTCCATTCGCGAGGCAAGAAATCGGGATTGGCAGCAACAATTTCTGGATTAGTTTTAAACGAAGATAGCAGCATCCACACAAATGGAAACACCGTCAGCGCCCCTAAAATAATGAGCACGAGGTGAAGAACAACTTGCTCTACCCGCTGAAATACTGTGAGTTTCATGCAATCCCTCGCTTTATATCTCTTTGTTGCACAGTCCGCTGTTTCATTCGATTTCTCTTAACTAAATTTGAGCCTGATGACGTTTGTACTTTCCAAGAAACCGCCGTCAGCAGCGCCGTGAATACGAGCAGCACAATAGCAATCGCAGATGCGTAACCAAAGTTATAATTTTGAAAAGCCTCAACATAGATTTTGTAGGCCAGGGTTTGGGTGGCTGTCCCTGGTCCCCCACCAGTGAGCACCATTATTTGCACAAACGCTTGCAGATAAGCGATAAGAGACGTAATGACCACGAAGATCGTTGTCGGACGCAACAGCGGCAGAATCACTCGCAAAAATGTCTGCGCGTTGTTTGCACCATCTACATGCGCTGCTTCGACTACATCTTCCGGAATAGCATAAAGACCAGCTAAAAAGAGAATCACTGCATAGCCAAAATCTTTCCAAATTGTCATCAGAAGGATGGCAGGCATCGCAAAATTTTTGTCAAATAACCAGTTAATATCCAGGCCGAAAAAATTATTAATGGCACCAAACTGTGGGTGATACATCAACTGCCACACATAGGCAACCGCAACAATGGGAGTGACTGTCGGCATATAAAAAACTGCACGAAAAAAGGAACGCCACTTAGTCATACGAGAAAATAGCGCATACGCCAAGGCGAGCCCAAGCACGAGCCTACCCACAATAGCTACTAACCCGAACACCACCGTATTAATGACAGCCGTGAAAAACGTTGAATCTGTAAACATACGAGCATAGTTGTCTAGTCCAACACTCGTAAAAGTTCCATTGAGGGGATTCCAGTTGTGAAAAGATCCAAGAATCGCCACAACAATTGGTACAAACGTGAAGATAACTATCGCTCCGAGAATAACAAAAAGAGCAACATTGCGAAGATTCTTCTCCGACCGCGACACTGGCCTGCGATGAAGTTGATTCCGACTCATGATGATTTTCGAGCTTTCGATCTATCTCACCGAGGAGGCTCTGAAAACTAATACTCTCTTGCCTCTTATTTAGAGCTTCTTCAGAGCCTCCACTGGCGAACTACTTAGCTTGATAGAAGGGATACAGCTTCTCAAGCGATACGAATGACGACGATTTTAGATCTGTCTTGATTTTCGATTCATTGGCAACAAGAGCAGCTTGCGGAGCGACGCCGTTATAAAGAATGTCTTGCCACATAGCTTTAGATGAATCTTCAAACGTAGCGGGGAAATCTCCTGGCCATATATATCGATCCACTTCTTTATGGAAAGCATTAATCGCAGGACTAGCAAGCACTCCAGGATCCTCTGCAATCGGAATGTAGGCAGGGAATACAGCATAAGCAATGGCGAGCGTCTTTTGAACATCTGCATTCGTGAGATAGTACTTCAAGAAATCTTGCGCCACAGCTTGCTGCTCTTTTGGAGCATTCTTATTAATACCAAAAGTAGCCTCTAAGCCAGTCCGATCATATGCATACGGAACCTTCCCCTTCTCAGGTACTGGAGTGGGGAAAGCAGACCAATGAATATCAGGGTAATCATGAGCAAGTGTTCCCGCATACCAGCCCCATGCATACGTCATAGCCGCTTGGCCTTGTCCGAAACTTTCCGTTCCAGACGTACCAAAATCTTTATCCCCAGAGCCGTCATCGTAGAATGCCTTCATCTGGTTAATCACTTTAAGATTTGCTTCGTTATTCACTGTTGGAGTTTTACCGTCTGCCGCAAATAAATTTTGCCCGTATTGATAGGAAAGTCCCATCTGGAACGTGCCACCTTCATCGTTGAAACTAAAACCAGCCCGTTTAAGCTTTCCAGAGGGATCACGTACAGTGAGTTTCTTTGCCACGGTGCGCATTTCGTCCCACGTCTGTGGAATATCCGCATCGGTCAGCCCAGCTTCTTTCCACATATCAGTGTTGTAATAGATCGCTCCAGACATCATACCCAGGTGAAGATAAGGAATCTTACCGTCTACAACATGGTAGTCCACCCCCGTATAATCTTTTTTCAACTCATCCACAGGAAGATCATATGGAGCCATGAATTCCACTAGGTTAGCATGTTGCGAACCATGCATATTGAAAAGGGCAGGACCTTTAGCACTCTTCAGCTCTAGTGGAAGCTTCGTCCAAATATCGTCCCACGGTTGATTAACCACATGAATATCTACGTTCGGATGAATTTTTTGATAATCATCAGCAATCTTTTGAAATATCTCAATATTTGTCCATGCCCACCAGTCAAGTTTGATCGGCTTGCCATCATTCACCAGATGGTTAGGGTCATATTTGAGGTTGACGCCTTGAACACTTAATCCTTTATCGGCTTTTGTATCCTGCACTGCATCTCCCGCTCCTGATCCGCCTGCGGAGCAGGCTCCAAGTGTAAGAACAATACCTGCAGCCAATGCCGCAATCCTCTGAAATTTATGGTGTACTTTCATGTGATACCTTGTCGTGTAGAGAAGGAGATTTCAACCTCCCCCTTGAGGTTTATCGGTAAATCTCTCGATTTACCGATAAACCTAGTAGCAGAAAGACCTGATGTCAACCACTTTTGAAGAATGGAAATAAATTATGGTGACTCTGCAGGACGTTGCAACTAGAGCCGGCGTCACGAAGATGACGGCATCGAACGTTCTCAATGGAAACAAATCACGAGTATCTGAGCGAACTCGAGAAAAAGTTCTAGATGCAGTGCGGGAACTCGGCTACGTAGGAAGTGCCGCCGCCCGAGCCTTATCTCGACAGCGTACAAACCTCGTGGCGTTTATTTACCCTCGCTACCCTGGTGGATTGATCTCCAATGCACATGATGCCGCCTTAATTGGAGCACTAGAACGCGAACTACAGGAACGAGGATATCTCTTCATCCTTCATTCCGCTCCAGACATGTATGCTGCTGCATCTCAAATGAAATCATGGAATGTGGCTGGAACTATTATGTTTGGGACATTTGCAGACGAGGTAGAAAGCTATCAGCTCATCAATGATGCCCCTATCGTGTTTATCGACAACCACGGAGAATCCGCAAAGCTTTCCTCAGTGAGCGTTGATGACATTTATGGAGGAGAGCTTGTTGGCCACTACGTCGTCCAACAGGGTTGGAGAAGCATTGCTGTAGCGGGGCCGCCCCCTGGTGCAGGCGGAGTGGTAGCCAGCCGTTATACAGGATTCGTTCAAGCCCTGCGCGATGGATACCAATCATTCGATGCGCCCACCTACTATGAAACCAGTACTCAGTTTTCCGATGGAAAAGACCTCGGGATGAAGTTCGCACACTCGCCTTCTTCCACACTTCCTGACGTTGTTTTCTGCACCGCCGATATTATTGCCGCGGGACTCGTATATGCACTCACGTCGTCAGGAATTCGCGTTCCTGACGACGTAGCCGTTATCGGTTTCGACGATTTGCCGATCGCTGTGCAGTCCACACCTCAACTCACCACTGTTCACCAAGACATTGGATTAAAAGCCCAGAAAGCCACCCAAATGATTGTTGCCCACATCGAAAATCCAGACCTTGCCCCGCAACGCGCATTTATCAAGCCCAAGCTAATCATCAGAGAAAGTGCTTAGTCCTGAATCTTCCAACTCTCACTGCGTCATGTAAACTATATTGCCACCGCGCAAGGCTCGTGCGCCTTGCTCCCCCATCACCCATGCGAGCGCATCCACCACGCCGGAAACGTGGGCAGGCTCAGCCACCGGAATCTAGCGTCAGAATATAAGTGGATTTTCCTCCTTATATCAAAACACTGCCGGAATAGATATAAGATTGAGTACGACATATAGGGAATTAAGCAGAAAAATTACTTTCGCAGCCGTGCTTTTCTGATAGGAAAAACTTCGCACGGCGAGACAGATAGAAATGACGCTAAAGATACATAGCGGTAAAGATATACCCCCATATGGAACATTAAGCCAGTAGGAAACATAGTCAATTCCATTGCCCAAGCGCCTATAAAACGCATTATTCATAAGAACAATAGGGATGAGCACAATAACGGAATGCCATATATATCGATGAGAAAGATGGAGTGCAGCATCCCTTGTAACTGCAGGAATCACATGACAAACGCCAAATTGCCAGGCACATACAATGGGTTTTTATAGCAGAACATCTTCTGCCTAGATAAAGAAAAGCTCCCACAACATGGCAGAGCAACTCCATACGTCCGTATGGGAGAGAAACCCCCTGGTAGCGCATAGGATATAGATGAAAATCCATGAGAGGAAGAGACCATGCCTCCATCCCATACATCAGCTACCAATCCCCACATCCTCATCCTGATGCGTCACTCTGAGGCTGCTGACGGCGGACATGACTACGCGCGTCCGCTCACTGCTCGAGGCCGCCAGCTTGCCGCCCTGCAAGGCTCCGCCATCGTTCAGGCTACTGCCGAGATTGATCTGGCGTTAGTTTCTAGCGCAGCTCGCACCCTCCAAACGCTGACGGCGATGCGCTCTGCCGGTTTGCCCGTGCACTCCGTGAGCGCAGAGCGCACTTTGTACAGTGCTAGTCCAGAGGAGGCACTCAATTTAATTCGCGCCACTCCTGAATCTATACACACCCTGCTGGTGCTCTTTCACCAGCCTGCCGTCGCTGCGCTGACGTTTATGCTCACAGACCCAGCTGACCGCCCCCTTCTGCGCAGTGGATTCTCACCTGCCACGTTCGCTCTCGGTACGAGCGCCGCTCCTTGGGCAGCGCTCGTACACTGGAGCCAGCCACATATCTGGCATCCACTTATCTAGCTCCGGCAAGCACCGACGATCCTCGCGTATGCATCTATAAGAAGCATCCTGTACACGCCCCCAACAGCTGGCATATGCCGCAACAGCTGACGTGTGCTCTTCAGCTCAACTGCACGCCGTCTGCCAAACAGCAGCCTTCAGCCGAACCACACGCTCTTTTCCCACTGCGCCGATTCAGCAGAATCGGAGGAATGGACGAGGTTGAGCACTGCTTCGGTCCCCCAATCTCGGCCGTAGTCACCCCGAATAGTACCCGGCGCAGCGGTGGTGGGATCCGTATCTCCGCACAGGGAGCGAACTCCCTCAATGACCCGTCTTCCCTCGATGACGGCAGCCACCATTGGCCCACTCGTCATGTAGTCCACCAGCCCAGGATAGAACGACTTCTCCACGTGATCTCGGTAGTGCTTGTGCAACTGCTCAGGCAGCGCATGCACAAGTTTCAGATCGCTGATAGCGTACCCTTTGCGCTCAATACGTGCCAGGATCTCTCCGGTAAGACCGCGCCGCACCCCATCGGGCTTGATTAAAATTAACGTTTGTTCCGTCATTCTCTGTCTCCTCTATTTCCTCTCTCATTTCATCTCAGTGTTTGGCATCTCGATGGCACCTTAGTGACACCTCACATGCGCATCACGTGATAGTCACGTGGCATATCACGATTCGGGTACTTCACGATCTGGTATATTGCTAGCAGCGAGATACACTTCCAACGTGCGAATTTCGCGTGGGCCAAGCTCGATATCAGCGCGCACATCGGGACGATTATAAGCATCAGCCATCGCCGTGCATGGCTCCAACGCCACATCACGATGCTCTCGCCGCGCCAAACCATCAGCAGCAAACACATGAAAAATCTGCTGCTCCGGCGTGTTGGTGCGCGCAGCCATCTGTATGAGACGCTCTCCAGTGTAGAGAGCGGCACACGCCCACCCGTTCTCGGTATGCTCCAGATGTGCCAGAGCATAGTCATCGCTCGCATAGATCTTCTGGCGGCCCTCCAGCTGTGAGCCAAAGGCAGCTTCTCCAGGCAGCGGAATGAGTCCATCATCTACCATGATCCGCTGCGCCGTCCCCACGTCAAACCACGCATCGTTCAGATCTGTGACGGCGAAATACGGGTGCCACCCCAGTGCCACCGGCACCGAGCGGGACGAGAGATTACGAGCACGCGCAGAAAGTCGAAGCTCTCGCCTCGCCGTCAGCGTGAAGCGCACGCATATCTCTAAATCTGCCGGAAATACATCACATGCATCTAAGCGAGTGACGAGTTCTATCGAATCATCAGTGCACACGTAGTTGAATTCTTGTTCAGCTATCAGGCCGTGCAGACCACGGTTATCAGGACCACCGTTATAAGGGATATCCGCCTGTGGTGAGCGACGAAGCACATCACCGTCATTCCATTCGCCCCGCGCTATGCGATTTGGCCAGGGAGCGAGCAGTGCACTGCGGTATCCGTCTAGTGCGGTATGCTCACTTTCACTCGTATAGCCATCAATCACGCTCTCCCCCACACCAGGGTCCCAGGAGAGGAGGGTAGCTCCACGAGTACAGAGCGCTATCGCTGCGCCATGGGCACTGAGATGTACAATCATCGGCTCTCCAATACGTTTTGCGAGTAAAATAGAATTGTTATCGTCATGTCAAGGAGTATCTTATGGCAATCAAGGTAGCACTGGTAGGATCTGGGTGGTGGGCACACGACGTTCACGGCCCCATGGAACAAGAATCACCCGATGCTGACCTCGTCGGCGTCTGGGCAAGAAATCCTGAGCGTGGCCAAGCCTTTGCAGACACACTAGGGGTGCCATACTTCTCAGATTTCCACTCATTGCTCAACGAGTGTGACGCCGTAGACTTCGCAGTGCCGCCCGACGTGCAAGCGCGAATGGCTCTCGAAGCCGCGCGGCGTGGCAAAGCCTTAATCCTTGAAAAGCCACTCGCTCTCGACCTCGCTAGTGCTCGTACGCTCACGGAGACCGTCGATGCCCTTTCGCTGCCTACTATCAGCTGTTTTACACGCCGTTTCTCCCCTGAAGCAGATACGTTCATCGCCACTGCGCACGAATGGGCTCTCGCCCATACGCTCTTAGGCATTCAAGCCGCATACATCAGCGACGGTCTACTCCCTGGCGGAGTACTGCCGCCGAGCGGCACCTGGCGACACGGGCAGTACGGCTCCATGTATGATCTCACTCCACATGTGATGAATATGGCCATCCATGCTCTCGGGCCGGCAGTCGCAGTGCAAGGGCACGCTGGGCGGTTTAGCTCTTTCTCGATCACGCATGAATCTGGTGCACTCACGAACGTGAGCATCTCGTCGATTGTGCGCACAAACGGCCCTGAAATTTTCACTGAATGTCTTTACTCTACACACGGAATCGCCACCTTTGATGCGAATGACGTCGATTACGGATCTGTATGGCAGCGAATCCACAAGGAATTTATCCGCTGCGTGGAAACCGGTGTGCGCCCTACTGCAGATATCCATGATGCCCTCGCCGTCCAGGAAGTGCTAGAAGCGGTGGTGCGCTCCAGCGAGAGCGGAGCAGCTATCCGCATCAGCGAACTGTAAGACGCAAATCTGGAACGGTAAAAACCAGAGCGCCGCAGAGAAACTTCAAAAAGAGACGAGAGGAAACTTCAGGAGGGGACGAGCTACTGCCCGTCCCCTCCTGGGTATCGCTTATTTACGCGAGATAGTCAGCGGCGTCGAAACGTCACTTGATAATCTCGGTCACCTTGCCTGAACCCACGGTGTGGCCACCCTCGCGAATAGCGAAGCCGAGGCCAATTTCCATGGCGATAGGCTGAATGAGTTCTACAGTCATCTCGGTGTTGTCGCCTGGCATCACCATTTCAGTGCCCTCTGGGAGGGTGATAACGCCAGTCACATCCGTGGTGCGGAAGTAGAACTGCGGACGATAGTTGGAGAAGAACGGATTGTGGCGGCCGCCCTCTTCCTTCTTCAGCACGTACACCTGACCCTTGAAGTTGGTGTGAGGCGTAATCGTGCCAGGCTTGACGACGACCTGGCCGCGCTCCACATCTTCACGCTTGGTGCCACGCAGCAGCAGACCGCAGTTTTCGCCAGCGTCAGCGGTATCCATGCTCTTGTGGAACATTTCAATGCCAGTGACGGTGGTCTTCTGCGGGGCGCGAATGCCGAGGATCTCCACCTCTTCGTTGATCTTGAGCTGTCCACGCTCCACACGACCAGTCACCACGGTGCCGCGGCCGGTGATGGTGAAGACGTCTTCGATTGGCATCAAGAACGGCTTGTCAAGATCGCGCTGCGGATCTGGGAAGTAGGTGTCCACAGTGTCCATGAGCTCTTCCACGCCCTTGACGGCGTCGGCGTCACCCTCCAGAGCTTTCAGAGCGGAAACCTGGATGATCGGAATGTTGTCGCCATCGTAACCCTGTGCAGAGAGCAGATCACGAATTTCCATCTCCACGAGTTCGATCATTTCCGGATCATCGACCATGTCTACCTTGTTGAGCGCCACAATCAGATCTGGCACGCCCACCTGGCGAGCCAAGAGCACGTGCTCACGAGTCTGAGCCATCACGCCGTCGGTAGCAGCTACCACGAGGATAGCGCCATCCATCTGAGCAGCGCCGGTAATCATGTTCTTGATGTAGTCGGCGTGGCCAGGGGCGTCCACGTGTGCGTAGTGACGCTTTTCGGTCTGATACTCAACGTGGGAGACGTTGATCGTAATGCCGCGCTCGCGCTCTTCTGGAGCGTTATCCACATCTTCGAATGGGGTGTAGGTGTTGAGTTCTGGATACTTGTCAGCCAACACCTTGGTAATAGCAGCCGTCAATGTGGTCTTACCATGGTCCACGTGACCAATGGTGCCGATGTTCATATGCGGCTTGGACTTATCGTACTTGGCTTTTGCCACTTTATGTCCTCCTGGACTCGGGTAGTGTCTTTCAGCTAACAGAACGAGCGTTCGTGCTCATCCGCGGCTAAATGAATCCTACTGGTTGAATTGTCTTCTGTAAATTTAACCTGTTGGCTCACTCGCCACGGGTCTTAGAAATGATTTCGTCGGCCACAGCCTTCGGAACCTCTTGGTACTTTGCGAACTGCATGGTATAAACTGCGCGGCCCTGCGTCTTAGAACGCAGATCCCCTACATAACCAAACATTTCGGAAAGCGGAACTAATGCGCGAACGATTTTCACACCGGTCGCATCTTCCATGGACGAAATCTGGCCACGGCGGCTGTTGAGGTCGCCGATCACATCGCCCATGTACTCTTCAGGAGTGCGCACCTCGACGTCCATCAACGGTTCGAGGATCACTGGCTTGGCGCGCTTAGCGCCCTCACGGAACACCATCTGACCGGCGATCTTAAACGCCATTTCAGAAGAGTCCACATCGTGGTAAGCGCCATCTTCGAGAGTGGCTTTCACGCCCACCATCGGGAAGCCTGCCAGCACGCCATTTTCCATCGCTGCCTGAATACCAGCATCCACGGATGGAATGTACTCGCGTGGCACGCGGCCACCGGTGACGGCGTCCACGAATTCGTAGGTCTTGCCCTCTTCGTTCTCTTCGAGCGGCTCGAACGTGACGATCACCTTAGCGAACTGGCCAGAACCACCAGTCTGCTTCTTATGCGTGTACTCCACATTTTCAGCCTTGGCGCGGATTGTCTCGCGGTAGGCCACCATAGGAGCGCCCACGTTGGCATCCACCTTGAATTCACGCTTCATGCGATCCACGATGATGTCGAGATGCAGCTCGCCCATACCGCCAATCACGGTCTGGCCAGTTTCCTCATCCAGCTTCACCGTAAACGTCGGGTCTTCCTCAGCGAGCTTCTGGATAGCAATACCCATCTTCTCCTGGTCTGCCTTCGACTTCGGCTCAATAGCCACGTGGATCACCGGATCAGGGAACGTCATCGATTCCAACGAAATCGGATGCGACTGGTCGGCGAGAGTATCACCCGTAGTGGTCTCTTTCAGACCTACCACAGCGTAGATATGGCCAGCATGTGCCACGTCTACCGGATTCTCTTTATTCGAGTGCATCTGGAAGATCTTGCCGATGCGCTCTTTCTTACCCTTCGTAGCATTGAGTACCTGGGAGCCTGGCTCAATCTTGCCGGAGTAAACGCGGATAAACGTGAGACGGCCGAAGAAAGGATGCACAGCAATCTTGAAAGCGAGCGCAGCAAACGGCTCATTCTCATCAGCGTGACGCACCAACTCAACAGATTCGTCTTTTGGATCAACGCCCTTGACAGACTCGATATCGAGCGGCGACGGCAGGTAGTCAATCACGGCGTCAAGCATTGGCTGCACACCAATGTTCTTGTAAGCGCTGCCGCAGAAGACCGGATACATCTCAGAATTGATAGTGAGCTTGCGAATCGCAGCCTTGATCTCGTCTACGCTGATCTCTTCGCCAGCGAAGAACTTCTCCAGTAGGGCGTCGTCAGTCTCCGCCACCTGCTCGATGAGCTTATCGTGGTATTCTTGCGCCTTTGCCAACATGTCGGCCGGAATATCTTCTTCCACGACGAGGTTGCCCAGGGTCTTATTGCCCTTCTCATCCTCTGCGGGGAATTTGATGGCCTTCATCTTGAGCAGATCGATCACGCCTTCAAAGTTTGACTCCGCACCGATCGGAAGTTCCATCACCAACGGAGTGGCGTGCAAACGATCTTGAATCGTCTTCACGGAGAAGTAGAAGTCTGCACCCATCTTGTCCATCTTGTTGATGAAGCAAATACGAGGCACATTGTACTTATCTGCCTGGCGCCACACCGTCTCCGACTGCGGCTCCACGCCTTCCTTGCCATCGAACACTGCCACAGCGCCGTCAAGCACGCGCAGCGAGCGCTCCACCTCCACGGTGAAATCCACGTGTCCAGGGGTGTCGATGATGTTGATTTGATTGCCATTCCAGAACGCCGTCACAGCAGCAGAGGTGATCGTGATGCCACGCTCTTTCTCCTGCTCCATCCAGTCAGTCGTGGAAGCGCCGTCATGGGTCTCACCGATCTTGTAGTTAATACCGGTGTAGTAGAGGATGCGCTCAGTAACGGTGGTCTTACCAGCGTCAATGTGCGCCATGATGCCGATGTTGCGAACCTTCGTGAGGTCGCGAAGCACCTCAAGTGCCATAGAGAACTCTCTTTTCTTGGTGGATTACCAACGGTAGTGCGCGAATGCGCGGTTCGATTCAGCCATGCGATGCATATCTTCGCGGCGCTTCACGGAAGCACCCAAGCCATTTGCAGCGTCCATAATTTCATTCTGGAGGCGCTCAAGCATCGTATTTTCGCGGCGCTGGCGAGAGAACTCCACCAGCCAGCGAAGAGCAAGAGTATTGGCACGAGCTGGTTTCACTTCCACAGGCACCTGATAAGTGGCACCGCCCACACGCCGAGAACGTACCTCAAGCTGAGGACGAATGTTGTCGAGCGCACGCTTGAGCACGCTCACTGGCTCCTGACCAGTTTTTTCAGCTACGCCGTCAAGCGCGCCGTAGACGATGCGCTGAGCTGTGGATTTCTTGCCGTCCTTGAGCACGCGATTGACGAGCTGCGTGACGAGCTGGGATCCATGCACCGGATCCGGAATCAACGGGCGCTTACGAGCTGGACCTTTACGAGGCATTACTTCTTCTCCTTCTTCGCGCCGTACTTAGAGCGCCCCTGGGCGCGATTCTTCACACCCTGGGTATCGAGCGCACCACGCACAATGTGGAAACGTACGCCAGGAAGATCCTTCACACGGCCACCGCGTACCAAAACGATGGAGTGCTCCTGGAGGTTATGGCCTTCGCCAGGGATATACGCGGTCACTTCGATGCCCGAGCTCAAACGCACACGGGCCACTTTCCGCAGAGCCGAGTTTGGCTTCTTCGGAGTGGTGGTATAAACACGAGTGCATACGCCACGACGCTGCGGACTACCTTTGAGTGCACGCGTGGACGACTGCTGCACCTTCTTGCTGCGGCCCTTACGAACCAGCTGCTGAATAGTTGGCACTACATTCTCCTGTTAGTTATGAACTTTTTTCGTCGAACTGCCCGCCTGTTTCGCGAACCACTGGCTCGGAAGCGACCGAACTTCCCTAGCGTCTGAACTCTCCCAGACCGAAACGGCACATCTGCAACACTGCCGCCCCGAAAATAGCAACGTGGAAGAGCCCAGAACGGGCACCATTGCCTAGATTAATGCGTGATAGCGCGCAGCGTCAAAGAAAAAATGAGATTTGACTGCGTGGCGCTAGCCACAGCACTCACCACAACGCCTGCTGCAACGCCCACTGTGGTACTCACTATGGTACCCGCTGCAGCAGTGGGTGACGCCGTCACACCCCAGCGATGGTTTCCGAGGTATGCCACTCCACCAACGGCTCCTGAGGTATGCCCTGCGGATGGTCCCCGAGATATGCCCTGCGGATGCTTTCCACCGCAGCTCCACGGGCAATTTCCACCGCATCTCCACGGACGGCTCTCCAAAAATAACCGCCCACAATTGGATATTTCTCCATTGAATATACAAGCGTTCCGAGAAAGACTACTAGCAAAGACAGCACTGGCAGTTGCACAGCTATCAGGGGCTGCACGCATCAATGATGATGGGTAGGAGAGACATGCTCGATCAAGAAACAATGCTTCGTGAAAAAGTGGATGAGCTCGAACGCCAAGGGCGATACTACGATATGGTTGCTCCCTTAGAAGAGCTCGTGGGTCTTCTCAGCGTGCGCTGCAGCGGAGGCGGTTGCCACACTGCCAAAGAAACTCCTGAATATGCCGCTACACTCGATCGGCTTGGTGGTCTACATCGAAATTTGGGGAATCTGGAGCGTTCCTACAGTATTTATCAGGAGGCCGTCCGCACGAGCGCCACCGTCTTTGGCACGAATGATCCCAACTACGCCACCACGCTCAATAACTACGCGGGCTTGCTGCGGCTCCGCAAAGAATTTGCCGCAGCCGACACCGCATATGAACAGGCTGAACGTATCTATGATGCCACCCTCGGCCCGAATCATGTACTCACCGTATCGTGCCTCAACAACCGCGGGCTGCTGCGCCAAGATCAGCAGCTTTTCAATGAGGCACTACAGCTGCACCAAGAGGCGTTAGCACGCTTGCGCTCTCAGCCAGGCAACGAGGTAGCCCAGGCGACGACGCTCAACAATCTCGCCAGTGTCTACGCCAAACTCAAGGACTATGAAAAAGCCCGCTCATATATGGAGCAAGCCTCTGAGATCTATGAGCGCACCGTGGGGAAGCAGTCCGATCTTTATCTCGGACAGATTCACAATCTGGCTTCTATGCAGGCGCTCAGTGGAGATTATCAAGGAGCGCTCACCCGCTTTGAATGGGTGGCGCAACGCTGCCGTGAAATGTTTGGCCCGCGCAGCGACAATCTCGTAGCCGTGCTAAAGAATCTCGAAGCGATTTACAGCCGCCTAGGCATGGATGAGAAAGCCACAGAAGCTCACGCTGAGCTGGAGAAAATTCAAGGATAGTAGCTCGGGAGCAAGCAGTGGACAATACGTATTTGAAAGGTATCGAGCGCTCGAAACTGTGGTGGATGATCGACGTGGCTCCAGCGATTGAGCAGCGTGTGCCAGATCTCTACCCGTATATCGCCGCTGGCCTTGTGGGCGATGGCTCCGATTGTTTTGGATTTGACGACGAAATTTCTCTCGATCATGACGCCGATACCCGCGTAAAGCTGTGGATCCCGATGGGGGTAGGCGGCGAGGGCGCCGAATACCGAATTCGCAGTGCGGTGGGGCTCAGCACTAAAGGCGTGCTCAGCGTCGAAGAGATTCCACAGTTTTATCGTCGATATACAGGACTCGATTTCTCCCCCAACACCTGGCACGAATGGCTAGCCATACCGCAAAAGAATCTGGCAGCCGCCACAAATGGCGAGGTGTTTTTCGACGAGCCTGGCCGCTTCAGCGAACGCCGCCGCGTGCTGCTTGATTACTACCCGCAGGATGTGTGCCTCAAACTGCTTGAGGGAGCGGTGCTGCGCATGGGACAAGCTGGCCAGTACAACTATCCGAGGTGTCTGCGCAGAAACGAGCGCGTGGCTGCTCAGTTGGCAAAGAGCATCTTTATTGACGCCGCTCTGAACGCCCTGTTCATTCTGAATAAGCGCTATATGCCGTTCTACAAATGGGCACACCGCGCTCTGACGAGCCTCCCTATCCTCGGGGAGTATGCCAGTGATCTGCTCGATCGTATTGCTTGCACTGAAAACGCCACTGGAGAGATTGAAGAGCTCAGCCAAGCGATTATCAACGAACTGCACGCCCAGCAGCTCTCTAGCGACGACAGCGACTTCCTCATTCCTCATGCTCGCGTCTTGCGAGAACAAATTATTGAGCCAGAATTACGGGAGGCAAACCCATGGAAGATATAACTGTAGATCACGGCGACGATCAGCGTGCCGCTCTCACAAAGGAGATTGTGGCTCTTGAGTGGGCGATGTTTAGCACCGTCAATAATGTGGGTGGCCCAGCTGCGTGCCAGAGCCAGGATGAGACGTTCAGAATCATGCGCACGGCACAGTTCTCCACATGGTCACTGGAGACGCTCAGCAGTTACCATCGCGATATTCTTCAGGCTCAAGAGCAGGGACGCAATCTCATGACGGAGAAATATGCCCGCATGATGTCTGTCACCCATCCTGACGAGTATGCTCAGATCGAGTCTTCTCTGCCCGCCATCCCCCAGCGCGCTTTTGAGCTGGTCGATACAATTGCTGCTCAGCATGAAATGTGGGATAAGCAGGTGGCACAAGAGTTTCCGCATCTGCGCGGACGCGGACGTACCCGTGACGAAGAAGCCCAAGTAGGTGCCACTCCCACGGCAAACACGTATCTCGTCGGAGAGCTGCTAACGTATTCGCTGCCAACGCTGGAATGCGTCTTGCATGACGTCGAAACAGCACTCACAAACGGCAAGAATCTCGTCCGCGACCAGCTTGAAGCTACCGTCACTCAGTATGGTTGGCCAGATCTGCAGACGGCAGAAGCTCACCAGTAAAACGCTAAGCAGACGCGTGCTAATTACTGGCAAAACCGCCGCAGCCTTGCCAGTGAAACACTAACCCCGCAGACACTATGGCTGCGCACAATAACTGAGGCAAGCCTGTCTGTGCATGATGCGGCGGCGTTCAGCAAGTGAACGCCGCCGCTCTTTTCTGCCATATCTATTTCTGCCGTGAAGGTTGGCGGAAAGGCTGGCAGATTTTCACACATGACTGCACAAAGTGAAAATCCGCCAGCCTTATGGCGCCCGCCCGCGCCATCGGGGGCATCGGGGCTGCAGCGCCCCACTCTTCTCCTGCTAGAACGGCGTATCTGAGCCGACGTAGCAGTCGAGGCCAGCCCCGCGTATTTTCTGTGCAATGCCGTTCATCAGCTCGTCAGAGGGCGGGCGCAAATCGCGTGCATCATAGACCTTGCCAAGTTGCTCATATTTCGATTCGCCCAGCCGGTGGAAAGGCAACAGATTAACCTCATGGGCGCCAATGCTCTTGATAAAGTCAATCGAGGCTTGGATATTCTCATCGTCGTCGTTATAACCGACGACGACGGGAATGCGAATCACCTGACGGAGCTTGCCCTCTTTCGCCATGTCTGCGATGTGCGCGATGTTCTCCAGAATTTTCTTATTACTCTTGCCGGTGGCCCACTTGTGCTTTTCTGGATCCATCTGTTTGAGATCATTGAAGGCCCAATCCACGTTTTCATAGATCTGGCGTAAATGCTCCCATTCCCCCATGGATGAACTCTCGACGGCAGTGTGAATTCCCTGCTCGTGCAGCCGCCGCAAGAAGTTTGACACAAACCGGTATTGCTGAGCGATCTCTCCCCCGCCTACCGTGACTCCTCCGCCGTCACCCCAATAGCGTGAATCACGCTCGATTCTGTTCATGAGCTGATCGAGGGTATAAACCTCGCCAGCTATGGCGAGCGCATCGTGATAGCATCCCTCGGCGCACGGCATATCCTCGCAGTGGAGGCACTTACTACGATCAATCGTGATATATGAATCTGGGCCATCTGCCGTAATCGCATCAAATGGGCAGATATGCCGATCAATGCACCCATGGCATTTGTCGCACTTCGATCGGCGATACATAATCTCGCGGTGCATGTGCAGACTCTCAGGATTGCAGCACCAGTAGCACTGCAACGGGCATCCTTTGAAGAAGACCAGCGTGCGCGAGCCTGGCCCATCATGCACAGAAAAGCCTTGAATATCAAAGATCATTGCTTCATTATCGGGATCCAGTTTCATTGTAAACCTCTTCCTTCATGAGTTGTGCTCATGATGCTGCCGCTAATGGCAAATCGGCGCACCCGAGCCCTGAGTTGCGGCGAGTAACGTATTGATACGCATGGCAAGCCAGACGGAACCTTTACCATCGACGGTAGAAAGATCGACGGGCAACAGCTCAGAAATTTTGCCAATGCGATATCGCACAGTATTGACATGTACATTAAGTTTTTTGCTAGCAGCAGAGTAGGAGCCGCCAGTCTCCAGATAAGCAAAGAGAGTCTCCAGCAGCTCATCGCGGTATTCGGACTCCTGCCCCAGCAAGGGGCCGAGCATAAAATCCACATATTTGCGCGAAGCATCGGTGGAGCACAGCGCCGCCCTGAGAAAGAGATACGCACCGAGTTCGTCGTAACGAATCACCGTATCCGCGAGAGAGAACGTCTCAATACATTTGAGCGCATACAGAGCGGTCTCCGCCGATTCGTGCGCCCCAGATATCCCTGTGCCACTCTGGCCGATGCCAGCGATGACGCCTTTCACTTTCAGCGCCGCACTCACCTGCTTGACGGCGTCCTCAATCAGAGCGGAATAGCGCTCAGCCGGACGCTTCTCACCTAAAAAGATCACTACGACCCCACGCTCCCACGCACAGACGAAGTATTCTTCGCCTCGGGTGAGCGTGGCACGCAGATACTGCGTCACGTAGCTGATTGCCTTTCGCTCCTCTTCCCCGAAAAACGAAAATTCGGGAGCGAAATTTTTGGCTTTAGCGCCAAAAGCAATCATTGCCACGCGCATAGGCTGCACGTAATTAAGCCCGATGAGATCTGCTAGGCGAAGTGCTTTGCGCTCATTCAATTCCGGCTCGGAGATGGCGGCGAAGAAATCACTGCGAGAGATGAGCGAGGACGTCTCCACCATCACGTTTTGCGACATATCGACGGTGAGGACTTCGGCCAGTGAGGCGAAGAAATAGATCGTATCTGAGCAGATAGGCTCTGTTTCGCCTATCATGCACACGTAGCCGAGGTTCTCCCCCATATACGTAATTCCAGCTACGACTAGTTGCCGCTCCGCTCCATGACTGTCCGTAATTGTATGGCTCACCAACACTTGCTCATCTGCCACGGCCATATCGGGCAGCGGATCGCCCGTAGCCACCACCTTTTTGATTCCTTGCCGCAGCGTAGGCAAATCTATAGGTTCTTCTTCCGACTCAATAAATGATGCGCCTAAGAACGTGTAGTGGGCATCGACAATAGCGATCGGATAGTCAAGATACGCAGCCATTCGGCGGGCGTCATGAGCGAGCAGATGCGGCCCCGTGAGGTCGCGCACCATTTCGGCGAACAGCCGCGTGCGCTGCTGTTCACGCTCTTGGCTAGCCTCAAGAATCATCTGGAAAATAATTTCCGAGACTCTCCCTTGCACCACCCCATCTGGCAGTTCAATGATGGGAAAGCCCTCTTCATCTCCCAACTGAATCACTTCATCGGGGAGCTTTTTAAGATAACGGCGCGTCTTGATGGCCAGACAAGCTGCCCCGCTGTCGATGAGATCACGCACCCACTGGTACAGTCCCTCATTATCCACAGTGCCATCAGGACGCGCGAAGAGTCTCCCCACCCCGTGCACGAAGTCATTTCCGTTGAGCCAGCGGGCGATATCCGGAATCTCAGCTACCGTTACCGACGTCACGACCCGATCAAGATTGTCCGCTCCGCCGAGCACCTGAGCCCCATCAAACTCAGGCAGCTGTAAAATCTTCCGTACCGTTACGCCACCGTACATCGCCCGCCAACTCCTTTGCTGCACTCGTCGTATTATGAGCGCTTCTTTGGCTTAGCGAGCATGATGAAAATTGCGGCTAGCACGCAAAACACGCCCAGGTATGTAAACACCACTGTATAAGATTGTGTGGCATTAAGCACATAAGACGACAGCAGCGGGCCAACGAGGCCGCCCACGAACCCATAAGCGGTGAAGATGTAGCCGAAAATCAGTCCGAAATACTTCAATCCGAATAGATCCGTCCCCAGCGGAGCCGTGATAGCAAAGAGTGTGCCAAAGGCAAAACCTACGAGAGCACACAAGATGCAGAGCACCACGAAATTGTGAGTAAATGGCAGGAGGAAGTACCCGAGGGCAGCCAAGATAAAGCTGATCGCTCCCAGCAGATTCCGCCCCATCACGTCTGATAGTGCACCGGCCACGATCCGAGAGAACCCGTTGGTGAGGTTGAATGCGGTGAGCAATCCTACGGCTGCCACAGCATATCCAGCATCAGACAAGAACTCTCCGTATCCCGTGGAGAGAGTCACCATCGAAATGCCAGCAGCGCCCATGAAGCACCAGGCGAGCCAGATAAACCAGAACGAGCGCGTGCGCACAGCCACTTTGGGCTCCACGTCTGCAGCAGGAGCAGCGCCAGAATCCGAGGTGGCCACCCGTTCAAGCAGTTCCTCATGTGCGCGCCGCTGCTCGGGAGTGAGATTGCTACGCTCGGGCATCTCCGTAATCGCAGCTGCAATGAGATTGGTGACCACGATCAACGCAATCGTGACCCAGCACATTCCGGCGTAACCCCAGGCATCGTACATAACCTTAAATAGTGGCGACATCACAGCAGCAGATAGGCCAAAGACGAGATTGACGATGCCCGTCACCAATCCTCTGCGATGCGGGTACCAATTTTGCACGGTGGCGAGCGATGGCGAATAGACGAAGCACGAAGCCGTGCCGTTGAGGAAAGCGAAGAGGTATAGCATCCAGATATTTTGCGCATACGCCACCAGGAGCATACACACAAGCAAAATTGCAGTACCTACCAGATACGAGCGGCGGGTGCCTAACTTCATGTGCCATTTGCCGGCGAAGAACGTAAAGATACCGAGAGAGAAGATGACGAGGGTCATAATCCAGCCAAGTTCTCCCTCAAACTTCGCTGCCCAAATTGATTTCATGACGCCTGGGAAACCGAAAATCAGGGCACCAGACCAAAAAGTAGAGAGCGCTGCACCAATCACAGCGAGTCGCGCATGGCGATCACGGCCAGCCATATCCACGGACGCTGCAGAGCTGCTGTCCGAAGAAATGGGGTCTTGAAGAGTAGACGTGGACATTGTTCATCCTGACAAGTACAAAAAATAATATCTAGCGAAATAGCCGAGGGGTGTGGTTGGGGCTGAGACGCGCCAACCACACCCCCTAGCTGGATTGAGAGTGAAGAATTAGATCTCCTCGTATTCGGTACGAGCGATCAACTCATCCTGAATCGGCTTAGCCACTTCCACCCAGTACTGAGTGAAACCAGCTACGCGTACCAGCAGATTACGGTACTGATCTGGTTTCTTCTGTGCATCCTTGAGCATGCGCGAATCCACCACGTTGAACTGGATATGATATCCGCCTTGATCCATGAACGCCTTAATCATCTGCAGCATCTTCTTGGAGCCTTGTGCCCCTTTGATAGAAGCTGGATGCACTTTCATGTTGAGCTGAGTGTTCTTGAAATCAGAGTGATCAATCGACACAGCTGAATTCAGCACAGCGTACGGGCCATTCAAGTCGGTGCCTGGATATGGCGACTGTCCGCCGTCAGCGAGCGTCACGCCGGCGAGACGTCCATCTGGAGAAGCGATATCGGCTTGTCCCAGCGGACCGTGAGTAGACGTCGATAGCATCGAGCCTACCCACTTACGACCGAAGACGTCCGTCGTGGATTCAGCAGCATCGCGGAAGGTGTGCGACACCTGCACATAGATATCATCCACGTAGTGATCGTCATTGCCGAACTTCGGCGCGCGCATGCACAGAGCATGGATGCGCTCCCAGTCAGGATTCGACTCTTTCTTCTCCTGCTCCATCATGGAGAAGTTCCCCGTGATGAGAGCCGATTCGTAGCCGAAGTTGTTCAGCATAGCGTCTTTGAGATCATCAAGAGTGAAAGCGTGATCCTCATAGACGTTCTTCTTCAGAGAGGCCAGCGAGTTGGCCGCATTTACCTGGCCAGTAATCCAGGTGGTGAAGCAGCGGTTGTAGCGGTTACCCTCGTGATCGATATCTGCGCCTTTCTCCAGGCAGTCGCTGGTGAGAGCGGAGAACAGAATCGGCTGATCGATTTCAAAGGCAGACTTCGTCTTGAAGTTGTAGAGCTCTTGGAAGATGCGCGTGACTTCGAAGAACTTCTCCTTGAATTCATCCATCACCTGATCAAATGTATCGAGTGGCAGATGCTTCTCTGGGAAGACCTGAATGCCCGTGCGCGGATCCTTGCCATCGAAGAGCACCAGCTCGAGAATCTTTGGCACGTTGATGAAGTTAATGCCGGAGGACGAGTAGGCACCGGCACCTACTTTTCCATACGCGATAGCGCCAGGCTGAATCTCCAAGCAGCCACCGACTGACCACGAGCGAGCATCCTCAATCGTGATGTGTTCGTCTTGGAAGTACTTCATGCAGTACTCAATGCCCACGCGGTTATTGACCCACGCCGGCATACCAGCGCCGGTCTTGTTGCACTCAATGGCTTTGTTCAGGAACGCATTCGAGAGTTTGCCATCGTAGAGCACCGTCAGCGTCGGAGAAACCGTCGGCATATTGATGCACGCCTGCAAGAAGAGCATTTCCAGCTCATTATCGCCAGCTGTGCCATCTGGGTTTTGCCCGCCAAGGCAGATGTTGTTGAAAGTGTTGCCTGCGAGGATACCCGTCGTAGCGGTCGAGGTAGCGATCTCCAGCTCGGTGTACTTCACACGCATGCACTCCAACACTTCGAGAGTGAAGTCGCGGGTGATCCGGCCTTCATCGATATCTTTCTTCCAGTACGGATAGAGAACGGCGCCCAAACGCCCTGGGGAGAAGCCGGAGCCTTGCATTTCGTTGTAGACCTCAAGCTGAGCCGTCCAGTGCAACTGGACTGCCTCCATAAACGTGCGCGGCGGATTCTCCACTACCCACTCCAGGCGATCAGCAATATCGAGATACTCCTGCTTCTGCTGTGGATTGCTCTCCGCGTCAGCGAGACGCCGAGCCTCGGCCACATACTTGCGCATCCAGGTCTGTACGCCCTCAATGGTGGCAATTGTGCCGAGCCAGAAAGCTACTTTATCGACGTTCTTGCCGTCGTGGCAGTTCTCCTCGATCAGTTCGCGGCAGCGCTTCTTCATGCCCTCAAAGCCCAGGGTGAAGACTACTGCGTAGGAGTTCACGGAACGCCCGTGGCGGTTGCCATACTCCATGTCGGAGCTCATCAGCACGGCATCCTTGAACTTCACTAGAGTGTCGTACTCAGGATGCATCTTGCCCCACATCCAGGAGGTCTCTTCTACCGACGTATTTTCCCAATACTTGCAGGCTTCCAGCATGCCTTCGTACTCTTCCCGAGGCAGGCCATACCGCTTAGAAATGGAAATGAGATCTTCCGTATCTTCCGCGACGACGCCGCCGCCAGTGGCCAAGATCGTCACATCTTCGAGAGCCTTGTTGGAAGCGCGGCCGCTGAGGCGCTGAGCCCGCTCTTCCTCTTGCAAAATAGCGCTATTAGCCGTCCACGGCACCAGCGATGCGCCGCGCACGTAACGGTTGCGGCTCATCACAATCAATTCGCCAGGGCGGATGTTTGGCTCCAAAGCGGAGAATGCCGCTTTGAATGCCAGACCACGGCGCAGTACCGGATGATTGCCCTTCGCAGCTTCCCAGGCTTTCGTGTACTCGATCGGGAATGTGCAATCGAGCATCAACTTGGCGTTGTAGTAATCTTGAATCAATTTTTCAGCACGTGGGCTAGCCTTGCCCTTTACCTCACGGTCAGATACTTCCTCTGGTCGCTCACCGTAGGTAAACGTCAAATCTGACGTCTCGTTTTCCACAGCAGTCATGTTTTCTCTCCTTGAACCCTTCATCGGATTACTCCTCAATTGCGCAGATGGCCTCATTGCCGCCTGCTTCTTGAGTTACTTTTAACTTAGGAAAACTGCTATATGCTCGCATCAGAGATTCTCACAAAGGTTATTTGTAACATTTGGAGCACATCCACAAGAGCGGGACTTAAGTGATAATTTTACGTTTTTCACAATACGGCTGTGGTGGGGTCAGCGCACGGGGCGCTGACCCCACCACTTTCACTGCTCCGAGAGCGAGCTATACTCGGAATTTTCCGAACTGAGCACGCCCAAAACTTCCTGAACGATGCTCAGACTCTCCCGAGCTACTACTGCTCAAGCAGCCTCACCAGGAACCGCCTAGACATCCTTCCCAGAAAACTCCTAGAAATTCTGGCCATAGCCATAGCCGAGGGAGAATTCGTAGTCATCCGTGCCGGAGTAGTTGTAGATATCGTCGAATGAATCAAAATCGCGCGAGACGATATTGTTCATCTGCTCGTAGTCGCTGCGGGCGGCGGCCGTTGGCTCTACGCGCGGATGGCGCAGCGTCTCCAACCCCGTGCCTGCAGGGATGAGCTTGCCGAGAATCACGTTCTCTTTCAAGCCAGAGAGCGGATCGTACTTGGAGTTGAGAGCCGCTTCGGTGAGCACCTTCGTGGTCTCCTGGAACGACGCTGCCGAGAGCCAAGAATCCGTGGCCAAGGAAGCCTTGGTGATACCCATAAGCTCTGGACGCCCGCTCGCTGGCTTTCCGCCCTCTTTCAGCGTGGCACGGTTGGCATCTTCAAACACCGTCACGTCTACCAGTTCGCCAGGCAAAAGCGTGGTATCGCCAGAATCGAGCACCGTGACGCGCCGCAACATCTGCCGCACAATCACCTCGATGTGCTTATCGTGGATTTCTACGCCCTGGCTGCGATACACGTGCTGTACTTCGCTCACGAGATGCAACTGAGCAGCGCGGCGTCCTGAAATGCGCAGTACCTTCTTCGGGTCGACAAAGCCATCAACGAGCTGCATCCCCACATCGACGTGCGAACCCTCTGGCACCAGCAGCTTAGCGCGCTTGCCGACGATATACACGAGGTCTTCGTCGCCGTCGTCACGCTTGATAATCAGCCGGCGCGAACGCTCCATCTCTTCGACGGCGAGCGTGCCAGACGCCTCAGCCAGCGGCGCTTCACCCTTGGGGGTGCGCGCCTCAAAGAGCTCCTGTACACGCGGAAGACCCTGAGTGATGTCTTCTGCCGAAGCGGCGCCGCCCGTGTGGAACGTGCGCATCGTGAGCTGAGTGCCAGGCTCGCCAATCGACTGAGCCGAGACGATACCAACAGCCTCGCCAATATCGACAAGTTTGCCAGTCGCCAGCGAACGGCCATAACACATAGCGCAAGCCCCGTGGCGAGACGCGCAGGTGAGCACCGAGCGCACCGTAATATCTTGGATGCCAGCCTCGATCATCTTTTCGAGCGCCACATCGCCAATATCCGTACCAGCTTCAACAATCACGTTGCCATCGGCATCCAGCGCATCTTTCGCCAGCGTGCGAGCGTACACCGAAGTGTCGATGTCTTCGCTGCGCACCTTAGCGCCATCCTCGTCGTAATCGAAGAGGTGCTTGGACAGGCCGCGAGTGGTGCCGCAGTCGAGTTCACTCACCATGACGTCTTGCGCCACATCCACCAGACGACGGGTGAGGTATCCAGACTCAGCGGTACGCAAAGCCGTATCGGCCAAGCCCTTGCGCGCGCCGTGCGAAGCAGTGAAGTATTCGAGCGCCGAAAGACCCTCGCGGTAGTTCGATTTAATCGGGCGCGGAATAATCTCGCCCTTCGGATCGGCCACCAAGCCGCGCATACCAGCCACCTGGCGAATCTGCATCCAGTTACCACGAGCGCCAGAGCTCACCATCTGGTTGATGTTGTTCCAGTAATCGAACTGATCGCGCATCTCATCGGCCACGCGGTCAGTCACGTCCGTCCAAAGCGCCACCAAATCCTTGCGGCGGTCTTCATCGCGAATGTTGCCCTCTTGGAAATCTTCCTCAATCTTGGCGGCTTTCTTCTCCGCCTCATCGAGAATTTCCTGCTTATTGGCAGGAACTTTCACGTCGGAGACGGCGATGGTGACGCCGGAGCGACCGCCCCAGTAGAAGCCGATATCTTTGAGTGCGTCGAGCGAAGCGCCCGCATCCACTTTCGGATAGCGCTCTGCCAGCTCATTGACCAGCGCGCCGAGCACCTTCTTATCGACTACTTGGTTGATGTAAGGGAACGTCGTCGGCAGAGCAGTGTTGAACTTCGCGCGGCCGAGAGAGGTCTCTAGCAAGATCGGATCGCCCTCTTCATATCCCTCGGGAGCTTCCCAATCGCGCGGCAGAGTAATCTCGTCGGCCTTGAAGCGAATCTTCACCTTGGCGTTTAGATCAAGCTCGCCCAGATCGTTGGCCATCTGCGCCTCGTCTACCGAGGAGAAGAGACGTCCCTCGCCCTTGGCGTTGAAGCGAATCATGGTGAGGTGATAGATACCAATAATCATGTCCTGGCTGGGCACCGTCACCGGCCGGCCGTCAGACGGCTTGAGGATATTGTTGGCCGAGAGCATCAGAATGCGAGCTTCAGCCTGTGCATCCACAGAGAGCGGCAGGTGTACAGCCATCTGATCGCCGTCAAAATCGGCGTTGAAAGCGGTACATACCAACGGGTGCAAGCGGATTGCTTTGCCCTCAATCAGCTTTGGCTCAAACGCCTGAATGCCGAGACGGTGCAGGGTAGGAGCACGGTTGAGCAGCACGGGGTGCTCTTTGATGACCTCTTCCAGCACGTCGAAGACTTCATCACGCTGGCGCTCAATGAGCCGCTTAGCAGCCTTGATATTCTTGGCCAGCTCCAGATCCACCAAGCGCTTTTGCACAAATGGCTTGAAGAGCTCCAGAGCCATCGTCTTGGGCAGACCGCACTGATGCAGTTTCAAATCTGGCCCGACCACGATCACGCTACGGCCTGAATAATCGACGCGCTTGCCCAGCAAGTTCTGGCGGAAACGCCCCTGCTTACCTTTGAGCATGTCCGAAAGGCTCTTGAGCGGACGGTTGCCTGCACCCTGCACTGGCCGGCCGCGGCGCCCGTTATCAAAGAGCGAGTCCACAGCTTCCTGCAGCATCCGCTTTTCGTTGTTCACCATAATCTCAGGCGCGTTGAGATCAATCATGCGCTTGAGACGGTTGTTGCGGTTGATCACGCGGCGGTAGAGATCGTTGAGATCTGAGGTGGCGAAGCGACCGCCATCGAGCTGTACCATCGGGCGCAGATCCGGCGGAATCACGGGGATAGCGTCGAGTACCATCGCCTCTGGCTTGGTGCCAGTATGCAAGAAAGCATTGACCACTTTAATCCGCTTGAGCGCGCGCGTCTTGCGCTGAGCCGTGCCATTTTCAATCTGCTCCACCAGCAGATCGTGCTCGGCTTGCAGATCGAAATCACGCAGCCGACGCTGCACTGCTTCAGCGCCTCGGTACGCCTCGAAATAGTCACCCCAGCGAGCGTTCATTTCACGGTAGGCGTCTTCATCGCCCTCCAGATCGCCCACTTTGAGGCTGGTGAATTTATCCCACACCTCTTCCAGGCGCGCAATATCTTCCTCATATTGACGACGTACACGACGCACATTTGCCTCGCTGGTGCGCTTCACCTTGGCAATAGCAGACTTCTCGGCACCGTCTTTTTCGACGGCGGCGAGCGCTTCCTCTTCCTCCTTGAGCGCTTTCTCCACTTCGGCGTCACGCTCTTTTTCCAGAGCGTCATGCTCAAGCTGGTACTCCTGGCTGAGTGTGGGCATGTCGTCGTGACGGCGCTGCTCATCCACCTTCGTCACCATATAGGCGGCAAAGTAGATCACTTTCTCCAAGTCTTTTGGAGCGACGTCAAGCAGATAGCCAAGGCGTGACGGCACCCCTTTGAAATACCAAATGTGGGTGACGGGAGCTGCCAGCTCAATGTGCCCCATACGCTCACGGCGCACTTTCGAGCGAGTCACTTCCACGCCGCAACGTTCGCACACAATCCCCTTATAGCGGGGGCGCTTATACTTGCCGCATGCACATTCCCAATCGCGGGTCGGGCCAAAGATTTGCTCTCCGAAGAGGCCATCTTTCTCCGGCTTCAAGGTGCGGTAGTTGATCGTCTCTGGCTTCGTCACCGTGCCATAGCTCCACGAGCGGATATCCTCAGAGGTAGCCAACGAGATATGGAGCTGATCGAAAAGATTAACGTCTAGCACAATTCCTACTTTCTTTCCTCAAGCACCTTTATCAGAAATCCGCACCGGTCTGGAGATCTTCCAAGCCAGTGGTGATGCCAGCACTCTGCGGGCTGCGGAATGCATCCTCGTCCGCGTCTTGCAGCGAGATCGGATTCTTCTCCTTGTCGAGAGCTTCGACGTTCAGGCACAAGCTCTTCATCTCTTGCACAAGCACCTTAAATGACTCCGGAATGCCTGGCTCAGGGATGTTGTCGCCTTTCACGATGGCCTCATACACCTTGACGCGCCCCACCGTATCATCCGACTTAATCGTGAGCATCTCTTGCAGAGTGTGGGCTGCACCGTAGGCTTCCAGTGCCCACACCTCCATCTCGCCGAAGCGCTGCCCGCCAAACTGGGCTTTACCACCGAGCGGCTGCTGGGTCACCATCGAGTATGGGCCAGTCGAGCGAGCGTGAATCTTATCGTCCACGAGGTGGTGCAGCTTCAGCATGTACATATACCCCACTGAGACTGGCTCTGGGAATGGCTCACCGGTACGGCCATCAAAGAGCCGCGCTTTGCCGTCGGCATTCACCAGATGATCGCCATCGCGGTTGGGGAGCGTATTGCCGAGCAGGCCGAAGAGCTCATCGGAGAGCACGCCGTCGAACACGGGGGTGGCCACATTCTGCTGGCCGTCGGTCTTGACGGCGTCTTCCGGAAGGCGCACTGCCCACTCTTCGCCGTCTTCCCGAGCCTGAGTGGCATCCCATCCCTGCGAAGCGATCCAGCCCAAATGCAGCTCAAACACCTGGCCGAGGTTCATACGGCTCGGCACGCCGAGCGGATTGAGCACGATATCGACGGGTGTGCCATCTTCCATGAATGGCATGTCTTCCACCGGCAGAATGCGCGATACCACGCCCTTGTTGCCGTGACGACCAGCCATCTTATCGCCGATCACGATCTTACGGCGCTGAGCGATATGCACTCGCACCGTCTGGCGCACGTCGGCGGCCAACTCATCGTTGTTTTCTGCGGAGAACTCTTTCACCGCAATCACGATGCCCGATTCGCCGTGGGGCACCCGCAACGAGGTATCGCGCACCTCTTTCGCCTTCTCGCCAAAGATGGCTCGCAGCAACCGCTCCTCACTGGTGAGCTCGGTCTCTCCTTTCGGGGTGATCTTCCCGACCAAAATGTCGCCAGCGCGCACCTCGGCGCCGATGCGGATAATGCCACGTTCGTCGAGGTTGGCCAACATCTCTTCGGAGACGTTTGGAATATCGCGCGTGATTTCCTCTGGGCCGAGTTTGGTATCGCGGGCGTCCACCTCATGCTCTTCGATATGAATCGACGTGAGCAGATCTTCACTCTGGCAGCGCTGCGACAGCACGACGGCGTCTTCGTAGTTGTAGCCGTTCCACGCCATGAAAGCCACCAGCAGATTCTGCCCAAGAGCGAGTTCACCGCCCTGAGTGGCAGGGCCGTCGGCAATGAGTGATCCAGCTTCCACCCGATCGCCCTCATTCACGGCTACCCGCTGATTCGTGCAGTTGCCCTGATTCGAGCGCTCGAATTTCAGCAGCCGATAGATACGCTCTTGTCCGCTGTCTTCTTTCACGCGAACGGCGTCAGCAGACACTTCCGTGACGACGCCAGGGGCGAATGCCACGGTGACGTCGCCGGCATCCACGGCAGCACGCGATTCCATACCCGTGCCCACATAGGGAGCTACCGGACGCAGCAGTGGCACAGCCTGGCGCTGCATGTTGGCGCCCATCAAGGCGCGGTTGGCGTCGTCATGCTCCAAGAACGGAATCATGGCCGTGCCCACCGAACACATCTGGCGAGCGGAGACGTCCATATATCCCACTTCATCGGGATGGACGAGCGCCGGCTCACCGCCAGGCAGGCGCACCAACACCTCATTCTCCGTAAAGTATCCGTTTTCATCCACAGGAGCATCCGCCTGGGCGACGTTGTACAGATCTTCATCGGAGGCGTCGAGATAGTCGATCTGATCCGTGACCCGCCCGTTTTCCACCTTGCGGTATGGCGTCTCGATAAAGCCGAAGTTATTGACTCGGCCATACCCAGCAAGCGAACCGATCAGGCCGATATTTGGCCCTTCTGGAGTCTCAATCGGACACATACGCCCATAGTGAGATGGGTGGACGTCGCGCACTTCCATCGAAGCGCGGTCGCGCGAAAGGCCGCCAGGGCCGAGAGCGCTCAGACGACGCTTGTGGGTGAGTCCGGCGAGCGGATTATTCTGATCCATGAACTGCGAGAGCTGGCTGGTGCCGAAGAATTCTTTGATCGCCGCCACGATAGGACGGATATTAATCAAGGAACTCGGGGTGATGGCCTCCGCCTCCTGAGTCGTCATGCGCTCACGCACCATGCGGTCCAAACGAGAGAGGCCAGTGCGCACCTGATTTTGGATAAGCTCTCCCACAGCGCGGATACGACGGTTGCCAAAGTGATCGATATCGTCCGTCTCCACCAACACCTCAGGGGCACCCTCCGCCACTGAGACTCGCTCTTCACCAGCGTGCAGAGCCAAGAGATACTTCAGAGTGGAAATGATATCGGTGAGCGTGAGCTGACGCTCAGCACCATCAATATCAAGCCCTAGCTTCTTGTTCACCTTGTAGCGCCCGACTTTAGCCAAATCGTAGCGCTTGTTGTTGAAATAGAAATTGTTGAGCAGATTGCGGCCAGCTTCCGCTGTAGGCGGCTCGCCAGGGCGCAGCTTACGATACAGATCCTGCAGAGCATCCTCTTGGCTCTCAATCGGGTCTTTATCCAGAGTGTCGATCATCACGGGGAATTCTTTAAACTCCTCGCGAATCTCACTGTCGCTCATGCCCAATGCCTTAAGGAACACGCTCACCGACTGCTTACGTTTACGGTCGATACGCACGCCCACGGCGTCACGCTTATCAATCTCAAATTCCAGCCATGCACCGCGCGACGGAATCACTTTCGTGCCATAGACCCATTTATCAGAGGTCTTATCAGGGGTGCGGTCAAAATAGACGCCAGGGCTGCGCACCAACTGGGAAACCACCACGCGCTCGGTGCCGTTGATAATAAAGGTGCCCTGCGGCGTCATCAGCGGAAAATCACCAATGAAAGTGGTCTGGCTCTTAATCTCGCCCGTCTCGTAGTTCTGGAATTCGGCCGTCACGTAGAGTGCGGCGGAATAGGTGAGATCTTTATCTTTACACTCAGCCACGGAGGCTTTTTCATCCTCAAGGTGAGGATTGGAAAGCACTAGCCCCATTGTGCGAGCAGTGTTTTCAATGGGGGAAATCTCATCGAAGATTTCTTCCAGACCGCTCTTCTCATCAGGATGAGCAGCCCTCCATTGATCAGAACCGATCAGCCAGCCGTACGAAGACGTCTGCAGAGCGAGCAGATCTGGCACGGCCATCGGTTCATGGAGTTTGGCGAATGAAATACGATCCGGCACGAGTTTGCCGTCTTTAACTTGAGGTGTAGAGGTGCGCGAAGCAGCCAATGATGTTCCTTCCCTGGGATCCGGTAAGGGAGTGCGCAAACGCCCTCGAAAGCCGCCATATGCAAATCGAACTATACGCGCGCACAACAAATTGCAAATTTACCAGAAAAGGTGTAGAAAAACTAGCCCTGCGAGCTATGGCAGCGCTCACAGGGGCTATAAGGTGGACTGCCGCAGGCGGGATGTGCAAGGCGTGGGCAAGGCATCACGGGCGCAGGCACAATGATAGGCGCAGTGACGGCGCAAGCAACACCGGCTTATCGCGCGACGCTTCTGCTCACTTCGGTGCCTCTAGCAGTGGAGTAACAGGCTCATTGCACGGCTTTGGCAGCTTCTTCAGCGGTTTCCTCCTGGGCATCTCCCATTGAGCGTTCCAGCACCCCGTCGAGGTGAGCATTGACGGCTCTGCGAGCGTCATCGACGTCACCAGACTCAAACGCGTGCAGAATTGCCTCGTGCTCCTGCACGGCAATCAAGCCGTCGGAATCGTTGCGCGCCACGCTTTGACGCATACGGTGGATATTGAACGCCAAATCCTGCACCGTTTTGGAAATATAGATGTTGCCGCAGCGGTCGAAGATCGTCTGATGGAAATCCCAATCCGCATCAAAGTAGGCATAGAAATCTTCCGGCTTGAGCATGCCTTGGCGCTCTTTCTTCTCCAGCTTTAGAGCCTCTTCGCGGTGATGCTTGTGCGCCTTAGTCAAGGCCGGCACCAGTCCTGGCGCTCCATATGCCCGCTCCGCAGCAGCCACTTCCAGCACTCTACGGATGTCGATGAGCTGCCGAATTTGCTCTTGCGAGAGCGGCCGTGCCACTCGATAGCCACGCAGTGCCACGCGCTCCACCAAGCCAGTCTGCTCCAGATGTACCAGCGCCTCGCGCACCGGCGTGGGAGATACGTCGAGTTCTCTGGCCACGCGGTCAATCGCCAAGTGTTCCCCTGGCGCGTACTGCCCACTCATCAAAGCGTTGAGCACAATGGTGTAGACATCGTCACGCAAATTCTTCTTGTCGATTTTCGAGTACGTGAGCGCAGATTTTCTGAGCGTGGATTTCTTGAGCGCGGAGTCTTCCTGTGCCACAGCCATCCTCTTTCCTGCCAAACACCTGTGCGCTGGATATGCCGAGTGCCGGATATGCTAAACGTTGTGCTGAGAGCGTGTGCCGAGAGCGCCCCTGCTTCGCCGCCAACACACTCGTGCGAGCGCACAGCTTGCGGGCGCACAGATGCATGGCAGACAGGGCACATAAAGCCACCTCTACCGAGTTATCTTGCATCGTACCAGGCTGGTTTGCCAAACCAAGCCCTGGCAGTAACACTGGCTGAAGCTCTAATAGAAACTCTAACGGTGCGTGCGCACTAGGCTTTTGCCCCCTAGCGCGCCGAGTCTACTAGGCCAAAATCTGATAGAAGCACTGGCAGAATCCCTGGCAGAAGCACTGGTAGGACCCCTTGCGGCATGCTGTAACCCCAACTACGACGAACTGAGCCGCCCCACGTGAATGACGCAGCCCCAATTGCACGAAGCCCTCCCCCTGAGATGAATGGCCCCCCGAGCCGAGCACCGCACGCCACGCTGAACTAAAAAGCTGCGCTTACACGCCCTCGCTCCCCGAACTAAACAACCACACGCTGAGCTGCGCTTACATAGCCGCACGCTGAGCTGCGCCGAGCGACGTGGCAATATCAAAGGCACGTTGAGCAGGGCGAATTGATGCTTTATTCTGTCCAACAATCTCGTAGGCCGTGCCGTGGGCAGGAGTGCAGATGGGCACCGGCAAGCCACCCTGCACCGTCACTCCCTCGTCAAAACCAATCGTCTTCAAAGCGATTTGCCCCTGATCGTGATACATGGTGACAACGCCGTCATACTCCCCTTTCATCGCCCGCAAGAACGTCGTATCGGGAGGGAAAGGACCATCCACAGTGACGCCGTCAAAGCGCGCCAGCTCAATCCCAGGGCAAATATGGTCAATCTCCTCCCGCCCAAACTGGCCATTCTCTCCGCCATGCGGGTTGAGAGCACAGACAGCGATGCGGGGATGCTCCACACCTGAGCCAGCTAAGACGCTATTGAGCAACGTGATAGCATCCCGCACGGCACGCGCGTTGATTCTCTCAGCCACATCTTTAATGCCACAGTGAGACGTGACTCGCGAGGTGGCCAGGCCAGGAATGAAATTGAGCTCAGAGGTGAAGCCATCATAGCCAAGCTCCATGGCGAACCAACGCAGTTCATCCTCTTCGTGCATCCCCGCCCAGTGGAGCGCAGACTTATTGAGAGACATAAAGAGAATGGAATCCACTTGGCCATCTTTATACATCTGTAGTGCTTTCAGCAGATCGGCCATCACGCGCTGCCCTCCCTCAATCGAGGGAATGCCGCGCGGCACGGCAATATCCTGGCGATCAGAGCCAACCAACGTGACCCTGCCTGGCGTGTGCATGGTTGCAGCTGGCATGGGTGAGGCCGAGGCGGGAGCAGAGGTAGCCGAAGCGGGCGCGGATGCATCCGCTGTGGGCACCGAAAGCCCCAGTTCTGTGGGTACTGAAAGCCCCAGTTCTTCAGAGAACGCATCCACTTCCTTTTGCGAAGCGAGCAAATACACATCCGCTTTTGCGAGATTCTCCGCCCGAGCCAAAAGCTTCATAGCGATCTCAGGCCCCACGCCCGACGGATCCCCAATCGTCATTGCAATTCGAGTTCTTAGCATATTTCTTAACACTCCTCTTCGCATTGCCGCTGAATTTTGAAAATCTCGAATTAGTATTTTCCTGGAGCAAAAAAACGTTCTCAAACACTAATGAATTTGTATTAATGGAATGCCAAACACGATTTATCAGAATCCATTAAAAGCAACGAGTCTAAATCGTCTGCGCTCCACAAATGAATAGTTCGAGATCAGAATATTTTTACCTATGTCACCCAATTTCGGATCAATAGTTATCGCATAAACCTATATATCTTAAGGAAAAGTGCTACTTGCGACTTTGCAAGCCGGAAAACTACTCACCAGCATTCTCTGGCATCAGACCGTTAAAATGTACCGATCAATAAAGCCCCAAGCAAGGCTTGAGCAAAAATTAATACTGACGAAATAAAAGATCCCAGAGTGTAAGTCTTCAAACCACCAGTCACCGTTAGACCTGACATGTTTGTCGCAACCCAGAAGCCTGAATCGTTTACGTGCCCTATTGAATTTCCACCGGAAAGGCAAGCGAGAGCAATCCATACAGGGTGAACGCCAATCGCCGGAGCGATAGAAGACATAATCGTCATCGACGTCATGCCAGCCACAGTGCCAGATCCTTGCGCTACGCGAAATATCATTCCAATGGCGTATGCAAGAAACATTGCGGCTACCGTTGAATTTGTTCCTTTGTTCAGAAGTGACAATATAGAATCCCCAACGCCAGCAGTGGTGATAACATTTGCGAAGGATCCTCCTGCTCCAGTGATGAGCAGCACTACTCCCGCAGATTTCAGTCCTTCACCAGCTGAATTCTCGATCTCGTTTCGACCGATATATTTTATCGAAATTGCATAAGCCCCAAGCGTGCCAATTAGCATCGCGATTGTTTTGTCTCCCAGAAACTTAGACCACAACGGCTGATCAGCAAATAACGCCGTTCCAACAGTTCCTGCAAGAATGCAAATAATCGGTAAAACGATTGGAACTAACGCCAAAAGCAGTGGTGGCCTCTTTTGCTCTGCGGCAACACCCGCTTCTCGCTGGCTGATTAGTTCAGCAGTGACGTGTGAGGAATGGTTTACATCCTTTTCCTCATTCCAGATATGGAACTTATCATGAACTTTTATAAAGATAAGATTGGATAGGATGACTGTAATGAGTCCAACCACTAAGCCAATCCCTAGCATAATCCCCAAGTCAAAACCAAATATTTCTGCAGCCGCCAGGGGATTCGGCGTTGGCGGAACCACGCAGTGAGCAGTAGTAGCCCCAATTGTTAGCAGGCCTGTTACGTACGCCATTTTTGTGTTGATTCGAGCCGCAATAGTGATTCCGATTGGAATCAAAATTACAAATGTAACGTCAAAGAATACCGGAATCGAAAGCACGAATCCTGCAAGCGACACTCCCCATATAGCTTTTCTCTCTGGGAGCGCGCCCATGATGCGATCAGCGATTACGTTAGCTCCTCCAGAATCAGATAATAGCTGTCCGAGTATAATTCCAAATCCAATCGGCAGCCCTATGCCTGCCATCATACTGCCGAATCCTGCACTTATTGCCCCTACGGTATCCATCAAGGGAAGCCCGACAGCCACCCCAAGGTATAGGGAAGCAATAATCATTGAAAGCGCAGCGTTTAGTTTGAGAAGAATAATACCGACTAAAATTATTGCAATTGCAATAGCCAAATGAATTATCATCAGTACAGGGCTCATTGAGACCACTCCCACGTACAAACACTAAAGTGAAATAGATAGAACGAAATAACATAAGAGCCTGCGCGGCCTACCTGTTTAATAGGCACACGATGCATCTATTCGAACAAATGCACCTTTGGCTTAGCCAAATAATCAAATGAAGGCGCAAAACTTTGAGAATATTCTTTCAAGAACATTTCAGAGGCAAGAAAAGTAAGGCTTCCCTAATTCTCGGACTTGAGTAGCTAATTCAGGGCGTGACGGGGCCAATTCCCCCACTCGCCCCACCCATCACACAGTCATCAGTGCATATGCTTTCCACCATCCACATTTAGCGACACTCCAGAGATAAAGCTAGCTTCTTCAGAAAGCAAGAAATTGACCACGTTTGCTACTTCTTCTGGTTGCCCTACTCTACCCAGTGGAATATTTGAAGACATCACTTCTTTTCGATCATCAGTAAGAGTTCCACCCATGATGTCCGTATCGATAGGTCCAGGCAACAAGGCATTGACCGTAATGCCATATTTGCCCAGCTCACGTGCACCACCACGAGTAAGTCCCTGTATTGCAGCTTTCGCAGTAGCATATGCCGTCTTTGAATAAGTACCGCCTCCATCAAGTGCTGTGATGGAAGAGAAATTAACAATCCTGCCGACGCCACGTTTTTTCATCTGGAGCGCAGCATACTTCATCATCAGCATTGTGCCGCGCACCGTAATTTGTTGAACCCGATCAAATTCTTCTGTCGATATTTCAAGAAATTCTTTCGGGTTAGCTGGCCCAGCAGGATTGGCTTCAGCTACCACAGGAGGCATCGTTGCTTCAATATCAGCAAAAGCATCCTTGACTGCGGATTCGTCAGATATATCGAATACATACGCTTTGATATTTAGATTCGGAAACTCTTTACTCAAGTCGCCACCAAATTCCCGCACAGCAGGATCTATATCAGTTACCGCTAAGTTCCATCCAGAGCGTGCCATACGCCTGGCAATTCTCCGTCCGATACCACGCGGAGCACCACAACCGCTGACAACAGCTGTACGCTCCTCTGGAAAAGAAACATTTACGCGCTGTACCATTTTTTCTCCCTTGTTTAATTAATCTTTTGCACCTCAAATCACTCAAGACCATGCAATCTGGAGTATTTTGAGTGCGCAGTAGTTTTTTGTTTCCGTTAGTTAAAGTCTCTAGATAACCTCGGCATAGAAAGCGAAACTACATTGGATAAAATGCGAGTAGATTTAAGAAATCGATAAACTTACAAAAGTCTTTAATATTTCTTTCGTCTGAGCGCTGAGCGAAGGATGCCACGAATGTACGTTGCATTTTCAGCACCAACGCCTAGCCAATCACTCCCATAGTGTTCAGTCATAAAAGGTCCTTGGTACCCCAAAGCTAAAGCACGCCGAATTACTTGACGGTAATTAATCACTCCGTACTTAAGTGGAACTGGAGCCGACATGTACGAACCCGATTGCGGATCCTCGTCACGGATATAATTCTTGATGTGCCAATAATTGGCGTACGGCAACACCTGCTCATACATCTCCGCAGAATCCGGCATCGGCCGATGAAGCCTAATCAGATTTCCAATATCGGGGTTGATTCCAACTGCGGGATGATCCACTGCATTGTAAAATTCCACTGCAGATTCAGGAGTTCCCAAAAAAGTATCTTCATACATTTCTAGAGATACTTCCATATCAAGCTGCTGCGCATGATCAGCGAGATCTCGCACACGCTCCACAGCGGTGTCCCAATTTCTCCGATCATCCTGATGTCCATTAGCTAACCAAAACCAAAGTGCCTCTTTCTGGGCAGGATATAGATCTTGTTGAAATCCGATATTCACAAATTTCGCACCAATATCACATGCTTGATCAATCACGCGATGCACAAAAGCTAAATTTTCTAATCCACGATTTGCATCAATAATAGATCTGCGACCAATAGACACAGCTGCACAACGTAGGTCTAATCCCACGAGCAGCTGCTTGAATTCTTTGTAGCGTTCTGCAGACAGATCCCAAATCTGAATCCAATCGTCCATAGGGTCGAAATACTTAAATCCAAGCTCTGCAACCTGCTCAAGTTGGTCGTTCCACACAGCAACGGGTGCATCGTTAATAGGCGTACCGTCTTCAGCTTTAGAGCCAAAATTCATTTTGCACGCAATAGGCCATTCATCCGCCGTATACATACAACTCCCTTGTTGTTCACATCACGTTATAAATAATATATCGTATATGATATATGGATATCAAGCTCTAGTGAAGCTTACTTTTACTTACGAAATATGTACAACAGAGATATCGGGGATCTATGTCCGAGGTCTAAAAACGACTTTAATATCGCCTTTTCTACTGCCAACCTATGACGACGTCGATGTTCAACGAGCAAAAACAAGAAAGCTCTCGCGATACATCACAAGAAATAGATAACATCTATCGAAGGCATAAGCATCTGCAAGCACTTTCGACATACATAACTAAATGGGACGAGAGTATACCCTACCTTGCAAGAGTCATATGCAGCCTTTGTACGTCAGCCCTGGCGCTTGGACGTGAGCAGATCTAAGGCTACGGCAAGCAATACAACAAGCCCCTTAATCGCTTGCTGCCACGCAGAATCTACCGAGAGAATAGATAAGCCCATATTGATAACTCCCATGACGAGAGCACCCACAATAGCTCCTGAAACTTTTCCAACGCCGCCCGAAACTGCAGCACCGCCAATATATGCCGCCGCTATTGCATCAAGCTCATAGGTATTTCCTGCTGTAGCCACAGCAGCCCCAGCGCGAGAAGTCGTTATGATGCCGGCTAATGCCGCCAGCACGCCCATATTAACGAATACAAGAAAATCCACACGACGAGTACGAATACCTGACAATTTTGCGGCTTTAAGATTTCCGCCAACTGCATACACCGATCGCCCAAAGCGAGTGTAATTCATAACTATTGTATAGAGAATCACGAGTGCGCCTACAATAACAAGCACAATTGGAGTTCCACCCGCTGACTGGGAGAGCAACACCGCTAACGCTATTACTAAAATGGACATGAGCATCAATCGACCAATAAACAATCCGGAGTGTTCAGCTACGCCATCTTTCATCTGCGCACGTCGCGCACGCAGCGAAGTTCCAATAAGCACCACAAGTGTTGCAGCACCTAAAAGCAAGGTAACTACGTCAAAGTCTTGAATAAAGCCAAGTACATTAGGTAAAGACCCATTAGCAATAGATACAAATCCTGAGGGCAACCCAGAAACAGTACGTTCGACGAGGACGATAGCAAGCCCGCGAAAAATAAGCATCCCAGCAAGAGTAACGATGAATGCTGGAACTCCAACATATGCCACCCAGAAACCTTGCCAGCATCCAATCAAGGCTCCAACAAGCAAGCCAGCGACAACTGCCAGCCCCAAGGAATATTCAGGTCATACATCAGCAACGCCACAATCCCACCGACAAAAGCCACTACCGATCCAACTGAGAGATCAATGTGTCGGGCAACAATGACCATTACCATCCCGATAGCTAGAATCATGACATACGCGTTTTGCTGAATCAGGCTGGCCACATTGTTCGGATTGAGCAGAAGTCCCTGCGTTAGCACTTGAAAGAAAATGACTATAACGATGAGTGCAAGTAAAATTCCATATTGCTTAAACGCTTCTGAAATGGCAGATTTCATGTCACTTCTCCTCAACAGTCATAAGAGACATCAACGATTCTTGCGTTGCTTCTTTTGCATCCACGAGACCTGTGATCCTGCCAGAGCTCATCGCATAAATTCGATCACAAACGCCTAAAAGTTCCGGTAGTTCAGATGAAATCATTAGAATCGCACACCCCGCATCGGCTAATTCGTCAATAATTTGGTAGATTTCATATTTGGCTCCGACGTCAATGCCTCGCGTAGGTTCATCAAGAATTAGCACCTGAGGGTCGGTGTACATCCACTTCGCCAGCACCACCTTTTGCTGATTTCCCCCAGAAAGTGACGCCACTGGAGAATCCAAGCTGCTCGCTTTCAGCCGCAGTTTCTTCTTGTACTCTTTTGCCATCTGCTCTTCAAGCGGGAAACTGATAAACCCATGACGAAGAATTTTGCCAAGCGCCGCAGCTGTCATATTAATTTTTATCGTCTGAATCAAATTAAGACCCATTGTTTTACGATCTTCTGGGACATACGCTAGGCCGTTCTTGATCGCATCATGAACAGTTTTCATAGAGATTTCTTTTCCCTCTTTTAACACCGATCCCGAGATATGCGAACCATACTGTTTACCGAAGACACTCATTGCTAACTCGGTACGCCCAGCACCCATAAGCCCAGCGAGACCCACTATTTCCCCACGGCACAATGTTAAATTTGCCCGCTTGACGACAGCACGTTTAGTGTCAATCGGATGATAAACAGTCCAATCTTTGATCTCCAATATGGGATTCCCCTTACGGGATAGATGCTCAGGAAAACGAGAGGAAAGTTCACGGCCTACCATCAGACTAATGAGTTCTTCCTCAGATACCCCACCTGGTCGATGCATATCAAGGGTCTGAATAGTTTTGCCGTCCCTAATCACTGTAGTAGTATCGGCGATCTTTTTTATCTCGTTCAGCTTATGAGAGATGATAATCATCGTTGTACCTTCATCTCTCAACTGCTTCATGAGTTCTAGTAGATGCTCAGAATCATCATCATTCAATGCTGCAGTTGGTTCATCTAAAATCAGCAAACTGACATTTTTAGAAAGTGCACGAGCTATTTCTACTAATTGTTGCTGCCCCACACCGAGTTGAATCACCGGAGTAGCAGGATTGACCTCTAGCCCTACTTTCGCAGTATAAAGCAGGGCACGACGTCGCGTCTTTCCCCAGTCGATGAAGCCATTTTTGGTAATTTCATCCCCGATGAAAATGTTTTCCATAACAGATAGATAAGGACTTAACGCAAGTTCTTGGTGAATAATCGCAATACCCAGCTTCTCTGAATCAACGACTCCGGAAAAGGAACGAACTTTTCCCTCATATACAATGTCGCCTTTGTAAGTACCATGCGGATATACACCAGATAGCACATTCATCAAAGTGGATTTTCCAGCTCCATTTTCTCCACAAATTGCATGTACTTCCCCTTTGCGAACTTTCAATTTCACATCATCAAGCGCTTTGACGCCAGAGAATTCTTTCGTGATTGAATTCATCTCAAGGATATATTCGGGTATTTTGCTCATGCTGTTACTCACAATCCACAGAGAAAACTTCCAGGAGTATTTCTAATATGCTTTCCCGATCTCAGAGGCCAAGATCAGCTGCTTTATAGAATCCGGAATCAACGAGTGCAGATTTTACATTGTCTTTGACGATCGTCACGGGCTTCAAAAGGTTGGAAGGAACAACTTTCTTGCCATTGTTATAGGTCTTTGTATCATTCACATCAACCGTTTCACCTTTGACAATCTGATCTACCATTTTTGCTACAGTATCCCCAAGAATACGGGTATCTTTCCAGACAGTCATAGCTTGTTTTCCACTAAGAATGTTCTGCACATTTGCCTGATCAGCATCTTGACCAGTGATAATAGGCCAATCACTATCTTGATAGCCAGCAGCTTCAAGAGCCTGGGTCACGCCAAGTGCCAAAGCATCATTTGGAGTAAGCACTGCATCAACTTTTTTATTCGTATAGAAAGAATTCAGACGAGTCTCCATCTCAGCTTGAGCAGCAGGTGCCATCCAATTCTGAATACCAATAGACTGCCATTCATCTTCTGTCTTCGGATCTTTTCCTGAAGGAACTACAAGTTTTCCGGCGTCAATATACGGCTTAAGCACAGACCATGCACCCGCGAAAAAGAATCGTGCATTATTGTCGTCAGGAGATCCTGAAAAAGGCTCAAAGTTAAAAGACTTAGTTGCGTCTTTAAGATTCAAAGCTTTTTCAATATATTCTCCCTGCATCACACCAACTTGATAGTTATCAAAAGTGGCATAATAATCCACTGCCTCAGTGTCATTAATAAGACGGTCATAGGCAACCACCTTAATCCCTTTCGAGGCGGCATTTTCCAGCACTGGTGCCAACGCAGATCCATCAATTGAAGCAACAACTAAGACTTTTACACTTTTGTTCACCATGTTTTGAATCTGAGAAATCTGTTGCTCAACTTTATTATCCGCATACTGAAGATCTGTCTTGTAACCAGATGCTTTCAGATTCTCAACAAGATGTGCACCATCACGATTCCATCTTTCCAATGATTTCGTCGGCATTGAAACACCAATTGTCACTTCGGAGTTACTCGCACCGCCTTTTTCAGAGGGTCGCTGGTTTGAACACCCACTCAAAGCAATCGATGTAGTTAGTATCACCGTTACAGCTACTAATCTCTTAATTCGAGTAAACACTGAAGGCCTCCTTGCCCCAAACGCTCCCCTTATGCTTTGAGCGCCAATAATATGTTTTCTTTTCATCCCTCTTCGGGCTTCGTGTCAGCGGATTCGAGCTGACCCTAGTTTCTAGATGCCCCGTTTCTACTGGTGGTAGCACCGCTCCTAGATCCGCTCTTTCAGGATCCGCACCTGCTCCAGCATGTAGAAGTGACAACCCAGCACGTGGGAAACTATTGCTCTCTCACATTCACGTTCACGCAGCCCAGTCGCTATACCTGCGCGAATACTGCTGATAGCGCTCCCACACATCACCGCCGTCACCGCTCGGTTCACACACCGTTGAATCGAACGGCCAGACTGCGAGGTTAGGGAGAACTGTACGTGCTGCCTGCCAAGCAGCACCGCGTGCCACAAATTCATGGGATGCCAGAGCATCCCGCGATGTCGGAATGCTGATCGGAATCCCCATGATGTCTGCCATGAGCTGCGGCAATACGGAGGATTTTGCCCCTCCTCCAACGAGCACTGCTCGTTGGATATCTGGAATCACCCGCTTTAATGCCTCCAGAGCTCCGCGCATCAAACAACACATAGCCTCGCACGCACTGCGGGCAAAAGCCTCCTTATTCATAGAAACCGGAGTGAGCCCAAACAGCGTCGCTGTGGCAGAAGGCATATTAGGCGTGCGTTCGCCTTCAAAATACGGAATTAGTACTAACCCATTAGAGTTTCCTTTCTCTGCTAAGTGGTCAATATCGCGATAGCTCAAACCCAGCAGATCTTTCACGTAATCAATAATTCGAGATCCGTTGAGAGTGCATGCCAGCGGTAGCCATTTCCCCGTGGCATCCATAAAGCTGTTAATTTCCCCTGCCGGATCGAGAGCGGGAGCCTGCGCCACCGTGGCAATCACGCCGGAAGTCCCTAAAGAGAGTGACGCCGTCCCCTCTTTCAGCCCCAGAGCTAAAGCGGCCCCAGCATTGTCGCCGCACCCAGCTCCAAGACTGGCCGTTCCATACTCACTCGCCACGACACCGACAATCTCAAATGGCTCAGCGATGCGCGGGAGTACAATCGCTCGCGCTTGGTCTTCCGAGATTCGCAGCGCTTGTGCCAGCAGATCGTAGCGGTACTCTCCGCTGCGTACGTCCACGTAGCCGGTGCCAGACGCGTCGGAGCGATCCGTCACGAGATCATGAATATCCACCGATCCTGAGAGTTTCCAGGTGAGCCAATCATGTGGCAAGCAGATAGCCGCAATTTTCGCTGCGTTGGCCGGCTCAGCATCAGCTAGCCAACGAAGTTTCGTAATAGTGAGCGAGGCCACCGGAGCCGATCCCGTTGCCTCTACCCAGAATTGCGCCGATTGCTCACGGATGAGATCCCGTGCGGCGCCACTGCTGCGCGTATCGTTCCACAGCAGTGCCGGTCGAATCACTTCGCCGCGAGCATCGAGGCACACCATCCCGTGCTGCTGCCCCGCAATACTCACTGCCGCACAATCGCCAATACCTCCAGCATCCGCGATAGCCGCGCGAAGTGCATCCCACCAAACGGCAGGATCCACCTCAGTGCCGCTGGGGTGAGAGGCGTGCCCACAGCGCAGCACCACACCACTTTCCCCATCTACCACTAACACTTTGGTAGATTGCGTAGACGAGTCAATACCGGCAACTTTCATGGCTTCTATACCTCCGCGAGCGCAGCGATCATATAGCCGTTGATCGTGGCTTTTACGCTCTCAAGGCGATCAGATTTCACTCCCGCTAGAATCTGCGCCTGCGACATATCGAGCGCGTGAGCCTCAAGAGAAGCCAGAGTGGCCGTTCCATCTTCCACAGTGGCACCAATTCCCGAGCCATACGACGCATAGCGGTTCTCCCAAAGATTTTCAATGAATCGATCTTCATGCATCTTTGCCGCTACTAGTAGCCCCGCCGCATATGAATCCATCCCCGCGATATGCCCACGGAACAGATCTTCTGGCAGGAACGACGTGCGCCGAGGCTTCGCATCAAAATTCAATCCTCCGCGCGGGCCAATTGACCCTGCTGCCAGCACTTCCCACATCACGGCGACCGTCTCATACAGATCCGTCGGAAATTCATCTAAATCCCAGCCAAGCAGCTTATCCCCTTGGTTGGCATCAAGCGATCCTAGCATGCCTGCTTCGCGCGCCACCCGCACCTCATGTTGATAGGTATGCCCCGCCAGATTGGCATGATTGCCCTCAAGGTTGAGCTTAAAAGAATCAGCCAGATCATATGTGCGCAGGAATGCAATGGCCGCTGCAGCATCAAAATCGTACTGGTGGGTGGTGGGTTCTTTGGCTTTCGGCTCAATGAGGAACTGCGCATCTAAGCCAATTTCTTTCGCATAGTCCACGCACATATGGAAGAAATGAGCGACATGATCCTGCTCCCGCTTGAGATCTGTGTTCCACAGGCTTTCATAGCCCTCGCGTCCGCCCCAAAATACGTAGTTTTCAGCCCCCAGCTGCTGGGCAATCTCCAGGGAATGCTTGAGCTGCCCTGCACTATAGGCGTACACATCAGCATACGGTGACGACGCCGCCCCAGCTAAAAATCGTGGATTCGTAAAAAGACTGGAGGTGTTCCACAGGAGCTTGACGCCGGTCGCATCCATGTTGTCGTGAATTTTCGCCACTACTTTATCCAGATTCGCGTTCGTCTCACGCAGAGTATCTCCCTCGGGAGCAATATCGCGATCGTGGAAGCAGAAATACTCCACTCCGAGCTTTGTGAAAAACTCAAACGCATAATCCACTTTGGCGAGCGCTTCATCAAGCGGGTTGGAATACTTGCCCATCCACGGACGCTGCGCAGTGCCGTCGCCAAATGGATCTACAAGCTCCTGATTAAAGGTATGCCACCAGGCAACTCCGAAGCGCAACCAATCTTTCATCTTTTTGCCCGCCACGATGCGGTCTGCATCGTAATAGCGGAAGCCCAGATTCTGCTCCACTTTCTCTGCACCCACGTACGCTATAGAATCCATATTCCACAAGTCCATTCGCTTTCCTTTCACATTCATCCCAGAGCACTCACCAGGCTGCGGATTGCATACCGCATCTGATCCATAGCTGCTAGAAGAATGAATATTCATTGGAGCCTGCCTCGTTGCACACATCACTTTGTTTAGTTATAAAACTAAATGATTCACAAAGTTTTGTCAAGTTTTTCTGAATATTATTTTTTAGATAAATTAAATGGGAAAGTGTTGAGCGTGGTTCACAGTAATCAGCTGAGCGCAATTCGCTAAAATTAAATAAACTTAAAGGCAATAATCATTCATACTCGTATCAGACAGCGGTGAAACTTTATGGCGCATGCAGCGATGAAAGCACAAACTCTTCGAGAGCAAAATTCTTCGCTCGTATTGCGCACCATTGCTCAGAGTGCCGAACCGCCGTCACGAGCGGCCGTAGCTGCACGCACTGGACTGACGAAAGCGACGGTTTCACGCTTAGTAGAGGACCTCATCTCTCGCCAGATTGTGCGCGAACTCGAACCCGTCTATGCGCTGGCTGGCCGTCCTTCCCTCCCGCTGGCGCTCACGCAGCTGACGTACCTGGCCGTCGGCATTGAAATCAATATCAACTACGTGTCGCTAGTTGCTATGGATCTCTCCGGCACGCAAGTATTTTCAGCCGTCGAGCATCGGAGCAACCGCAATTCCGAACCTGCCAAAGCGTTTACAGCAGTCCAATCGCTGCTTGACCGCTGGGAAAAACCTCACCATGCGCGCGTTATTTCCGTGACGCTCTGCCTCCCTGGGCTGGTAGATGAGGATGCTCGTACACTTCTCACGGCACCAAATCTCGGCTGGATGGACATCTCCCCACTCGACTACTTCACTCTCCCCTTTCCCGAAGCGCAATTCAGCGTGCTCAACGAAGCTGACGCCGCAGCCTTTGCCTCCCTCTATACATCACCTGGGCGCGCCAGCCGCAACCGCACATTCCTCTACCTCTCTGGCGAAGTAGGAATTGGCTCCGCCATTATGATTGACGGGGATCTCTTCAAAGGCAAACACGGCTGGGCCGGAGAAATCGGGCACATTTGCGTAGACCCTACTGGCCCTGCCTGCACCTGCGGAGCCAACGGATGCCTCGAACAGTACGTGGGGCAAGATGCCCTCTTTCGCAGAGCACACGTCCCTCTTGAGGAGACAATCGAGACGTTTCTGGAACGCTTCGCGGCAGGGGAAGCAGATGTGCGCTCCGCCCTCGATACGGCATCCGTCTCACTGGGGCGTGGGATTGCCAACGTATTTAACCTGCTAGATCTGGATCTCGTTATACTAGGTGGCAATCTTGGGCTGCTGCTTCCCCACTTTGAGCAGGTGCTCCTCGCCGAGCTGAAGTACCGCACGCTGAGCTCACGCTGGAGCACTATCTCCGTCATCGCCGACCGGCGCGGCGTGCTGGCCTCCGCCACCGGCGCTTGCCTAGCCGCTTTTGAACGTTTCTTTCACGATCCGTACGCCTCACTTGCCGAGTAGGTCTACCACGCGAATTTGCTGGCGTAAGAGCACCGATGCGAGCTTACCGAGGCGAAAGCACAATACGAGCTTCTTACGCGAGATCGCTAATGCAAGCTACCCACGCGCGAGCACGATACGAGCCTGGCCATGTGAGGGTGCCACCACTGCCACATTCCACCCGAGCAGGTCACTAAAGCTCGCCTGCTTTCCCCAGCGTCTTCAGCGCACCCGCTCTACGTGCTGGAACACCCGATCGAAACGCCCCAGCGCTTCGTCAATGAGTTCTGGCGTATAGGCAGCGCTGGTATAGAGGCGCGAACCAGCGAGCGTCACCAGTCCTTCCGCCATATAGGCTGCTCCCATATGCTCCATTTCTCGTTTACGAATCGACGTCTCTTTGAGCACAGCAGGGATTGTCCACGGTTTGTGCCAATCAATCGCGAAGTGCATCGTGCCCACCGTCTCGAGATGGCACACCGATTCTTCATTCCATGCCACGAATGGGAGATGATACTTAGCGATGAGATCCCGCAACCCGCTCGTTATACGATCGCCCATCTCGCCAGCTTTCTGGCATGCACCCGTTTCTGCAATCGTCTTGATAGCCCAGTAGCCAGCTACGCACGAAAGCGGCGTGGCGCTCATCGTGCCGCCGACGAGTGCTTTATGTACCTTAGGTTCGCCGTCGCCCAGTCCGGCACCGAGGTATTTCATATACTCGCGTTTGCCGCCCAATCCACCAGCACCTGGATATCCGCCGGCCACCACTTTGCCAAACACCGTGAGGTCTGGCGAAACTCCAAAATATCCTTGGGCACCGTGCTCGCTGATGCGGAACGCCGTCACGACTTCATCAAAGATCAGCAACGCACCATACCGGTGGCACAGCTCTTGCGCTCCCAACAAGAATTCTTTATCAATCGGACGGGTGCCAGATTCGGGGCCTATTGGCTCAATCATCACGGCTGCCGTACCACCCTGGAGCTTCTTCAGCTTGAGTTTCATCTCCAAATCTTCTAGATCCCCAGGGAAGAACTCATCGGTGTATTTGAAATAGGCGTGCGGCACGCCATGCGCCTGCGTCCACTTCGAGCCAGGCACCCGAATGCCATAGCCGAGTGAATCGCTCCAGCCATGATAGGCGCCCCCCATTTTCAATACATGCTTCTTCTTCGTGGCCAGCCGCGCCACGCGCACAGCGGCCATACAGGCTTCTGTACCTGAGCCGAGCATACGAAACATATCGACGTTAGGGATCAGATCCGTGATGAGCTTCGCCAATTTATATTCATACTCGTGGAAAAGTCCGGTGCTCGGACCGCCATCATTGAGCAGTTCAATCACGTGTTCACGCACGACATCGTGATTGGAGCCGAGCACCGTCGGCCCGCCAGCTTGCAAAAAATCAAAATACTTATTGCCGTCTGCATCCCATAAGAACGCATCCTTCGCTTTGACGAACGCCAGCGGGAAAGGATAGTTGAACGCCAGATTGTGCTGTACACCCCCTGGAATCACTGTCTTCGCCTCATCAATGGCGGCCTTGCTCGCACGGCACTTGGCCTCGAAATAATTTTCCTCATAGTCTTTCAGCGCTGCCGGACTGATGGAATAGATCGGTTTTTTGATGAGCTCGTCGAGTTGGCGTGTGATGGCTACCGCGCTCGGTTGGTTCATAGACATAGAGAAACGTCTCTCCCTTCAGGCCGCTTGTTTCACAGTACTTCGTTTCTGAGTGCTTACTTCAGGCCGCTATAGACTGGCTCTATCCTAGCTCGCACCGCCGTTATCTGCACTGCTCCTGGCAGGCTGGGAGCAGCATTACGAAACCGCACGTTGCCGGCACACACCAGAGCAAACTAATCCAGACCAGCGCTCAAGCAGCCGCGCATAACGACGGGTACCAGATTGCCTCGCCACGCACATACCTCACGCAGCCGCGCTGCGAACCACGCTGGCGCGAATCGAGCACCCGAGCACTAGCGCGAACGCGCACGCGGTGGCCGGCTACCTTCGGTATAGAATGTACGAGGTTTGCACTGTTGCGCGCCATTGAGGGGTTCGGCGCGCATGGAGGAGGGACATGCTGATTCTCACGTACGACCTGGGGACGACGGCCGTGAAGACGTCACTCTACAAGCACTACCAGGGACATTTTCAGCTGATTGACGCCGAGGTGGAAGAGTACGGACTCACCGTACTCCCCAATGGCGGAGCTGAGCAGGATCCAGATGAATGGTGGGAAAAGGTCTGCGATACCACGGCCGCACTCTCTCACCGCAACCCTCAGCAGATGGCGGAAGTAGAGGGGATCTCTTTCTGTGCTCAGATGCAAGCCCTGGTGCTCGTCGATGAACATATCAACGTTTTGCGCCCTTCAATGAACTATATGGATCAGCGAGGTGCCGCCCAGCAGCGTGCCCTCTTTGATCGTGGTATCAAGATCTCTGGCATGAATGCTTCCGCGCTGCTGCGCTCTCTCTCCCACACCGGCGTTGCCTCTGCGTCAGCTAAGGACCCCGTGTGGAAATATCTGTGGGTAAAGGCTAACGAGCCAGATGTGTATGCCCACATCTACAAGTGGCTAGATGTAAAGGAATATATTGCAGCTCGTATGACGGGCGTGTGCGTACGCTCCGAAGACTCAGCATTTTCCACGCTGCTCGTCGATAAGAAATCAGATGGCCGCGCCTGGAGCAAAGCCGAATGCGCCATGCTTGGGGTGGACATCGCCCATCTGCCCCCGATTGTGCCCTCCACGGCCGTCGTCGGTAAGCTGCGAGCAGTGCAGGCTGCAGAGCTAGGATTGCGTCCTGGCATTCCGGTCTTTGCCGGCGGTGGAGACGCCTCTCTCATTAGCGTGGGTGCTGGCGCGGGGATGCTCGGAGCCACGCATATCTATTGGGGCACATCCGGCTGGGTGGGGACGATCATCAATAAGCCGACCGTCGATATCCAGACAATGATAGCCGCCGTCACCGGAGCAGAGCACGGCCTCTTCAATTACTTCGCCGAACTGGGCACGGCCGGAAAGTGCTTCCAGTGGGTGCGCGATCATCTAGCGGCCGACGAGATCAATATGTACGTGAATCCCAGCGCGGTGACTGACGATCCAGAGAGCGTATACGAGAGTATGTACGATTATATGGGTACCGTCGTCGAGCAGGCGCCCGCCGGTTCGGGTGGCGTGATTTTCGCTCCGTGGCTGCATGGCAACCGCTCGCCGTTTGAAGACCCTTTCGTGCGCGGCATGTTTTTCAATCTGGGAATTGAAACTGGCAAATCCGAGTTGATCCGCGCCGTGCTCGAAGGGGTGTGTATGCACTTGCGATGGATACTCGAATCGTCCCAGCGCAAAGTGCAGACTTCTAAGGTGATACGCTTTGCCGGCGGTGGTGCGCTCTCCCCCGTCACCGCTCAGATTCTGGCAGATGTGCTCGGGCGTCCCGTTGAAACGGTGGACAGTCCGCAAAACGTCGGCGGAGTGGGGGCCGCTATGCTCGTGGCCGTGGGGCTGGGAGCATACGCCACCATTGCCCAGGCATCAGCGCAGGTCAAAGCTAATCACCGCTATGAGCCAAACCCCGCCAATCGCGCCATCTATGACCGCAACTTCAAAATCTTCACGATGCTCTACCACGCTAATCGGAAGATCTACAAGATTATGAATGAATCGGATGACGGCGGGGCGGGGCGAAGTGCACTCGACGCCCAGGCAGCAGCCCGAGCCACTTTCACCGGCGCACAGTGACCATGGTGCCCAGTGACGGCAACGGGTACCTACGAGCGTGAGTCATGCGCAGAATCTGAGGGCATGAGTGTAAGGGAGTATGAATGCGAAGTGCCACGAGCGGCGAGGGCGTCGGTGCATCGCGATTCACAGGACTTCAGTACCTGCATAACACCTGGTGAGGCGTCCATATATATAACGATTTGGAAACATTTGCATCTACATTATCTTCAATAATTACTGTTTCTCACATCGCCGTTATGATAGATGCATGCCATCACCGATGGCGGTTAGTGACGGCAACGGCGCCGCAGTAGTCAATAGACCTGCACACGTCGGCAGCTGCTCACGATATTGGGCGTGTGCGTGCGAGTAACGGAGCTGGTGCGTGCGCGACGTACATACATAAGGAGCATACTATGCGCAAACTCATTGCAGGTATTGCCGCGGCATCGCTTGCATTCGCACTCTCTGCATGCGGTGGCACTGATAATAAATCGGGATCGAGTGGAGCCGATTCCTCCACCGAGGTAGGCGTCGTCTCATGGTGGTCGGCAGGTTCTGAGAAAGATGGCTACGCAGCCCTCCAAGAGGTCTTTGCCAAGCAAAACTCCGGCATTAAATTCGTCAATCAGGCTGTCTCTGGCGGCGGCGGCTCCCAGGCTAAGCAGAAACTCCAAGCAGACCTCGCAGCTAAGAATCCACCAGACAGCTATCAGGCTCACGCCGGCGCAGAGCTTTCAGCCGATATTGCTGCTGGCTATCTGCAAGACGTCTCGAATCTCTACGACGAGTTCAAGCTGCGTGATGCTTTCCCGAAAGATCTCGTGGATCGCGTGACGGTGGATGGCAAGATCTACTCCATCCCGTCGAATATTCACCGCGCCAACGTGGTGTGGGCATCGAAAGCTGCTCTCGACAAAGCTGGAATTGACCCCAGCAAGGCTCCTGCTGATCTCGATGCCTGGCTCGCCGATATGCAGAAACTGCGTGACGCCGGTGTGAAGTACCCGTTGGCCGTGGGCATGGCGTGGACTCAGCTTGAGCTGCTGGAGACCACACTCATTGCCGATCTTGGCGCCGATAATTACAACAAGCTCATGGCTGGCGATCTCAAGTGGGATGATGCTTCGGTGACGAAAGCCTTTACTCACTTCGATAAACTCATGAAGTTTGCCGATCCGAAGTTCTTCGGTGAGGATTGGGAACCAGCGATGGCCGGCGTCATCAAGGGTGATGGCACCCAGGCTTACTCCGTGATGGGCGACTGGACGCCGCCAGCATTCAAGACAGCACAGAAGACGTACAATCAGGATTTCTTCGCCTGGCCAGTGCCCGGCACGGATGGCGTCTTTGACTTCCTCGCCGATTCCTTCACTCTCCCCGTGGGAGCCAAGCACGCCGACGGAGCTAAAGCATGGTTGAACACGATTTCCTCGAAAGATGGCCAGATCGCTTTCAACATCATCAAGGGTTCAATTCCCGCACGCTCGGATCTCACCGACGAGGAAATCAAACAGTTCTCGGCTTACCAGCAAGATGCTATGAAGTCTTTCAAGAGCGACAAGATCGTTTCTTCGATTGCTCACGGCGCAGCTCTTCCACTCACCGTGACCGAGGCAATGAACACCTCCCTCGGCAAGTACACCGGCGGATCTCTTGATATCGCTGGCTTGCAGAAAGAATTCGCAGCGGCGGCCGCCAAGTAGCACGTATCTGCGACGTGAGTGAGAGGTGGCGTATGCGGATGATCATTCTGATGCATACGCCACCTTTCCGTCCACGTTTCATTTCCCATCTCCATTGCCCCCACACAGAATGAAGGCCCATCGTGAATAGACCATCGAGAGCACCAACTCATCCAACTGCATCGTCAGCGGACGTTTCCACTTCAGCCTCCGCTTCAAACTCCGATTCTGCAGTGCCCGCTCCGCGAGTTTCAGATGCACACCACACGCACCGGCGTCACCACAGCATTAAACAGTGGGGGCCACCCGTCTTGCTCATTTTGCCCTCACTCATTTTGGTGACCATCTTTGTGTATGGCTTGCTGGGCACAAATATCTATACGTCGCTGCTCGATAACCACACTCCCGCGCAGGTCAATGGCGTAGAACCGGTGCATTTCGTGGGCTTTGACAATTTCATGGCGCTCTTCTCTGATCCTGATTTCTTGTGGTCACTGCGTAACCTGATTATCTTTACAGTCGTATTCCTACTCGGCACTCTCGTGATCGGCTTCTTGCTAGCCTGGCTCATGGAAAAACCTGTGAAAGGCGACGGTTTCTTCCGCTCTATTTACATGTTCCCCATGGCCGTCTCATTTATCGCCTCGGGTGTGGTGTGGCGCTGGCTGCTCAACTCCGGCACAGGAGAACAGGCCAGCGGTTTGAACCGACTTTTTGAGATGCTCCATCTCAGCTTCCTCGAAAATGCTTGGATTAGCGGGCAAAAATGGGGCATCTTGGCTATTGCCGTCCCAGCTATCTGGCAGCTATCCGGATATATTATGGCGCTCTTTTTGGCAGGATTCCGCGGTATCCCTGAAGAATTGCGCGAGGCGGCTCGCATGGATGGAGCTAGCGGCTGGCAGATGTATCGGATGGTGATTTTCCCACAGCTCGCACCGGTGGCGCTCTCAGCCGTCATCATTATTGGGCATATGTCGCTCAAGAGCTTCGATCTGATTATGGCCATCACTTCTCAGACGTGGTATCAGACGAAGGTGCCAGCTATTGACATGTACAATGCCATGACGGTGAGCGACTATTCTAAGGCCGCCGCAATCGGCACAGTGCTGCTCGTGATTGTGGCAGTACTGGTGATCCCCTATCTCATTCACGATGCGAGAGAATCGAGGAATCGATGAGCACCCCCGCTTCTATGACGGCGAGTGACGCCGCGCAAACCGCATCCGCACAGACCAGCGCGCGGGCTTCCACGCAAGCAGTGCAGGAGCGCTCATCCGCGCAAACCGCTACACAGGCAGCACTGCAGAGCAAGAGCACTGCCCGCCGCCTCAAACGAGCAGCTAAAAAAGCTGGTACCGATCATTCGGTTGGCTCGCAGTCAATCGGCTGGACCGCCGTGCGCTATTTCCTGATGTTGATGGTGCTGTGCTTAGTACTCATACCGGTGTATGTACTCATTATTACGTCGTTCAAAAACGGTGCAGAGGTGAGTCCGACGACGGCGTGGGCACTGCCTGAGACCTGGGATCCAAGCAACTGGGTTAATGCTTGGGAAGCACTCAAAGGCGGGCTCGTCCGCTCCCTGATGCTGGTGATTCCGTCGTCCATCATCTCCGCCATCCTCGGATCTATGAACGGCTTTGTGCTCTCTCGCTGGCGTTTCCCTGGAGCCAATATCGTCTTCACGCTGATCCTCTTCGGAATGTTTATCCCCTATCAGGCTGTGATGATCCCACTGATGAAGATCGTCGTCGGCGCTGGCAGTGCCCTGGGAGTTTCTCCCTTTGGCATCCCCGCCCTCATCCTCATGCACGTGGTGTACGGCATTCCCATCTGCACGCTGATTTTCCGCAATTATTATGAATCCGTGCCTAATGAACTCATTGAGGCAGCGAAAGTCGATGGTGCAGGCATGATTCGCACGTATCGCTCAGTGGTGCTGCCGCTGTCGGTGACGTCGTTCGTGGTGGTGATTATCTGGCAGTTCACGCAGGCGTGGAACGATTTCCTCTTCGCCTTATTCTTCGGCGGATCCTCGCAGAGTGGCCCAGTGACTCTGGCCTTGAACGAACTGGCTCACGGCTCCGTGATGGCCGATTATGGCGGCTCTATGGCAGGGGCGCTCATCGCTTCTGCCCCTACGCTGATCGTCTATATTTTCCTCGGAAAGTATTTCGTCTCCGGCATGATGTCTGGCTCAGTGAAAGGCTGATCGGCGCACGCATCGCGAAAAGCGATGCACCGTTAAATGTACACATCGCGAAAAGGAACGCTGGATAAGCCAAAAGGTGTGGGGTTTCAATCCGTTGGATTGAAACCCCACACCTTTTGGCTTATATACTAAGCTGTACTTTATTGCTCCGCACTGCGAATATTTGTACTGCAAACATTTGCGCTACAAATTATCTGCACGGCACGCACAGCCAGCTACACGAAGCGTAAACCAGTCACACGGGCATAGCTCCAGCTGCAGCGTGCTATGAGCAGCGCAGCGGCGTCACTCACTTGAGGGTGACGGTGGCGCCAGCGGCTTCGAGCTGTTCCTTAGCCTTCTCAGCGGTCTCCTTGTTCACGCCTTCAAGCACTGCCTTAGGAGCGGAATCGACGAGATCCTTAGCTTCCTTCAGACCGAGCGGGGTGAGCACGCGCACCTCTTTGATGACCTTGATCTTGGCATCGCCAGCAGCTTCGATGATCACGTCCCAGGAATCTTTCTCTTCCTCGGCCGGAGCATCGGCACCAGCAGCTGGAGCAGCAGCCACAGCAGCTACCGGAGCAGCAGCCTCGACGTCAAATTCTTCCTCAAATGCTTTCACGAAATCGTTGAGCTCCACAAGAGTGAGTTCTTTGAAAGCTGCGATGAGCTCTTCAGTGGTGAGCTTGGCCATGATGACCTTCCTTCCATGTGCCTACGCGAGGCAGTTAATCTGTGATTTGTTTGTTTGCCTATACCTGACGAATGCCACGCGCGGCTCTCAGGCAGCGGCTTCCTGCTTCTCGCGCAGGGCGTCGATGGTACGCACAGCCTTGACGGCGGGCGCCGTAAATACGTATGCAGCTTTGTAGAGCGATGCTTTGAGCACTCCAGCAGTCTTGGCCAGAAGCACTTCACGCGATTCGAGATCGGCGAGTTTCTTCACGCCTTCAGCATCAAGGTAGCTTCCTTCAAGAGTGCCAGCTTTCACAACGAGAGCTTCGTTCTCTTTATTGAACGCCTTGAGTGCCTTGGCAGCGGAAGCGACGTCGCCACTCACGAACACCAGCGCCGTCGGCCCTTTGAGATCAGCATCGAGAGAATCGATACCAACGTTATGGGCGGCGATGCGTGCGAGCGTGTTTTTAGCCACGATATACGTGCCATCTTCACCGAGAGAGCGGCGCAGCGTCTTGAGCTGAGCCACGGTGAGACCGCGGTATTCAGTGACTAGCACGGCCGAAGAGCTACGGAATTTCTCCGTGAGCTGCTCGATCACTGCAGACTTATCGGCCTTTGCCATGAGGCCTCCTTCCGAATATCCGCCGCAAGTTCTGCTTCAGGCCTCAGCGGCGCTCAGCTGCTCCTCAGAGCAACAAAAAAGCCTCACGCACGCAGCGCAAGGCAAACAACTAAGCAGCAGAACGCTACCGCGCTATGCTCTTTTCTGATATACCTGCGCTGGCTTCGGACTCCGAATTTCACCCCGTTGGCAACGGGCAGACCTGCGGTCTTGGGCATTAATAGGGTAATGCGAAAGTGCACACGAGGGCAACCTCGCGTGCACTTTCGTGATGCATTTCTCGTGCTGTATTTTCCAAGAGAATCCGCACTAGCGGCGTCATCTCCGCTATCCGACTATAGCTATTCCGGCTATAGCGACGTCACTTCTTCTGCTCGACGAGCTTTGAGGTGTCAAGCGGGATGCCTGGCCCCATCGTCGTGCTCACAGTGGCTTTCAGGATGTACCGCCCTTTGGCAGTAGCCGGCTTCAGACGCACGATTTCCTCAGCAGCAGCTTCAAAATTCTGCTGCAACTGCTCGGCCGTGAAGTTCGTATTGCCAACGATAAACGGCAAGTTCCCATGCTTATCCACACGGAACTCAATACGGCCACCCTTGATGTCGGTCACGGCTTTCGCCGTATCCATCGTCACCGTGCCGGTCTTCGGGTTTGGCATTAAGCCACGCGGGCCAAGCACACGCCCCAGGCGACCAACTTTGCCCATCATATCGGGGGTTGCCACGGCGGCGTCAAAATCGGTCCACCCTTCAGCCACCTTGGCGATGAGTTCATCACCGCCGACCTCATCGGCACCAGCATCCATAGCTTCCTGTGCCTTTGGCCCCACAGCAAAAACGATTACGCGAGCAGTCTTGCCCGTGCCATTTGGCAACGAGACGGTGCCACGAACCATCTGATCGGCTTTGCGGGGGTCTACTCCGAGGCGAAATACGACTTCCACTGTGGAGGCGAACTTCGTCACGGACGTCTTCAGCGCGAGATCCATCGCCTCGGCTGGAGTGTACAATTCACCGCTTTGAATCAGTTCAGCGGCTTTACGGTAATTCTTTGAGCGCTTTGCCATTCTGCTTTTCTCCTTTTTAGCAGTTGTGGTTGTGCGAGCCAGCTCCGGACCCAACCACAGCACGTCTCCTCACGGCTCCGTGCCTGCTCCCTTCTGGGATATTCGTTTGCCGAGATCAGATCTCGTCGGTGGTCAAACCCATCGAGCGAGCGGTGCCAGCGATAATGCGAGCGGCGTTATCGACGTCGTTCGCATTGAGATCCGGCTTCTTCGTACGTGCGATCTCGCGCAGCTGATCGGCCGTCACGTGCCCCACCTTGACGGTGTTGGGGGTGCCAGAGCCTTTCTTGACCCCAGCGGCTTTCTTCAGAAGTTCCGCAGCAGGCGGCGTCTTAAGCTCAAACGTGAACGAACGGTCTTCGTACACGGTGATTTCCACCGGCACGATATTGCCGCGCATGGATTCAGTGGCTTTGTTGTATGCCTGCGTGAATTCCACAATGTTCACGCCATGCTGACCAAGAGCTGGGCCAACTGGCGGAGCAGGAGTGGCAGCGCCAGCCTGAATCTGGAGTTTAATCAGGCCAACAACCTTTTTCTTCGGTGCCATCTATATTGTTCCTTTTCTTGTCTGTTACGCTGCATGGCAATAGCAGCGCGCTTCGCTTAGTTCCGTGAGCTGGTACTCAGTCCATTTTCTGCACTTGACTAAACGAAAGTTCTACCGGAGTTTCCTGGCCGACCAGCGTCATCAACACTGTGAGTCGCTGATTGACCGGATCAATCTGCGAGATAGTGGCCGGCATACCGATCCACGGCTCAGTCGTGAGCGTCACCGTCTCGCCTACCTCATACTGCGTGAGGAGCACTGGGCCGCCGCCAGGAATTGGCTTGCCCGCAGCCACAGCTTCATGAGCTACCTGCTGCTCAATCACTGGCGTGAGCATATCCACCACTTCATCTTCCGAAAGAGCTACTGGATTGCGGCCATTGCCCACAAAGCCTGTGACGCCGTTCGTCTCTTGCACAACGCGCCACGATTCGTTCGTCATATCCATACGAATCAGCGCATAGCCAGGCATCCTCACCCGAGAGACCAACTTATTTTGTCCTTTGCGGACTTCTACGACTTCTTCCATCGGCACTTCCACCTGGAAAATGAAATCTTCCATGTTCATGGAGTGCAGACGGATCTCCAAATCCTGCTTGACGCGCTTCTCGTAGCCAGCATAGGTATGCAGCACGTACCACCGCCCTGGCAGACCCTTAATCTTTTTACGCACCATGTCGGCGGTCTCAGGTGTTGGCTCGGCCGTCTTCTGCGCAGTCTCTGCCGGTGCCACCTGCTCAGCTTCAGCCTTAGCATCGCCGTCAGCGCGCTCCTCTACCACAGACGCATCAGCGCTCTCAGCTGCTTCCGCTGGAGAACTCTCTTCCCTGACGACAGACACCTCAGCGTCGGATGCCGCGAGCGCTTCGGCTGCTCCACCCTCTACCGCGTCATCCAGCACCACGTCGTCGATTATTGCATCGTCGGTTCTCAGCATTTCATCGTCATTAGCCATGTCTCTTCCTTCACTGATTTAAGAGCGCTATCGCCGTCAGCCGAAAATCCAAAACACTGATTTGCTGAACGCGATATCAAGCACCAGCACAAAGGCCATCACAATGAGCAGAAAGGCAATCACCGTGAGAAACATACTCCACAGCTCCGAGCGCGTAGGGCGCTGCACTTTGCGGAACTCTGCGATCACTTGCTGAAAGAACGTGACAAGCCGAGCAAAGATACCCTGCTTCTCTGCGGCATCAGCATCTTTCGCGCCATGTGCGCGAGATACATCATTCACTGCGATTCCCTCCGTGCCTGTCACACCAACTGATAGCAAACGCTCGTTGAACGCTGCCCTGCGGCGCTATCCTCGCCGCATAGAAAGATAAACGCCCCGCGGGGCGTTTCAGCAGGGCAGGAGGGACTCGAACCCACAACCGCCGGTTTTGGAGACCGGTGCGCTACCAATTGCGCCACTACCCTATGTGCATGGTGTGCACGATGCGAGCATGCTTACGCCGCTGCACTTGTGCCAGTTTAATAGCCAAGAGCTAGCCGGAGCAAGCCCGAAAATGAAGCGTGCGCTATTTCTCACTGCTTCTGCATGCATTAAACAGCTGCGATGGCTGCGGCGATGGCTCCGCGACCCCGAGCAAAAGCACGCTGGCATCAGCCCATGGTTTTACGCCCACGAGCCACGGTTGCAATCGCTTCGCACGATGATATAAAAGAAGCATGAGTTTGGCGCAGCGCGCAGCGAAAGAGAAAGCTGATCTAGCTTTGCTCACGAGTGTACAAGCAGGAGAGATGCTCCGGCTGGCGCTCAAAAATCGTGGCCGTGTGCTCTCGTGGAAAGTACAACAGAGCCACCATCGCCCAGGAGCTGGCGTCTCAGTAGGATATTCCGTGATTCTTTCCGATCACACCGACCTCTATATGCTCGCTTCCACTGCGCGCGTCAATGAGGCGGCACTCGCTGCGAGCACCGGCGTCACGCTCACGCTTGGGCACACTCGCGTACACCTGTGGGAATATCCGTTTGACCCCGAACTCCCCGCCCTGGAACTCGCCTCTGATTCTAGCCAGCTGGGGGCTTTCCTGAATACCGACGTCAATATTGAGCTGCTCTCCTATCGTCCCACCCGCAGAGCCGTCTTGCGCATCGAGACTGCCGAGGGCGAAGACCTCTACGCCAAAGTGGTGCGCCCCGACGCTCAGCGCGACCTCATGCAGCGCATCCACGCCATCGAGAATTCCGCCATACCGAGTTTCTCGCTCATTCGTGACGCCGCTGGGAGCGTCCTCAACGCCCGTGGCCTCATTCTCACCCGCGCTGCGAGCGGAGTACCACTTTCACGCTTTTATACCGCGTTCGAGCCACACCAGTTATCTGCAGCCAGCTCCATGCTCGCCGCCATTGAGCACACTCTCGACCAGATTCCGCCAACGGCGATGCTCTTCCCCCGCAAGCCTGCATGGGCAGACAAGTGCGAACACTATGCCCATGCCGCCGCCACAGCGTATCCGCAAGGGGCGCTGCGGGCAGAACGGGTGGCACGCACAATTCGCTCCCTCATCTCGCAGGCAGACATGGGGCCTATGCAACCCACGCACGGAGATTTCTACGAAGCCAACGTGCTGATTGCCCCTGACGAGCTCGCCGTCACGGGTCTGCTCGATCTGGATTCTCTCGGCCCTGGACGCCGCGTACACGATTGGGGATGCTTGCTTGGGCATCTTGCCGTGCTCCCCAATCTTGCGCCGACGCGCTATCCTCACGCCGACGCGCTCTGCGCGTATTGGTTCGATCTTTTGAGCTCACGAGTCGATCCCGTGGCACTGTGCGCCTCCACTGCGGGAGTCATATTGTCGCTGGTGGCAGGGGGACGTAAGCGCGCTGAATCCATCGCCGAAGCCCGCCTCTCCCTCGCTGAAGAGTGGGCAGCGGCAGGCGTGGAGCTTCTAGCGGGAGCCTCGTCTGCACAGGTCATTGAGCTGCCATAGCAGCTGGCACGCGAAAGCCGGCCATACGAAACCGGCCACGCGGAAGCTAGCCACGCGGCAGCGCACACCTCACGGAAGCGAACTGAAAGTGACGGCTGCTGGTGATGTGTACACCAGCAGCCGCCACCGAAGTGAGAGCCTTACACGTTCCTCAGACCGCGCTCCTCAAGCTGAGCCTCTCAGGCAAAGAGCTTTTGCAGACGCTCAATGCCTGCCACCAAATCGTCATCTGCCAAAGCATAGCCCAACCGCAGATATCCTGGAGCCCCGAAGGCCTCCCCTGGCACCACTGCCACCTGCGCCTGATCGAGAATCAGCTCGGCGAGTTCAGAGCTGGTGTTCGCCACCCGCCCTGCCACTTCTCTGCCGAGCACGCCTTGCACATTGGGAAAGACGTAGAAAGCGCCAGTTGGCATTGGCACCTCAAACCCACGCACATCGCGCAGCATCTGCACGATTGTGTGCCGACGGCGGTCGAAAGCCGTCTTCATCTCCTCCACCACGCTCTGATCTCCCGTGAGGGCTGCCAGCGCCGCCCGCTGCGAGACGTTCGCCACGTTCGACGTCACGTGACTCTGGAAGTTACTTGCCGCTTTGATGACGTCGCTCGGGCCATACATCCAGCCGACGCGCCAGCCCGTCATCGCATATGTCTTTGCCACGCCATTGACGGCAATCGTCTGGTCAGCCAACTCTGGACACACGGCCAATATGTAGGCCGGCTCTCCCTCGTAGACGAGATGCTCATAGATTTCATCCGTGATCACCCACACGCCTTTATCCAGCGCCCACTGCCCGATAGCACGCAGCTCGTCCGCGCTGTAGACAGCACCCGTCGGGTTGCTCGGCGAGCACACCAAAAGCGCCTTAGTCTGCTCTGTCCACGCCGCATCCAGCTGGTCTACCGTCACCTTATAGCCCTGATCAGAACCGGCAAACACCTCGATAGGATTGCCGCCGCAGAGCCGAATAGCTTCCGGATACGTCGTCCAGTAGGGAGCTGGCAGGAGCACGTCGTCACCCTCGTCTACAATCGCAGCAAACGCCTGGTAAACTGCCTGCTTTCCACCGTTCGTCACCACGATATCGTTGGGATCAACCGTGACGCCGCTATCGCGCAGCGTCTTTTCAGCGATCGCCGCACGCAGCTCCGGAAGACCTTTTGCCGGCGTGTACTTGTGGTTCTTCGGATCACGTGCGGCGGCAGCTGCAGCTTCCACAATAAAATCTGGAGTGGGGAAATTTGGCTCCCCCGCACCGAATCCGATGACGGGATGTCCAGCGGCTTTCAGTGCTTTCGCTTTCGCATCAACGGCGAGTGTTGCTGATTCTTGGATGGCGCCCAGGCGCTTCGAGACGCGGCGCAAATTCTCTTTCGTCATACTTCCATCTTGGCACATATGTGTGCACTTCCGTATGCCATATCACAAATTGGCAAATCGTGGCTGGGAACTTTGGCAGATCGCGGCAGCTCTCGATAGCTAGCAACGCATCACCACCAATCAGATTGTTGCCAATCAGATGTGTACCCCTACGAGGACGGGTTCTGGCTCCAATACCACGCCAAACTGCTCCGATACACTCGTGCGAATGGTGCGTGCCAGCTGCGCAATCTGCTCTCCGCTCGCTCCCCCGCGATTCGTGAGCGCCAGAGCATGTTTCGAGCTGAGCGCCGCTGGGCCAGGCAGACCATACCCTTTGGAAAAGCCCGCATGGTCAATCAACCAGGCTGCCGACGTTTTCACGAGTCCTGGAATTTTCGGGGCGGCCGCTCCGATCTGGTTCACGGCACTGGCATCGGTGACGCCGTAGCGCGGTGCCTCTGGCGGCAGAGCGTGCGCATCCGCCTCCGGAATCACCGGATTGATAAAAAACGATCCAGCCGAGTAAGTGTCCCTATCGGCGTCGTCAAGAACCATGCCTTTGCTGCGCCGCAGCTCCAATACCGCTTCGCGCACCTGCACGCTCGGAGCCCGATCTCCTGGATGCACTCCCAACAGCTCAGCAAGTTGCCCATATCGAATAGGCTCGCTGAGTGAGGCTAAGCGCAACTGAAAATCCACATCGAGCACAATCCAACGCGGACTCGGCCCCCACACCCTGCCGTCAGAATCTGGAGTCCGCATTGACTCTTTCAGAATTGACGTGCGGTATCCCAGCTTCATATCGCTCATAAAAATCGTGCGCACCGAGCGAGTGAGCCGGTCAAACGTGCGCGCTACAGCCACTGTGCCAGCCACTTCTTGCCCGTAAGCACCGACGTTTTGCACAATAGCTGCGCCAGTCGTGCCAGGGATTCCAGAGAGTGCCTCCATGCCCATCCACCCATGAGTGACGGCGTACACCACCGTTTCATCCCAAGGGGTGCCAGCCGTTACGTGCATCCGAGCGCCAGGGCATCCTTCCTCAAACACAGTGGTGATTTCATGGCGGCTATCGCGCACGACGACGCCATCAAAATCAGCGCTACCAGCCAAGATGTTCGAGCCACCGCCCACGACCAAGAGCGGGATACCAGCCTCATCCGCGTCCACGACTGCAGCGATCAACTCGTCCTCAGAAGTGGCATTGACCACACGGCTCACTGCGCCGCCAACGCCAAACGTCGTAACGTCGGCGAGAGCCTGCACGCTCTGATGAGAATGCCAGCGCGTCCATTGCACTGGTGGGAGTGTGGCAACAGGCTCATAAAACTCAGGGATACTACACGTCACAGTCTCACTCTACCCTGAATCTGGAACGCTATGAGCTGAGATCAATCGCAGCGATCCGCCCCTGCCCTATCACAACAAAGAGACCTCCGCAATGGAGGCCTCTTCTTTTCTGCAACGTTCAGCGCAATAGCACTAGTGCGTGACTAGCGAGTCTCACGATGTACCGTGTGCTTCTTGCAGTTCGGGCAGTACTTCTTCAGCTCCAAGCGATCAGGAGTGTTACGACGGTTCTTACGAGTGATGTAGTTACGCCACTTGCACACTTCGCACGCCAGGGTGACTTTTGGACGGATATCTTGAGACTTAGAAGCCATCGTTTATCTCCTTGCCTTGTAGGGATAGCTCTACTACGCAGCTCATTTCTGCCGCGTACGCTCCACCGTTGCAGCTCAGCAACGCTGACAATTTCCACAGCAGAAAACGTACACAGTGTTTGCACTAAAGAACGATGAAATAGCGCTGTGCCCATTGCGATTCACATCAAACCGACGAGTAGCGGGGGCGGGGTTTGAACCCGCGACCTCACGATTATGAGTCGTGCGCTCTGACCAACTGAGCTACCCCGCCTCGGCTGTGCGATCACATCTGGAACGCCATTCACCTCTTGCTCTGCACTAACCTGCATCGCACTACGGTGAAGCGAGCCCCGAAAGAGAATCGAACTCTTGACCTTCTCCTTACCATGGAGATGCTCTGCCGACTGAGCTATCGGGGCACTGCGGAAAATCTGCTACAACCAGACGTCCCTGCCAAGAAAAGCATCCAGAAAAACTTCCCTCAGCGATATCAATCTCTGCAAGCAAAGACCGAGCCAAGAAGAGAATAACAACTCCTCTCAGCGGTTTCAATTTTGCACGCCTTCGTCGATTTTTGATCTCGAAAGCAAGACCACCAACCAACAAACCGACGTGCCCACAATCCCCGCTCACGCGCGGATTGAGCACGCCTTCGTCGATTTTTGATCTCGAAAGCAAGCTTTCGGATCAAAAATCTCCTCGGCGTGGCGGGTGAGGGATTTGAACCCCCGAAGCATTTCGCAGCTGATTTACAGTCAGCCCCCTTTGGCCGCTCGGGTAACCCGCCTCAGTGCTCGCTTTCGCTCGCACGCTCAGATACTTTAGCAGGCCACCCATGTGCAGTGCAAAGCTAGCTTGCCTACACATGGGTGGCGAACAGATCACAGTATGCTATGTGCGAGCTTATGCGCTCACGCTATACCCATATCGTTCGATCTTTTTTGCACGTCCTTGGGCAAAATTCCCTCTGGGCTCACTCAGCAGCGGGCCCGAAATCTCCCGTGACGGCATTGAGGCGAATCACGCCGTACGTCCAGCCGTGACGCCGATACGCTACGCACGGTTGCTTCGTCTCTTCATCAATAAAGAGATAGAATGCGTGCCCGACGAGCTCCATCTCATACAGAGCCTGATCGACCGTCATCGGCTTTGCCTCATAGAGCTTTTGCCGTACGAGAACCGGAGAATCGCCGAGCTGCGTCTCCACTGTTTCACCAGGCTTTGTAGGCGCTTTCAAGCTGGCAGCATCCGAATTTCCTTCAGCCTGATCTGTATCGTCGAAGTGGATTGATGCCAGTAAAGCATCCACATTTAGCTCTTCAGGAGTTGGCTCCACCCCACGGCGGCGACGACGATCTTTCTTCCGCTCATGAGCCCGACGCAACTGTTCAAAGAGTTTCTGGATAGCCAGATCCAGGGCACTATATTGATCAGCAGAAGAAGCCTCTGCCCGAATCACTGGCCCTTTATCGCGCACCGTGATCTCAATGCGCTCTGCTCTCTCCACCTGTGCGGGATTAGGCTCATGCGTGAGCTCTACATCGACCCGCTGCGCTCGCGGAGCAAATTGCTCTATCTTTTCGAGCTTCTCTTCAACGTGGTTGCGGAAGCGGTCGGAAATTTCTGCGTTCCGCCCCTTGACAACGAATTCCATCGTGACCTCCTGAATCGGTCTGAAAGATGGTGGATGCTACCCCACCAAGACGCAGTTTCCACGGCTGTGTGGAAACGCTTCGGCATCACCTGCTCTCTGTATCATTCACCCCGCTGCGATGTGCATTTCTGCACGTCATCCGTGCAACGGAGCATCCAATAGAGACTTTTCCATTATAGCTAACACACAGAAAAAGTGTGACCCAAGCCACCGGCCATAACTACGGCACAATTAGTGTGTATTATCACTATTTCTCGTTGGAGCAGCTAGGGCCACCATCGCCACCACTACTCCTCCCGCCCGTGCTATGGCCGCTTCTGCCCCACTTGCCGTCGCGCCCGTCGTCACGACGTCATCCACGATCACTACACCTCGCCCACGCATATCTGCCACGCTGTCTATATTCATGCGTTTCGCTGCTCGCTCAGAAAAATTCGCCACTCGATAGCCACCCTTCCCCGCCCCACACCGCTCTTTGAGCATCGTGATCCCTGTTGCCACCCCGTTCTTCGCCGCCGCCCTTCCCCGAGCTAGTGCTGTTTCCCTCCTGTTCATTCCTTGCTCGACTGAATCTCTAGCAGCATTTTCGTCGCGCCGACGGAGAGAACACGGCGTTTTCACACGCAAGGCGTCCACCAGTGGCCACCCAGATTCCCGTGAGAGACCAGCCGCGAGCTTCGCGGCCACCAACTGCCCCGCATGTCTCCTCTGACGCCGCGATGGAGCAGGCACCACGCACAGCGGTATCGTTCCCGCCTCTCCTCTGGCATCCGCAAAACGTTCACTTTCTAGCAATCTGAGCAATGCGCTACGCCACAAGATCTCGATGCGGCGATCAAGAGCGCGCACATTAGAGTGCTTCCACGTCACGATCAGCTCCCTCATGCGCCCTTGATACGGCGCCAGCACAAAGCAAGGAAAAGCCTCCACACGATTTCCCGTCAGTGGCTGTACCCGCACGAGGTAGGGAGCGCTGCTTGCTATGTCTACCCAGCCGTGAGCAAATTCGAGAGCACACCGATCGCACACATCTGTATCCCAAATTCCGCAGCCAGCACATGCTCTCGGGAAGATAATGTCCCCCATAGCACGTATCAGCTGCCCAAACGACGTATGCCAGCTTTCATTCATACCGTCATCGTGCACGACTAGATTGCCAGCGCCAACAATGGCTGCTGCTCTGTGGAATGACGCCGCTCGCTCCGTACCTGTGCACGCTTCTATATCTGTGCACGCTCACCGCTCGCTGCACACACCTACTGAGGCCGTTACACGCATCCACTGCGCGCAGTGCGGCGAGAATAGTCAGAGTTTCCATACTCGCACTTTCCACATCCTCTTCTCAGCCTCGCGCCGTTACCCTTGCACTTAGGGGCTCCTGCACTTAGGAGAGCCTGGTCACACTCGTTCACCCACTCGTTGCCTGCCTCTCACCCAGGGAAGGCAATCGCTGTAGCACCCGTCGTGACGCTCGTCCAGCTGACACCAGAAAATTTCTGCACTGTCCCGTCCGCACCGAGCACCATAGCAGAGTCGAGTCCGCGCCCCGCCGTCACGGCTGTGACGTTCGATATCCCTGGTACTTGTTCACGCAATCCGCCCACGTCGATTGAGTACAGTCCCTCCGTACCATGCTCACCTATTGTGCCGAGCACCAGCACTTTCGTGTCGCTCACCCAAGCCACATCGTGTACAGCTGCGAAATCTTGTCCAAGCCACAGCGGCTCTCCTACGCCCGTCGGAACCCCCGCTTGATTGCGTTCCACCCCAAAGATGGCCATTCGTCTCGTGTCACTTCCCGCCAGCAACACGACCACGCGGCTTCCCTCGCGTGAAACCGCCACTCGCAGCACTCCCCTACTCGCCAAATCCGGAGCAGGGAGCTGCACTTTTTGCCCTGTGCTCATATTGATTGCGAAGAGATTCCCTGACGCTGCCGAATCGGCACTCCACACCCAGCCCATTGGATCCACTGATGGTGCAGCGAGCGCCGTCCCCTGTGCTGGCTTCGCAGCACTGGCATAGAGAGTGGTCTCTCCCCCCTTATCAAGAGGAAGCATAGAGAGCTTCATACCGTCGCTGCTCAGCCCTACAAGCCGAGTAGCAGGCTGCTCTGAATCCACAGCAATGCGCGAGAAATTTTTCGGATTGTATTCATCCGCCAGACGCACTGCGCTGCCTTGGCCGTTTTGAATGCTCACGACGTCGCCTTGCACGATTGCTATCAGAGGAGACGTCGTATACGGATATGCGTGCAAATCGAGATCTCTCCCAGAACTCACAGGAGCTCCTTGTACCGTGAGCCTGACGTGCTGCACTAGACCTGACCCGATGAGCGTCTTGGTCAGTTGCGCTTCGAGCAGAGCTAATCGATCTGCGGAAAGCCCCTCTACGCCCGCTGGAAGATCCACAATAGCAGTCGTATCGTCCACTGTGACGTTGGTTTCTATCCGATCATCAGTACTCGCGTAGGCCGTGTGTGCGGTCTTGCTTAGCCATGCAGATGGGCCAGTGATGAGCGACGCCACCATCAAAGAGAGCGCCCGAACGCGTGGAAACCACCGCACATCTGGCACGAAAGCGCTCTGTGTCGCATTGAGAAAATAGAGAGGTGAACGCACATAGAGCGACGAGAAAACCGTCTGTGCCATCATCACGGAATCGTCAAGCACAGCGATGCGCCACTCCCCGTTCTCATTCACAATCAGCGAAAACTCGCTGCTGAGCATTGATCCCGTCTCGGCAGATACGTAGTGTCCAGTATCATCTACCCTCCCGAGCGCAGGCACAGAAGCGAGCACTGCCCCTTTCGCTGTCTGCGAGAACTGTATCGATTCTGCATCAGAAAAGATACTCACTCCACCCGTGGGATTCCACCGCGCTGCTGCTTCCGGCGTCAGGAATTGTCTGGCCACGCGAAAATTATCGGACACTCCCACGGAAGAAGCGCGTAGAAATCCCTGGACGAGCTCTTCTGGGTTAGCTCCTGATGTGGGCCCCTTAGCATCGAGCACGACCCCGCCAGACGGGGTAGAATTCCGCTCTACCAGGGTGACAACTCCCCTGCGCGGAAGCCCTGCGCAGGCACTGAGCACCAGCAAGAGAACGCTCACCATCGCCACAACTCGGACACGCGCGTATCTCATTGTGCACCACTCTCGTTTGCCAGCACGGCATCAGTATGCTCGTTCGTGACGCCGGTACCATCCTCGGTACTACTCTCTCTGCTCTCTATATCGGGAGGGGCTGCGGCGGCCGCTTGATCGGCACTGGCGGCACGGTCAGTTCCGACAGCATCATCCGTGCTGGCGGCAGAATCTGCGCTCTGCGCTGCTTCGGGCACTGCTACTGACTCCGATACTGGCGCTGGCTCCAGTGTCGGCTCCGACTGCATTGTCGGCTCCGACTGCTGCCCATCAGCAGAATCCAACGCCGCTACTGACGCTCCCAGATTCGCAAGTTCGTCCCACTTCGCAGGCTTTTCCAGCTGGATTGGAGCAGTGTAGGAGGCGCCAGGGTGCTTTGGCACCACCAGCAAAAACGCGGAACCTACTCCCAGCTCACCGGTGGCCTGTAGTGAGCCACCATGGATGAGCGCATCCTCACGCGCAATCGTGAGCCCCAGCCCTGTGCCTCCCGTCTTGCGCACACGCGAGGTATCAGCCCTCCAGAAACGATCAAAGACGTGCGCAGCTTGTGCATCGCTCAAACCGATTCCATGATCGACTACTTCCACCGCTACGGCGTCATCCCCTCCTACCACGCGGATGCGCACTGGCCGCGCTTCCCCATGTTCGAGTGCATTCACAACCAGATTACGCACAATCCGCTCAATACGCCGAGGCTCAACTTCCGCCGTCGTATCGCCGCTCTCTGCCAGATCTATACGCACTCCGTTTGACTCTGCCAACGGCTGCACCATCTCCATCACTTTTTTCACGATCTGCACCACGTCAATATCTGTGGCGGCGAGATTCATGCCTCCGGCGTCATATCGAGATATTTCCAGCAAGTCCGAGAGCATGGCATCAAGATTCGTCAGCTGATCATGCAGCAGCTCTGCTGAACGCTTCAGAGCGGGAGAAAGCTCCTCGCGTTTATCGTAGATGAGCTGGCCAGCCATCCTGATCGTCGTCACGGGTGAACGCAATTCATGGCTCACGGCTGAGACGAACGCCGTCTGCACCTCGCTCATGCGCTCCATTCGCGTAAACTGATCTTCCAATGAGCTCGCCATCTGATTAAATGACAGCGCCAATCGCGCCAACTCATCCGTGCCATCGACGTCCATACGGGTATCGAGCGCTCCCTGTGCAAGCTGCTGTGCCCCCTCCGACACTTCCTGAATCGGACGCAAGACCATGCGCAAGACCAGCACGACGAGCAGCGTCAGCATGAGCACAAACGCCACAATGCCAAAACTGAGTACGCGATAGCTGGAGTTGAGGAGCGTCTCCTGGCTTTCCAACGAGTAGACGGCATACAGCTCATAACTTCCGGAACTGGGAATTTCCAAAGACGTGCCAACGACTATTCCTGGGGAGGTCGCGTTCCGGTGAGCCTGGGAATCGTGAGGTACGGCTACCGACTGCCAAGCGATTTTTCTCGAATTCGCCACTTCCGCCCGCAGCTGAGTGGAGACGAGCGAACGTAGCGTGGCAGCGCTGGCCGTAGCGGGCTCGACGATTTGTGCGGAAGTAGCTTCTTGCCCCTGGCTGCGCATGAGCACTGCTCCCATGAGGCCACGAGTGGGATCGTACATAGATGCCACCAGCTCATTGGCCACTTGTTGCGTCTGCCCCGTCGTGTAGGCCAGCCCAGCAGAAAAACGTTCCTGAGCTGTCGCTGCTTCGACTGAGAATTGTTCCACATTCACTCGTACGGCTTGTTCAAATATGGCCGAACGCTCCTGAGTGGTAATCACCACGCCTACGGCAGAAGCACCCACAGTACCGCCGATGAGGATAATCGTAATGACGCGCAATCTCAGCGAGGATGCCCACAGGTGTTGCAAACTCGTGATAGCAGACCACACCCGCTCAAAAAAAGTGACGTACTTACCATGACCACGAGCTTGGGACGTCTCGTGAGCGGAGGAAACGTGAGTAGCAGGAAGAGAGTTCACGCCTGCACAGATCCTGCTCGATATCCCACGCCACGGACGGTGAGCACAATCTCTGGCCGCTCTGGGTCATGCTCTACTTTGGAGCGCAGTCGCTGTATGTGCACATTGACGAGCCGCGTATCAGCCGCATGCCGATACCCCCACACAATCTCCAGCAGCTCTTCGCGGGAAAACACCTGATGCGGTTTGCGGGCAAGCACCGTGAGCAGCTCAAATTCGAGCGGCGTGAGATGTAGCTTCTGGCCTTCTCGCACGACTTCGTGAGCGGCAAGATCGATGGTGAGATCTCCGATGCGCAGTTGCTCTGGCTCGGATTCTTGACGGCGTAAACGTGCTTTGACCCGCGCAATGAGCACGGAGTTTTCAAATGGCTTGGTCACGTAATCATCCGCACCCGCTTCCAAGCCGGCGATGACGTCCACCGAATCCGTCTTGGCACTCATCATGATGATGGGTACGTCTGATTCCGAGCGCAGCTGACGGCATACAGAGACGCCATCCATGCCAGGAAGCATGACGTCGAGCAGTACCAGATCTGGCCGTTCAGCATGAAAAAGCGGGAGCACCTGCAGCCCATTGGCCACCGTCATAGCATCGTATCCCTCTGACTCCAGAAGAATCGCCACCATTTCCGAAATGCCTGGGTCATCGTCCACCACCAGAATTTTTTGGCTCATATGCGCTCTTTCTCCAGCATCTCTCCGTCACACCAACACTCTCAGATTAGCGCAAAAAATACCGCGATACCGCCTCCATCTCGGTTGCACTGCAGCATATGCGCAGTGAACATCCGATCGTTGCAAAAAGATAGGGAAAAGACGGGGAAATGAACAGCGTACCCACGATTGAGTGCCCTATCCATTAGACTGTAGCGTGAAAGTAACCATTGAACGAAGGATTGTCTATGAGCATTGATCGAGATTCCTTTCATGACGACGGTCACGACGACGTTTCACCTGTCCCTGCACCTCCAACATCAGGGGTGACGCCGTCACAACAGCCCACAGAAGGAACGTTCAACGCACCTCAGCCACCGGCAGCACCCGCCGATGATGCCGCGCAGACACACTACGCTCAGAGTTACACAGTATCTGCCCAGGGCTATACCACCCCAGATTCCACACCGCCTTATACGCCGTCTTACGCGGCGCAGCCATCTGAGCAGTCACATTATGGCCAAGGTTCTTATGGCACTTATGGCTCCCAGAATTCGTATGGGTATGCCAGCGGGTATACGGATGCCTCGCAGGCAGGCGGGTACGGCCAGTTTGGTGCAGCCAATTCTCAAACGCATTATTTCCAGGGCGGATATGGCACTGTGATTCCGCTGCGTCCACTTGGTATCGGCGACACTCTTGACGCAGCATTTCGCCTTTTGAAGTTCAATCCCGTAGCCTATTTCATCTTCCCACTCATCATGGGACTCATCGTGGGGGTGTTCTCCGCAGTCTCTGAGCTACTGTGGGGAGAATCCTCCGTAGCGACGCCGATGGGTTCGGCGTTGGAAGAAATTTCAGCTATCGCCGCCCCCAGCACCATTATCACGGTGATACTCAGCGTCATCGTGCAAATCTTCGTAACGATTGTGGGTACGCGCGTGACTATCGCCTCTGTGCGCGGGCAAAAAATCACGCTAAAAGAATCGTTTGCACTCATGCGCTATCGGGCGGGCACCACGTTCGCGCGGGTGCTGGGCTTCAATGCCATCATCGGAGCCATCTTCTCCGCCGTGGTCATAGTGTTCATCGTCATCGCCGCCCTAGCAGCAGGCCCAGCAATCCTCAGCATGACGGACAGCTCCACTGTAGACACCGATAGCTTCCCCATGGCCACGCTCGGAATACTGCTGCTCATCTTGATTGTCTTTATGCTCTTTTATCTGGCCATGCTGGTGTTCTATCTGCGCTTTGCCCTCGCACCGAGTGCCATCGTGGCCGAAGACATCGGCCCGATTCGTGCCATTCGCCGTTCGTGGGAGCTGACCAAAGGATCGTTCGGATATCTCATCGGTACGGTGCTCGTCGTCACGCTTATTTCCGGCGTCATCGGTAGCGTCGTGGGCGGCTTCTTCGGCATCATCACGACGATCCTCTTACTCTCCACCAGTTCCACTGCCGCTTCTGCCGCTCTGTTTATCTCCACCCTCGGAGCTTCTGTGGCAGTATCAGTGGCCTTGGCTCCCATAGAGTGCGTGCTGATCAATCTGATCTACGTGAATATGCGTTTCCGGCGTGAGAATTTCCATCTCCGCCTCATCCAAGAGACGAATGGCCAGGGCTGATTGATGCTCCTACCACTGCTCATGCTCACTACTGACACGACGGATGACACTGCCCGTCAGTGGGCGGAGCGTGAGCTTGCCAAGGCGAAATACCACGAGCGAGAAAATCTGATAGAACGCATTATCCGCTGGATAAAAGAACAACTACATTTCGACATCACTGCTATCGGAAATCGTGGCACCGTGACGGTAGTGCTCGTCGTACTGGCGCTGATTGCGGCGGCCGTGATCGCGCTGCTGGTGTGGCGCTCTATCCGAGCGCGGCAAGGAAAAGTCAGCGTCGCTCCCTCTGGTGCTACTGCAGCGCTGTTTGATGGAACCCGCACGGCCGACGAGCTTTTTGCTGCGGCTGACGCCGCACGGCGTGCCCATGACGACGACACCCTCGTGCTGGAACTTTTCCGCGCCATGATTTGTTTGCTTGATGAACGTGGCGTCATCATTATCCGCCCTGGCCTCACTGCCACCGAAGCGGCGCAGACGGCAGGGCGCACACTGGGGCATCGCGAGCTTTTCATGCGCGGAGCTATGTGGTTTAACCAAGTATTTTTCGCCGATATGCCCGCCGACGAACGGGCAGTAGCCGACCTTGATGCACTCGTTGATATGGTGCGTGCAGCGGTGAGCTCAGAAGCACTCAGCACGGGAACGATTGACGCAGAAGCGCTCGCCCCAGAAACGCTCGCCCCTATTCGAGATGCTCAAGCTCAGTATGGCCAAAGGCGCGATACGCGGGAGGTGACGGTATGAGTAGCCTTGGCACAGCGGAGACCGTCTCTCCTACGCGACACATACGCATCGGCATCATCATCGTAATCGTCATCATCGTGCTCGCGATCGTAGCAGGCATCGCCAACACCGCACTGCTCACGCGCAACGATCACCGCCCCTATTCCCCCGATTCTCTCGACCCTGAGGGCGGCGCTGCCCTCGCACATGTGCTCACGAATGCCGGCATAGACGTCGTACACACACAGACAGCTGACGAACTTGCCAGAGCGAGCTCTGCCACCACAGTGTTGCTCACTAATCCTCTGGAGCTGGATGAAAAAGACGTGAGCGCTCTGCAAAAATCTGGAGCCACCGTCATTCTCCTGGGTGCCTCTTCGTGGTGGGATATCGCCACCTGGGGGTTTGGCGACGACGCATGGACGTCGGCGCTGGCAAAAGAGAACGATTCCCCCGCACAAACTCGGGTGAGCGCACTGGCCTGTACCCCCGCCACTCTGACTGACGGCGACGGCTCTACTCTCGGCCCAGTGAGCCAAATCATGATTCGTGCTCATAGCTCCAGCCATTGTTTCGATATCTCACATGGCTCTGCTTGGGTGCAGTCGGGGGAGTACCCCCAGGTGTTTTACTTCGGTGCAGCCAGCGCGCTCACCAACCGGTATCTCGGAGAGTTCGACAATGCCGGAATAGCGCTCAGGGCTTTGGGGCAGCACCCCACTTTGCTGTGGGTAGAGGGATATACGCCTGGCAGTGGCGCTCCTCCAGCCCTTGGTGAGCTTCCCCCGTGGCTCTCCTTGGCTTTCGTGGCACTTTTGGCTAGCGGAGCCTGGCTCGTGCTGGTCAGAGCACGCCGTTTTGGCAAACTTGTGGCTGAGCCACTCCCCGTGGCCGTGCCCGCTGACGAAGCAAACATCGGCAGAGCCCAACTCTATCGGGCAAACCGCGATATTCCCCATGCTGCGCGCGTGCTCCGCTCCGCTTTTATCAGCCGCTACGCGCGACGCGTGGGGCTCAGCCCGCACGCCGATCCCTCAGCTGTAGCTCTGGCCTTTGCCAGCGCTTGCCACGGTGACCCGCACGACATCATGCGTACGCTTTACACTCAACCTATCCACACGCACAATGACCTTGCCCACCTTGCGTCTGCAGTGGGTGATTTAGAAAAGGAGCTCACACATGGCCGTTCCTCCGCACGAAGCTAACCCTGCCACCCCAGCATTCGGCGATCCCGCTTGGGGGCATACGTCTGCCCCACAGACGCCCGCCCTGCCGACATCAGCCCAGCAGGTACCTGTGCCAGACGGCGCCTATGCCGATTCTGCCGCAGGCTTCACCGCAGGTTTGCCCGCCCGCAGCATCCCCGCACCCGATGCGTCCGCACCCGACGTCACCACTTCGGCAGGTGGCGGCGTCACTAACCTCGCAAACCCCACCCCCACTCGTTCGGCAGGCAGCAACCTCACTGGCTTGGCAGGAACGTTTGCGGCCATACGTACAGAAATAGCTAAAGCCGTCGTGGGGCAAGAGCAAGCGGTGAATGCAGCGCTGATCGGACTCATCACCAACGGGCATATTCTGCTTGAAGGAGTGCCTGGCACTGCTAAAACTCTGCTCGTACGTTCGCTCGCTGCGGCGCTCGCCGCCGATTTCAAGCGGGTGCAGTTCACTCCAGACCTTATGCCTGGCGATCTCACTGGTTCGCTCATCTACTCCAGTTCCACTGGCGAATTTACATTCCGGCCTGGCCCCGTCTTCACAAACATATTGCTGGCCGATGAGATCAACCGCACCCCTCCCAAGACGCAAGCGGCATTGCTCGAAGCTATGGCCGAGCACCAAGTCTCCGTGGATGGCCAGGCGACAGCACTTCCAGACCCATTTTTAGTGGTTGCAACGCAAAACCCCATCGAATATGAGGGCACCTATTCACTGCCGGAGGCGCAGCTCGATCGCTTTCTCATGAAAGTGCAGATGCCATTACCCGATCGTAATACTGAACTGGAGATGCTTCGGCGGCACGCCGGAACTTTCGATCCGAACGACCTCACGTCCGCCGGCATCTCCCCCGTCGCCAATGCTACTGATGTACTCACCGCCCGCGAGCAAGTGAAGACCGTGACAGTACACGAAGCTATCTTGGAGTACATTGTGGAACTCGTGCGCGCTACCCGCACTCATCCGGCTGTGCGAGTGGCTGTGTCTCCACGTGGCACGACGGCTCTGCTCGCTATTTGCCGTGCATGGGCGTGGCTGAATGGACGCACGTTCGTCACGCCAGACGACGTGAAAGCCTTCGCAGTACCAGCTCTCGGGCACCGAATGCAGCTCCAGCCAGAAGCCGAACTCGATGGCCTCACTACGGAGCACGTGCTCTCAAGCATTCTCACATCCGTGCCAGCACCGCGGTGATTGTGAGCTGGCCTCGTGTACGTTCGTTTTCCTACCGTCATCGTCTCTATGCTGGGCGTTCTCGTCGCTCTACTCACAAGTTCGCTGGCTGCACTGGCGCTTTTTGAGCTCCTGCTGCTGCTCGCGTGTGTGAGTGACGCCGCTCTGGCTCCCTCTCCGCGCAAGCTCACTTTTCAGCGAGAGGCAGCCGCCTCTACCCGAGTGCATACAGCCCTCGAACAAACATTCATTCTCAGCAATACATCTGGCCGCCGAATGCGTGGCCAGTGGCGCGATGCCTGGCCTCCCTCCGCAGCAGTCACTCCCAGTCGGCACAGCTTTGATCTAGCTCCTGGCGCTAGCATTACCACTACGTCCACTATCACGCCGCTCAGACGCGGCACCCGAAAATCTGAGCACGTGACGGTGCGCATACGCGGCCCACTCGGACTTGCTGGCCGCCAGCATTCGCGCCCAACGCTGTGGGAGGTGCGGGTACTTCCGCCGTTTACCTCACGCCGTCACCTACCTGCTCGCGTGGCTCAGCTCAGAGAGCTAGAGGGCCGCGCACTACTACTCACGCGTGGCCAAGGCACCGAATTCGATTCGCTGCGCGAATACGTGGCTGGTGACGACGTACGCGCCATTGACTGGCGCTCCACGGCGCGCCTCGGCACCACCGTGGTGCGCACCTGGCGGCCAGAACGCGATCGCCGCGTGATTATCGTGACCGATTCTGGCCGCGGCGGCGCTTTACGAATTGGGGAAAATCCTGCATTCGACGCCTATATTGAGACGAGTCTACTGATGGCCGCGCTCGCCGGACGTGCCGGAGATCGCGTGCACGTTATCACCCTGGATGCACATGTGCGTTCGGTCTTGACTGATTCTCGCGGAACGAGAATTATTAACCGCTTGGGAGAGGCGTTCGCAGACGTCGAACCCAGCCTAGACGCCACTGACTGGCAGCTGGCAGCGAGCGAGATTGACCGTTTCACCCGCCAGCGTTCGCTGGTGGTGCTGCTCACCACGGTTGGGCTCTCCTCTATCAGCGACGGGCTGCTCGACATTCTCCCCAAGCTCTCATTGCGACACACGGTATTGATCGGCTCGGTGCAGCGAGCTAAGGCAGATCTTTCTCCCACCCCGAGCGAGAGTGCTCTCCAAGCCTTTCAAACAGCCGCCGACGCCCGCTCCGAATTGGAGACAACAGCGGTCATTCGCAGTATCCAGCAGCTTGGCGCCACCGTGGTGCAAGCCGACGCCGACGAGTTGCCGCCAGCTATCGCTGACGCCTACATTGAACTCAAGGCTCACGGGAAACTCTGATCTCCTTCGCTCTAGTAGCTCGCTCTAGATCCTCGCTAGTAGCTCGCTTCCTTACCCAGAGCGAGGCGGGGCGGATCGTCACTGTGCATATTCGATATGCCAGCCCACAGAGCTATCGTCAGTCTCGCTGCCGTCAAGTCGCGCGGCTCGCTTTCCCAGAATCATAACCCACGCCCAAAATCCGGCAAGTGCCACTGTGCCAATGGCGATTTTAGCCCACCATGGCAGCGCAGATGGAGTGATAAATCCTTCGATTAATCCGGAAATAAAGAGCACAAACACCAAGCCGAGAGCCACCATGACGGTGTGCCGCCCCTCTCGCCCGAGACTCGCCACCCGCGGGAAAGCCTCCGGATGCACTAGCGCCCAAAAAATTCGCAATCCAGCAGCGCCGGCAGCGAAGATCGCCGTCAGCTCCAGCAATCCATGCGGCGTAATCAATTGGAAGAAGATACCTAGATCACCAAAACGCGCCATGATTGCACCCGTCTGCCCCAGGCCAACCATATTGTGAGCGAGCACAACAATCGGATAGACGCCCGTGAATCCCCCAGCCACGCATTGCAGAGCGATCCAGGCATTGTTGCTCCACACCATCATGGAAAAATCAGAGTGCGCATTCTCTGTGTAATACGCTTCAAACGCCTGCTTAGCATATGCTTGCTGCGTTGAATACGATCCCAATGTATCAATCAAATTCGGACTGAACGAGTACAGCGCCAGCACGACAGCTCCCACAGCCATGCTGGCAGCAGTCACTGCCCATATCCAACGGCGGATTCGGTAAAACGAAAATGGCAAGATCACCGTAAAAAATCGCACGACCGCCACCCACGGAGAGATCGGCTCCGCCGTAATCCGCGAGCGCGCCCTGCTCAACGCCACCGACATACGCAATACGACGTCAGGATCGGGAGCTTTCGTGCGGATGACCGCCAGTTCTCCAGCCACACGTTGATAGAGCTGAATGAGTTCATCACTCTCTATGCCGCTGAGCCGGCGCTGTTTCGCAAGTTTTTCTAGACGCACCCACTCGTCATTGTGAGCCTTTGCGTATGCTAGTGAATCCATAAGTCCAACTGTGCCACAGAGAGTGGCTCCCGCGCAGGTGCCGCCGAGGATTCTCGCACCCTCTGCACTAGAGATACACTACCGATGGTCTCCGCTTATCGCATAGGCTTAGCATGTGGTAAGGAATCTAGATCAATTCGAGCAGCTGAAAGCCCGCGGATACCTCGGCGAGGAAATAGTCATCGGCGAGGGAGTGGCTCTTGACTTGCCGGCAGCTACGGCAGCTTCGCGAGCATTAGCTGGCGCCATTGACTGGATTATTTTCATGGTTGGAATGGGCATTAGCTTTTTCTTCTTCATCCGCTACGCTAACGCCTTCTTCCTCAGTCCAGCCGTTATCCGCGTCGCTCTCATTGGAATTTTGGCGCTGTGGGTGTGGCTCATCCCTGCTCTCACATGTGGACTTACGCGCGGTTCTTCAGTGGGGAAGTTCATTACTCGCACTAGAGTCGTGCGCGCTGACGGCGGTATCATCACCTTTCGCCACGCTTTTATCCGTGCCACTATCGGCATCTTTGAAGTGTATATGCTTCAGGGAGTACCCGCTTTTATCGCTATTGTCTTCTCTAAGCGAGGGCAACGATTTGGGGATATGCTCGCCGATACGTACGTAGTGCGGTGGCCGAAACGCCGCTCGTTTGAACTCGATATCCCCATGCCAGATTCGATGCAGGCATGGGCACGTACCGCTCACACTCACGACGTGCCCGGCGGCCTCTTACTCAATATCGTGAGCCATTTCAAGGCGATTCCAACGCTCACCGACCAAGCTCGCCAGCAACAAGCACGGCTGCTCGCCGCTGCGGCAGAACAGTACGTGAGTCCTGCCCCTCCCTGGGGCACGCCACCCGAAGATTTTTTGGCAGCACTGCTGGTGATTCGCAATCACGTAGAATTTACCCGTTCACAGCTCTCACGAGAGCGCCAGAGACGCGCCCTCACCGCCGTCAATCGCCTGCCCTATCAGCCAGCAGTGCGATAAGTGCTGCTGGCGTAGCTGATCGCCTTGTCCTCGCCGCACATTAATCCGGCGCGCTTTATTCTCGCGTTTGAGCCTGCCTCATTTTTGTTCCGCCTCTTCTGCCCTGTGCCCGCTTTGCTCTGAATCCTCCGCCCGCAGCTCACGCTAAGCATCGCCTGCCATCTTCTCAGTCTGGCTCTCCTTGCGCTCCTCCCTCAATGACGGTGAGCCGTGGGCGCATCGGAGGAAGTGATACGTGAGATATCCACGGATTTGGCGGCATACCAGTATTCGAGCCGCCACCGTTTCTATCCTGCCCGCCACCCTGAGCGCTCCTTTTGCGCTTGGGGCTCTGCCGAGCAGCTTTTTCTGCTTCGCTCAACGCATCGACGAGCGCCGTAAGATTCTGACTATCTGATTGGCTATCTTGCGATAACGCCCCAGCTGCCGCGCTATCTTCTAGCTCTGTCTGGAGCCGTACTAGCTCCCATCCCACAGGCACTGTGACGGTCTGAGCGTGTTGTTCACACAAATCCAACGCTCCTGGAAGCGGCTGTGGAGCAAGTGACCCTAGCACGGCAATGGCTCCTCGATAGTCAAACGTCATCGTGGCAATAGCCGGCTGTGTACAACGTGCGCGGGAGCACCTGCGGATTTCACTCATGAAGCAAAAGTAGCACTAAATGCACGCTCCTGTTTAGCGGGGAGATAGATCTAACGAGGAGACATGTAATCAATATCTTCTGGATATTCCCCTAAGGCACTAGCGAGATGATTCGTGACGACTTCGTGAATAAACATCCGCGCAGAGGGATGCCGATTCGCCTCTTCCAGAATCGGCATCCGATAAAAAATAATGCGCGCTTCTAGCTTCGATGGACGTTCAAAAGGAATCACTCTGCCGAGGGGCACTCCTTCCTCCCACGGAGCTGGATCGGAGTGCGGCACATCGATGACGGCGAAGTCAAAGCGATCCATCTTCTCTCCGAGATAACGCCTAAACGTTCCTAAATCCCACGCGATCACATCGTCAAACATCTGAGCACGCGTACGCCAGGCAGGCAGAGACTGGGGCAACGTCGGGCCTCGCATTCCACGCCCGTGGCGGTCTCTGCGCACTCTGTATGTCTGATGTCTAGCCACGAAAATACGCCATCCTATCTGCTGTATTTACGCTAACCACTGTCCACCGTCTGCTGTCAGTTGGCAAACAGTACTCGTGTGGTTGAGGTATTGGCTCCAGTCTGGCTCAGCGGAGCCCACGCTATTCCTACCCCATTACCGAGGTCAGCCTGCCCAGATATTGCAGCATACACAGGAGCTGCCGAATTGACGCTGACGTAGGCAGTGCCAGATGGCAGAGCCACCGCTACAGTCCCTTTCGCACTCACTTTTTTCTCAGCTATCTGCTTACCTTTGGCATCAAAGGCTTTCCAAGTAAATGCAGCTTCTCGCACCTGATTTGTATTGAGCGCCGGAACGACGACTAGTTGCGCTGTGCCAATACCAACAGCTGCGCCGGCGTTCGTCACCGTCCCTTGACTGGCGAGCCACGCCACATCTTTCCCCGCCGCACCCGCATCGTAGCGGACAAATGCCCCAGCAGCTACCGGCCCATCTGCACTCACTCGTACGGCATACGCACCTGGTTGGACGCCGTCAAGACTCAACTCCAGTACCCCACCGGAGATCAGCTTGACATTGCTTCCCCCGCTCAATGCGCGAGCTTTCCCATCTGCTCCTATGAGCTCCACGGAAGCAATCAGCATCTGATCACTCGGATTGACGATGCGCACGCCAGCTTTCACAGCCGAATCAACCAACGCCGATTTTCCAGTCTCCGTGGCAGATTTAATACCTCCGAGATTCACGTTCCCCGCTGGCAAAACGAGCCCTGGAATCACCACGGAACGCCCCTCACGGCCAGCACTGATCATATCGATGCCAGCCGGCGTGAAACCGGACAGTGTATTTGTCTGCAAAGCCGCAGTAAATTGTCCCGCCTCAGCAGCGAGGAAAAAAGCGATAGTATCGTCGTCATTCACGAGTCCATCGAGCGAAATCGACCGAATTGTCTGCGGAGGTAGCGCCACGAGCGAACTCGTTCCTAGGGAGGCTTCACCAAGCGATGTGAAGGCTCGAATTTTCACCTGCACACTCGTGAGAGTGGGATTAGAGAGCACCAACCTGTTGGATGTGCCAACGGTACTGGCGCTACCCACAAGCCACAGTGAATTGGTTGGCCACGCGCACGGCACATATGCGAGGCCGCGCAGATCTCCAGCGCTGGCCACATGTGCAGTCCCTCCCATGAGTAGGGCTTCCTGCCCAGCCGCACGATTGATGGATGCCGCACCCGTGAGAGCTGCCGTACCCAGGCCAGTCTTACTCGTGAAAGCTCCATCAATCACAGCCGTCGTGACGGCGTTACCCGTGTCGCGTCCAGCACTGCCGACACTTGTCGATCCATTCGCACCACTGGAGCCACCTGCAGTTGCTTTCGCTGGAGTTTTCCCCGTCAGCGTCTGCCAGCGCGTCAGTGCCACAGCCGGAGTCACACCGGTGAGCAGAGCACCTGAAAATGAACGAATCTTCTCATCGGCCTGAGCCACGTTGACTCCAGTGGCCACTGAGCGCTCGATGCCGCCAAGGCACACCATCGCTGCTCGCCCTTCGCTTGAACTCACTGCTCCGGCATTGAGCGCCATCTCAGGACGAGCCAGATCAGAATCCGGCAGCAGCAAACCTGCCAGCCCCACTCCCGCAGCCAGACTGAGCGCCAGTACGCCAGTGACAACAGCACCGACTGCACGCTTCACTCCGCTCATGCCACGTCCTCCTTACGTGGGCGCAGTGGCATGGCAGCTACCAGCCCAACGAGCAGCGTCACAGCAGCACAACCCAGCGCACCCCACAGTAGCCAATCCCTGCGCCACAGGGTGATCTCTCCACCAGCACCTGCTGGAATCGTCCAGGCATTCGCCCAGACGGGCACGCCAGCAGCGGCCTTGCTCTGCGGATCCACAGGAGTCAGGGCGCGGCCATCCAGATGTGCTCGCCACGCGCCATCAGAGCGCTCCGCCAGCACCAGCATTCGCTCTCCCGATGAGCCGGCGAGCGTATCGTGAGCGTCCCAATCGTCAGAATCTAGCGTCTGCCACAAGCCAGATTCTGTATCAACCACCCGCAGACGCGCCGGATTTTGAGTGCTGCTGGTAGCGTTCGGAGCGCTGACACGCCAGAAAGCACCAGTTTCATTCTGCGTCACATACTCTAATCCAGGCACAGCATTGAGATCAGCGATGAGCTGCAAACGTGCCTGTGAATCGGTAGACTCCCGCTGCGGTACCACGAGTACCACGGAAATGGCGTGTTCTCCCAGAGTTTTAGCCACATCTTGCCCTGCGGCTGGCACATTTGCCAGCGCCGTAGAGAGATCCTGCTCGGCATCATCGAAATGCTCAGCAGCTTTCTCATCGGCAGCTACAGCCCATCCACGCCGAACGGGATACACAGAGCTGACGCGATTAGCTCCGCGAACCATCGTGTATTCGTGCAGCTGCATTCCTGAACTGCGCCATATCTCCACTTCTACGCCATTAGCCGTGGCATGCAGTGCCAACGTTCGGGAACGATCTGCAGATGTTTGATTCGTAATGGCGAGCGCTGGAGCGAGCGCGGACGGCTCACCATTGAGCACCTGCCGAGACGAGATGAATTCACTTCCAGCCCACCATCCGCCAATGGTCAGCGCGCTTGCACAGAGTACAGCTGCCAAAGCTCGGTAAGCAAAGCCCTGCGGATGAGCATGGATGAGACGCTGTATATGCCCCTGCGATTCACCGCCTGTGGGAGTGGATGTAGTGGCATCGGATGCAGCAGCTGAGCTGGCACAGCCATCACCGCTGATAGAATCAGCTGCGTCGGTCACGTTGGCTGAGCTGGCAAAGCCAGCTGAGTGAGCTGTGTCGGCAGAATCAGCTGAGTGAGCCGCATCAGCTGAGTTGGCACGGCTGACAGAGCCATCACTGCCAGCGGATTCGTCTGAGCCAGTGACGCCGGCAGAATCACTCGCAGCTGCCACGCGAGCACCAGCCCGACGCATTCGCGCACTACCGCTGGCGAGAGCCATGATAATTCCAAGCCATGCCAGTGAGAATCCAACGCCGTGCCAGGCTGCCACTGGCATAAATTGGCCAGCTTCAACTGCCACATTCACTGGCAGAAATGGACTGATGACCGCCAGCGCCATCCCTGCGCTCACGAGCAGCCAGCCAAACTTTGTTGGCTTGCCCGAACGCGGATGCACGACGAGCAGGGCGGCCAGCATCACGATCAGCAGTAGCGGCACAAAGAGCAGCCAGTCGAGATCGGGGGCAGTGATATGAAAAGAGCGCGTGGTGAAACCGGTGAGAATCTGGCGCGGCTCTAAAATGCCCGCCACAGGCACACCTGGCTCGGACATGAAGAAAGCCAGCCATGCTCTCCAATCAAGACGAAGATGTAGCAAAGCCGGAATGCTCACAGCAACCGCAGGCACGGGCACCCACAGCCACCGGAGCCTCTCAGAACGAGCACACAGCATGCAGACGAGTGCAAGCATGGCGGCAAGCAGCACAAAAATTGGCGCTGCGAGTGCGAGCATGGCAAAAACGATCGAAGATAAGCCAATATGAATGTGAGCTCTACGGGTGCGCCGCACATCGTGCCCAGCTCTCTCGCGCCACGCGCCTACCACGGTGAAGAGGGCGAGCGGTAGCAACGTATGCACACTGGCAGCCGCCACTCTCCCCTGCGCGAGCGCCTCCAAAAATGAAGGGCTCACAATCCACAGCAGAGAAAGCATCACGCGCATGCCAGCAGCCAACGTGAAACGCCCGATGGCAAGATATGCGATGCCGGCGGCCGCGACGGGCGCGACGTACAGCCACAGCGTGAGCACCTGCCCGAGGGTGAGTCCCCACGGCGCTCCTATGAGCAACACCGGTAGCCACGCCAACCAATACAGGTCTATCGTGCCGGCGACGCCGTCTGCACTCGTGAGCCAATCGTGAAGAGCTGTCTGCCACAGTCCCGCCGCAGTGAGGTGATCTGGCGCAAGTGCCCCACCAATGAGCGTACCGGCAGCGAAATTTTTCACGTTTATGCTCGCCGTCAGCGCTACTGCTATCAACGCCGTCACCAACGCCCCACGATAGGTACGTCTGCGGGCAGCACGCGCAGCTTTCAGTTCAAATATATCAACCTGCGTGACTGTGGCACTCTCATCTTCGTCCGCTAGCCGCAGCGTTCGCTTTGCCTCACGAATATCGCGGGAACTCGCTTCCAAAGCACGTAAAGAGCTTTGGTTACCCCCGATTTTCGCAATCGCTCTGCGCCCAGCCATCACGGCGCCAAGGGCTCCCACCGTGCGCACACCAGCACTTATCTCACCCCTGGCTCGCACGGAATCACGCCACACTAGCCGCACCACTGCGCGGGGAATCGCGCCGATCATGTAGCCCAGCCAGAGCGGTATCACGAGCAGTCGGGGAGCGGCCAGCAGCGCATTGAAAATCTGCGCCCGACGCCGCGCCCCATAAGAGGCAGCTAAATCTGCCTCAGGCCGCAGCGACTGCCCATGATGCTCCAGAAGCGCCATCGGAGCAACGAGCACACGATATCCAGCCAGATGCACTCTCCGAGAGAATTCAAGCCCATCTCCGAATGGACCCAGATTCGGATTGAATCCGCCAAGCTGCTCCCACAGGCTTGTGCGCACCAGCATTCCGGCGCTTCCCACTGCCAACACATCTTCACGGGCGTCAAACTGCCCTTGATCTCGCTCAGCTTCGCGCGTCTCCGGTACCCGCCGTGCCGAACGGGTGGCACGAATTCCCACTTCAGACACATAGTATGGATCGCTCGGGGTGGAGCGCGGAGCCACGTACTTGGGCCCTACCACACCGATCTTCGCCGATCGTTCAGCGACGGACAATAAGTTCTCCAGCGCAGTGGGCAGCGGGGTAGAATCTGCGTGCAAGAGCCACAGCCACTGCGTCTGCGCTGCGCACTGCCGAGCCTGCATCACGCCATGCTGAGTCTGAGCGGATGAACCGGCTGTGCTCTCGTCAGCATCACGTTTGCGAGCGAGAGTGACGGCGTCACCAAACGTACGTGCATCCCCCACAGGGACGATCACGCAGCGGTTGCGGAAGTGTGCTGGCAGCCCTGCTTTTTCTAATGCATTTTGCGCGTCACGAGCTACCGGAACCGCCACAACAACGCGCTCTAGGGCCACACTTTGAGCAGCGAGACCTGCCAGGGTAGCAACGAGAAAGCTGACGTCAGCACCTGCCGCCACCACTACAGCGGCAACGCTATCGTGGTGTGCAACACGGAGTTTCTCCTGCCCGACTGGCACGCGATTACCGATTTCCCCTCTGCGCCGTATGCCCCATACGACGTTCACGGGCAATGCGCTTGCGATCATTGTCTGAGGTACCACCCCAGATTCCGTGCCGAATATCGTTAGCTATGGCATACTCCAGGCACTGTGCCCGCACGAGGCAGTTATTGCACACCGACGTAGCTGGCGCGGTCGAGCCACCTTTTTCTGGATAGAAAATATCCGGATCAGTCTGAGCGCATAGAGCGTCTTCCATCCACGAGCGATCAGAAGCGCCCTCCACAGTGCCATAGCCTAAATCGAAAATTCCACGCATCAGCCGCTGTGCACCGCGGGCACTGAGCTGCTGTGCATCGTGCAGCACATCGCCATCCACAGGATCTGGAACGGAATGCGCCAGCCGCAGCTGAGCCGTGCGTCCGCACTCAACATCGCTCATCCGTTCCCGCATGAAATTACTCCTTCGCGTTACACGCCGGATAAAAAGTACTAGATAAATTACACTCGTGTAACTGGCATAAAGTCAAGGCACATGCCGAAATTGTGGCCTGTCTGCAGTGTCTCAGCTACCACGTTCCCTATGCCGCTCATACCACTTTCCGTCCGCCACCGCGCGCTGCTCCGCTGCTCCACGCGTTGTGCGCGAGCACGCTAATCCGCGCCAGTCACACAACTTGCTCATGCTACTGCCTACACAGCTCACTCATGCTACTACCCACGCGGCTGCTCCGCGCAGTTACCGCCCGTGCGCTCCACCGTAGCACTGCCACTATCAGCGCCACTATCACCCAAAGCAGCTAGGCTTATCGACTCAGCTAGCTACGCCGCTACCGGTTATCTGCTAGCCGAGCCAGTTCGCGTCTAGAGAGCCCGCATACCCGCTGAGCCGTGCGGCGTCGGTGTATTGCCACAAGCCGTAGCTGAATCCTGGACGGTGCGAACTCCACTGCGCCACCCAAATCGACAAGCCAGACCCCGCCAGCGTCGAGTAATTAAGTTTGTTGTAATACCAGCTCGACGAGGCATAGACGCCAGGACGGTACCCGCCTGCTTTCACTACCGAGGCAAACTTCAGGCTTTGATCTGTGAGGGCAGACATCGACGCCCATGATTGATGCGTAGGATCTTCTACGTCGATGTAGATGGGGAAGCTCAATGAGCGCCCCCCGAGGAACTTCAGCGCGGCGCGCGCCTCATTAGCCCCCTCATCCCCCTCATTGGCAGCCGAGTACCAGTAGGCTCCAACCGGCACCCCGCGCTTAGTAAACTCAGCATAATGGCGGTCAAAAGCCGAATCTTTATTGAGCGAACTGCCCGAATACGTCCCTGTGTAGCCAATGCGAATAATCACGCCGCTCACGGATTTAGCGAGTGCGTCATAGTTGATGAGTGACGGCGATTGCCAGGCAGAAACGTCAATGATTGGCTTTGAGCTGTCCACTTTTGTGCTCGTCGGCTGCGGCGAGGAGACTGATGCCTGCGGAGCTGGAGTGCTTTCAGTATTAGTCTGAGCTGCAGCCCGTTGCTTTTCAGCGGCTGCCGCCGCAGCCGCTTTGGCCTGCTGTTCTCTTTCTGCTTGAGCACGAGCCTGTGCCGCCGCCTTTTCACGGGCGATGCGCTGTTCTTCTAACGCCTGAAAACGCTGCGCCTCTAGAGTTTTTGTGGTCTTCTTTTCTGTAGCGAGCTGCGAGAGCAGATCATCGCGTTGCACATCGACGGCGGCTTCCTCAGCTTGAGCCGCTTCGGCGGCAGCTGCTGCCTCGTCTGCCGCCACATCTGCCGCCTCCATGAGACGAGTCTGCTCAGCCGCTTTCGCGTCAGCACGTTTTTTAAGGTTGGTGGCCACATCCTGCATAGCCTTAAAGCTCTGCACTTTCGCATCAGCACTGTCAGCTACCACGCTGAAAGCACGATCATGTGCCGAAGCCTCGGCGAGAGAATCAGCATCGAAGAAGTAGTATGCACTCGTGAGATCCGTAGCGGAGTTTTGATAGATGGCCTGCGCAATAGATGCCATGTTTGCGCGAGCTGTCTCCACGTCTTTTTGGGCTTTGTCTGCCTGCTGTTTCGCCTGCTCTGCTTCCTGAGCCGCCTTCTGCGCAGCAGCTTGTGCCTGGGCGAGTGCTTCCTGAGCAGCGTCAGCTGCCTGCCGAGCCTGCAGACTCTGTGCTGAGAGATTCGCCAGTTGCACCTCAATATCAGCGATAGATGCCTGAGTGCGCTGCTCTGCCCCTTTAGCCGCAGCAATATCGTCTTCACTTGGGATTGCCTGCCCACTATCCCCTTGACGAGCTTGAGCGAGGTCAGTTTTGACTGAATCAGCTGTGACGACGCGCACCGCCGCAGATGTGCCGCCCATCAGATTAGGTGCCGCTGCAGCAGGTATGGCCATCGCCAATGGTGAAAAAGCTACCGCGAGCGTCAGAGAAGATACCGCCAATAGATGTGCTCGCACATTTTTCTTCATGCCCGAAGCCCTTCAACACAAATGAAACACAACGCTAAAACTTGGAGCATTTTGAGGCACCTTCCCCACGTGCCCCAAAAATCGCTCGGTAAACAATTTATAACAACTTTCACAACTATGCAACAATCTTAAAAATTTTAACAACTTTCACATCGTTCACACAGTGGTACGTGTGCGAAAACCGTTACTGTGCGCGAGAACTGGTAACGTGCGTACGAGAAAGGGGCGAGAAATGCGAGAGGTAGGAGCGAGACAGCAAGTTATAAAGGCACCCATAGCGCGCCTGCCCATAAAAATGCGATGGCCGCCATTCAACGACGAATGACGACCATCCAGGAGTACAAGAGCTAGCTTAAACCTACTTATGCAGGAAATTCGCCAGCTTACTAGTCTGCCCCGCGAAGAATGGCTCCACGAGGTTATCGACATGCGAAAGCGCTGAACCAATAGCCATATGCATATCGAAGTACTTATACATGCCAAGTCGTCCACCAAACATCACGTTTGGAGCACTCTCAAGAGCCATCTGCTTATAAGCCGCAAGTTTCTCGCGGTCATCTGCACGGTCAATGGGATAGTACGGCTCATCCGAGCGGTGCGCAAAGCGCGAATACTCCCGGGCAATCACAGTGCGATCTTTGGGGTAATAATCGCGTTCCGGATGGAAATGCTTAAACTCGTGGATACGCGTGTAAGGAATATCAGGGTCGCCATAATTCATCACGGGCGTCCCTTGGAAGTCCCCCACATCGAGCACCTCCAGCTCTAGATCAATCGTGCGCCAGCCCAGATCTCCCTCAGCGTAGTCAAAAAAACGGTCGATTGGACCGGTATAAACTACCGGCACATGCCCTACTGTGGCCGCTTTATTCAGGGGCTGATTCTCATCAAAGAAATCTACCCCCAGGCGCACATCAATATTGGGGCTGTCAGCCATTCGCTCTAGCCACGCTGTGTAACCATCCACCGGCAACCCTTCCCAGGTGTCGTTGAAGTAGCGGTTGTCATAATTAAAACGTACCGGCAGACGATTGATAATCGCTGCAGGAAGCTGAGCCGGATCCGTCTGCCATTGCTTAGCAGTATACCCCTGGAAAAAAGCCTCAAAGAGTGGTCTACCTACGAGCGAAATCCCTTTTGTTTGAAAGTTTTCGTTTGCCCGATGCCCCTGGACTTCTTGCGCTTGTTCAGCCACCAGTGCCCTAGCCTCATCGGGCGTGTACGCGGCATGGAAAAACTGGTTGATCGTGCCAAGGTTTACCGGCATAGGAAAGACTTCCCCATGCACTGTGGTGTACACCTTGTGCACATAATGAGTAAATTCGGTGAATTGATTCACATACTCCCATACTCGCGGGTTGGACGTGTGGAAGAGGTGCGCGCCGTACTTGTGAATCTCAATACCCGTCTGTGGATCAGGATACGTGTAGCAGTTACCTCCGATGTGCGGACGGCGGTCAATCACAGCCACTTTCACACCCTTTTTTGCCATGCGTTCGGCCACCGTGAGGCCAAAAATACCAGAGCCTACCACCAGAAGATCAATATCCATACCACTCACCTTACTCACCACCCGCTTATGACCGGCGGCTCTCACATTCGTCAATGCGCCGAGCCAGCACAACCAGACACCTCGCCCAGCAGAGTCACGATCTCATCACTTTTAGCTAGCTTATCAACTATCCTTAACTACAGACAGAATTTGGGGGAGCTTCTCCCTGAAGAGTGTATGAGAGGCTTCCCGCCAGCGCAACGAGACTAATGGAAGTGTTATGCCTGCATCTGAACGCATCGTGGCAGTGGTTGTGGCATACAACCGCGCCGATTTGCTCCGCGAATGTCTTGATGCCCTCGCCGATCAAACCCGCATTCCTGATAAAATTCTCGTCATCAACAATGCAAGTACAGATGCTACCGAGCGAATAGCCACACTCCACCCGAACGTGAGCGAAACGATTACGCTACCTCGCAATACGGGAGGAGCCGGAGGTTTCGCTGCCGGTATTGCGCGCGCTATCAATCACTGGCATGCCGCCTACGTGTGGATTATGGACGATGACACAATCCCCACTCCCACTGCCCTTGCGGAACTATTGGCCACCCGCAACCGTTATCCTGGTCAGCCCGCCCTTCTCGCCTCCAAATCCGTGTGGACAAATGGAGCCGAGCACCCAATGAATCGCCCCCGCAGCCGACCACTGCTGAGTAAGTTGCTCACCCAGCATGCCCACCGCGTGGGAGCTGTCCCCGTTCGGACGGCGTCATTTGTATCAATCCTTCTCGACGCGCGTGCTGTACGTGAAGTAGGTCTGCCCCTTGCCGCCTATTTTCTCTGGAATGACGACTTCGAATTCACCTCGCGTCTCCTGAAAAAACGAGTAGGCCTCTACGTGCCGACCTCTGTTGTGATTCACAAGACGGCAAAATTTGGCAACTCCACCGCCCACCCCGGAGAGCGTTTTACGAATGAGGTGCGCAACAAACTGTGGGCTTTTCGCTACTCTCCAGGCCTGTACCCTCTAGAAAAGGTGCTGTATGGAGGCATGACGGCGCTGCGCTGGATACAGCTACTAGCCCGAGACCCTGAACGTCAGGCGCTCATCAGCTACGCCAGATCTGGTTTTCACCAGGCGCTGACCCCACCGGTTCCCACTACCATGATTTTCGATGGAACCGCCGTGGCGGACGATGTTCGCTCTGTGACTGCTGGAATCTTCCACCACTCCACTTCCATGCCACTGCCGACCTGCCCCGCATCACAGCATGAACGGGCGCCACATTCCGATGAGCAGCTTCCACCTTTCTCCGTACTCATGAGCACTTATGACGGTGATCACCCTGATTTTTTACGCGCTTCGCTCGAATCTGTAAGTCGCTATCAAACACTGAAACCCGCCCAAATCGTGCTCGTACAAGATGGACCAGTGCGGTCAGAGTTAGCTGCCGTCATCAATAATGCTTCGCATATTGCCGGGCAGCACGTTGATGTGCTGCCACTCGAACACAACTCAGGTCTCGCAGTAGCACTCGATCGCGGCCTGGCAGTGTGTGTAAATGAAATTGTGGCTCGTGCCGATGCCGACGATATTTCTCTTCCACATCGTTTTAGCACACAGATCCCGATGATGTGCAATCTCGATTTACTCGGCAGTGCACTCACTGAGTTTGAATGCGATCCGCATCAGCATGGGCTCACGCGAGTGCTCCCCGTAAAAGATGCCGATATCCGTTCGATTGCCCGACTTCGCGATCCTTTTAACCATCCAACCGTTGTACTGCGCAAATCAGCAGTGCTGAATGCTGGCGGATATAGCGACGGGGAGAATATGGAAGACTATTGGCTCTTTGCCCGCATGCTCCACGGGGGAGCTCGCGTAGCCAACGTAAGTGAGCCGCTCGTGCTCTACAGAATAGGCGCCGGAGCGTATTCGCGCCGCGGCGGATTCGCTATGGCTAAGACAGAACTCCACTTGCAGCATTCCTTACGTGCGCTCGGTTTCGTGAGCCTATGGCAATATTTGCGCAATCTTGCGCTGCGGGTACCCTACCGAATTTTACCGGCTAATACACGCAAAATGCTCTATCACGGCGTCGGTAAGTTATTGTGGTTCCGTCGATAGTGGTGACCCCATCGATAACCGCTATGCTATCAACTGCCCGAGATCCCAGCGACGAAAGGCGTGTCTATGACAGTCCTTATTCACAATGCTGCTGATATAGCTATGCCATTGTTTGTGGGGCTGCTGATTTTATGGATTCCTGGGCTCATTATTGGCACCGCTAGTGGGCTCCCACGAGCTCTGCGCTGGGGGTGGGCTCCTGCTGGGTCTGTGGGGCTCATTGCCACCACCGCCGTCATTGCACCGATGGTGCACCTGCAGTGGAATGTATGGATTGTGGCAGGAGCTACTATCGCAATCGCCACCATTATTATGGGCATGCGCTGGGCTATCAACATTGCACAGCACACTACTGCTCGCAGCATCCGCAGTGCGCTCCCCCTCCACAGAAAATCCCAAAGCTTTGGAGATACGCCCCTCGCAACGCATTTCTTTACTCCAGATTATCCGGCAATTATGCAAACAGGGTGGTTCAGCCCACGCATATATCGCTCATTGCTCATTATTGCTCTCGCAACTGCCAGTGCAGCTGGCTTCATCAAGTTTTTTAAAGCCACGGGGAATATCAACAATTTTATCCAGCACTGGGACGCTAGTTACCACCTGAACGCAGTACAGGCAATCATACAGACGGGCAACGGTTCTTCACTCAATACTATTCTCACCAATCCCACAGCCCCTGGCCGTTATCCGTCGGGCTTTCATGATGTAGCATCTCTGATCATCCTTTCCTCCACCGGCTTATCAGTTCCTGCCGCCACTCAGCTCACAGCACTAATCTTTGCTTTTATCGTTCTCCCTGTGGGAGTGGCCACACTCGCCTATGTCGCTTTCGGACGCCAAATCGTCACGCTGATTGCAGGCCTGGTTTCGCTCACGTTTCCAGCTTTTCCCCTCACAGTTTTATGGTGGGGGCCGCTCTATGCGAATTTAGCAGCCTGGGCTATTCTTCCGAGCACTTTAGCGCTATTTGCCTGGGCTATTTTATCCACGCGTAAGAGCAGGAGAATCCTCCCCCTGTTGTGCGTTCTCGGAAGCCTGGCTGGCCTCACTCTCGCACAGCCCAATGCAGCCGTATCATGGTTTATCGCCGCCTGGGTATGTGTGAGTTGGCAAGTGATTGCCGCACTGCTTGCCGCACCCTCTCGCACAACTCAACAGTTCCAAAGAACTCAGAAAAAATCATTGACCTCCAAACTGCTCCGCGCTTTCCTCATTGGGCTCAGTTGGGGGATTCTCACATCGTTAGCGTGGCTAGGTCTCATTTCTATCTTGGGATTTTCCTCTCTCGCCCGCATGAATCAGCGCGATCCTGTAGGTCCCGTGTTTGAAGCACTCGGCCATGGCATAGGCGTGATGAATGCCCTCCCCTATGAGCCACTCACATATGCGGAACTGATACGCGTGGGGCCGTTGAGCGTGCTCGTTGTCGTGGGGATTATTGCCACATTAGCCAGTAAAAAAAGCCACTGGCTCTTCGGCGTCTACCTGGCTTGGCTCACTATTTTTGTTGCAGTGTATAGCTCCACCACAGAATGGATCCGCGATTACATCGGCGCTTTCTGGTATGACGACGTACCACGGGTGCTCGCCCCTTTGGCGATGATTGCCCCTATCTTAATAGGCGTAGCTATTGATGCCATGATGTCGCTCGCACGCACAGCACACCTGCCCATTCTGCGTATTGGAAGCAGAATCGTAGCTGCTGGGGCCATCAGCGGCTTGCTCGTATGGGCTATTCAGCTCCCCACGTGGGCAGCTTCTTGGCAACGGCTACAATATTTTTCCAGTCAAGACCCTCGCACAGGGGCATTTCTCGTCGATCACGATGAATATGTTCTTTTCGAAAAGATGCGCACCCTGCTGCCTGCCGATGCCGTCGTCATCGGGAACCCATGGGAGGGCGCTGCTTTCTCGTGGGCTATCTCTGGCCGGCGCGCAGCGATCCCCGTACTGGAATTTTATGAAAGCACCAGGCTCTACCCTTACCTGAGCGACCATCTTTCAGAGGGAGCCACCAATGCGCAAGTATGCCAGGAGTTAAAAAAATACAATATTTCTTACGCCCTGGACCTCGCCGATTCTCCCGCTCCAGAAACAACTATTTACCCGGGGTTACGCAACAGCGCCAATGGGAATCTGGGGCCAGTGATCGCACAAGTGGGAGAGGCAAAACTTGTGAAGATCACGCATTGCGGCTGAGCCCTGTGACATGATGACAGCATATTCCCTGCGCGAGTGCCACACGCGTAGGATGTACACGAGGAGACAGAGATATGAGCATACCCCCAGTAAAGAGTCCCCATCATCTCTATTTTGCCGATCTGCTTAACGTGATTGCCTGTGTGGCAGTAGTGCTGCTGCACACCTCTTTAAGCGTTTTTCTTCCACGACATACTCTAGGCTGGGTAGAGAATGTGGCCGTGCAATCTGCTTTTATCTTCGCCGTCCCCATCTTTTTCATGCTCAGTGGCATGAATTTGCTCAACTACCGCTCTAAATACTCCACCGCGATTTTTTTTAAAAAAAGATTCGTACGCACTGGGCGAGCGCTCATTTTAGGAAGCATGGTCACCTACGCGATCATCGGATTTTTCTTAGGGACACAGTATACCTCGGATTTCGGCGTGGTTGATTTCGTCAAGAGATTTCTCACGAATCAAGTGGTTGATATTTACTGGTTTTTTTATGTGATTCTCTATCTCTATCTGCTCACACCGTTGCTCTCCACCATTGCGCATAAGAGACGCCTCATTGAATATCTTATCGTGCTCACGAGTGTTGCTGCCGTTGGCGTCCCCTTCTTGGTGCACCTGGGTGTGCCAGACCGTTATTTTGCCCAACTGATTGGTTGGCCTTTCTTCGCTTCCATCGCACTTCTTTATTTCCTGCTCGGGTGGTATGCAAAAGAGTTTGTTTCCCACCTCTCCCGCTACCGCTGGCTGTGGATCGCGGCTTTTATCTGCTGTGTGGCCGGTATGTTCGCAGGAGAACTAGCAGATAACGGCTGGTGGACGGCGGGTGCCATGCCGCCTCACTACGATAACTATTGGGCAGGGATCAGCTCCCCGCTGTGTGTGATCGCCGTCTTTTCACTTTTCATGGCAGGAATGAGCTGCGAAAATAGCTTACGCAACGCCCCCACTGGTATTCATTCGCTGTTGGCACGGCTATCTTCAGCCTCTCTGGGTATCTACCTTTTCCACATTTTGCTTGTGAATTTTCAGGGCAGTGGACTCCCTATTCAACCAATGATCGCAGCTTTTGCACGATTCCCCATCACAAAAGGAATCGCCGTTTACCTTGCCACAGCAGCCGCTGTGATCGTAGGAAAAATGCTGATTGCCGAGGTGAATCCACTCTTTTCCCGCTTCTTTTCACGACGGCACTAATCCCGTAGGGAAAGTTCTACGGCTCCAGCTACCGCCGCAGGGCTGTCCCTTTCATCAAGCTATCGCACTCTCTTTCCGATTCTGTCTGAGCGCACACCGCTGCCAACTCGATCCACATCATTAGTGCTTTGGCCTAATCGCATTAACAACTTTTTTCACGCTAGCTCGCCGGTGGGTACCAGCCGGTAAAACGACATCTGCCATTTTCCGCAATCCCCAACGATCCGCAACATTCTTCCCTAATGTCCAGAAAGTATCCGCCCTTTTCTCCTGCCGCCCCGCTGTAGCAACTGCACGAATCAGCACCTCATAGAAAGGAGTTTGCCGCGCATATTTCCAATAGAAGGTGGCGAAATCACACGTCACCACTGTCCACGGCTTAATGTATCCAGCGTAGTGAATGATCTTCGGATGCGCTCGAGCAGACTGATATTCCAAATACTGAGCAGCAGGGGCCTGCGAGAACAGCCGCTCCACCCGATAATCCACATTGTGCATCACGTTCCACACCATCGGAAGGAACAGCACCCGCCCCTCAAGCTGTGAGTTGAGCACATCCTGATCGTTGTAGATATAGCGATCGTCAGAAGCCAGTTTCATCCACTGCTCGAACGAAAAATCTCTGCGGAATACGGCCGTATCAAAAATCAACACTCCAGCTTGGAAATAGCTGAAAGGATCACGCATTTTGAGAACAGTGTGAGCATAGCGGGCGCGATCTGAATGTTTCACATTAACGTTGCCAGCAAAATCAATATCTCGTACCGCTGCTATCGCGTAGCCACGCAAATCTGTGTCGTACAGTTCAGCCACATCTGCCAGCACAACCATATCAGAATCTAGATAAAGCACCTTATCGTAGAATGGCAACACATCCGGAATCAGGAACCGATAGTACGTCTCCACACTGATATGGGCATTGTTTGTGCTGAGCCCATACTTTTCCAGCTCGCTACCGGCATTCACAAATCGCAACGTAAAATTCGGAAAGCTATGTAAACCGGAGCGCATCGCCTCTTGGTTTTCCCAAGAAATATCATGGTGCAGAATCGTAATATCGTAATGCCGCTCTCGTGAGGCGTGAGCGAGTAACGAAAAAACTGTGGTGGCCACCTGCGGCACATACGCATTATCTGCAGCGAGCACCACGGGCACAATCGGTGTGTTCACATGCGTAAGCGGTGTGAGCACACAGCGCGGCTCCGGACGGCGGAAATGCACGCACTGGAGCTGCTTGACTTTCGTCTCCGGGCGCAGGCGCTGGATATGAATGAGGAACACATTGAGTAAGCGCTCCGAAAGATGCCCTGGAGTACGCCGAGCCTCCACACTGTAATGCGTCATATCTGTCTCGCGCATATATTCTTCCAACAGCGGAAAGAGCCACGCACAGTATTCTTGAAACAGCTCTCTGCGCATAATAAACATATTGCAAAAGCACGCCCGATGTCCGTTGAGAAAGATGTCCAGATCAGGTACATATTCTGGGGAATGCTTGCGCACAATAGCGATGAGGCGTTCGAAATCCGCGTCCACGAGCAGCGGAGATTTCTGCCACTGGGTACACGGATCCCCCACCCCCTCCAGATTAACATTCATATCGGTGAGAGGAGATGTGATTATATCCCACCCGCTCACGCTCGCGGTGATAGCAGCATCATTAATTGCAAATTCTGCCGCCGTCTGTGCCCCAATGCGGTCGGCCATCACCTCGCCATAAGCATTCTCTTTATGCTCCGCAGTGCTGAAATCGAAATATCTGCGATAGTGGCAAAATCCGTAATACTCTGCGTCCACATTTTTCCACGCCCAGTATTGGGTGGTGAGCTCTGAATACTCTGGATTGAGCGAGGAGATGTTGTCGCCCTCGTCGTCATGCCAGGCCCAATTGAAACGTTGTGCAGCGGTCTGTGATCCCACTTGCACCGGCTGCAGAATAGCACTGTCAAACAAGTCCACATTTTTATGTGTAGACACAAAAATCCGGATCTGCTGCGATTTCCATTGTTTCACTTGCTCACGCCGTTTCAGCTCTAGTGTCATTTCTCTTTTCATTTCATCTATATGATCCTGTGCAGCTTCTTTGAGATCACCATAATCAGAGGGGAGGCTCTCCACTTGCGTCTCCTGCATAGCCAGCTTTTGAGCCGCTTGGAAAAAAGATTCGGCATGGTTACCAGAATAGTCCACCGCTCCTTTGATAACCGCATACGCACGGTCTCGCGCAAACCTCATCAAAGCAGCAGCTGTTATTCCGTTGCCCAACGCCTGCGCCATCAGAGGTATTGAATCAAATTTTTCTCCCTCGGGCACTCTCTCATACCACTCGTTCATAGCGGATTCAGCGAGCAGCTTCCACATGCTCTGAGCACATTCAGCGAGCAGGCCCTCGTGGCTGAGCTGGGCATACTCTCGCGCAGCGCGCGCACACTGCGCGATATGCCAGGCCGAGCGCACTGCTTCCTCAGCGCTGAGCTCCCGCGCACTCGTGACCCCCGAACCCATCGTATATCGGTATCCCACAATATCGTTGCGAGTGATCTCGCCACCGGAGAGAGCTGCCAGCACAAACATTTCATACGAATCTTCAGCGCGTTCTAGACGCTCCTCGCTCATAGCCGCAAAAGCTTCTCTGCACAATTCGCCTGCAAAGAGCCGGTGGTGAACATTCCAATCTTTGCGTTTGTCACCGTGCTTTTTGCCAAACATTGCCCGCAGCAGAGCATCCCGGTCGAGAGGAGGAAATTCTGTATTTGCCCACCGGGCAAAGCCCTGAGCTGCTTCTTCCTCTGAGCTGTCCACAGCCACCGAACGCAAACCAAAATGAATAATAGATGGACGGTGAGGAGTGTGCATGAGATGAGCTGATCCGTCCTCTTGCGAGTACTGCTGTACTGCCACAGTTCGTAAAGCAGAAAGAGTACCCGGTTCCAGAGCATCATCGGCGTCAAGGAAAAGCACAAACTTCCCTGTTGTGGCAGCCACTCCAGTGCGCCTGGCCAAGTGTAAGCCCACATTCTTTTCATGCGCCACAACCGCGATACGAGTATCGGCCTGAGCCGCTTGTTGAGCCACTGCTAAAGAACGATCAGTGCTGGAATCATCAATGATAATCATTTCCCAGTCACCGCTATCTTGGCTCTGCACACTGCCAATACACTCCGCAAGCTGATTCGCATGATTATAGGAGGGGATCACCACCGAAAAAAAAGGCATAGCTTCTCCTCAACGTCCAGTGCCCATTGCACATTCACCTACTGTTTTCTTTACTCTAGCCGTTTCTTCACAATTATTGACGGCGGCGCGTAACGATCCTCTTCATCGCCTGCCATATCCCAACAAACCACCCAGGTGAAGAAGTCGAAAGGTGCGGCTTGAACTCGAGCGCTCGCTGTGACACCCCACTTCGTCTGGCCAGATCCGTAATATGCTGCTGCGCACTGGCCTGAAATGTGCACAGTCTCTCGCTCGGCGTGTGTCCATGAGCAAAATCAACAGCCCAGCGGTACCACAAGAGATATTCCGCTTCAGAATCAAACTCTCTTCCGGTATCCCACTGCGCATACGCACTGTCGCGTACCAAACGCATGAGTTCTGCTGCGACTGTCTCAGCTCCGAAGAGCTGCGCCATATATTGAGCCATACTTTTTTTATCAGCCGATTCCACTCGCTCAGCCCAATCTCCGGCAAGCATTTCAATAATACGCACCCGCAGCTGCGCAACACACGGCGCAAGCGAAAATTTTTCAAAACTATCAGCCCACTGTGCAGCTGCAGTGAGCAGCTCCTGATATTGATTGCTGAGCTCACGAAATTGCCCGGCACTCATCGTGGCAAAAGTCGTGATTCCTCGCCCTAAATAGTAGCGATATCCCACGATATCGTTTCGGAAGCGTTCGGTACCGGCCAGGCTGGCAATCACCAGCCATTCGTAGGCATCTTCTCCGCGTCCGAGGCGACAATCTGTGCCCCGCTCGAACGCCTCCCGCACTAGCGGAGCACGATACACTCGTTGCAGCACCCTCCAATCCTGCCGCGCGCCATCAGCGCGAAGAAACGACGATTCTACAATTTCTCTACCGCGCAGCACAGACAGGTGTACATTGCTGAGCATCGCCACTTCACGCACCACTGCCTCAGGCATATTTTCCCCAAATAGCTCCGTACCGAAATGCAACACATCGCAGGGGCTTTCCGCTAATGCCTGAGCCAAAAGTTCCAGAGCATCATCTGCTAGCTCGTCGTCGGCGTCAAGAAAGAGGATCCACTGTCCGCGTGCTGCACGCACTCCACTGAGCCGTGCGCGATGAGTGCCCTCATTGCGTTCTTTGAGCACCGGCACAATTCTGGAATCACGATCCGCATAGGCGCGAATAACGCTACCTGCCTGATCGGGGCTGCCATCGTCCACCAGCACTGCTTCCCAATCAGTCCAGCTCTGGTTTTGTAGCGTGAGCACCGCTCGCGGAAGGTACTGCGCCGTGTTATAGACGGGCACCACAATCGAGAAAAACGGCATAGCAGCACTCCTCCCTCACCATGCTCACCGCAACTACCATACTAATGTGGTCTTGCACAGAATCTGCATCATTTCCCACTGAACGTGCCTTCCCCCACAAGCTTTCAGCGTAATTGGCCAAGCACGGTAAAGTAAGAGCAGTATTGCACTAATCGCAAAGGAGATGCCGATGGCGATAAGTTTCGTCAATCGTCTTTCCAAGCGCTATCACTATGCGCTTGTTGTCTTTCGGGAACTAGTAAAGACTGATTTTCAGCTACGTTATCAAGGTTCTTTCTTGGGAATGCTATGGTCTGCTATCAAGCCACTCATGCTTTTTGCCGTGATGTATGTGGTGTTTGTTAAGTTCTTGAAGTTCACTGATGGCACACCCACGTTCCCCATTTCTCTTTTGTGTGGCACCTGCCTGTGGAGCTTTTTTGCCGAAGCGACATCAATGAGCATGCGCTCAATTGTGGATCGTGGAGATCTGCTGCGGAAAATTCATTTCCCCAACTACATCATCGTCGCCTCCACCACTATGGGGTCGATGATTTCACTCGGCATCAATTTGGTGATTGTCGTCCTATTTGGATTTTTTGCCCACGCACATTACACCTGGCGAGTGCTGCTCGTCCCGCTGAGCATCATGCAACTGTATGCACTCACCGTTGGTTTGGCGCTGTTGTTGGCCTCACTCTACGTCTATTTCCGAGACGTCGCCCATATCTGGGAAGTGCTTGTGCAGGCCTTGTTTTACGCCACTCCTATCATCTACCCCATCTCCATGGTGGCCAACAATCCCACATTTGCCTGGGCAGCTAAGTTTTTGATGCTCAGCCCCATCACGCAACCCATTATGGACATTCGCCACAATTTACTGTCTCCAGAATATGTGCCCACCGTGTGGACAATCGTTGATAACCCCTGGCTGTGCATACTTCCCTACATCACCGCTGTTCTCGTTCTATGGCTAGGAATTTACGTGTTCAGAAAATACAGCGCTAAATTTGCGGAGGTGCTCTGATGAATAGTGACGCCGCCCCGATCGTGCTCCGTGCAGAACACATCGCCAAAACTTTCCGTCTCCCCACTGAACAGGCGACTGGCCTCAAGATGGCTTTCCTCAATCGCGTGAAAGGAATAAAAGGCTATACCACGCAAAACGTTTTGCGGGATATCAACTTCACCGTACACCGTGGAGATTTCTTTGGAATTGTTGGGCGTAATGGCTCTGGAAAATCCACACTGCTCAAGATTATTAGTGGGATTTATCAGCCTAATAGTGGATCGGTAGTACACGAAGGTAAACTCGTGCCTTTTATCGAATTAGGAGTGGGATTTAATCCGGAGCTCACTGGCCGTGAAAATGTCTACCTCAATGGCGCTCTGCTGGGATTTACCCATGAAGAAATCACTGCTATGTACGATGACATCGTAGATTTTGCTGAACTCCATGACTTCATGGATCAAAAGCTCAAAAACTATTCCTCCGGTATGCAGGTTCGTCTGGCTTTTTCAGTGGCGATCAAAGCGCAGGGCGATATCCTCGTCCTCGATGAGGTGCTCGCCGTTGGCGATGAGGCTTTTCAGCGAAAATGCGATGACTATTTCACGAAAGTGAAAGAAGATCCCGCGAAAACAGTCATCTTAGTGACTCACTCAATGGACGCCGTCAAACGCTACTGCAATCGCGCAATATTAATCAACAACGGTCAGATCGCGCTCAATGGTGATCCTGGAGATGTTGCTGATAGTTATACGCTGGAAAACATGAAGCATGAGGCACGTCAGAGCGCCGCCGCAGCCTGGAAAGCTGAAGGCGTAAGTGGACCACAAAAGTTTGCCAAAGGCCTCAACGAGCGAGTGCCGATTCTGCGTGTACGCGGCCTTGATGCTCCTGTAGTAGGGGACGATCAGCCGTTCCATTTCGCTGTGGATTACGAATTTCACGAGGAACGCCCATTTTTCCTCACCCTCACTGTACGAGATGTGAAACGTGGCGGTATCGTCTACGACAGCCTTGATCTTTTTCAACTGAATCAGCTGGGGCGCCATACGCTGGAATTTGAGTTTCCTACTGCTCCTTTTATGGACGGAGATTTTCGTATCGATGCCCAGATTCGAGTGTATCCGCATGACGATGTGACCGCTGAGGATACTGAGAAAGTGGCCTATACTGACGCAGACAACTCAGGTTTTTTTGCCATTCGCAATCCCCGACACAAGAGAATGAATAATTACGGTTTGCTGAGCACCGATACTGTACACTTCACACGTTTGCACTAATCGTATACACACTATTAGTACAAACAACCGAGAAGACGTCCTGTTTGCTGCACGCTCTTCACTGGCGCAGCAAACAGGAGAAAGAGACCTGAAACGACGAAGAAGCGCTGTGCAAGATCACCGCGCACCGGCAGTAGTAAAGATCTACACTGCAACACGATGCTGCATAACGGGGTGTAATGTCTGGGCTGCTATCATGTGATTTTCTCACAAAGAGCTAAGCTCACGCGTCAATACTCTCAATCGCGGCGGTGGCAATGATATCTTTAAGGGCGAACTGTATCAGGATGGGGTGCAATGCTAGAGTTTATCGCTATGTGGGCGGCGGTGATTCCGCCTGCCATACAGGCATTAGTGCTGCTCTGGCTTCCTGGCTATGGTATTTTCCGCATTGCCCGCGTGCACCGCTTTCTCGCGTTCACGCTCGCACCGCTCACAGCGGCATTCACCATGGGGTTTTTCCCGATTTTGTACGGCCTGATTCACCTCCCGTGGAATATCTGGAGTTTCCTCCTGGCCACAGCCATACTTGCTCTTATCGCGTACGCTGTGCGCCGGCTCGTTCCCGCGCACGCTCCCCATTCATCAGCTAGCCGCTCCGCTCCTGTGCTAACTTCATCTGCCAGCACGCCCGCCGCACAGCACTTTCGTTCCCGAGTAGCTAAGGGAGTAGAAGCGATTGGGCAACTGCACGATTCCTGGCGTTCACTACGGTGGACGCTCACTGGCACGCTCTGTGCTTTTCCGCTGAGCGCCGCAGGATATACCAAAGGCGTACAGAGTCCGTTCGCGCCATCACAAACCTGGGACGCCGCCTTCCATGAATCTGCCATTGAATGGATTAAACGCACTGGCGATGCCTCAACTCTGCATCTTTCTGCCGTGTCCACCAACCTCCCCGAATCCCAGGCGGCAGCAGGGGGATTTTACCCATCAGGTTTTCACGCATTTGTGGCTCTGATCCCTGGCGACACCATACTGACCACTAACGCCGTCATTGCCGTGATTAGCCTGGTACTGTGGCCAATCACCATCGGCTGTCTCACTGCCTATCTGGAGCCAGACAACCGCTATGCACAAGTGGTAGCTCCACTGTTCGCCTCCGTTTTCACGTCTTTTCCAGAGCGTCCGATGTCGTACGGCGTGCTCTGGCCCACTGTATATGCCTATGCTCTCATTCCGCTGCTGCTCGTTGCAGTAGCATGGTGGCTTGAGCCTCGCAGTACAGCTGCACCGTTGAGCTATGGGTTTTTACCGATCCTCGCCGGCGCCGCCGTCGGCATCGCTATTGTGCACCCTACGGGATTGCTGAGCGCTTTCTGCGCGGTCCTCACTCTGTGCGTCCACTTCTTCATTCGCGCTTATCACAGTCGCTGCACTCTTGTAACCCGCAAGAAACTAACGATGCTGTGGGCACTGATTATCCTCGCCTGTGCTTCGCTCCTACTGGCCAGCCGCACAAGCCTGTGGAGCCACGTCAGCTCGTGGGACCGTGTACCCACCAGCTCTGTTAAAGATGCAATACTCGGTGGAATTTTTGAAGCGCAGCTCCCTGCGCTGGCGTATGGCGATGCTGAAGCAGATATTATACTCGGCCTCTTTACCATCGCCGGAGTGCTGTTTGCACTCATCAAATTCCGATATGGCTGGCTCGTGGTGGCATGGGTGTGGAGCATCTATTTATTTGTGCTCTCATCTGCCGTGAATATCCCCGGCTTTTTCTTAGTGGGGCCGTGGTATGCAGACGCTGTCCGTCTCGGTGCGGTTATTCCACTTTTCGCTGCACCACTCGCTGCTATTGGTTTAGGTGAATGCGCCTCTTACGGCGTCCAGAAATGGAAAGAGCTGGCTCATAGCCGTCTCACCCGTCTCGAATACGTCACTCTCGTGGTGATTATCGCCATCGTCACAACAGGCGTACTGGGAGTACGCCAAAGTGCTCGACAGCTCTTCGTGAACTACAAGTTCTATGCTGCTGATGGTTTCAACGCCACTCTCAGCCCAGCAGAGCTGGACATGCTCCGCTCTATTCCCGACTCTATCAAGGATGATGGCATGCTTCTCGGAGATCCACGCCAGGGAGCAAGCTACGCTTATGCTTTGAGCGGTATGAACGTCAGCTTCCGGCACATGAGTGGAACGTGGGATAAAGATATGCTCTACCTTGCTAAAAATGCCAGTAAAATCAAAACAGATCCACGCATCTGCCCGTTGATCCGCAAATACAATATTCGATACGTGTACGGCGATTCCATCACGTATTGGCCAGAAAATGAAAGCGGTCAACTATTTGACGGGGTCAACCATCTGCAATTCCAACGTGATATCCTCACACCAGTGCTCAAAGGCGGCGATTCCGTGATCTATAAACTCAACTATTGCGGACAGTGACAGCTCAAAAAATATGCCGATCAACTTCCACATGCCGTAATATGTACTAGTTTTGCCTCGCCAAACTGAGCTACTACTGGTCCAATCCCCGCATCAGCCACATCATCTAATCCGGGATACCGCTTTTCAATACCATATCCAGATTCTCCCCACAAGTATAGATTTTTAAGGTCGAGTGCATACGTGACTTTGTTGCGAAGCAGCAGCGGGCACACATGCGGATCAGAATTAGCCTCACGCAGATGGCTCGCCAAGTAGAAAAGATCAGGCTCTACGGCAGACGTTATTTTGGGGAAAAGCGCCTGAACCCCACCGACAGCCCATGCAAATGTAGCTCCTTCCCATGGGTTGCCTGCCACCACTGCACCATCGGGAACATGCTGCTTCATCCAGAGGAAAAGCCGATATTCATCACGATCAACAAGAGAAGAATTCGTGATGGCATAAGCATCGACGATATTGCGGTTAACGAGAGCCATCTGCGGCCCAACGGCCATGCTCGCGAGGATTAGAGCCGAGCTTATCCCCGCCGCTATACCACGTATCTGAGCCCTTTTACGCGCAGCCATACGATGCCAGATAAGCCGCAACAACGCCCCTATACTCGCAGTGCTGGCAAGGGCAAAAACCATTGTGAGCGGAGCCCACAAACGGGGCACATCGCAGTACCACCACCCCACAACATACACTCGCCAACTGCCCTCTAAACAGTACCCTGCAATAAAAAGAGCCCCCAAAGCGGCATACATGCCCAGTATCCACAGTTGCCGCCGCCACGCGGCAAGCACAACTATGCCACACAGCACGAGTGCAGCGAGGGCCCACATCGCGCTATATCCGATCATTGACGCCTGCGCATTTGACCATCCGCCGGTGAGAGAGAACAGTCGAGTGTACCCTTCTGGTAACGTCCCCTGCGCATTCCAATAGATATGGCCGCGCCGCATAGCATGCAGCGCGGGAACGGCGTCCAGCCCATAGCTCAACGCCACCAACACGGCAGGCCACAGGAGCGCCACCCCGCACACTGCGCCCACTCGCCTGATTCCAGAGTACCGCCGCCACACCCATCGGATGTGGAACCCCCAAAAAATCATCACATTTGCGATCGCAAAGATTATCACAGCGTTGGGTTGAGCGAGTGCAAGAGCAATAATTCCAACCAGTGATGCGGCCACTAGCATCGCCGTCGTGCGATTCCACATGCGTATCCCCGTCACTACAAGAGCTAGTGCAGCCGGCATTAGCCCGTAGGCCAGTAGATTGGGATAGAGCGTACCATACGCCAAAAAATTCCATGGAAACTGCGGAAAAACGAGAGAGAATGGAATAGTCAATGCCGCTTCAAGCGGCTTCATTCGCGCCACCCTCGCCAGAGAATAGACCCCTGCTGGCCACGCAGCAAAAGCCACTGCTATCGCCACCGCATGAGAACTCACAGTGGCCGGAGCTCCGCTCAACAATGCCACCAGAGAAACAATCCCGTGCCAGGCCGCCGGATAAAATGTGGCGCTGCCTGGCTGATAGACATTCATATTGAAGCTCGAGGCATTGCCCGTCTCAAGAATGGCTTGAATTGCGTTGAGATGGAAAGCGTTATCCCAGGTCTGCCCGAAAGCACCAGGAGAATGAATCAGCGTGCCAAATTTCGCTGCTGCCACCACGTATGTGGCAGCAGCAACCGACACAACGATCATCGTCACTGCCCTGGGGCTGAGGGCCGGTGCGGCGTGGCGTCCGCGAGGGCGCCTACCATCTTTGAAATCCGGAGCTCTCAGCTGCCGATAGAGCAGAATTCGCACGGCAAAAGCCAAAAGCGCCAGACATGCTGTGCCAACCCCCACTGGCAGCACGCCCCATCTCCATCTCAGCAGCGGAGCTGCCACTGCGCTCATTGCAATAGCAGCCACCGAGGCGACTGGCGCCCACGAGCCGAGACGGTATCCGCGCAGCCCGAAAGCTGCTCCGATGAGCAACCCAGGCACAAAGAGACACACTACAGCAACCACTGCAGGTAAGAGGAAAGCTACCCAACTTGTTTGATAGGCAGCAGTCAGTGCTATCACGCTATGGGTGAGCACCATAGGAGCGCCTTATCGCAGATTTAAGCTGCTTCGCCGATGACGAGACGAGGGGTTCCTTTCCACAGCTCAGGATCCGTGATCCGCCGGCCATCAAAGAGCAATTTAATACCTGGGAGATCAGTTGGAGTTACCGTCTTATAGGCCGCGTGATCTGCTTGCACGATTGCCGCGTCTACGGGATCTCCGAAATGGTACGCGTCCCAGCCAAAAGCAGCCAGTTCATCATCAGTAAACATAGGATCATGCACGGTGACGATGGCGCCCTTCTCCCGCAACTCGTTGACAGTGGCGAATACGCCAGAGAACGCCGTCTCTTTAACGCCGCCACGGTAAGATGCACCGAGCACGACGATCTTTTGCCCATTGAGGTCTCCCAGCACTTCTGCCACGCGGTTCACCACATATGCTGGCATACCCGCATTGAATGTTCGGGCTGTGCGAACGATAGAAGCATCAGGGTCGGTGGAGAGATATAGGCGCGGATACACTGGAATGCAATGCCCTCCCACAGCAATACCCGGGCGATGGATATGAGAATAAGGCTGAGAATTACACGCATCAATTACACGCTGGATATCAATCCCCGCCTTATCGGCATAGACCGCAAACTGGTTTGCTAAACCGATATTGACATCGCGATAGGTGGTTTCAGCAAGCTTCGCCATCTCTGCTGCTTCCGCACACCCCATATCCCACACGCCATTGGGGCGTGGTAGATCTGGGCGCTCATCGAAGGCGAGAACAGACTGATAAAAAGCGATTCCGGCTTGGGTGCCAGCATCATTCAACCCGCCAACGAGTTTAGGATAACGCCTTAAATCCTGGAAAACTCGGCCCGTGAGCACTCGCTCTGGGGAAAACACCAGATGGAAATCCGTTCCTTCTTTTAGCCCTGAGATTTCCTCAATCATCGGCTTCCACCGATTGCGGGTGGTTCCCACCGGGAGAGTGGTTTCATAAGAAATGAGCGTGCCCGGCGTCAGATTTTCTGCCAACGATTTCGTGGCAGCATCCATCCATCCAAAATCAGGTTCCCATGTTTCATCATTGACGAAGAGTGGCACCACCAGCACAACAGCTTCAGCCTGCGGGATCGCTTGCGCATAGTCTGTGGTTGCCCGTAGCCGACCAGCTGGCACTAATTGCGAGAGCTTCTCTTGCAGATGAGCTTCTCCAGGGAATGGCTCAGTGCCTTCATTCACTAGCTGCACAGTGTGTTCATTGACGTCCACACCGATCACATCGTGCCCCGCTTCGGCATACTGCACAGCCAGCGGCAACCCAATCTTTCCCAAAGCAACAACTGCGATACGCATGGATACTCCTAAAATTCCAAAAGTTGACAATCACGTATTTCTAACCATCTAGATACTACCGCTCTCTGGCTCATTGCTTAAGCTATCACGCACAGGGCGAAAAGAGAGATCAGGCACTAGGAGGAGGCGGGCGGCAAGAAAATCTGGTGCTCATCAGCTGACATTTATAAAAATAAAGAGAAAAATTCTCACGCTCGCCATTATCAAAAATTCCTCGATATGATTTCAGCTAGTGTGAATTTTTTATTCGCCCCTCACCGACAGGAGTGTAACCATGGCGAGAATATCAGAGTATATAGCCGCGCTTATATCGATAAGTTTGAGCGCTGGAATAGGGGTCTTACTTCCGCCTACTTCTACTCCATCTCTATCTGAGAGCACAGAACATTCTGCACCGGCAGCCGCTCCAACCCAATATGCAGCATCACCGAAAGCACTCGCAGCTATAGCCTCCTCTGAAGCAACCACTCCCTCTGAAAGTTCCGCTGTTCCTGAAAATCCAACACACGAACTTCCCTCCTCTATCGATGCATCAATCCCTGATTCGGCACAGATGGTGGCAGAGAATATCGCCTCTCTCCCGAATGGCACAATAAAAAACCTAGAAACCGGGGCAGCAATCACTGATCCCCACTTAGTCGGCACTTTCGAGAAAGCTCCTGATCCACTCGCTAAAACTGCCGGAGAATCATTTATCCCTGTACCAGTGGCACAGGTGCGCGAGGCTCGTGGCAGGGTGGAACGTCTTTACCCATCCCCACCCCACAAATTGGCTACGGCTGGCAAAATTTTGCGAAGCTCACCTACTGTGGCACAACAGCCACCACCACCTGTATTTTTGCTGTCGATAAACCAGGGCGGCTCTATCGTTACACCTGGAACTTTCGAGGGTAATCCACCGGTGACGTCAGCACCACTCTGACGCCACACCATCATTCTGACACCACCACGATTTTGTGCACATGCCCCCGGGCGTGCGCACACACATAGGAATTCCAGCTGTGGAGCGCAAGGAGTTCCAGTGCTGAGACGCTTCAACGTCTACCCCATGAGCGACTGATAAATGCTCTCCATTCTCTGCGCGAATTTCTCTGCGCCGAAATCGGCCACCGTACTCGCCACGTCTGCTGGCGTTGCTGCACGAGTTGCATCCACCACTTGGAGCACAGCCTCCGCCAATGCGCCAGCATCTGTGGGGTCTTCCACTAATGCTCCAAAAGGAGGCCTCACGAAATCTCGCTGTCCGCCATTCGCTCCCATCACCACTCCGATTCCGCTGGCAAGGGCTTCAGCGGCGGCCAAGCAGAAAGTCTCCGCCTTTGTGGGCAAAAGAAAAATATTCGCCTGAGCCAAGTACTGCGGGATTTGTTCTGGCGGCACTGCCCCAACAAAACGAATCGGCAACCCCTGGGCAGTTGCCACGCATTCTTCCATCAGCAGGCCTGCCCCAACCCAGGTGAGCGACACCTGATACCCTTGCTCTCGCAGCACTCGCACAGTCTCGATAGCATCGAGCGGCCCCTTGCCGTCAATGAGTGCACCTATCGAGATGATAGCAATCCCACGGCTCCAGTCTCTCTCAGGTGGCTTCTCGGCAGCAACCACGATATTTGGCACGACGGCTACATTCTTCGCTCCGTAACGCTCCAGCGCCTGTGCTAAGACTGACGACACCGCCAACACCTGATCGGGGCAACGCTCGAACTGAGCCAGGACGGCGGTGAGCGTGCTGCGGCGCAGATACTGTGACCAGTGCTCTGTATGTACCCACGGGCGCGGCACACCGCTGACGGCCAGCACTAACAGCGCAAACGCACCTGCCGAGTGCACAATATCTGCACGCTTCGAAAACGCGCGAATCTGAGCGGGAAGCCGCAGTATATCTACGATGCTGCGAGCTCCAACTCTCTCGATCAGCACTCCGCCGCGCACGAGCTTTTCCCTGCCGGAAAAGCTGCGGTCAATATGCAGCACGCGCACATCGTGGATTTGGCTGAGCGCCATCACATCTCGCTCAACAAAGGGAGCAGTGTACGGCGATGCAGATGTGGGATACCACGCCGTCACATAAGCGATTTTCATACAATCAACACTCCGCTTCTATCACTGTCTAACTGCCGCCTGTCCAGCTACCGTAATGCTCTGGTGACGGCGGAACTTGTCATAAAACGCAGTGGCGCCTCGCGATGTAATGCCATACGCCATGAGGCGGGTATCAAGGTGGTAAACGTCCTAAAATTTCTCCGAGCTAGTGCTGCCGCATTAAGTTCAGCAAGCGGCGTATCCGTGTCGAGCAAGGCACGTATCAATCTCCTGTCTGCTCGTGAAAGAATATCGACACATCGGGGAGCTGCATCGAGAATCACGCGCAGCCATCTCGCAATATACTCACGATCTCCGGTTTGCCACGCATTGTGCTGTGCTCTCATCCAGGCAAAGCCAAAGAAATGAATCCGCAGATATTTAAACGCGATTGCTTCGCGCACGCTCGAATCTATCAAATCTGGCCGCGCCCACAGAACTTCGCAATGCTTCAGCTCATCTGCTGCGGGGGCTAGGCGCATCGTCACGCGGTCACGTGCGTCAGAATTAATCTGATAGGCAGGCCCTCGGCGCTGCACGCGGATTTTTCCTTCCGTCCACAGCCGAAACGAGAACTCCAGATCTTCGCCAGTTGCCAACCCAGAGGTAAACGAGAGCTGATGTTCTTTCAAAAATTCTCGGCGCATCAATCCCAGTGGAGCACTCTGATAAAAAAGGCGATCTTTTACCGGTGAACACCACCGATGCGGGAAAATTCTCACTGGCGGGGTTGGCACAGTGCGCCCATTCAATTCGGTGCGAGCAATCACGGCATCCGCATCTTTGGAGAGAGCAAGCCAGGAACGCACGGCACCAGCCTGTAGCTCGTCGTCAGATCCCATAACGGCCACCCACGGCGCCGTAGCACAGCGCAGTCCATAGTTAAAAGGCCCTGCTGGAGAGTGAATTCCATCATTCAATTCCACATACTGCGCACGATCGCGTAGATCGCTAGGAATCACTGCACGGATGCGTTTCGCCTCAATATTGTGGCACACCACTATGGCTCGCGTATATTCTCCATTGCCCACTAGCACCGAGCGCACCGCCCGCCCCACTGGCCGATGCTCACTGTGGCAAGCAATAATCACATCGACTGCGTCAAACATGCCCCTCCTTATCGCCGCTATCGCCGTCGTTACCAGCACCTTTCTTGAAAAGGAGCTGTGCTATCTGCGCGTTGATGCGTTCAAGTGAAAGCGTGCTCTCCAGATACTCACGCCCCTGCTCAAACGGCAACGGCGTGGCCAGCACTCGCTCAGCAGCCTCCACCGGCGTATTCACCAACCACTCACCAGGGTAAACCGAAGCAGCACCACCAAGCCCTTTTACCTCCGGCCAATCCCGCACCACCGGTACCGCACCAGAGGCCACGCCCTCTACCACGGCTTGATGGAAACTCTCCAATACCGATGTCGATAGAATATAACCGACCCGACGCAACACCTGCGGCACATCATCACGCTGGCCGAGCATCTCTACCGCATCCCCATATCCTGCAACCCGATTCATCAGAGCTTGAGCCCAACTATCCAGAGCCGCCGGAGCAGCTCCCACCAACAGCAGCCGCCACCGCTCATCACGTTCACGCAGCACATCTAACACGTCCAAAGCGAAATCGGGGTCTTTCACCCACGACGACCAGCCAATCAGCCCCAACGTGTAAGTAGCCTCTGGATTTTTCTCCAGATCAAAACGCCGAGCATCCACACCAAGGGGAATCACAAACTGCTCCATCTCAGATAAACCAGGCCGATGCATCAGCAGCACTCGGCGCACCCACTCCGAGACAAACACCAGCCCATCGCATCCCGACGTTTCCACAAACTGCGGCCACTGCGTCTGCACCTCATAGCGATGCAGCCGAATAATCACCGGCTTGTCTAAACGCGCCTGAGTGATGTACGCAGCAAGAGCGCTCCCCCATTCGATCCACACTACATCGGCCTGATCCACCACCGTCTGCAACTGCGCCGTCAAGCCAACACTTCCACCCCGAGCCAGCACTGCCGCCCGCCGAGCCAATTCCCGAGATTTCAACTCTGAGAGCACAGCAGGCTGTCCAGCCACGTCAAAATCCAGCACCGTCCAACCCTGCCGCTCCAGGTACACCCTCTGATCAGCAAAAAAACGGTTCGTTCCTTGATGGGCAAGCAGAAGCGTACCTGGCTGGCTCGGATAGTGCGGTTTCTTCCGGTGCCGCGCCGCCGTTATAGCAGTGTACGCGTGGGATGATCGCAAAAACTCAGTGGGTGCACTGCTGTCCACAAAAGGTGAAGAATCCGCAAGCGCGTAATTTTTATAGAAGAGACAGTCCAGGATATCTGCGATGAGAACTGCTGCCTTGCCAGTTTTTCCACTCTCCCAATAGCGATCAGCGTGCCGCAAGAGGTGCTTGAGGGTAGGCTCCAAGCCGTTTATTGCCGAGGAATCCTCCCCGTATATGCGCAGCCGCCGCAACAGCACGTGAATGCGTGGAGGCAAATGCGATCCAGCAGTGTCTTCTAGGGTGCGCATGAAGCGATTCGTCCTATTTCTAATCGAGAGTGGCGCTTTAAGGCCGAGCATATAGAGAAACGGGAATGTCCCATCCTTGGGCGCGTTGCGCACTAAATTCAGCAGCAGCGACAGTTTCCCTGTTAGCGACGTCATCTTCACGCCCCTCTGCTCGCTATATTATCCAGCGCAGATACCCACGCACCCATCTGATTTTCCGCACTGAGTTCCTTAGCTACACTATCGGAAGCGGCTTTCAGCTGCTGCACTCGCTCCACCGTCAATAGTTTCAAACTGGCAACAAGATCTTGCGCTTCAAAGCCTTTCGCGATAATCCCATTCTGGGCGTCGTTCACCAACTTCATCATCTCCGGTGAGGGGCCGATAAGAATCCCTAAACGCGCCTGCACATAGTCGAACACTTTGTTGGGCAAAGCCCAAGTGTTATTGAAATTCGAGGGGATCATCAGGTGAACACCCACATCATAGCGGTTCAACGTATCCACCAGTTGCACATACGGCACCGGATCGTGAAAAACGATACGCTCTGACGCATATGTATCTTTCAGATATTGCAAAAAAGGCGGATCGTTAGGGGTCAAATACAGATCTATCGTCACCGGAGCATCAGACTCTTGTACGGCCTGTAAGGTGACGTCGAGATGCCTGTTGCGCAAGCATGCACCGGAGTGCACCAACTTAATTGGCTCACTGACGGCTCTGGGAATTAATGCAGCGTAGGGCGTCGCATTGGGCACAATATCGACATCCAAACCACAGTATTCGCGGTATGCCTTTTGCAGACCGCCGCTCACCGTGGTGCATGAGGTAGCTTGTGGCAAATAGTGCTTGCACAGCCATAAAATCCATGGCTTGCGATATCGCGTCCAAGATGGATCATCTTCGTGCAACGCCGGGTAATACTCATGTAGGTCTGCATGAAAACCGTAGCGCAGTTTCATCCTTGCTACGAGCGGGACAGCATCGAGATCGTTGGCAATGGCCAGATCAAACTTTTTCCCTCTCAAAGCTTTCCACGCGGCTCGAATAGCCGGAATTCTCCAATATGCAGCCCGATACTGATGGAGCAAAATATAGCGCCCATTGACAGCCCGCAACGTATCCATCACCGGCAATTGAATATGCTGGCTCACTCCCTCAGGAGCCTGCCCAAAACTAGCCGTCGTCACATCATACGTATCCCTAAAAAGCCGCACTTGTTTCAACACCCGCGCGTCGGCGTTGATATCGGAAAACGATACGATCAGAAGTTCTTTACGCTGATCAGCCACTGTTTCAGCCCTCTTCCCTGCCCTCTGAACGGGCAATATGCAACCCCGTTGCCCAATAGCGCACCGGCGATTCCGCGTTGCATATATAACGCAATCGGCTGGGAAGCCCACGGCGCACCGGCGGCAGTGCAAATTCTTTACTCAGCGCCTGATTCACTTCCAGCTGGTCACCACCGATAAGAGCCTGCAGAATTCGCGCTGTACCTGGCTGGAACACCCCTAAAAAACCTGGAACTTCAGCTGCTAACCGCCGCGCAGCCGAACTCAATGCCGCACAGTCAGCTTCCTTGTGTGCATCGCATTCCCCGCTATGCCCGTCTCCTAAGCGAGAGCGCGCAGCTGTGAGCAGATCAATTCGTGCCTGTTTTACAGCCAGCGCAAAACGCACATTGCTTGGCAGCTGCTGCGTGACGGCGTCATCCCAAGTACGCGCCCACAGCGCAGCTAATTCTGCCGCCGGGCGCGGAGTGAGCGTCACCCGTTTTTCTGCATCTGCACCCACTACATAGGCCGGATCTGCAAAGCTGTACGATATCTGTAGATGTGATGTCCATAGCCGCAAAGAAACTCTCTGATCTTCACCAGTTTCCACATCATTCGCAAAGGCCATATCGGGATCTTGCATGATCTCTGTGCGGAAAATCCCAAGCGGAGCAGTGCGATAAAAGAGTCGATCACGGACGGGATGTAGGTTTCTTGTCCGAGCAGTGAAAGGGAGCTTTCCTTTGCCCGTGGCGGGATGCCGCAATGGCGCAATCACGCCGTCAGCTTTATCGTGGTGAGCACGGCTCAGATACGCTGCAAGTGCACCCTCTTCAAACCAATCATCTGATCCCATTATCCCCACCCAAGGAGCTCTAGCCGCAGCGATTCCCACGTTAAAAGGTACTCCAGGGTGCCCCTCACCATGGAGACAAGAGATAAGGGTAATACGGCTGCTGTCAAGCCCACGGAGCCGCTGCTTCACCACATCTTGGTCGAGATTGTGAGCGACAACTATCGCCGCAGCCTGTGGGCAGGTCAGCACCTGGGCAACAGCGCGCTCCACAGGCCGTTCAGCCTGATGCGTGGCTACAACAATCTGCACATCGGCATTCATAATTCCTCCCCGCACAGAGCAGCAACCGCACGTTCCCACCCTTGGATTTGATTTTCAGCACTGAGCTCATAAGCAGCCTCATGAGCTGCCTGTTTCCAGCTACGTACCTGAGCTGACGTCACTGAATCTAACAACTGCGTAAAAGCAGCCTGGCTAAAATCGAAGGCTATCGCACCGCACGCATACTTTTCCACATCGTGCGCCATCTCGGGAGAGGGACCAATGAGCACTCCAAGGCGTGCCTGCACAAAATCAAAGAACTTATTTGGCAGCGCATAGCGATTGTTGAAGCTGACAGGCGGAAGAGAATAAATCCCGCAGTCATAATCATTCAACGTGCGCACTATATCCGATGTGGGAAGAGGGCCATGCACACGTACACGTTTATCGTGATTCCCTATTTCTTCAATCGCCTGTACCACCGCTCGATCGGTTGGCACCAAATAAAAATCAACTGTGCAGTCAAGCGCCGACTCGTGCACAGCGCGTGCCAATAGATCGAGTTTCCGATCTGGGTGTGCCACCCCATGATGTACTAACCGAATCGGCGAATGGACGGCGGTAGGGTGCAGATCCATATAAGGGCTAGCGTTCGTCACCACTTCCGGACGGAAACCGAACTCTTGCTGATATTTTTGTGCAATTCCCTCAGCCACCGTGCTCCAGGACTGCGCTTTCGTCACGTAACGTCTGCACACCCAGGAACGGAAAGGAGCGATAAACCACCGCCAGCGGCGTAACTGTTCTTTTTCTAATGGAGCATATTCATGCAGATCGGAATGCACCCCATACCGCGGTTGAAGACTCAGCGCCAGCGGCACAGTATCAAAATCATCAGCCACAATAACATCAAATACGTGCCCTGCCAGCAGGCGTTGTCCCTCACGGACGGCAGCATTGCTCCAATATGCACGTTCATATTGATGCGTGACGATAGAAAAATTGTCGTAGCGCCAGTGGATAGCGTGATCGGGAATCTGGAAGTGCTCCGCCACGCCATCTGGGGCCACGCCGTAACCACATGTATACAGCTCATAGCGACTAGCAAAAAGTTTCACTTGTTTCAGCACCCGCGCATCGCGGAAAATCGGGGAAAAAGATAAAATGAGCAACTTTTTCTTCTCATTCATGCGCACGCTCCCCTCCCTGAATTAATCCCGATAGCTCAGCCTGATGGGCAAAGGCTGGGGCTGCACTCACCACTTCACTAAAGGTGCCCTGTGCTCGTATCTGCCCATCTTCCATGAAAAACAGTATGTCTGAATCTTTAACTGTGGAAAGCCGGTGGGCAATAGAGATCATCGTGAGCTCGCCACGCAACTGATGAATAGCACGAGTAACCTCAGCCTCTGTCTCCGTATCCAGAGCACTCGTTGCCTCATCGAGAATCAGTACCAGCGGATCAGAGTAGAGCGCTCGGGCAATTCCCAGCCGCTGCCGTTGCCCACCAGAAAGAGCAATGCCGCGCTCGCCAACCGTAGCATTTACCCCGCCAGGGCGCGCCTGCACTGTTTCCCACATCTGTGCTTTCTTCAGACACTCGATCACTTTCTCATGATCGATATCCCCTTTCCAGGTGAGCGCCACATTTTGTTCAATAGTGCCGTCGAAGAGCGATACCTCTTGTGGCACATAGCCCACCTGGGCACGCCAGGCCGCTAAAACATCAACTAACGGCTGTTCATCGAGAGAAATGATCCCAGATTCTGGCTCAAGCAGACCTAAAATCATATCTACTAGCGTGGATTTCCCCGAACCAGATTCTCCAACGAGAGCAACTGTCGAGCCCATCGGGATACGCATGCTCACGTGGTTAATAGCTGGCCGCTCACTGTTCGGATAAGTGAACACCACATCGTCGAGAATCAATTCGCTCGGAGAATCCTTGATCGGCTCTTTGCCAAGGATTTCTTTGTCGGCCACGTATTGTTCTGCCGCTTTAATATCATTCAACACGGCTGCTACCTGCGCCTCGTTGGCATTGAGGGTGTTCATCACTGCCTGAAAACCCGTAATGGAAGGAACGATTCTCATCCCCGACACGGCAAAGAGCACCACCGCATTGATCACGTCGCTAAAATCGTGCGAAATAAAGAATTGGATAAAGCCGATCACCAAAAATCCACCGATGAGCGCCGTATCCATCACGAACTTGGGCACTGCAGAAAGAAACTGGATATTGGCGCGGGCACGCGTAGCGTGAAATCTATTTTTCTGCACCACGTCCGCCACTTCGCTTACTTTGTCGCGCAAAGTGACTTCTTTCAACGCTCCCACCATGTCAGTCATGAGACCAGCCACTTTGAAAGAGTAATTGCGGTTCACCCTTCCCGCTTCAACGGTGCGCCGCGAGAGCACAACATAGAGTAAAATGGTGATAAGCCCTAGATAGACGAGCGTGGCCACCGCCGTCACCGGCTGAGCCACGATGAGCACGATGATGATGAATACTGAAGTCATCACCAAACTCGGCAAGTTGAGCAGCGGCAAAATCAGCCCTGCATTGATCGCCGCAATTCCTACGTCTGCCATGCGCACAAGCTGCGAGGTAGAGCGGGAAAGCCGATCAATCCACGGAGCTTCAAGATATGCGGTGAACAGGCGCTTGCCTACTTCCATTTCGAATGCAGCAAATTTCCGGGTGGCAAACCACTGCTGCACCACGGATGCCGCAGATTTAGCCAAAATAATCGCGGAAATCACCAGAATCACCCATAGGTATTGATCCCGGCCAAACGTTCCCACCCATGGAATCACAATGGGGTTGCCCGCTAAAATAGCCGTCATTGAGAAAGCCAACAGCATCAAAGCTGTGACGTCCATTGCCACGAGCAGCATCGACACGATCACATACACCACCATGTATGAGCGTGCGCCGGAGGGCAGATGCCGAGAAGCTTCTTGCAATTGCCGAAAAGATGCCTTCATGAAGCGCTGCACTCCCCACTCAATATTTTCATGCCATAATTCTATATGAGCATGCGAGCGAGGATAGCATTGATCGCCTGGTTCGCACCCTCAACACAGCAAACAGGAGGAGAGTGCAGTGAATGATCTGTGGCTTCGAAAAGCTTACGGAAAATGCTATCGTTTCGCCCGTGCTGCCACCCACCGCGCTCAGGCTACCGTCCGTTCGTTCCCTGAAATAGCGCTTCTACGCGATTCTGGAATCTGGAAATAGAGTGACCGGAAAATTTCTGGGCGGGGCTCCTCAGCACGAAATCGATAGCATGCGCCGGGCCGGAATCCACGTGGCCTTGCTCTTCCACGGATCAGATATCCGGCAAGCCACCCTGCACCAGCGCACTGTGGCCGATTCTCCCTTGAAAAATCAAGGAGCCTACTGGGACGCCGTGCGCAATCGCGCAGCAGCTAATGTGCAGCTAGCACAAACATTCGACGGCCCAATTTTCGTTTCTACCCCCGGCCTAGTTCCTCACGCACCACACTCTATCTGGGTGCCATTAGTCGTTGATAGCAGCCGCTTCGCCACCACCAACCCAGTGCTTGAACGCCCCATTCCCGTGGTGATCCACGCCCCATCTAACCCACTGATGAAAGGCACAGCCGCTATCGAGCCAATTCTAGAGAAGCTCCATGAGCAAGGCGTGATTGAATACCGCAGGCTGTCAGGGATTGCGCACGATCAGATGCCAGCTTTTATTGCCGCTGCCGACGTGATCGTCGATCAGGTGGTGTTAGGCGATTATGGCATGTTGGCAGCAGAATCGATGGCTGCTGGCCGCCTCGTGCTGGCAAACGTCAATGAAGCACAGACAACCGTTCCCGATCTGCCCGTTGTGCACGTCACGGGAGCCACGTTAGAAGAGACACTTCGAGCAGTTATTGCCGACCGACCGACATACCGCGATATTGCGCTGCGTGGCCCCTCCTTTGTGCATCAATATCACAGCGGATGCTATGCCTCAGATGTCCTGTGGAACGAATTTATTGCACACTACTAGCCAGCAGCACCTCAGCCACTTTCTGAGCTGCATGTCCATCACCATAAGGTATTGCATCGGTGGGCTCAGGCTGAGGGCAGCGGATAGCCGCAAGCATCGGCTCCCCCGGCTCTACCAGCTGATTCCATCCGAGCGACACCGTCTCCACCCATTCTGTTTCCGTGCGCACCGTGATGCATGGCGTCCGCAGCAAGAACGCTTCTTTTTGCAGACCGCCAGAATCTGTGACGACGGCCGTTGCACTCATTACTGCCCGTACCAGCTGCGGATACGGCAATGGACTATGCCAATGCAGATTTCCTCGATCGACCGTCCCTCCCTGCTCTTTCACGATATTGCGCAGACGAGGGTGGGCCAGCAGATAAACCGGTACCGGGAATTGTGCAAATGCATCGAGAATAGCCGATAACCGCTGCGGATCATCGGTGTTTTGCGGCCGATGAATCGTAGCAATCACATAGTTTCCCTCGGGGCTCGGCACCGGAATTGGAGCATCAATGACGGCGTCACGCTGCGCAAAAAGCACATCTGCCATCACATCTCCCACAAGCACTGTGCGCTGCGCCAACCCTTCACGAGTGAGCTGTGCCACTGCCTCTCGGGTCGGAGCAAGGAGTAGATCTGCCGCATGATCGGTGAGCACACGATTGTGTTCCTCTGGCATCGTGCGATTGAAAGAGCGCAGCCCCGCTTCTAAATGCGCTATCGGCACCTGCAGCTTCACAGCAGCCACGGCTCCGGCGAGAGTGGAATTGGTGTCCCCATAGACGAGCAGCCAATCCGGACGGTTCTCCAGCAAAATTTTCTCAATATCAATGAGCATCGCACCGGTCTGCTCACCGTGGTGCCCAGAGCCAACATTCAGGTGATATGTAGGCTCTGAAATGCCCAGATCTTCGAAAAAAGAGCGAGATAGCAACGGATCGTAATGCTGGCCTGTGTGCAAAATTTCGTGTTCGATGTGGGCTTCACGAAATGCACGATCAATTGGAGCCAGCTTCACAAACTGTGGGCGTGCACCCACCACAGACATCACTTTCACACTATCTTCCCCCTGTATTTCATTTTTCTGCTACTGATTTTTACAGTTTCTCGTACAGCTCCTGTGGCCAGTACGTGAGTATAACTTGTATCATGGCGTTTTATTCGCCGTTGTGGTCATTTACTGCCGCAAGTGGCCTGGTCTCTTGAGGTAAGCTTATCCCTCTCGAGAGCCTTTCAAAAGCTCCCCAATCGCAGCAACCGCCGATTCAATCCTGCGCGAAAAGCCCACATTATCCTGAGCCCACTGGGCAATTGCCTGACGGTCTAATGGCTCTTCCAACGCCGTCACCATAGCATCAGCTATGGATGCCGCATTAAAATCAAGCGCCCAACCCAGGCTATGACTGCGAATATCATCTTTTGCCGGCCCTACCCCAGCATAGATAGTGGGCGTCCCACAAGCCCAGGCAGCCAACGCTTTTGTCGGGTATGCAAAATCGTAGCCCGCTTCCGGGTGAATAGAGACGAGAGCAGCTACTGCACCGCGTTGATAAGCAGCCGCCTGCTCTGGGGGCACTGCCGCTTTAATGTGGATGTAGTTGGCAAGATTCGAACTCTGCGCCGCAGCTTGGATTGCCGCTGCCCCATTGCCCTGCCCAAGAAAGATGATGTGTACATCGGGATAATCAGCATGAATCCACGCCAATGCCTGCACGAAAATCTCTGCTCCCTGCCATTCAGACATCGTGCCAGCATAGATGAAATAACGAGCACCGGCGATAGTGACGGTGTGCCCCTGCGGCTGGAAAATATCTGTATTAATACCGTTACGGACGAGTGTGACCTGGCGTGCCCCCAAACTTTTTACGCGCTGTTGCACCCCATCAGACACTGCAAAAACTCGATCAGCTCGGCGAAAAACGAACGATTCTGCGGCCCGCAATGCCGCCGTAACAAATGCTGGCATGCCCGCACCAGCTGCGGCATCAGACCAAACATCTGCAGCGTAGTAAGCATGCGGGCGACGCTTCAGTGCAGCTGCTATTTTCACCACAATTCCGGTGGTGGGAGGCGGCTCATTCACGTATAGATCGGCTTTCCCTCCCAGCAGTAGCCGGAAAAAAAGCGGAATATCAAAGCTGAGGTATTGCACATATCCGCGCATATAGCCGTCTTTACCACGCAATACCGGAGCACGGTGAATGGTGACGCCGCTGGGCGTCGTTTCATGCTGTGGCGCGTCTCGATACGCCGAGGTGAACACGTCCACGCTATAGCCAGCTCGCGTCAATCCTTCGGCTAATGTTTTCAAGCGAAAACTTGCCGCAGCTGGCTCCGGATCGTAGATCCGCGTGGCTATCAATACCTTTTTCATCATCTCTATAGTAAATGGAGGCCTCAACAAAATCTAAGACAGCACTACCGCGCAGCGCTAGCCCCACGCCCGCTAGCACGCTCGAACTGAGGCATTAAATCGGCACTCACCTGTTCACCAAAAAGATCGTTGTTGACGTGCGAGCCATCAGGGCGAAGATACCCTTGGCTACCACGCGAATCATCACACAATGCTCCTGGCCCCGACCCAGGGCCAGGAGCACAGAAGAGGGAGTCTCCGTCAATCGTGCGCACATTGCTCCGCGTAGCGGCCACCTCTTTCACGATCTGATTAAAATGCTGCCGATACTCGTCGTGGTACACCATGTTGCGAATCAAGGGATATGCGCGAGTTCTTTGATCTCTAGTCATAATCCCCACACCGGGACGTTCGGTGAGTACCACAACGAGAGTGGCGCCATCAGCTGTAAAACGATCAGCGGCAGCAATGAAATCACGCTTCTGCGCTTCCCGAAACGCCTCTGTGCTGGGGATGAGCAATGTGCCATTAGCAGCGTAGCGATCGATCCCCTCATGTCGGCTCCACCACAGCACCACACCGGGCCGATATTGAGCAAGCATCTCACTTTGCACTGCAAGAACTGACGGACAGTCCTTTCCAGTGGAGTCAGCCGGCCCAAACTCCAGGCGAAAAGCCAGCGCACCGCCCATAAAATATGCTGGCGGAGGGCCATCAAGCTTAATAAAAAGCCCCACCATCAATAGCCCACCGCCCCAAATTAAGGCGTGAGAATACTTCACACACTACGCTGCAATAGTCGGGTACGACACGAGTATTGCAGCTAACGCCCCTAACATGGGTTCAAACGCTTTCGCGTCTGTGCCCATGTATGCGCGGTTTTGCGAAATCGCCATATTATCGGCGCAAAGAAAAACGCTAGAAAGAGCAATAATACAAGCCGCCACAGCTACCAGCACCAGGATAATGCGTTCTCGCTGTCGCACGGAAGCAGCCTGCGGCGTAGGCACCAATTGTTCCGCTGGCGAGGAAAGCGGGAACGAGGAATGCCCCCATCGATACACGATCCAAGCCACAGCCATAATCACCAACGGCCAGAGTAGATAGAACTACTCTTCCACAGCAAGCGACCACATGTGCAACAACGGGGAAACAGTATCGTCTGATTCGAAGTAACTAGCAGAGTTGACGAATCGCCAATTCGCTAAATAAAACACCGTCCACCACGCACTGGTAACGAGTCTTGCCAGCGCTAGTCTTACTATTCTTTTCCCGCCTGCCGCCGCATATATCACAGCACCGCTTATAATTGTGGGAAGCTATAATTAGCGGCATTATAAAGACACGATCTTACCGCCACACCAAGCTAAAAACACCAACCACAGACACACAAAATGGCCTTTAACCCTATATTTCATCGCACTGCCACAGCTCGTGTGCCGATACGAAGAGGCCGGGACATCAACGAAAGAGGGGTTGATGTCCCGGCCTCACAGACTTCACAGCCGCATGAAGGCGTCACAATTTCACGGCGTCGCCGGTAGCTGCAGAATCTAAAATTCCCTGGATCACTTTCATCGTGGTGAGTGCTTCACGCATACTCACGTGATCGCTGCCTTTGCCGAGGATAGCATCACGGAAGTGCTCATGTTCCACTGCAAGAGGTTCACGCTTTTTGAGTGCATAACGCACAATCTCCCCCTCAGAGACACCACGGAAATTCCGAATCTGATCCCAGCCCAGCTCTTCTGTGCCGTTGGCATAATAGGTGAGATCCCCCATCACCGTCTCAGCCACCAGCATGCCTTTTTCACCGAGCACCGCCGTGACACGCTCTTTGAAAGGAGTCAGCCAGTTCACCAAAAGGTTGGAGAGCACCCCATTGGCCAGCATACCGCTCGCCGTCACCAAATCCTCATCATCACGCCCAGCTTGCTTTGCCGTCTGAGCAGAAATAGAGGTAAACGATGCCCCCGCAATCCACATCTGGATATCCACATCGTGGGTGGCTAAATCTTTGACGACACCCACATCTGCGATACGAGCAGGGAACGGACTCTGACGCCGGCTCGACACCTGGTAGACCTTGCCAAGCTGGCCGTCCGCCACGCGTTTACGCATTTCAATCAAAGCCGGATTGCAACGCTCCACATAGCCGACAGCGCCCACAAGACCGCGCTCTTCAAATGCCGTCACCATAGCCTCGCCTTGCTCAATAGAAAAAGCGAGCGGCTTTTCCACCAGGGTGTGTATACCAGCTTCCGCCAACTTCATCACAGTTTCGAAGTGTAGTGCCGTTGGCACTGCCACCACGGCAGCATCTATTCCAGCATCAATCAGTGCCTCCACATTAGGAAGCACTTCAAGATCGCCAGCCACGCCAAACTTATCTCCATACGGATCGGCGATAGCCACCAGCTCCACGCCGTCGAGGGCTCGAATATTGCGCACGTGGTGGCGTCCCATTGAGCCAATCCCAAGCATCCCATAGCGCAGCGTCTGCTCTGCCATCATGCACCCGCTTTCGCCAAAGCATTCACAGCATTCACAATCCGCTCCAGGTCCCCCTGGCTCAACGACGGATGTACCGGAAGTGAAAGGCACTGCTGAGCGACCATTTCAGTAGTCGGTAGATCTACGCCTGGAGCATAAGGAGCCAGCGATGGCAAACGGTGATTCGGAATCGGGTAATAGACGCCGGAGCCGATATTGAACTCATCCTTCAGCGCCTTTTGGAAGCCATCCCTATCGTCCTCCACGCGGATCGTGTATTGGTGATACACATGCACAGCATCGTCAGCTACCTTTGGCGTGATCACACCTTCGATGTTGGCGGTGAGGAATTCTGCATTCTGCTGGCGAGTAGCGGTCCAAGCAGCTACTTTCTTCAGCTGCTCACGACCAATCGCAGCATTAATATCCGTCATACGATTATTCAAGCCGACGAGCTCATTCGCATATCGCTGTTCCATGCCCTGATTACGGATCATGCGGGCTTTGCGAGCTACCTCGTCATCAGATGTGGTGATCATGCCACCCTCACCAGACGTCATATTCTTGGTGGGATAGAAACTGAAGCCACCAAAGACGCCAAACGTGCCCACTTTTTTGCCGTGGAGTGAAGCGCCATGTGCCTGGGCACAATCTTCAAAAATCGCCAGGTTGTGCTTGCGGGCGATCTCTACGAGAGCGTCCATATTAGCTGGGTGGCCGTAGAGGTGCACTGGCATAATCGCCTTGGTTTTATCTGTGATCTTCGCTTCTACATCTTGAGGGTCCAGGCAGAAGTGGTCGGCCTCAATATCGGCAAACACCGGAGTAGCCCCTGCGATAGCCACAGAGTTGCCCGTGGCTGCAAACGTGAACGAGGGCACGATCACCTCATCGCCAGCACCAATCCCAGTGGCGAGTAACCCCACATGCAAAGCAGATGTGCCAGAGTTCACGGCCACACAGTGCACACCCTCAACCATCTGCGCTGAAAACTCTTCCTCAAAGGCCGCTACCTGAGGACCCTGAGCTACCATACCCGAAGTCAGCACAGCATCCACTGCAGCGCGTTCTTCCGCGCCAATCAGCGGCTTTGCTGCTGGAATAAATTCATCACTCATCAGGCTTCAACCTTTCGAATCGTATTGTCTACCTCTTCATAAACGCTCCCCGATTTCGGGCAACGCCACAATCCTTCACCAGCGGGCTCTAACTTAATACCCTCATAGCCAACCCAGCCAATCTGTTTAGCTGGCACACCAGCAACCAGCGCAAACGGGGGAACGTCTTTCACGACCACAGAACCGGCTGCTACCAGCGCCCACTCCCCGATCGTCACCGGTGCGACACACACGCTTCGCGCTCCGATAGCTGCACCTTGCTCAATCGTCACTCCCACTTGCTCCCAATCGTCCGCCGATTTAATGGAGCCATCAGCATTCACTGCGCGCGGAAAATGATCATTTGTGAGCACCACGGCTGGTCCGATAAAGACGCCGTCAGCAATCGCTGCCGGCTCATACACTAGAGCGTAATTCTGCACTTTGCAGTTCTTGCCCATGCGTACGCCCTCGCCGATGTAAGCTCCACGCCCCACGATACAGTTTTCGCCGAGCACCGCATGCTCTCGCACCTGCGCCAGATGCCACACACTTGACCCATCACCAATAACTGCCTCATCTGAAACATCAGCAGTGCTAATAATCCGCGGCGGATTTCCCATCCCATCTCCTTTGGCAACATAAGTACTTGCCGATCTGCAGTACACAGCCATCCGGTATCAGACGGTGTACTGTGCAAATTCTAATCCACAACGGAAGTCTTATCGTCCTATACACTCTCCGTTGTGCTAAAAATTGCATCTCAATTCAAATATTTGCATCTAAGCAGCAGTGCACAAGTAGGTTACAAACGACGCAACATAAGTCTGCGCTGCTTCGTACAGTGCTGTTTCTTGTGACACAATGACGTACATGCAGAGTGTGCAGAATTTCTCTACTGATCAACTTGTGTGTGCCACCTGGCTCGTCATACCGCTCTACAATGAGCAGACCGTGATAGCAGATGTGATTCAAGATGCGCTGCGCACGTTCCCCTATATTGTGTGCGTAGACGATGGCTCTAGCGACGATTCTGCCACGCAGGCACAGGCAGCCGGTGCCGTCGTCATCCATCATCCCATTAATCTAGGCCAGGGAGCAGCCCTGCAAACCGGTATATCGTGGGTGCTGACGTATACGGATGCTCGCTACATCGTTACCTTCGACGCCGATGGGCAGCATCGAGTCAGCGATGCACTGCGCATGGTAGAGCGCGCTGATCGCGACAATCTCGCTTTCGTGCTCGGATCTCGATTCCTCAACGGAAAGCATCAAGCTGGTTGGCTCAAACATCTGGTGCTCACAGTGGCAGCTAAAATCACTCACTGGCGAACTGGAATGGCTCTCACCGATTCACACAACGGTTTGCGCGTATTAAGGCGCGATGCTGCGAGCGCCCTCAACCTCACTCAGAGTCGAATGGCCCACGCCTCCCAGATCGTCAGCCAGCTCGCAGCCACTCAATTGCCGTGGGCTGAAGCGGCCGTCACGATTGACTACACAGATTATTCGCGCTCAAAAGGTCAGAGTTTGCTCAACGGGGTGAATATCCTCACCGAGATGCTTTTTGCTCCCAAGCAGCATGGGTAAAAACAGCTAAAAAGCACCATTTGAAACTAGCGAAAATAGCGTCAGAGAAACCAAGAAACGACGACGAATGCGCCGCACCCAGCCTCGTTTTCATACCGATGTCATCATCTAGCAGATTGGATCAGCTCAGCCATGCTCATCAAAATCATTCTTATAATGGCCGTTTTGGTAATTGCGTATTTTTTGGTGCGCTCTACAGCTAATGCCAAAAACGTGGCATTGCGCCGACTATTACTTTTAGTGTTCGTCGTGCTCGCCGTCATCTCGATTATCTTCCCCGAAATCACCAGCAAATTTGCCAATTTTATCGGAGTAGGACGCGGCGCGGATCTGCTTCTCTACCTGCTTATCATCGCGTTCCTCTCCTACGCCGTCGTGAGCTATCGGCGCATGAATATTTTGGAATGGAAACTTGCAGATATGGCTCGTGAACTCACAATCGCACGTTCACATCCGCAGAACATCACTAGCAAGAACTATGCCGCCGACTGCCGCACATCTCATTCTGAAACCGATGTGAGTGCGGGCGCAGATAGCCGTACCGCAGATAGTGACGGCGATCCTGACACGCACGAGCACGAAAACGGACGTCAAGAGCACAGAGAGTAGCAAAAGCACGTGCTGGCGCGAATCTAGTAATTCAGTTACTAGCTGTTGCTCCAGCTCCCATCTAACTGTTGCTCCGGCTCCCATCGGCGTCACGCCCACCTTCAGGAACGTGGGTTCAAGCACTTATTGTGCGACATTCCTCAGCGCGCAGCGCATATTTTTGGATATTTTCCCACTAAGATGTTCGGCATGGGCAAACATACAGCCACAGAGAGTGGTGACACTTCCGCTGGGCAGCGCGGCGTCGCATCGCCGGCACCGCAGGCATCGCCACATTCTCACGCTGAGAAACCTCACGCTCAGGATTACTCGCACAGAGAGTACTCCCCGAAGATAGCTCCGCGGCACGCGCGTCCCGCCAAACGCTCCACGGCTATCTGGCGCACAGTCGAGCTAATATTGCTCTCTATCATCCTCGTAGGGGCATCCGCCATGGCCACGCTCTACATGCGGTTACAATCTAACATTGACCAGTTTGACATTTTGCAGACGGAAAACCACCGCACCGCAGACAGAACACCCATTGATCAAAAAGTTGGACAGCCGCTGAATATCTTACTTCTCGGTTCTGACGCCCGTCTCCCTGGAACTGATGATACTGAGGGAATGCGTTCCGACACCGTCATGCTACTTCATATTTCAGCTGATCGCTCGCGAGTGGACGTTCTCTCTATCCCGCGTGATACCCTCGTCGATATTCCCGCTTGCCGCATGCCAGATGGCTCAGAAACCAGTCCTCAGAGTGATGCGATGTTTAACGCCGCATTCTCCACCGGTGGCGCCACTGGAGATGTGGGAGCTGCCGCTTCCTGTACGCTCGCTACCGTGGAGCAAATGGGCGATATCACCATCGACGGCTTTGCCGTTGTAGATTTCCAGTCGTTCCAAGCTGTCGTAGACTCCATCGGCGGAGTAGACATGTGCTTTAAGGAGGACATCTCCGATTCTGATGCGGCTCTGAACGTCTCCGCTGGCTGCCACACTCTCAACGGCAATCAGGCTCTCGGTATTGCCCGTGCCCGTCATACCCTTGGTGATGGCTCCGACATCTCGCGCATCGGCCGTCAGCAAGAGCTGGTGTTTAGCATTATTGACAAACTCTTCTCAAAAAACCTTTTCACCGATATGCAGACGTTCTACCAAGTTGCTTCGGACGTCACTAAGAATCTCAGTACTTCTCAAGGGCTCGGCAATCTGCCCGTGATGGCCGGCATTGCCTATTCGCTGCGAGGCCTCTCCGTCGATAGCGGCTTGAATTTCCTCACGTTGCCAGTAGTGCCGGATACTTATGATCCCAATCGAGTGCGCGCTTCTGATACGGCCGAGCAAGTGTGGGACGCGATTCGCACTGATCGCCCTATCCCTGCTGAGGCATTAAATCCACCGCCAACGCAGGATGAAGTCGTGGTGAAAAATCACCAACCAAAAGGAACAGACTCTAGCTCTGCCAGCGATTTCAGCTCCGATTCGTCCACTTCTGATTCATCCGCTTCTGATTCAGGCACAGATACCAATGGAGATGCTCGCTAATGGCTTATCCACCTAGTTTTAACCCACCAGACTCTGATTCTCCGCAGCTTCCTCCGCCTAGTTTTGCTCCGCGTACGCCGAGCAAACGCCCATCTGCTCAGGGGGCACACCGAGTGGGGCGTGACGGCGCTCCTGCCTCACCGACTCGCCAGCCCAGCTCAGTTCCTGAGCGCGTCCACGTCGTCTCACGCCATGCCCATGTGCAGCAGCAGTCCAGTGCACGCCCGCGCACTCCTGCGGCATATGTTCCCCGCCGTTCATCGGCACAGCCTTTTTCTCCGGCACACACTCGTGCCGCCCAGCGGACTGAGGACGATGCACGCCTGAAGCGGTACCGCACACCGCAAGCCAGGGGGCGAGCAGCGGGAATTTCAGCGCGCGCTGCTCGCATTAGCCCGCTCCGCAGCATCCGCAGATTTCTCGTAATCACGCTAGTTTTGCTGCTGGCACTCACACTGCTTTGGATCGGCTACCTCTACTCTTACGGAAATGGCCGCCTCACTCACGTGAACGCCCTTTCGGGAGCGCCGAATACGCCAGGTACCACGTATCTCATCGTCGGCTCCGATCAACGCGCCAAAGATTCTCCCGACCCAACAGAGGGCATGCGCTCTGACACAATTATGTTGCTTCACAAACCGGCTCACGGCGCCCCTGCGTTAATTTCCATTCCGAGAGATTCGTGGGTGGCGATACCGGGCAACGGGCACGCCAAAATCAATGCAGCATTTTCCTGGGGTAGGCAAAAACTTCTCGTTCAAACGGTTGAGCAGCTCACTGGTCTTACCGTCGATCACTATGTGCAAATCGGCATGAATGGCGTGGAACAGCTCACCGACGCTGTCGGTGGAATCCAGCTGTGCATCACTGACAAAAATTTTTCTTTCCCGATCAGTGATCGAGATTCTGGATTGACCTGGGAAAAATCGGGATGTGAAACTGCTAATGGCGCTAAAGCTCTAGCTTTTTCACGTATGCGCCAAGCTGATCCGCAAGGAGATTTGGGACGCACGAAACGCCAGCGCCAGGTAGTCGGCGCCATCTTGCGCAAAGCCCTCTCCCCCACACTGTTCATCAATCCATTCCAGCAGAAGCATCTCGTTGGGAGCACAGCTGACGCGCTCACCGTAGATTCCAAAGATTCCCTCATGGATATTGCTTCCGCAGGGCTAGCTTTGCGCACCACGATGGGAACTGATGGCTTACTAGGGACGCCGCCGATCTCCAGCTTAGACTATTGGGTCGATGGACAATCAGCTGTGCAGCTGGATCCCGATCGAATCGATGATTTTTGGAAGAAAGTGCGCGAAGGAACGCTGACGAAAGCCGATTTCATCCAGCCAACCGAATAGCCACCAGATAGCGTGGTGTTTGCTCTCGCTCAGTGAGACGCACCCCCGCTCGCACCCCCTTTGCTCTCGCCCAGCCCTACCGCATATACCTGCGCTATTACGCTCGTTTGTAGCTGCGCTCTTTGAGCACTTTTACTTGCGCCGCATTGATCGTGCCAATACCTTCAAGCTCCGGAATATCGTACGGTTGAATGGAAAAACCGGCAGGATCGAGCTGATAGAGAGCCTCCGCCGTACCGTGATCGACGAGGATACCGTTCACGGGCGCTACCGAGCACAGACGCGAAGCAAGGTTCACACTCGGGCCAAAAATATCTCCAAATCGACTCACCACGCCGCCCCACACTAGCGATGCACGCACATCAGGCATGTTGGGAGTCTCTTCCAGCGCCTTTACTACTCGATCAACGACCTGTACACCAGTATCCAGATCATCCGCCACATAGAGCACGGCATCCCCGACCATTTTCACCACGCGCGCCCCATACATAGAGATGACATCTCGGCAGGTAAATTCAAACGTCTGGACAAAATCCACCAGCGCATGGGGAGAAAGCTGGCCTGACGTGTGCGTAAAACTCACAAGATCGACGAATCCCAGCGCCCGCTGCAGTTCGAGCGTCTCGCTCGCCGTAGGACTCTTCTGTTTTTCAAGATTTTCGAGCTCAGTCTCCGAGCGCCGCATCAACGCCGCCATGTGCCGGCGCCACGCATACTTCATCTGATATATCAGAAATTCTTCATACTCATCGATATGCTCCAATACCGCATGGCGGGCACTGACCTCATCAAGATCAAAACGCCCTTCAAATTCTTCTACCAGAGCTTCGTATTGCCACAGCACCATCCTGTCTGCCAAATGGCTCTGCGCTCTAATCAGAGAATTGAGCGTATCAGGATCGGTGAGCCCGTGATCCATCATGGCAGCCTGCGCCCGTAGCATATCGACGTCGTAATCAGTGAAAATAGGACGACTTTCATCTGAAATAAACGGGAAACCCATCGCCTGCCAAAAGCGGCGTACATTACCTTCAGTGAGTCCCGTCTTCGCCACCACGTCTGCCACGGTGTATTTTTCGCGGCCGCCAATGAGCCGCTCCACATGCTGGTGCACTGTGGGCGGAGCTTCTCTCTGAGACGTAGCAGGCTGAACCTGTTTCTTGCGAAGTATGCGTTGATTGCCTTGATCAGGCTTTTCGCCACGCTGGTCTTCTTCTGTGGCCGGAATCACAAGCGATACTCTAGCAGGATTCCTCGTCTCATGCACTCGAAATATAATTTTTAGGGTTAAATTTCAGGTATTTTCCCAGGTAAATGACGTCGCACAGCCACCGACACACACCAGCAGATCCCTTTTCTAGCCGATGTTATCTACACCATCTAGTCCTATTATGTTCTTTATCACATAAATATTCACAGCCTCAGCAGAGTTGCCAAGGCTGTGCCATCGGTTGCAGCGACTGACGCCAGATGACAGTTCTACATGGCAATTTTGCAGGTTGCAGCAGGACAGCTGCTAGCAGCTGGCAAATGTGCAGCAGCAATCCCATGCGCACGGCAACAGCCTACGACTGTGCCTCATACCCGCAATCATTCCCAAAAATCTGTGAGCGCCAAGCCCAGCTCTCCCAGGAGCGTCCGCACTAGCGGCAACGAGATGCCGACCACGCCGTGATAGTCTCCCTCGATCCGCTGTACAAACGGCCCGCCGCGTCCGTCCACGGTAAACGACCCCGCCACCTCTAATGGCTCACCGCTAGCAATGTATGCATTGATCTCGGCGTCGCTCATCTCACCAATAAACACCGTCGCGTGGCTGACGCCATGGGCTTCGCGCATATCTCCGCTGCGAAGATCAATCACGCAGTGCCCCGTAAATAATTCCCCAGCGTGCCCACTCATGCGGCGCAACCGCTGGCGTGCCAGCTGCTCAGTGTGTGGTTTGCCCACGAGCTCTCCGCCCAATGAAAACATTGAGTCGCACCCCACAACGACGGATGCCCCTATAGAGTTACCCTCAGCGAGTATCTGTTTTGCTACCGCACGCGCCTTGGCGTTTGCCAACAGTTGAACGTACTGCTGCGCACTCAATGTCCCTACGCGCTGCCGAGCTTCAGCAATAAGGGCATCTTCATCCACAGAGCTCACCCGCACTGTATGCCGGATATGAGCACCGCTCAGCGTCGCCCGCCGTGCAGGCGACGCTGACGCTAGCACCATCAACATTTAGACGCGCTCCTCAAAGGCCGGCTCGTATGTGAATCCCTGAGCCACGCGATCTTTCATGGGCGGCACTTTCCGCTCATCCTCGCCAATGTACACCTGGCGCGGACGGCCAATCTTGGTGCTTGGATCGTTAATCATCTCGCGGAACTGAGCAATCCAGCCTGGCAGACGCCCCACAACGAAGAGCGGAGTAAACATCTGAGTGGGGAAGCCCATAGCTTTGTAAAGCACGCCCGTATAGAAGTCCACATTCGGATAGAGCTTGCGCTCCACAAAATAGTCATCATTGAGGGCCACGTACTCAAGCTCACGCGCCATATCGAAAATCTCCGAATCGGCATGCAGCTTATCGAGAATATCATCTGCGAGCGCTTTGACGACTTTGGCGCGAGGGTCGTAGTTCTTATAGACCCGATGGCCGAAGCCCATCAATTTCACGCCGTTTTTCTTATCCTTCACCTGGCTCACAAATTCAGGGATAGAGATCCCCTGCTCTCTGATCTTGCCGAGCATGTCTAGCACAGCCTCGTTTGCACCACCGTGCAGTGGGCCAGAAAGTGCCCCGATAGCCGAGGAGATCGAAGCAAAGAGCGACGCATGTGAGGAGCCTACCAACCGCGCAGTGGAGGTGGAGCAGTTCTGTTCATGATCCGCATGCAAGATAAAAATCTTATCGAGTGCATTCACGATTGTGGGATCGACGTCATTCGTCTGATAGGGAAGCCCAAACGTCATCCGCAAGAAATCTTCGGTATAGCTCTTCGACGAATCAGGATAGAGCAACGGCAGACCAGTGGCGCGTTTAGAAGCGTAAGCGACCATCGTCGGCACTTTTGCCAGCAGCAACACCGAAGCCAGATCTAGCTGATGCGGATCGAGCGGGTTGAGCGCATCTGGGTAATACGTGCCCAAGCCTGCCACCGCAGATTGCAACATGCTCATCGGGTGCCCGTTGGATGGGAACGACGTAAAGAAGTGTTTGAAATCTTCATGGAGTAGGGTGTGCTTCTTAATCCGCTGAATGAATTGGCTCAGTGAGTTTGCATCTGGCAACTCGCCGTAAATCAGGAGGAAAGCAACTTCAAGAAATGTACAGTTTTCCGCCAAATCCTCAATGGGATAGCCGCGGTAACGGAGCACTCCATTTTCCCCGTCAATAAACGTGATGCTAGAGGTACAGCTACCAGTATTAGCAAACCCGTTATCCAGCGTAATCGCACCGGAGTTTGCGAGCAGCTTGCCGATATCAAAACCGTCATATCCATTGACGGCCTCCACACGCGGTAGCTCATAGGCCGTTCCGTCAATCGTTATTGTCGCGTTCTTTGCCATTAGGGACCATCCCTTCACTCGTGTTCACCGTCGAACGTAAGTACACAGTGTCACATTATATATCTCTACCCCGTCATATTTTTTCTCGATATTGAGATAAAATCCTGAGCGGACGTTTTCCACTGAGCGAACGTTTTCTGCTGCGGTCTACCCTTCCCCTCGTCCCAGCTGCTCACAGCCAGTATCCGGCGTTCATGACGGCATGCGGAACTGCGTGCGCAAACGTCTCGCAGCATCACGGATATCTGTATCGCTCGCCGTCAGCGACAGCCGCACACTGCGACGCGCCTGCTCATTCACACCATAGAAAGTACCAGGAGCGACGATGACGCCGATCTGTGCAAACGCCTGAACCAGCTCCCAGGCACCTACATCACTCCTCTCATCCTGAGCGCGCACCCACAGATACAGCCCCGCCACATTCTGCGGGTCATTCATCAAACCTGCCTCGGGAAGTGCCTCCACAAGAAGCTCTCTACGCCGTGCATATATGTGCTTTTGCCGCTCAACGTGTTCAGTATCTGCCAAAACTTTTGCCATCACATGCTGTACCGGCCCTGGCATCATCATGCCACTGTGTTTACGAATCTCACGTATAGGCGCCAGTATATGGGCATCACCTGCAATAAAAGCCGCACGATAGCCAGCCACATTAGACTGTTTAGAGAGGGAATAGAGCATGAGCAGACCAGTGGCATCCCTATCCGTGACGGCGTCATCCAGCAAGCTTGGCGCCTGCGCATCCGTCCAGGTGAGTGCCGCATAGCACTCGTCAGAAGCAACGATCGCTCCGGTGCGTCGAGCCCACGTCACAATTCGGCGCAACTGCTGTGTATTCAGCACCCGCCCAGTGGGATTGCTCGGAGAATTGAGCCACAATAGTTTTATCCCTGCTGGCCACAACGATGGGTCAGACTCCACATCGAGAGGTAGTGGACGTGCCCCTGCCAGCCGCGCTCCCACATCGTATGTAGGATATGCTACCTCTGGAAATGCTACGATATCTCCGGCACCTAAGCCCAGCAGTGCGGGGAGCATAGCCACGAGTTCTTTTTCACCTAGCGCAGGCAAAAGATCAATATCTGCCGTACATGATCGATGCGTGCGGAGCCAGGCGCGGATTGCCAGGCGCATTTCTCGCGAACCGATAGCAGCAGGATAGGCGTGGGCATTTGCCGCCTCAGCGAGCGCCGCCAACGCCACCTCCGGCACTGGATCTACTGGAGAACCAATCGTGAGATCGACTTCGCCCGCGTAGTAGCGCGCCGCCTGATCGCGCGTCTCTCGCAAACTATCCCACGGGAAATCTGGCAGTGCATTGCCGTAGAGTGCCATGTACGTCCACCTTTCGCTAGTGACGGTGACGACGTGCCCAGCGCTCAATCTTCACGCCGCACGGCGTCACACATGGGCGCGAGCAGCGTGTATCGATCACTTCTGAGCAGGTAAAGCCGCCACTGTCGGATGATCTTTTCCAAGAGGGCCGAGTTTACTTGCTCCCCCTGGGGAACCAACGCCGTCGAAAAATTCCTGATTGATTTTTGCGTAATCGGCAAATTCTTCTGGGAGATCGTCCTCGTAATAGATTGCCTCTACTGGGCACACCGGCTCACACGCCCCACAGTCTACACATTCATCAGGGTGAATATAGAGCGTACGCTCACCTTCGTAGATGCAATCCACTGGGCACTCATCCACACATGCGCGGTCTTTTACGTCCACGCAGGGAAGCGCAACTACATACGCCATTCCAAGCTCCTTTTGTCTAGTTTCTCGTTGAGAAGTATCCCCAGTATCGCGCTTTTACCGTAGGCTCACCAACTCCCACTCGCCGAATTACGGCATAATCTACGCACACAATTAAAACGCCTACATATTAAAACGCCTATATGCGCAGCTAATCTTTTGATAGCTCTATCCACTCTCTGAGCATTCTGAGCATCCGCCCTGCCTACTGACATTTCTCACTGGCGGCTACCGTGACAGCTCCGCGCCTGCCATGGATGCCCTCCTGGTCTCGGCATTGATCTCACCCGTCACGACGAGCAGATTCGCGCTGCGCCGTCCACACCGGCACGGTGGAAGCCACAATAGCGGTGAGCGGCCAGAGGCGGTACTGCCAAGCAGTTGAGAGGACGAGCACATCATCTGCCGGCCAGAACCCGCTGAACCACAGCGTCAACACTGCAACGGCTAGCACATATACCCCTAAACCTGCGATGCCACACCACCAGCTGCACACGAGAGAACCCAGCACAATAACGACCGCCGCCAGCACAAACCCCAGCCACGGCGCCGTGAGTGGCCCTGGGCTGACGACGACACCCACTGCTGCGAGCAACACTCCCAACGCCAAACAGCCGCATACCTTTCCAAGCCTGTGGATCATGCTGACCGTTCACTTTTGGCTAGCAGGCTTTTGACTGGCAGCATTTTGGCTATTGGCACGCCGCCGCCGTCCACTCTCACGGTAGCGTTCCACAGAGTCTAAAATGACTTTACGGATGCGCACAATCTCCGGCGTCACCTCAATGCACTCATCCTCAGCTGCGAATTCAATCGACTCTTCAAGCGTGAGCGTGCGCGACGCCTGCAGCGTTTCAAAGACATCCGCCGTCGATGAGCGCATATTCGTCATCTCCTTGGCTTTGATGACGTTCACATCCATATCTTCATTGCGAGGGTTCTCTCCCACGACCATGCCCTCGTACACGTCGTCACCAGGCTTTACGAAGAATGTGCCACGATCTTCTAAGCGCTGCAGCGAGAACGCCGTCACTGCACCTGCCCTATCCGCCACGAGTGAGCCAGTGGTGCGCGATTCGATATCGCCAGCCCAGGGCTTATAGCCGTCGCCAATGGAGGCGCTGATACCAGTGCCATGCGTCTGCGTCAAGAACTGCGTGCGAAAGCCAATCATACCGCGGCTCGGCACGACAAACTCCATGCGCACCCACCCGCTGCCGTGGTTAGACATCGTTTCCATTGTGCCTTTGCGGCTGGCCATGAGTTGCGTGACGGCGCCCAAGTATTCTTCTGGAACGTCAATTGTGGCTCGTTCCCACGGCTCATATACTTTGCCGTCAATGATTTTCTTCACCACCTGTGGCTTGCCAACGGTGAGCTCAAATCCCTCACGCCGCATCGTCTCTACCAGCACCGCAAGCGCTAATTCGCCACGATCTTGCACTTCCCACGCATCTGGCCTATCGGTGGGGAGCACCCGAATGGAGACGTTGCCAACGAGCTCTTGCGCAAGTCGATCTCGCACCATGCGCGCAGTGAGCTTATGCCCTTTCACTTTTCCTGCCAGAGGTGACGTATTGATCCCGATCGTCATAGAAATAGCAGGATCGTCCACATGAATTGGCGGAAGCGGGCGCGGATCGTCCATATCGACAAGCGTCTCGCCAATCGTGATGTTCGGAATTCCGGCAATCGCCACAATATCGCCGGCACTGGCACTCTGCGCAGGCTCACGCTTAAGCCCCTCAGTGCGCAGTAGCTCCGTCACGTGCACGCGCGCAGGCTCACCCTCTTGCCCGTTCATCAAGCCTACCCAGGTATTTTTCTGCAGTTGCCCACTGTAGACTCGCACCAGCGCCAAGCGCCCCAGGAACGGGCTGGAATCCAAGTTCGTCACTTGCGCCACCAGCGGAGCCTGAGGATCGTATTCAGGAGCTGGCACATAACGGAGAATAGCGTTGAAGAGTGGCTCTAAGTTTGGTGACGCCGGCAGCTCCCCATCGGCGGGCTGCTCAGTATCTGCTCGCCCTGCTTTGGCACTCGCGTAGATCACGGGGATATCGAGAATACGATCCAAATCCAGCCCCTCAGTATCCTCTATATCGGATGCTAGCGAGAGCAGCAGATCCTGAGTCTCGTCCACCACTTCAGCGATGCGCGCATCTGGCCGATCAACCTTATTGATGACGGGAATCACCGGCAAGTTAGCTTCCAAAGCCTTACGCAGGACAAAACGAGTCTGTGGCAGTGGCCCCTCGCTGGAATCTACCAGCAGCACGACTCCATCAACCATGGAAAGACCACGCTCTACCTCGCCAGAAAAATCAGCGTGTCCAGGGGTATCCACCACATTGATGACGACGCCCTGATCGGCACCGAATTCGCGAGCGCTGGGACCAATATATTTAATAGCAGTATTTTTAGCTAGAATCGTGATGCCTTTTTCACGCTCCAGATCCCCTGAATCCAGAATTTGCGTACCCGTTGATTCTACCGTGGCGCGCTCAGAAAATGCGCCACCTTGCCACAGCATCGCATCCACCAATGTGGTCTTCCCATGATCGACGTGGGCGACAATTGCCACATTGCGAAGATCTGTGCGTTTTGCCATGCGCTTACCTCACCTAACTATCTACTACTATTCCTCTTCTGCTTGCTCATGCATCGCGTATGCAATCCGCGTCAGCTCTACGACCTGTGGGCACCACATGGCAAGCATCACCATGGTGATGACATCCGCGTGAAACCCACAGCTGCCATCACGTGCAGCAGCCACCGCAAAGTCCACCGCGGGCAGCAGCTTCTTCAGACCTGACCCGTATGCCAGTGGATTGACGGCACTCTCAGCTTAGTCATATCTGCCCTTTTCACATAAATTTTGGGGCATGAGGTCACCTGGAAGCCTCTCCTGTCTCATCTTTTTTCTCTTCTGAGCCTCTATTTCCTCTTATTCCCTCGCATTTCCTCGATTTTCTCTTATGCCCTTACACTCTTTTATGTCCTCACGCCCGACACTCTGTTTTCTGCGCCCTTTTCTTACCCACAGCTTTCTTATGCCCACTTTTATTACCCCGCGCCTCCCTTTATCACCCACACTTTTTCTCCCCACAGCTGGCATAGCGTGAGCGCTACCGACCGTGACTGCACCTGCATGGTGTGCGAGAATATCGCCATGGTTTCTTTCCTTATTCGCGACCGCCGCATGGCCATGAACGCCTACCTACTGTGGATTTTTGCGGTGTTCATCGTGGCGATCTCTGCCTGGAATGGCGGGTGGCGAGAAGCGCTGTGGAGCAGTCTCTTCAGCTTAGCTATCGCCCTTATTGCTTACGCCTGCTTGTGGCAACCGAGATTGGTGCTGAATCAGGCGGGAGTGACAGTGCGCAATATCATACGTACCGCGTGGATCCCCTGGAGTGAATTAGACGACATAGAGAACCGCTATGGGCTGTACCTGCACAGCTCACGGCTCACGCATAAAGTTCCCGTCTGGGCGCTGCCCTCCCGGGCCATCACTCTGGGCTACGCAGGGCGAAAGTCCACTGAGGATGATGCCATCCAGCTCGATTGGGACAGCCCTGCCGGCGCATACCACTACACTATGGACATTCCACAAGCGTGCACCGCTCTAGACGTAAGCCGCACCCGCATGACGGCACCGCAACGTCGAGGCTCTTCACAGCCATCACTCCCGCAGCCGCCGCACAGCACTCTTCGCCTTAATACGGCAGCCCTCACTGCCCTCGCTATCGCTGTAGTGCTCGTTATCTGTGCCGTGTGCCTTGCGATATACCTCTTCTTCTCATAAAGCATTTCTTGTCGTCAAACATTCTGAGGACGCAGCTATAAGGAGTAGATGCGTCAGGCGAGCACAAAGTACGAGCACAGGGGCTGGCTACAGGCGTGAGCAAGGGCGCGGTAGCCGCAGGGCATGAGCAGAGGGCAGCGGCTGCGGGGCGTGGCGCGCACATCCAGGAGGTGGCGAGAAATCATTAGAATGGCTGTGTGCACATTCTCAATCTTCTCCCTTTTGGCCCGCTCGACTATCTCGATGTAGACGCTATCCAACGCGAACTTCACCGCCGCGTGGCTGCGCTTGAAGCCCCCGACACACTCATCATGTGGGAATCGCAAAGCGTCTACACTGCCGGACGCCGCACAGCTGATGCCGATATTCCTGACCCTTCCGTCCCCGTCATTCGTATGGATCGTGGAGGCTCCGTCACGTATCACGGTCCAGGACAGCTAGTGATCTATCCCATCGTGAAAGTGCGCCCACCCAAAGACGTGGTGGCTTTTGTCCGCGCTAGTGAACTCGCCGTTATCCGAGCGCTACAGCGCTCTTTTTACCTCGCTGGAGAGCAAGTAGCGGGGCGCTCTGGCGTGTGGATACGTGAACCTGGCCGTATAGATCGCAAGCTCTGTGCGATCGGGATTAAATTTTCTCGCGAAACCACGATGCATGGCCTCGCTCTCAACGTCAGCACTAATATAGACAAATTTCACCGCGTGATCGCCTGCGGGCTCGCTGACGCCGACGTCACATCGCTCGCAGACCTCGGTATAGACACGTCCCTCTCAGCCGTGGCCGCTGCACTCGCTCCAGAGCTATCCGCCAGCTATCAACGTTTTTCACTCCGCCCTGACGAGCGAGGCCGCACCACTGGCGTGTGGGCGCTCTTGCACCCCGAAGACGCCGTGCCCCGCATGATTCCATTCGCACAGCTACCGACGCTCGATGCCGAATCCTACCTGGCAGCAGCCCCACGGCTGCGCTCTGAACAGCACTTGCCCGCAGTCACCGGTGTAGCATGGACACCGAAGCATTGACAGCGCAGCGACGCGCATCTGCACCAGCTGCGGCCGCAGCGGCAACCGCAGCTGCAGACTCGACAAAGCGGCTCGCTCACGCATGATTTTTTGGTACTTTATCTAGATTTTCCGGCATCTCTTCAGGCATGAAAGGAAAGATGATGGCGATTGCACAGCGAGTGGATCCTCAGGCTCGCAAGCTCCTGCGCGTAGAGGAACGCAACCGTGAGGTGCCGCTGGAAAAGCAGCGCCCGGCATGGCTGAAAACCCGCGCAATCGTGGGAGATGAATATACCGATATGCGCGAGCGTAACCGTGGGAGTTCCTTGCACACCATTTGCGAAGAGGGAAACTGCCCTAATATCTACGAATGCTGGGATTCCCGCGAAGCGAGTTTCTTGCTCGGGGGTGACATGTGCACTCGCCGCTGCGATTTTTGCTTCGTACAAACTGGCCGCCCTGCCAGCTACGACACCGACGAGCCTCGCCGTTTAGCCGAGCGTATCGCCGCCATGGATCTCCGCTACGTCACCATCACCGGCGTCACTCGCGATGACCTTGACGACGGAGCTTCATGGCTCTATGCCGAGACCTGCCGTCTTATTCATGAACTCGCTCCCCATACGGGAGTAGAACTGCTCATTGACGATATGCGCGGAGGCGAGCAGAGGCTGGCAGCAGTCTTCGCCTCGCACCCCGAGGTGCTTGCCCACAATCTTGAGACTGTACCCCGCCTATTCAAACAGATCCGTCCGGCATTCCACTACGAGCGCTCCCTGGAAGTCATTCGCTCGGCTCACCGAGCTGGGCTGATGACGAAATCGAACTTTATTCTCGGCATGGGCGAAACTGACGACGAAGTGCTCTCCAGTATGCGAGATCTGCACGACGCTGGATGCGATATTCTCACTATCACGCAATATCTGCGCCCTTCCGCACTGCATCATCCCATCAGTCGGTGGGTGACGCCACGCGAGTTTGTACAGTTGCGCGATGCAGCTATCGAAATCGGTTTTGCCGCCGTCATGGCTGGGCCGCTCGTGCGCAGTTCGTATCATGGAGGCATGCTCTGGGCTCGCGCCATGGAAGCAAAGAAGCTGCCTATCCCCGAAAATTTGCGCGGCACAGGAGACGGAGCTGCCGTGGCTCGCCAGGAAGCAAGTGCCGTGCTGGAGCGCCTCGGCAGTGAGGACAGCCAACGATCACGGCACACTGTAGATAATGCACGATAGGGAAATCCACACTGCTACTCCACGCTGCTCATTTCGAGCGATCGCTCTATACAATAGTTATATGCTGATGCTGTTCGTGATAGTGTGCCTGCTGGTCTTAACCGTCGCCTGCGTCGTGGTAGGCGACCGCCTGCATCTACCATATCCGATCTTGATGCTGCTGGTGGCCATCGTGATCGCTTTCGTCCCTGGATTCTCCACGGTACACATTGATCCGGATGTCATCTTGCCGCTGTTTTTACCTCCCTTGCTTTTCGCCACTGCACAACGCACATCGTGGGCAGTCTTTCGGGCGCGTTGGAAAGAATTGCTGGTGCTCGCGCTGGCACTCACCGCCGTCACGGCATTCTCAATAGCGGGAATCCTATGGGCTTTCATCCCTGGAATGATCTTCCCCGTCGCCCTGATGCTCGGCGCTATGGTGGCGCCACCTGATCCGGTAGCCGTAGAGGCAGTAGCAGAGCCAGCTCATTTACCTCGCCGACTTCTCACCGTGCTCTCCACAGAGGGCCTGTTTAATGACGCCGTCGCCATCGTTCTCTTCCAAGCAGCGTTAGCAGCTAGCCTCAACAACCAGAAACTCAGCCCGTTTATTGTGCTCAATTTCGTCTTGGCTGCTGGTTTAGCTGTGGCCATCGGTTTCCTCGTCGGCTGGCTCTATCGGGTTGCCAGCACTGTCATCACCAGCGTCGAAGCTGCAGCTGCTATTTCCGTGGTTGCACCGTTCGCCGCCTATATTCTCGCCGAACATGTGCACGCCTCTGGAGTGATCGCCGTCGTTGTGACAGCTCTTGAGACGCATCGAAACCAGCGAGCTGAAGATGGAGAGACTCGCCTCACCCGCTTGACTTTCTGGAAAGTCGCCAATCTGATGGTCACCGGCACAGCTTTTGGCCTCATGGGACTTGAGATAAAAGGACTTCTCGCGAGTGAAGGATGGGGAGTATTAAGCTACATTGGTCCGGCTGCACTCACCTGTATCGTCGTCATTGCCGTGCGATTCGCAGCCATGCTGTTCCTCACGTTCTGCGTATCTCCCAGCTCACCAGGGCATAGAGTACGAGAAGCTATTCTTCTCACCTGGTGTGGGATGCGCGGCGTGGCCACACTCGCACTAGCCCTCAGCATACCGAGCTTGACGGCTAACGGACTGCCGTTTCCCATGCGCTCAGAGGTCATCAGCATCGCAGCTGCGGTCTTGATTGTGACGCTCGTGCCAACGGGACTCACTCTACCGAGCATCACCCGATTCCTAGGCATCCGCCAGGACCCTGAAGAGATCAAAGCCGAATTTGCAGATCTCATCGAGCGTATGCAGCTCGCCGCCTGGGAGGCAGTGCGTATGTCTTACCCTGGCACCAGGCTTACCCCCGAATTGCGCGAGATTATGCGGGCTCGTTTTATCACCATCCGGCACGAACTCGGATTGCCGATCAGCGATGATTTACGCCGTTCCGATAATCTTGGCTTCCCCACGTCCAGAGGTAAAACAACTGGCATTTACGATCCAGACAAATATCCGGATCCGGAAGCTGCAACGCCCTCTGCAGCGGTGGTGGAAGTGGATATGCGTCATCAAGAAGAGACCGAAAAACGTCATCACGTGAGCGACTCCATCACCGATATGCTCATGATTCTCGGCGATGCTGCCCGCTCAGAAGTGCTCGTTGCTCGTGAAGATAGCGCAGTGGATCCGGCAGTGGCCGATATCGTGCTGCGCAAACTCGATCTTCGCATGATAGCAACTCCTGCCAGCGTACAGCGAAGAAAAAGGAAGAAAAAGAAGAAGAGAAAATAAGATCATGGCTGATATACACGTGGTTGGAGCTGCCATCAGTGACGCCGACGGCAGAATCCTATGCGCACAGCGCGGGCCAGGGCGCTCACTCAGTGGCTATTGGGAGTTCCCAGGCGGCAAGATTGAGCCAGGCGAGACTCCGCGCGCAGCATTGCAGCGTGAAATACAAGAAGAATTGCACTGCACGATTAACGTCGGCAGCGAGGTGTGTACCACCCACTACACGTATGACTTCGGAACCGTCGTGCTCACGGTTTTTCGTGCCACTGTAGAGAGCGGGACTCCGCAGCGCACTGAGCACACACAGCTGCGCTGGGTAGATCCGCAGCTCATGCCAGATTTACTGTGGGCACCGGCTGATGCAGATCCAGTGGCGCTACTTTCAGCGGCAGACTGATACCCCCGCCCACAGCTGCGAGCGCCGCCGAGGAGGAAGCTGGCGTGCTAGACATGCCGACATGCCAGACTGTCAGACATAGAGTCTGCGAACTGAGAGCGCCCTCTTTTCTCCGCATCACGGCCGGCGCTCGGGGTGGTGTCGCCCAAGGGCAGTTTTTCCCCACCGTCGGCGCCTTATCCAGCGCTGCTTAAAAGCAATACCGCTCAGGGGCAGAGCCTTAGCCAACACCTCAGCCAGCCTTAGCCAGGCTATTGACGGCAGCTATCGACGGCATTCACCATTTCACGCACATACTCTCGAATTGGCACAAGTGCCTCAGCCCCATGCTCGGCAATAATCTTCACAATCGCAGAACCCACAATCACCCCATCAGCCATGCTGGCATAATGCGCCGCCTGTTCAGGGGTGTTGATGCCAAAGCCGATAGCTGCAGGGGTGCGCGTGGCATCGCGCACCCGCTCGATGATCGCTCCCACATCAGTGGTGATCGTGGAGCGCGTACCTGTCACCCCCAGTGATGAGACGATGTAGAGGTATCCCGTGCTTTCACGTGCAATCATCTGGATGCGCTCTGCGCTCGTGGGAGCGATCAACGAGATCACGTCCACGCCGTGAGCTGCAGCTATCGGCGCTAATTCGCCGCGCTCTTCAAACGGCATATCAGGAATAATCAGGCCTGAAATCCCCGCCTGTGCGCAGCGGGCGCAAAAAGCATCATAGCCATAGACAAACACCGGATTGAGATATGTGAGAAAGACGAGCGGCACGTCTACCCGCTGCGACGCCCGCTGCACCATCTGAAAAATTTTCTCCACGCTGGCTCCGCCAGGAGCTGAAAGTGCGCGAATATTTGCCGCCTGAATCACAGGGCCTTCCGCGATCGGATCTGAGAAAGGAATACCAATCTCGATTAAGGAAGCTCCCTCTTGAGCCATAGCTACAATAAATTCTTCGGTATCACGCAACGAGGGGTCGCCCGCCGTCACAAACGGAATAAAAGCCTTTTTATGGTCGCGGAATGCTGAAGCAATATCACTCATGAATGTCCTTTCCCCGATAGCGGGCGATAGCCGCCACATCTTTATCTCCACGTCCCGATAGACAGCAGATAATCACTTGATCGCGCCGCATACGTGGGGCAATCTTCATCACGTGGGCTAAAGCGTGGGCACTCTCAATCGCAGCAATAATCCCCTCGGTGCGCGCGATATACTCGAATGCTGCTACTGCCTCATCATCGGTGATCGCTACGTATTGCGCTCGCCCGCTATCGTGTAGCCATGCGTGCTCTGGCCCAATCCCTGGGTAATCTAGACCAGCGGAAATCGAGTACACCGGCGCGATTTGTCCCTCACGATTCTGGCAGAAATACGATTTCATACCGTGGAAAATTCCCTCTGTGCCCGTGGCTATGGTGGCAGCTGTTTTTCCGCTCTGCACTCCTCGCCCCGCCGCTTCGCATCCAATCAGCTGCACAGACGTATCGGGGATAAACTCATAAAACATGCCCATGGCATTGGATCCCCCTCCCACACACGCCAGCACGGCATCGGGAAGTTTCCCCTCAGCGGCCATAATCTGTGCCCGCGCCTCCCGAGAGATCACACGCTGAAAATCTCGAACCATCATGGGAAATGGGTGCGGCCCCATCACTGAGCCCAGGACGTAGGCAGTATCGTCTACTCGGCGCGTCCATTCGCGCATACACTCATTCACGGCGTCTTTTAGCGTGGCCGTACCCGAATCGACGGGGTGTACGCGCGCCCCGAGCAGCTCCATACGATACACATTCAGCGCCTGCCTAATCGTGTCTTCACGCCCCATAAAAATTTCACATTCGAGTCCTAAGAGAGCTGCCGCCGTCGCTGCAGCTACACCGTGCTGTCCGGCTCCAGTTTCAGCGATAATGCGAGTCTTGCCCATCTTTTTAGCCAGCAGTACCTGCCCCAGCACATTGTTGATCTTGTGGCTGCCAGTGTGGTTCAGATCTTCCCGCTTTAAGTAGACACGCGCCCCTCCTAAATCTTCGCTCATAGCGCGTGCATAGTAGAGCAACGACGGCCTACCGGCGTAATTGCGCAGTACATCCGCTAGCTCTGCCTGAAAGTGAGGATCATCTCGCAACCTCACATAAGTCTTTTCTAGCCGTACCACCTCATGCATTAAGGTCTCGGGAATGTATTGACCGCCGTAGCGACCATACCGGCCATGCCGACTGTTCTGCAGCTTCTCCCCAACTTGCTCGCTATGCACAGCTCTCTGGCTATAGCCGCTGCTATGGCTCTCACGCTCAACGCTCGCATCACATCCGGGTAATGCTTTTGTCAATTCATTCATCACGCTACTTCCTCTTTACTCTCACGTGTTGTATTTTCCTCACGCCGCACCCGTTCATCCCTGCACATCTTCATCTGAGCACATCCTCATCCCTGCGCATCTTCGCCGCGCATCCTCACGCCGCACTGCCGAGACAAATTTACAGATCAGGTGTGCATCTTTGGCTCCATCTTTCTCCAGAGCACTCGATGCGTCCACGGCATAAGGGTGGAGTTCAGCAATGGCAGCCGAGACTGTCGCGGCGCTTATTCCCCCCGCTAAGAAGAAATCCCGTCCCAAATCTCCCACAGCCGACCAGTCGAAACTCTGCCCTGACCCTCCGTATCTGCGCTCATCGTAGCGATCCAGCATCACCATATCGGCTTGTGAATCGCGCGCTTGTGCCAGCACGGCTGAAGTACAATCTGCGCCAATACGAAATACTTGGATAATTTCTCCTCGGCTCAACTTCCTGCGCAGCCGTTTTATATAGTTCTCATCTTCATCTCCGTGCAGCTGAGCGACGTCGATCACGCCGTCATTAACGAGCTTGCTCACCTCAGCTACAGGAGCATTCACGAAGACACCCACCGGAGTGATACCAGAATCGAGGCGCGCTCTGAGATGAGCTGCACGCTCGAACGTCACCTGCCGTGAACTAGGGGCAAAAACGAAACCAACAAAATCTGGCCGCGCCTTATTCACCGCAATAATATCGGCATCACGGCTCATCCCACACGTCTTGACCAGCGTCATAGCCGCTCACCTCGCAGCTCCCGTAACGCCGTCACACGATGAGGAGCTCGCATGAGCGTCTCTCCAATTAAGACTCCATCCACACCGAGTGCTTCCAGTTGCTCCACATCTGCGCGAGTGTGCACACCAGACTCAGCGACAAACGCCACCTGAGGCGGCACACATTCACGCAAACGGGCAGTCGTAGAAAAATCCACAGCAAACGTGCGCAAATCACGATTATTAACTCCCACAATCCGCGCCCCAGCATCAAGGGATCGCTGCACGTCAGCAGCGGTATGTGCTTCTACTAGTGCCTCCATGCCGAGCGTCTGCGTGAGCTGAATATAGCGCGCCAGCTGTTTGTCGCCTAGTAACGACGATATCAGCAGCACGGCGGCTGCTCCCAGCACACGTGCCTCATAAATTTGGTAACTATCGATAATAAAATCTTTGCGCAACACCGGAAGTGGCACGCTCTGAGCCACGTCACGCAGATATTGATCTGAACCGAGAAAATAGTGCGGCTCCGTGAGGACGGAAATGGCGGCCGCTCCTCCCTCACAGTAATCACGGGCAATATCTAGGTACGGAAAATCTGCGGCAATGAGCCCTTTGGAGGGAGACGCTTTCTTAATTTCGCAGATGAATGCGAGATTCGGGCGTCGCAATGTCTGTTCAAATGACGGCGGGAGAGGGCGCTGTAGTTCCCATGCCAAAGCCTCCATCTGCTCGCGGGGGGTTTCTTGCAGGCGGCGGGTGAGCGTTTCACGCCGCCGAGCAGCAATACTGTCGATAATAGTCATCATCAAGCCTCCTTCACTCGTGCTGTATCGTCAGTCTTGCTGCGTAGCTCGCACGAATGCTTCGAGTTGAGCCAAAGCTCGACCGCTGGCAATCGCCTCACGTGCCAGTTGAACCCCCTCAGCAATGGAATATTCAGGGCGGGCAATGTGGATGCCAGCACCTGCATTAAAAATCACTGCATCACGTCGCGGGCCAGGCTTATTGCCCAACACGTCTAAAGCAATGCCCACGTTTTCTTCAGGTGTTCCTCCCGCAAGATCTGATTTCTCGCAGCGCTTAAAACCAAAGTCTTCCGGCGTTATCTCATAGTGGCGAAACTCTCCAGCAATCGCCTCACACACCGTCGTCGGTGCGCTGAGGGAGATTTCATCCATCTTATCTTGGCCATATACCACCATTGCGTTTTTCACACCCAGATTGACTAACACATGCGTATAAAGCTCCACCATTGGTTCGCTATAGACGCCCGATAGCTGCATCTGTGCACCAGCTGGATTGGCCAGCGGCCCTAAAATGTTAAAGAGAGTGCGGATGCCGATCTCTTTTCGCACATTGCCCACAAACCGCATCGAGGGGTGATACCGCTGTGCAAACATAAAACAGAAATTCAGCTCTTTTAGTATCTGTGCACTGCGCCCTGGAGCTAGCTCAATGTTGGCGCCACAAGCCTCCAGCAAATCTGCTGCGCCCGATTGGCTAGAGGCAGCGCGATTACCGTGTTTTGCCACGGGGATACCCACCGTCGAAACGACGATAGCGGCAATGGTGGAAATGTTGAATGTATTGGAACGATCTCCTCCTGTCCCCACAATCTCTAAGACGGGCATGTCGTTGAAAAAACGAGATGCGTGCTGGCGCATCACCCGAGCCGCCGCAGTGATTTCTTCAATTGTTTCGCCTTTCATGCTCAACGCCGTCAGCAGCGCCGAAGATTGGGCGTCGGTAGCGTCCCCCTCCATAATTTCGTTCATGACTGTCGTCATGGCATTCACATCAAGATCGTTTCCTTGTACGACGGTTTCAATTGCTTCGCGAATCATCTGTTTGTCTTTCTCTGGTATACGAATATCTGATATATGAATAGTGGGCTAAAGAGAGCGTTCTCATAACGGCGATGAGGTGGTATAGGAGATACCGAGGCAGAGTTCTCTGGCCTGCTTGCCTTTCTACCTGTGCATCGCTGCGTATTTGCGCTGGCTATGCGCCAGTCAGCCCTTTTGTCTGGCGCATTACTATCAGTCAGTCGCTACTGGTCAATTACTGGTCAGGGGTGTGCACAGCCAGCTGCACGTTAGTACCCTGGGTTGCCTCATGTGCTGACATTGAGCACCGCAGCTGCCCATTCCATACTTCACGCCACAGTGGAGATTCGTGCCAGCTGATCCAGTTCATCAAACGAACTAATCAATCACGGCCTGTGCCAACGCTTGGCAGACGCCATCGCTCACTAAACGTATATTTTCGGATTGTGCCCAGCTGAACAGCACATAACTGCACTCTTGCGCTGTCAGCTATACGCACGCTATGAGTACTCGTGAGATGCCGCCAAAAGCACGGGCATAGCTGGTGCATTCTTGTGGCAGGCAAAAGCATATATGAATCTGAACGAGAGTAATCGAGAGATCGCAGCATCTGCATTATTCTTTCTAACGGGTGTACAGCGAAACCAGAATTTGTGAATACTGCCGCTGCGGCGTCACGACGTATACATACACTTATGCACGTCTGCCAACGCCCTGCGCGTAACGCAGACAAAAAGCCACCGGCAGCACTACTTGTAGCTACGCCATCGCCCGTCGAAAAACTGCATTGCCTCTCCTCTAGATCAGCAGCTGTTGCGGATAATCTAACAAGAAGCAAAACTGTACAGGTATCAGTCTCACATAGTGGCAGCTCACGTGGGTTGTACACGAGTGGTAGCCCTGCAGGTTATACACGAGTGGCAGTTCATACCTCACTGATCGCTAAAAATTCACGTAATTCGGGGAGTCGCTTTCGCATCTGCGCTGCACCACGCTCGAAATTCTCGGTCAATTTACTCTGATCGCGTTCCCAATTATTGACGAGCATATCGTCTGCATACATCACGAATGCGGCACCTGACGCCTCTAAATCTGCAATCTGCTCCCTAGTCTGATTGTAGTGCCCTGGCCGTTCTAGCAGCGCATCAGCCGCTAAAGGAAAATCGTGCATTAGCTTGCGATACACATGCTGATGCCGCATTTGCTCTTTCACATAGTTCCGCGGACGCGTGAGCATGATGACGAACTTCGTGAAGCCATCGTCGATTGCTACATCTAGTGGAATACCGCCGCTCTTACCCACTCCCCCATCTACATAATAATCGCCCTCTAAGAGAGTTGGCGGCGTCACGATTGGCATCGAAGAGGATGCCCGACATGCCTGAATAAGTTTTTCTTTAGTATCGATGCTCTTTTCCGAAAAATACACCGTGGTGCCCAGTCGCGTGTTAAATGCTCCAATGCGAAAGCACGCAGGATTATGAGCAAGCGTAGCATCGTAGTCGAGCTCTAAAAATCCCCCAACTTCTGAAGCGTCCCCGTACAGCCACGGCATATTAAAAATTCCCGTGCCGCTTATCAAACTTTTCATTCCGCCAAATTCAGGCTGATCGACTATTTCTACAAAATTGCGGTGAGAACGTCTCGGAAGCCGAGCAAGATAATTCACAAGATTGAGCGACCCTGCAGAAATGCCTGAGACGTAGTTGAAATAGATGTGCTCGTCCAACAAGACGTTGAGGGCACCTGCAGTGTAGCCACCGCGCATTCCTCCGCCCTCGCATATCAGTGCAGTATCGAATACATTGTTCTTCATCAGCCCACAGTCTATAGAGCTAGATCAGTAAAAGAAAGAGGGGATCTGGAGAGGAGCCTGGATCTTCTTGTTTTCCTTGTTGCGAGCGTGGGCTAGTGGATAAAGCAAGGGTGGCAGACACGGCTAGGATTAGTTGATGAGGCTCTGCCGTGGTTGGGCATAGCTCTAGAAGCATAAGAAAAATAGGATAGATTACAATTTTAGGGTTAAGTAGCAGATTATGTGTCTTTATTTCGGGTTTTTCGTTGTGGCGGTGGGGAAAAGTGGGGGTTGTTAAGCTTTTTTAGCTTAGGCTTGGCACCTTAACGCTCGTGTTGTTCATTGTGTGGTATGTGGTGTTGCCACGCTTTAGGGTATGGGACGTCAAGCATCACAGATTATTTGCCCTACGTG
>JALFSN010000005.1 GCA_022778805.1 Arcanobacterium sp.
AGTGAGCAAAGTAAATCCGGTTTTGGTATCTGCTATCAATTTGCTATCAAATGCCCCGTTTCCGCTTCAAAAACCCAGTGTTTTCAAGGCTTTGCGGGTTTTGTCAGTTATTCCCACTCAATCGTCCCTGGGGGCTTTGACGTGACGTCGAGTACCACGCGATTGATCTCACGCACCTCATTCGTAATCCGATTTGAGATCTTGCTGAGTAAATCGTACGGCAGCCTACTCCAGTCGGCACTCATAGCATCTTCACTGCTCACTGGGCGCAAGACCACCGGATGCCCGTAGCTACGCCCATCGCCCTGCACCCCCACGGAGCGCACATCGGCCAGCAGTACCACCGGACACTGCCAGATCTCTCGATCCAGCCCCGCCCGAGTGAGCTCTTCACGCACAATCGCGTCAGCAGCACGCAAAATACGCAGTCGCTCTGGCGTGATCTCGCCAATGATACGAATCGCCAAGCCAGGGCCAGGGAACGGCTGACGCCACACCAGATTGCTGGGCAAACCAAGCTCCATGCCAATCGCCCGCACCTCGTCTTTGAACAGCGAGCGCAACGGCTCAATCAGCTCAAAGTCGAGATCATCTGGAAGCCCTCCCACATTGTGATGAGATTTGATGTTGGCCGTGCCGTCGCCACCACCGCTTTCTACCACGTCTGGATACAGAGTGCCCTGCACTAAGAATTTCACTTCGCGCCCATTCGCACCTGCTTCTTTCACAATCTCACGCTGGGCGGCCTCAAAGCTGCGAATAAATTCGCGGCCGATAATTTTGCGCTTGCGCTCCGGCTCGCTCACCCCTGCAAGGGCGTTCAAGAAGCGCTCGCTCTCGTCCACAGGCATAATTTTCATGCCGCGCGCTGCGGCGTAATCGTTAATCACCTGTTCACGCTCGCCCTCGCGCAGCAGACCGTGATCGACGAATACACAGGTGAGCTGGTCGCCTATAGCGCGATGTACCAGCGCGGCTGCCACTGAGGAATCCACTCCGCCGCTCAAACCGCAGATTACCCAGGCATCGCCTACCTTTTCACGGATGGCACGCACCTGATCGTCGATGATAGAGCCAGGAGCCCAATTGGGCGCCAACCCAGCGCCGTCACGAAGGAACTTCCGGAAAAGCTCATTGCCATTCTCGCTGTTGCGCGCCTCGGGATGCCATTGGACGCCATAGAGACGTCGCTCGCGATTTTCAAATGCTGCCACTGGCGCTCCTGGCGTGCTCGCCGTCACCGTAAAGCCATGGGGAGCGCGGGTGACGGCGTCTCCGTGGCTCATCCACACGGATTTTTCACCGCTCTCTCCACTCGTCAGCACTGCATGTACGCCACTAGCCGGATTGAGCTGCGCCGTCGTCGCGCCATATTCGCTCGTTCCCGTTTCCGCTACCGTACCGCCAAGCTCCTGAGCCATCTGCTGAAAGCCATAGCAAATACCCAATACCGGCACGCCCGCTTCCAAGAGAGCACGGTCTAAACGGGGCGACCCTGGCACGTACACCGAAGCGGGGCCTCCGGAGAGAATGATAGCTGACGGCTGTTTCGCCAAAATTTTCTCAGCGCTCCATGAATGCGGCACGAGCTCCGAATAGTAGCCCACATCACGCACCCGTCGTGCAATCAACTGAGCATATTGGGCTCCGTTATCCACCACGACCACAGGGCGACGTGCACCGCGCACATCAGGCGCTACGGACACTGCTTGACCATCACGATGATTTCCTGCCATAGCACTAAGCCTAGCGGATGCAGCGGAGTTTCCAGCACTCAGCCCGCCATCGCGATATTCAACACTCCCCTTTCGACTCCCGCTCGTAGCTTCTCCCTCCTTTTCTCGCGGCTTGCCCTTTATTCCTCCAGCGCGAGCTCTCTAGCCGATTCGCAGCACACATGTTCGCCGGTCACGGGATCGTCAAAATCGAGCTGCGCCGCTAAAAGCTGGAGAGGATACGGACGGGCGGCAGACTGTGCTGGCGTGAGCACCCGCGGGTAGATAGGATCACCACAAATCGGGGCTCCGAGTTCGTTCATGGCCACCCGCAGTTGATGAGTAAATCCGGTGTGGGGATACAGCGTATATAGGCCGAGGCCATAGCCCAGCTCGCGAGTCAGTGTGATATCCGTGACGGCGTTCATCTGGGTGCGCGTTATTGGACGTCGGCGTTCTCCGTAGTAGCTGCCAACATATCCATGATTGTGCTCATCTCCGGTGCTGCATACGCCGTGGTTAGCGTATCCACTCTGGCCAATGTATCCGCCTTGATCGGTGAGAGAACCACTCCCTTTACCAGTGGGGACATGACCAGTGACGGCGGTGCCTACCTCGGCATGACGCCGCCGCGAATCTGCCGCTATGACGTGTACCTGTAGCTGACCATCCGTTTTGTGCAGCGTGAGTTCGCTGTGCCAGGTCGTTCCGGCGTGCGCCGCAATCTTGCCCTGAGCTGACAGCACTATTGGCGCTATTGCGCGATAGACTTTGCTAATCCGGCGGCGTTCAAAGAGCATCTGATACGCTCCCCTCCACTGCGGAGATTTAACGAAAAGTAAGAGACCAGCAGTTTCCAAATCGAGCCGGTGAGCCGCCACCAGCAGATCATTATGAAACTGCCGGCGCGCCGTCACTAAAGCGCTCTGCGCCACATGCGACCCTTTAGGTACGCTCGCCATTCCGTGTGGTTTATCCACCACAACGAATCGCTCATTTTCAGCCACCACCGGAAGCTCTAGCGGCTGTGCCGGCTCGTCGAGAACTGGGCGGAATACCCACACTCGTTCTCCGGCATGGTACGCATCATCCGCTTTCAGAGCGACATTGTGCCCTGCGTAGACATCCGAGCGGCTGAGCAGCTCTAGCCCCTCACGTCCAAAGCGATATTCAAACCACTCACCCAGCGTGCTCCACTGCCCATCTGGCAAGCGCAAGGGAGCGGCATTGATCCCGTTGCGAAGTGGCGGTTGTATTCGCCGCCGCTTCTCGCTGCGCCGCACTGATCGACTTGCACGTTTCCCACTCATCCCCGCTAGCCTAGCAAACGACGAACGCAGCGCCGCACACTACGCGATACTCTCCGGCTTGCAGACACGCCGTGCTCTACATCATTGTGCACATGCCCTGTGGCTCTCTATCGTGCAGCGCCTGGTAGAGAGAAAAGTCACGAGGTTACTACGGAGGCTACTACAAGCCAGAAGACGCCGAACAGAGAGCAGAATATGAAATTGGAGAAAATATGCGCGCGAACGCCCACAATGCTCGCCGAACGTGAGACACTGAAAGAAGTGCGTACACGTATCTTTATCGCTGCGCAAGCACTGGCTGAAGTTCGTCACCTGTGTGAGATAGGTTCACCACCTGAGGAATGGTAGGCGGCGCCTTACGAAGACGGGTTTGCGAAGACGACCAGAGGATATGACGCGCAGTCATGAACGAAGCTAAGAGGCTTGAAAGAGAGGATTCCCGTGGCGAAGAGTCTGTATTTTACAGCTGCGGAAACGGGCGTTGGCACACGCGCTATCGCCCAAGCATGCATTGAAAAATTGCGCGAACATTACCCTCATCTAGGGGTTTTTCGGACGTTCACAAACGGGGCCATCGACGCCGATGAGCCTTTCCTCTCCCTTCTAGATAGCGCTGGACTCGCCACAGAACGCGACGTGGCATGGGGCACCACACGCCAGGCCTATGTGGCCAACGAAGATGCCGCCATGGTGACACTCGTCAAACGGTACACGGATTATGCCGCCAAGCACGACGCCATCTTTATTGTGGGACTGCTAGATTCCGACCCAATCTACCCTGGAATGCTCGCCCGCACTGGTCGCGCCGCAGCAAACTTAGGCGCCACAGTGGTGCCGGTCATCTCCGGTTCTCTGCGCACGCTAGATGAAATATCTACCGCGGCGCACCTCACCGTTAAGGAAATGAGCCAGGAGCATGCCCCTACCAGCGCCATCATCGTAAGTGACGCCCCTGCCGAGCTCACCCACTCTTTGCCAAGCGATTCTTCACATCGCACCATCATTGCTTTCGCCGAGGGGGTACAGCGGAGCGTGGACGACGCAAACGCCGCAATACTCGTGGCAGCTATGGAACAGGAATCGCACGTCGTCACCCCACTGAGCTTTACTGCGGGATTGATTGAAAGAGCGCGTTCTCTCCGGCAGCGCATTGTGCTTCCGGAGAGCGACGATGATCGAGTGCTCACCGCAGCAGCTGAACTTATAGAGCGCGAAGTGGCCGATATTATCTTGCTCGGAGATGCTGACGCCGTAGCCCAGCGCGCAAATGCTTTGGATATTGATCTGAGCAAGGCCACAGTCATCTCGCCTGAGAATCCGGAGCTGCTGGAGAAATATGCCACGAAGTTCGCCCAGTTGCGCGCAAAGAAAGGCATCAGCTACGAGCAGGCGTTGGAAAAGGTAAAAGACATCTCCTATTTCGGCACCATGATGGTCTATATGGATGACGCCGATGGAATGGTCTCAGGGGCAGCACACACTACGGCTCACACTATCGTGCCCAGTTTCCAAACGATTAAGACAAAACCCACTGTTGATCTGGTGAGTTCGTGTTTCTTGATGCTCATGGAAGATCGCGTGTATGTGTATGCCGACTGTGCGGTGACGCCGAACCCCACCCCCGCTGAACTCGCCTCAATCGCTATCAGCTCTGCCGAAACGGCGCAGGCATTCGGCGTCGAACCACGCATCGCTATGCTGTCTTACTCCACGGGTACATCCGGCAAGGGGCCAAGCGTCGATGCCGTCGTAGAAGCTACAAAAATTGCCAAAGAGCGCCGTCCCGACCTGCTGATTGAGGGGCCGATCCAGTATGACGCCGCCGTCAATCCTGCCGTAGCGGAGAAAAAATTGCCAGGATCCCCCGTAGCCGGACGAGCGACAGTGTTCGTTTTCCCTGATCTCAATGCCGGCAATATCGGATACAAAGCCGTGCAGCGTTCTAGCGGAGCAGTAGCCGTTGGTCCTGTGCTTCAAGGGCTCAATAAACCAGTCAATGACCTATCGCGTGGAGCTTTGGTAGAAGATATCGTCAATACTGTGGCGATCACGGCTATTCAAGCCCAAGTCACTCAGCAAACACAGGGCACAGCGCAGACACAACGCAGATTTTAAGACTTTAAGAGGAAAGAAATATGTCAGTTCTCGTGATTAACTCAGGATCAAGTTCTATTAAATACCAGCTCATTGATCCCGTCAGCGGTCAGAGCGTCGCCAATGGTCTGGTGGAGCGTATCGGGGAAGATCTCGGTCACTATCAACACACATACGGCGGCACCACTACGGATATTGAAGAACCCGTTCCCGATCATGGCGTTGGACTGAGAAAAGTCCTGGAGCTTTTCAACACTGCTGGACCGAGCTTAGAAAACGCCGGTATCAAGGCTATTGGGCATCGCGTGGTGCAAGGGGGGAAATACTTCAATAAGGCTGCACTCATTGATGATGCCGTCGTAAGCCGCATCCGCCAGCTTATCCCGCTGGGCCCCTTGCACAATCCTGCCCATCTCAAGGGAATTGAGGTGGCGCGTGAGCTGTTTGCAGAGATTCCTAATGTCGCCGTCTTCGACACCGCTTTTTTCCAGGATCTGCCCGCTGAAGCAGCTCTGTATGCGCTTGAGCGCAACGTGGCCGAAAAATATGAGATTCGCCGCTACGGGGCACATGGCACCTCGCATAAATTTGTGAGTTCGCAGGTGAGCGAGATTCTCGGGCGGGATGATCTGAAGCAGATTGTCTTACACCTCGGCAATGGGGCTTCTGCTTCCGCCGTCGTTGCCGGACGCGCTATTGATACCTCCATGGGACTCACCCCGCTGGAGGGATTAGTGATGGGTGGCCGTACGGGCGATATCGACCCTGCGGCAGTGTTTCATTTACAGCGAGTAGCAGGCATGAGCGTCGATGACGTCGATGAGCTATTCAATAAGCGCAGTGGCCTGAAAGGGCTCACTGGGGAAAACGACATGCGCACTGTGTGGAAGATGGCGGATGCAGGAGATCAACGTGCCCACGAGGCCATTGATATCTACGTTCACCGCATCGTGCACTATATTGGTGCCTACACAGCAGAAATGGGCGGCGTGGGCGTGATTACTTTCACTGCTGGCATAGGAGAAAATGACGCCCGACTGCGTGCCAAGATCCTTGATCGCCTCGCCGTTTTTGGGGTGACAGTGGATGCCGATGCCAATCAGCCGCACACCAAAGTCCCCACCACGATCTCCGCCGCGGACTCTGCAGTGCGCGTCATGGTGGTGCCTACCAACGAAGAGTTGGCAATCGCTCGCGAAGCAATGGATCTCATTAGCTGAGCTGCCCCGCAGCTGACCTCTTGAGGAAATAACAGCGCAGCTGTGCCGATGCTGGCACAGCTGCGCTCATATGTCTCTAGGGCGGAGTCTGCAAAGACTACACGCAGTCTGTGCACAAGAGGCACGGCAGTTAGCTGCGCTGAACGGAGATATCTATATGCAGGGCTACCGTGTAGGAGCGCTCGGCAGGAGCGGTGCAGCGAACACCACTGCACCAGGCAGCTTCTCATTCGTTTCCAACTCGCAGCCGCTGACGAGGACTTATAGAATATTGAGCATGTCTGTAACAGAAGAGCAGGTGCGCGAAGCGCTCACACACGTGATAGATCCTGAAATTCGTCGTCCCATCACCGATCTTAATATGGTGCGTTCTGTACACGTCGGTGCCGATGGCGCCGTGGAGGTGGAGATTAGGCTTACAGTGGCAGGATGCCCGATGGCTACGACGATTGAATCAGATGTCAAGGATGCCGTGGCACACCTTGATGGCGTGAGCAGCGTCAGCGTCGTCACGACCGCCATGACCCCAGAAGAGCAGAAACAACTGCGTGAGCAGCTGCGCGGTACCGAAGAACCCGTGATTCCTTTCGCGCAAAGCGGTTCGCTCACGCGCGTCTATGCGATCTCCAGCGGCAAAGGGGGCGTAGGCAAGAGCTCCATGACGGTCAATCTAGCGACTGCTATGGCAGCACAAGGCCTACACGTGGGCGTGGTGGACGCCGATATTTATGGCTTCTCTATTCCACAGATGCTCGGCGTCACGACTCCCCCACAAGTGGTCGATAATATGATCATTCCGCCAGTAGCACACGGGGTAAAAGTGATTTCCATCGGCATGTTTATGCAGGAAAATACGCCCGTCGTATGGCGTGGTCCGATGCTGCACCGCGCGTTGGAGCAGTTCTTTGCCGATGTCTACTGGGGCGATTTGGATGCGTTGCTAATTGATCTGCCGCCAGGCACTGGCGATATCGCTATCTCGGTGGCACAGCTCATTCCTAACGCCGAACTTGTGGTAGTGACGACGCCGCAGGCAGCGGCTGCTGAAGTCGCAGAGCGAGCTGGCATGATGGCTAAGCAGACGAAACAGCGCGTCGTAGGCGTAATTGAGAATATGAGCTATCTGGCCATGCCAGACGGTACACATATGCCACTTTTCGGCACCGGTGGAGGGGAAGTCGTCGCCAACCAACTTGGACAAATTCTCGGCTATTCTATCCCTGTCTTAGCTCATGTTCCTCTCGAGCAAGCGCTTCGTGAAGGCGGCGATCATGGCACTCCCCTTGCCGTTCAAGAACACGACTCTGTGGCTGCACGAGAGATGCGTGCGGCCGCTACACTGCTCGCCCATCGAGCTCGCGGTCTAGCTGGGCGCAAGCTTGGAGTGACGCCGGTATCCGGATCTGGGCAAAGCTGAGATGAAGCACTAAGGAATTCAGCGCCTCATCTCGGCGCCGCCCGAAAGAATTGCCATCAGACTCAAAAGGTTGCCATCGAACTGCGCGCCTCGTGCCCACCCACCGGCCTTATGCAGCGCTGAACGTGCCAGTGGCGACGCGGATAATGCTCCATGGAGCAAGCTCAGGTAAACTGAACAGACGAGATGAAGGAGCACCGATGGCACAGGTACATGAAAAAGCTGCCTCCTGGTTGTATGCAGAAGAAGCCGTGTTGGATCAAGACGTCGCACGCGAAGCGCGCGAACATGCCGCAGAGCTTGGAATCGAACCGCTGAGCGTCGCCACCTGCGCCTTTCTCACGTCCCTTGCGACGCTTCCGTCGGTGCGCACTATCGCTGAGGTAGGAACGGGAACTGGAGTGAGCGGATTGGCTCTGCTCGCTGGCAGTCCAGATTCCACATTGACCTCTATTGATGTGGAGCCGGTCGCCCAAAATTATGCACGTGAAGCGTTCGCTGCTCAGGGGGTGCGCTCCGCACGTTTCCGCCTCATAGGCGGCCGCAGCGCTGATCTGCTCCCTCGCCTTGCCTCTGCCTCATATGATCTCGTTTTAATCGATGGAGATCCTCTTGAAGCTGCCGGAGACGCAGAAGAAGCTCTCCGGATGCTCAAAGCCGGTGGCATTCTACTTCTTGCACATGCCCTCAACCACGATTTAGTGGCTGATCCGGTACGGCGTGACGCCGTCACTGTAGCGCTGCGCGACCTCGGCCACGAGCTACTTGCGAATGATGCCGTAGCGGCCAGTCTACTGCCACTGAGCGATGGCATACTTTTAGCCGCGAAAAAATCTAGCGAGACAGACTAGCTGCACAAGGCTAAACACACATCGCTAAGCGCATCGGGCTAAACGCACATCAAAAATGAACGTCAAAAATTCTTACCCGTGTACGTGCCCACTCGTACACAGCTACTTTTTGCGTTCCAGTACTGTGCCGAGCACAGCATGAAGCTCTTTCACCTCATCTTCGTTCATCTCTAGCACCATGCGCCCGCCTCCCTCAAGAGGCATACGGAGCGTGATGCCACGGTTGTCTCGCTCCGCTTCAAGCGGACCGTCACTCGTGCGGGGTTTCATCGCTGCCATACTGCTCCTAACTTATACGGCGCTCTTCGGCGTCATATATACGCTTCTAGGCGCCATTTTACACCGAGTTTTCGCCCCTGGCACTACATCACTGTGCGCTCATTTTTTCAGACTCGTGACGCCGCTCTTTCGCCAGTTCATTGACGGCATTCGTCACTGCATCCACGGCGTCGTGCGCCGAATCCACTACTGTAAGCCGCGCAAAATCTTCTTCGGCAATCATTCCCTCTTCCAACATGCGGGAACGAATCCACTCGATCAGTCCTCCCCAGTAGTGAGTACCAACCAGCACAATAGGAAACCCCGAAATTTTGTGAGTCTGCCGCAGCGTAACGGCTTCAAACAGCTCATCCATTGTGCCAAATCCTCCTGGCAGGACAACGAACGCCTGAGCGTACTTCACAAACATCAGTTTTCGCACGAAGAAATAGCGGAAATTTACATTCATCGTGACGTATTCATTAATGTCCTGCTCAAACGGCAGTTCAATTCCAAGCCCCACCGATGTGCCGCCAGCGAGCGCCGCCCCTTTATTTGCAGCCTCCATCACCCCTGGACCGCCGCCAGTCATCACTGCAAACCCTCGTTCGGCAAGTTCTTGAGCAATCTCGGTGCCCACAGCATAGTACGGGCTATCTGGCTTTATTCTGGCCGAGCCAAAAATACTCACAGCTAATCCCAGGCCAGCGAGCGCCCCAAAGCCATCTACCAACTCTGATTGAATGCGCAAGATACGCCAGATGTCAGAGTGAATAAAACTTGTATCTTCATTCGGTGCAAGCAGCCGCGCATCTGTGGTGGAAAGCGGAATACTTTCAGAGCGCAGCGTCACCGGCCCACGCTGATACGTAACCTTTGATGATGTGTGCGATATCGTCATACTTCAAGAGTTTACTAGTTGCTCTGGGTACTCTTATAGAGTGCAGGTTAAAAGAATGTAAATCTCAGCTCAGGGCGTATAGCCCTGCCAGTGGTGCGCAGATTGGCTATCCATGTGCCACTCCCGTTTAGCACTTTCCAGAATTCATGAGTTCTCGCCACTTGGGATAATCTCACTTTGGACGTGCAGGCCAGCCCCTAAAATGTGCTTCGCGGGATAATTCCTACCTCCACATATAAAACCACCTTTAATATTTCTCTTGTCTGACCCTAAGAAGTCACTTCCTTCAGGAATCAAGGCACCCTCGGCAACTAAGGTTTTGTGATCGTCAGAGACCCCCACTGATTCGCTGAAAACGATCAATTTATCGTCATCGTCAAAGACGCATACGTCGTTGCCAACAACCATGATTTTCTTCGCTTTGTACCGTAGAGCGACAGAGTTGAGAGTAGGATCGGGAGGGAGTTGCGGCGCTTGTGGCCCTGCAGAACTAGATGGATCAAGCGGCGACTGCGGTGCCCTTGGGCCAGAGTCAGTGCAAGCAGCCAATAACAGGGCAGCGCACACGGCACACAGACAGGCAAACAACCGGCGTTTTTCCATTTATTAGGCACCCACTTTCACAGTTTCAGCTCATCGGCAGATTAATACTGTTTAATAATGTTGCACTTGGGTATTCGCGTTCCACGCATAGACTCCGCTCAACTGCGTGAAGCTATATCCGCATTTGCCGCTGCTATTTCTCCAAGAGCCTTTAACAATCCCATGCACATCGACGGAGCCATCTCCTTTAGAACTCAAAGAATAGATAGGGCCACCAGAATCCCCACCGGCCCAACCATTGCAATCACTCTTTCCATCACGATTCGAATCATGATAGAGAGTCGTCTGATGGGTTGATTCAACATTTGCAACAGTAAACGAAGTATCCACGCTACTCACTACATAACGACATATTTGCCCCGTAGTTCTACCGCTATGACACACTTCTTGCCCTGGCCAACGTTTTGCAGCTCCTGAAATTTTAAGATTTGAGGTAGAGTTTGTATTCGCTGCGCCATTGAAGATATGAGGAGCGTAGCTACCTTTATATAAAATTTTCCAGTCACCATAAATTTTCCCATTTCCTGGATACGATGTGGTGTACTGAGAGCCAACAAATCTCCCCGTCGGCGTTGTAAACGTAATTCCGCCACAGTGCCCAGCGGTTAAAACTCCAGAGGTACCATTGACCGTTACCGGAATGCCAAGAGAACACGTACTATTGCCAACGATTTCTCCGCCCATGTAAAACTTTGGGGAATCACTGTAACGCCCCGCGGCATCCTTTGCAGGCTGAGCTGCCTCAACCGAAATTTTGATGTCATCATCCAGAGAGCGCAGTTGGGAATGTGCGAGGGTCTCGGCGCTACTCCCATCTTCAACAACAAGCGTTATCCCATTATTGACAATATCGACAGCCGCAGATACTAGTCCTTTCCCTTCTAACTCATCAGCATAAAGCTCTTGTACCTCAAGCAAATCAGCGTAAGAATGCCCGACAGGAATCACCTGGACACGATCTGAATGGGTTTTAAGTATCTCTGCCAGTTCGGGAATGTCTCGCATATATGTCTCTGAGACCGCATAGACATTAACGCTCTGCCGATCAAAAGCAAGTGCCAAACCAGCAAATTCCTCCCGATGCCTATCCACTATATCTCCGAGCTGCTGCGCCAGTATATCCACATCTTCTGGAGTTTCGCCATACCACTGGCGTTCCCCTTGAGGTTGCAGATCTGATTCACTCTCCACATTAGCAGTGGAGGAACTATCCCCTAACGACGGTGGAGACGCCTGCGCTAACGGAGAGCTAACCGCCATCGCACAGAAAACAAATAACGCCGATACGACCGCTGTGCTTTTATGTCTGCCAGTAAACATCTCATCCCCTTTGATAGGAGGATTACCCCGACACACTGATGATAACACGTTATAATTTGCAAAACTGTAAAAACATTATAAAATTCGCTCTCATTTATATAAAGAGTCTACTAGCCACCTTGGCTGCTGCTATATGCTTCGGGTTAAAAGAACGTAAATCTCAGCTCAGGGCATATAGCCCTGCCAGTGGTGCGCCGCTGGCAGGCAGCAGAGCCCATACGCTACATCTGCACGATTTTGTGTAGAGCGCGCGCCGTCTCCGTGATCGTTCCTGAGATCGACGGATACACTGTAAACGTCTGTGAAAACTCATCCACCGTGAGACGGTTTTTCACAGCCATGGTGAGCGGGAAAATAAATTCTCCGGCATATTGCAAACACAGCACAGCTCCAGCGATGGTACGGGTATTACGCCGAGCAAAGATCTTCACAAAGCCCTCATCAATCCCCCGCATCTTGGCGCGCGCATTGCGCACCACCGGCAACATATATTGCACACAATCCACTGCTCCAGAATCCACCTCAGCTTGCGTGACGCCCACTGAAGCAATCTCGGGGTTGGTGAAGATATTGCTGGAAACATGATCGAGGCGCAGCGGCTCCACTGCATCCCCCAGTGCGTGAGCCATGGCTATCCTGCCCTGAGCTGCCGCCACAGAAGCAAGCAAAAACACTCCCGTGCAATCCCCTGCGGCATAGATGCGGTTGCCGGTGGTGCGCGAGACTCTATCAGTGATAATGAATCCGTGCTCGTCAAGTTCCACTCCAGCATCTTCCAGACCAATGCCATCCGTGTTTGGGATAGCACCCACAGCCATCAGCACATGCGATCCCTCAATTTCTGAACCGTCGGCGAGGGTGACAACCACCTTATCACCCTCCACCCGCGCGGACTGTGCACGTGCTTTGCTGCGGATATTCACGCCGTTGCGCTCAAATACTTCTTGAATGAGTTCAGCCGCATCGGGATCGTTTCCAGGCAACACTCGATCGCGCGAGCTCACGAGCGTGACTTTCACACCGACCGAATTAAAGGCAGCAGCAAATTCTGCACCAGTGACGCCAGATCCAACCACGATGAGATGCTCCGGCGCTTCTTTAATGCTGTAGATCTGCTTCCAGGTGAGAATTCGCTCCCCATCTGGCATAGCAGATTCCAGTTTGCGTGGCCGCGCCCCCGTGGCCACAAGCACCACATCTGCTTCAAAAGTACGAGAACCGGAGCGCACGATTCGGCGCCCATTTGTGCCAGTCTCAGGGGCAATCGTGCCTCGCCCCGCCACTATTTCCACGCCAGAGTCCAGCAGTCTATTGCTGATTTCAGCACTCTGGCTCGCGGCAAGCCGTGAGACGCGCTCAAAGATTCCTAACACATCTGCCTTATATTCTCCGTCGCCCTCTTCAGCAATTTTCAGTTTGCCAGCACGCCGAATATTGTCCATCCAAGCAGCCGACGCAATCAGCGTCTTCGATGGGATGACGTCGGTGAGCACAGCCGACCCTCCAGCTCCCTGCTCTTCGATCAATACTGTGCGCGCTCCGTGAGTCCTCGCTTGCAATGCCGCCTCATACCCACCTGGGCCACCACCGATAATTACCACTGTGCGCTGAGTACGCCGCATATCCGTCGTCATGTACTCATTGTGCCAAATATCCGCCAAGCACAGAAAATACGCACAGCGAGGACGGCAGAGCATAAAGTGATGAAGCGCAAAGCGGCGAAGCACGACCCCGCGAGAGCAGTGGAAATGACGCCGCAGCCAAACGGCCTCTGCCTGATTCTATCCACATCTCACAGCTCCGATGCCCCTATTTATCCTCTTTTAACAAAAATTTAATAGCGGAGTTACCCTCCTATGCTTGACTAAGTGCGGCGGTTGGGATGATGAAACCACCGCACTTTCTATTCCCCATCGTTAGGAGCAGGTTTGATCAAGAAAATGCTGCGCGTCTGCGCATCAACAGCTGTAGTGGCCATGGCCGTCAGCCTCAGTGCATGCAGCTCTCCCTCCCAAAATGGCAGCGGATCAGATACTGCCGATACCTCAAAGTGGGCAACGGCTCTGTCCGCAGAAGAAGGCGGCGGCCTTGCAGAACTCGAAAAAGCAGCCAATGCTGAAGGGCAGCTCAACGTGATCGCTCTGCCACATAACTGGTCTAATTATGGCGAGGTGATTGAGGGATTTAAGAAAAAATATCCTGCGATCAAGATCAATGAGCTCAATCCCAACGCTTCCTCTGCAGATGAACTCAAAGCGGCACAGACCAATAAGGGAACGGATAAGGCTCCAGATGTCTTCGATTTAGGGATCGGCACCGCCGTCATTTCTACCGATAAGTTTGCACCGTACAAAGTGGCAGCTTGGGACTCTATTCCCGACGACGTTAAAGAGTCATCAGGGCTCTACTACGGCGACTATACCGGCGTCATGACGCTCGGATACAACAAAACCAAATACGGCACAATTGATATCTCCAATCTGAAGACCTCGCTCGCTGATCCGAAATTCAAAAATACCGTTGCTCTCAATGGAAAGCCTAGCGAAGCAGGATCAGCGGCGAACGGTTTCCTCGCCGTGAATTTAAATCAAGGCGGTTCTATCACTCATTTCCAACCAGGACTTGATTTCTTTGCAGCATTAAAAGAGGCCGGAACTCTCACGACTATCGACGTCACAGATGCGACAATCGACTCTGGACAAACTGGAGTGGTATTCGATTGGTCGTACAACCAAGTGTCCACACAAGAGCGGCTCAAGACACAGCAGAATGTGGAGTGGACAATTGTCACTCTTCCCCATGGCGAGGTAGAGCAATACTACAACCAGGCAATTTCTAAAGATGCTCCACATCCAGCCGCTGCTCGCTTGTGGGAGGAGTACCTCTACACTGCAGACGTACAAAATGCATGGCTCAGAGGCGGAGCTATCCCAGCGCTCTACGCCACCATGCAAAAAGACGGCTCACTCGATCAAGCTGCTGCAGAAAAACTGCCCGCCGTGTCTGCCCCATTTAACTACACGGCAAGCCAGGCAGACGCTATGACGAAATGGCTCGCTGCTCATTGGGATAAGACGATCGGCTGAGCACAGTGACTAACATTCGCCACCATGGGGACGCCAGCGTCTGTGCCGGCACAGACGCTGGCGCAGATACTGGCATTGTAGATCTTCACCATCTGCACGTGCCAGCATCTTCCTCGCTGCCAAATCCTGTGCCGGAGCATCTACCCCAGCCGTCGCCACAGTCGCTGCTATCAAAGCCGCCATCTGGACGAAAGCGTTCAGGTAACATCTCGCCGCTGTGGGGCACGTCGCTTTTCTTCGCTTATCTTGCCGTTTTTCTCGCTCTTCCAACGCTCATTATCGCAATCAGCGCTTTCCAATCAGCAGATAACACAGCGACGCTCTCTAATTTCAGCGTGCTCATTGAAGCAAACACGCTCCGAGCTTTTGAAACATCTCTCGTCGTCTCGGCCATCTCAGCCACAATCGGTGCCGCTGTGGGAGCCTTGGCAGCGAACTCTCTGGCGACGCTTTCTGTGTCACATCCACTGCTGCGCAGAGTCGTCACGTCTTTATGCTCCGTACTATCGCAATTCGGCGGCGTCATGCTGGCGTTCGCGTTCATCGCCACCTTTGGAATCACTGGAATACTGACGGTCACGTTTGCCGAACTCTTCGGTATTGCTCCTGATTCCAGCTGGCTTTCAACAGTGCCTGGCCTCATTTTGGTCTATTGCTACTTCCAAATTCCGCTGATGGTTATCGTCTTTCTCCCCGCGCTCGATGGCATCAAGCCTCAGTGGCGAGAGGCTACCGAAGTATATGGAGGAAATGGATGGACGTATTGGACGCGAGTAGCAGGTCCGCTGCTGTGGCCGGCGTTTCTCGGATCGTGGATTTTACTCTTCGCGAATGCTTTTTCCTCATTCGCCACCGCAGCAGCTCTTTTCACGCAGCAGCAGATTCTCATTCCGCTGATGATCCAGGCAAAGATGAGCAATGAACTCGATCTCACCCAGACGGGAGCAGCCTCGGTACTCGCCCTTATGATGATCGTCGTCGTGGCAATTGCTATGGGGCTCAACTGGTTACTCTCCACTCGCAGTGCACGGTGGGAGAAATAATGGATAAGACGAATCGCAGCAGCAACCACGAAGCTGAATACACCAACTATCAAGGCACACCATGCCAGAAGAACCATCGACGAGCTCCACGCCAGAAGAAACACATTTTTCACTGGGGCATCCTCACCATCGTGTTGGCTTTCTTCGCCATTCCGCTGGTCTCCCTCGCGCTTTACACTATTCGGCGCCCGCTAGCTGGAACGTGGACAACGATTTCATGGCAGCAGCTTTTCGGCATGGGAGATACTGCCTCTGGAGTGGATCTCTCCGAGCTGTGGAATGGAGTGGCGGCCTCGGTGTTTGCAGCAGCTCTCACCGTCGCAATGATGCTCGTTATTTTAGTGCCCACGTTGGTGATTACTCGCCTGTATTCTAAAAAGCTAGGGAAAATAGTGGAGTTCCTTTCACTGCTTCCCCTAGCAATCCCTGCGATCGCCCTAGTAGTGGGATTAGGCCCGATCTATCGCATCATCTCGCAGGTGCTCTCCACTGATGCGTGGTGGCTCGCTTTCGCTTACACAATTATTGTGCTGCCCTATTCTTACCGCTCCCTTGACGCCGGACTCCGCCAGCTCGACGTCATCACCCTTTTTGAAGCGGCACAAACCTTTGGTGCCTCCTGGATCAGGACGCTCTTCACCGTGGTCATTCCCAATCTGAAGACGGCGATCATCTCCGCATGTTTCATCTCCGTGGCCGTCGTGTTTGGCGAATATACCATCGCCGCGTTACTCGGGCGAAATAATCTCCAGACGGCACTGTTCGTCATCAACCAAAATGACTCATTCATCGCAGCTGCCATGGCGCTGCTGGCCATGCTCTTTGCCATGCTCCTACTCATTGGCGTAGACGTAATCACCACAGTCGCAAACCGCAGTAAAAGCAGTAAAAAGTAGCAAGAAAAGTGCAAGAAGAGGATAGATATCGTGATACAACCGCCCGAAGATAGCGCTCGTGCAGTCGAAGTCGAGATGCATCACATTGATAAATTTTATGGGCGTATGCACGCACTCATTGACTTCGACCTGAGCATTAACCCTGGAGAAATGGTGGTGCTAGTGGGACCATCAGGATGCGGGAAAACCACGGCACTGCGCACACTTGCTGGTTTGGAAAGCGTGACGTCGGGGCGCATTATGATTGGAGGTCACGACGTCACCAACCTGCCCGTCCAGAAACGTAAGCTCGCTATGGTGTTTCAGGCTTATTCGCTTTTTCCTCACCTCAACGCCCTCGACAATGTAGCATTTGGGCTGCGTACTCGACACGTGCCAAAGAACGAAGCGGAAAAGCAGGCTGCTCAGGCTCTTGATCTCGTAGGTTTATCAGATCAATATGCAAAGTTTGTGCATCAGATGTCTGGTGGGCAACAGCAGCGAGTGGCATTGGCACGCGCCCTGGCAGTTCGCCCGCACGTACTGCTTCTCGACGAACCACTCTCCGCTCTCGATGCGAAAGTCCGCGTGCAACTGCGCGATGAGATTCGCCGAATCCAACAGGAGGTGGGGATGACAACGCTGTTCGTAACCCACGATCAGGAAGAGGCCCTCTCTATTGCCGATCGCGTGGGCGTGATGCACGGCGGGCGTGTGGAGCAAATTGGCTCCCCTGAAGATATCTACAACAGACCAGAAACTCCGTTTGTAGGAAATTTCATTGGAGTTTCCAACAAAATTCGTGCCTATTCTGACGGCGCGCAGGCCACATTATATCAACAGCGGGTACCACTGCTGCCAGGCTCCGCTCTCGGGGCAGTGGAGGTGCTGATCCGTCCTGAGGCTGTGCAGCTCACCCCGGCCACAGGGCGCGGCACCCATGACGGCGCCACTGCCACGCTGGTAGCCTCATCATTCCTAGGAGCACTCGCTCGCGTAACGGTGAAAACAGCTGACGGCACAGAAATCGTTGCTCAACTCCCATCAACGGCAGCGGCAGCTATCCCGCTTGGACAAGCCGTAGCGGTGAGTTTCGCGCCGATTCCGGCACTAGCCCAACGGATTCCTACCCAAACTGCCAGCGCCGGCAACTCCTGATGTCACATCCTACCGGCGCGTCCCCAACTCACACGGAAATTGCTTGCGCGGCGCTGCAGAGCACCTGGCATCGCGTTCTTGCGTATCATCATCCACTGACTGCGTATCATCCAATGAGATGAGTGAGCTCCGCTACCGCACTTTCCACTGGCACCTCGCTCGATAAGCCAGTGCTGCGAGTGCGCAACTCTACCATGCCATCTTTGAAACCGCGCCCCACCACCACAGCGTATGGAGCACCAATCAGCTCGTAATCTGCAAATTTCACGCCGGCGCTCATCTTTGGCCGATCGTCGAGCAGCACCCTGAATCCGGCTGCTTCCACCTCAGCGGCAATCTTTTCAGCAGCAGCAAAGAGCTCGTCACCTTTGCCGGTGGCAATCACGTGCACCTGCACAGGAGCCACATCAAGTGGCCAGACCATGCCTTTTTCATCGTGGTTTTGCTCGACGAGAGCCGCCACCAGACGGCTCACCCCAATACCGTAAGAGCCCATCGTCACCACGGTCGCTTTACCGTTTTGATCGAGCACTGTGAGACCCAGCGCTTTTGCGTACTTACGGCCAAGTGCGAAAATGTGCCCGATTTCAATACCTCGCTCGATAGTGAGCGGCCCAGATCCATCGGGAGCTTCATCTCCAGCGCGAACTTCCACTGCTTCAATCATTCCATCAGCTTCAAAGTCTCGGCCATAGACCACGTTCATCACGTGCTTTCCAATTTCGTTCGCACCCGTAATCCACACCGAGCCACGGGCAATATGCGCATCAAGCAAATACTTGATACCGCCTACTGGAGATCCATCAGCATCTTTCGTACATCCAGCACTCTGCGGGCCAATCACCGTAGAGCCAATATATCCAGGCACTAACTCTGGGAACTGCTTGAGATCGTCAGGCGTGGCCATCTCCACTTCCAAAGGACTGAGGTTAGCCTCTACGCGGCCAAGGTCTACCTCACGATCCCCTGGCACTCCTACGACGAAGAGTTCACGCTGGCCGTCAGGGTGAATCCCCACAAGTACCACGTTCTTGAGGGTATCGCTCGCCTGCCATGGACGATCAGAGCGCGGATGCAGTGTATTAAACACATCGACGAGCGCATCAATCGTCTTTGCCTCTGGAGTATCCACCACCTGCGGAGCGGGTACGTCTGCATAATCTTGCTCTGGCTGGGCAGGAGTAGTGACCGCTTCCGTATTGGCTGCGTAGCCTCCGGCGCTGCGCACGAAGGTATCTTCTCCAATGGCACACGGGAAGAGGAACTCTTCCGAGCGTGAGCCTCCCATAGCTCCACTCTGTGCTGAGCACACCACAAAAGGCAGGCCCAAGCGGGTAAAGATCCGTTGATATGCCTGCCGCATCACGTCATAGCTGGCATTGAGTCCGGCGTCATCAATATCAAAGCTATACGCATCCTTCATCACGAATTCACGCGTGCGCAAAATTCCGGCGCGCGGCCGCGCCTCATCACGGTATTTCGTCTGAATCTGATAGAGCATCGCTGGCAGATCTTTATATGAGCTATACATATCTTTCACTGCTAAAGTGAACATCTCTTCGTGCGTAGGCGCGAGTAGATAATCACCATCACGGCGATCTTTGAGACGGAAAAGGTTTGCGCCATATTCTTCCCAACGATTCGTAGCCTCATAGGGCTCACGGGGCAAAAGTGCCGGGAACAGCAGCTCTTGCGCACCAGCGGCGTCCATCTCCTCGCGCACAATAGCTTCCACCCGACGCAAGACCTTAAGCCCTAGCGGGAGCCAGGTGTAGATTCCAGGAGAGACGCGGCGCACGTATCCCGCCCGCACAAGGAGCTTGTGAGAATCTACTTCAGCATCAGCTGGATCATCGCGTAGAGTGCGCAAAAAGAGCTTCGACATTTTCAGCATGTCCACCATTTTAACGCCCCTGAGCAATGGAGCCGAATTACCGCCGTACAGAGGGCAGTAAGCAGCGCGGTACTTGCCTGCATTCTCCGCTACTTGCATTCGCAGCTGCTCACATGCGTCTTAGCAGCTATGCGTCTTAGCAGCACGTTACAGCAGCACCGTGGCGTACTCGCCCACCACAGTAAAACCTGCCTTTTCGTACGTACGCACAGCAGGCAGATTGAAATCATTGACGTATAGATGCACAGTGACGCCGAAACGTCGCCGTATCTGCTGCGCTACCGCCACCATCGCCGGAGCTGCCAACCCTCGTCCGCGCAGTTCCGGAGTGACCCACACCCCTTGTATCTGAGCTACACCCCCAGCGAAAGCCCCCACATCCGCCTTAAATTCCACCCGCTGATGCCCACGGACATCACGTCCCATACGCACGAAAGTAAAACCTTGCGAGATGAGGGCACGTACCCGCTTAGCATAGAAGCCGCCGCGCTCACGTGGATCATAGCCGACTTCTTCCAGAAACATTGCCGCTGAAGCGGGAAAGACCACATCAAACTCACGCGGATCGGCAATGCGCACCTGCGAATCAGCACTGACGACGCTCGCAGACTCTCCTTGCCACACCATTGACAGCTGGTGGGCGCGCACCTCACGCGGAGCATGAAAATCGGAGCGCACTAGCTCCCACAGCGGCAAAACTTGCTCGGCTGCTCCCACAAGCGAATTGGCATATACCCGAGCGCGGGAAAAATAATGCGCCAGCGCAGCGCGACTCTCCGCAGTAAATCCCCATGGAATGATGTTCGCCCCGTTCCAGCACACTGCCTGTAGCGCGCCATCATCGGAGAAGTAGCCGACGAAATGTTGCCCACTGGGAGTGGGAGGCAGGTGATCGAGCCATCCCCGCATCAACACCGTCTCCACGGGCGCCTGCGCCATCAATTCAGCTGCCGCCACATAGTCCCCACGCCCAAGCCTACGAAGCGGCGTTGTACAGCTTTGCCAGGGGAAACGCATTAGGATACGCTCCCCCACACCAGGCCACAGCGCAGCTCCATCGTCCGAGTCATCAGCTGCGTCACGCCGTCACCGTCGGATGGGCATCGGTATCTGCCGTCAGTCCTCGCTCAGCAGCAACCTGAGGCGCCAGCTCCACCAACGTACGTACGATCTCGCTCTCCGGCACCGTCTTTACCACTTTTCCAGCGATAAAGATTTGGCCTTTTCCATTGCCACTAGCCACACCTAGATCAGCTTCGCGCGCTTCGCCTGGACCATTGACGACGCACCCCATCACAGCCACTCGCAGTGGATACGTGATGCCTTTCAGCCCAGCCTCCACTTCATTAGCGAGCCTCCAAATGTCCACTTGGGCGCGTCCACAGCCAGGGCAGCTCACAATTTCGAGAGTCTTCGGCCGCAGGTTGAGCGAGCGCAAAATCTGCTCTCCCACGCGCACTTCCTCCACGGGATCATCAGACAGCGAGACTCGAATGGTATCTCCGATGCCTTCCGCTAAAAGCACACCAAATGCCACAGCCGATTTAATCGAACCTTGAAAAGCAGGGCCAGCCTCCGTGACGCCGAGATGCAACGGCCAATCGCCGGCATCACTGAGCAGCTCATAGGCGCGCACTACCGTCACCGGATCGTGATGCTTCACCGAGATGGCAAAGTCATAGAAACCAGCATCCTCAAAGAGTTTCGCCTCATTCACTGCCGATTCCACCAACGCCTCGGGAGTAGCACGGCCGTATTTGTCCAGTAGACGCTTATCGAGACTTCCCGCGTTGATTCCAATTCGCATTGACGTTCCATTCGCACGTGCGGCAGCGGCAATCTCTGGAATCACGTCGTCAAATTTTTTGATATTGCCTGGATTGACGCGCACCCCGCAGCCCGCTTCAATGGCCGCGAACACGTAGCGCGGCTGGAAATGAATATCGGCCACCACGGGGATGGCACTGCGCTGCGTGATTGCAGCGAGCGCATCAGCGTCTTTGTCCGTCGGGCACGCCACCCGCACGATATCACAGCCAGCGGCAGTGAGTGCCGCAATCTGCTGCAGCGTAGCATCCACATCCCACGTTTTCGTCGTAGTCATCGATTGCACGGCAATAGGAGCACCGCCTCCTACGCTCACTCCACCAACGTGAATTTGTCGGGTAGGCCGGCGCTGCGCCAAGACGGAGACAGTGTCAGATACGTGCTGCGCTGATTGAGCGCGGTTCACGGGGCGCTCATCGCTGCCCGCATTCGCTCTTTGTTCGTTGCTCACGCGCGCTATTGTAGTGCACCTGCCATCAAAGTGTGCGCCGATCGGCCGATGGAGTTCACCTATCACTACCGGAATGGCCGAAAACCGGAACGGCCGAAAAGGCACTGCCGTGTCAGCCGCCCAACTGTACCCAGCCGCATCCCGCCGATCTCAACTGCACACCTAAGCCATATCCCGCCGCACCAGCAACGATGCTGCCGAGGGAACAGCCGTCTCCTAGACGACAGGATTGACGATGTCGGCCACCACCAGTAGCAGCGTCATCACCGTAAAAAAGACAATCACGGCGTAACTCACCGGCAGCAGACGCGCCGTGTCGAACGCTCCTGGATCCGGTCGTCCTCGCCAGCGGGCAAACATGCGGCGTATCCCCTCGATAAGAGCGCCTAGAATGTGCCCACCATCGAGTGGCAGCAGCGGAATAAGATTGAAGACGAAAAGGCTCATATTAAGCGATGCCATCAGCATTAAAAAGTCAGCACTCCGTTGAGCAAACCCATACCACGAGGCCTGAGCGCTGGTGATCGTACCAGCCATATCAGCTATTCCCACAATACCCACTACTGAGTCCGCATCGCGGGGCGCTCCAGAGACGAGTTGCGCTGCCGTATCCCACAGCTTCATTGGCAGCACCGCCACGATCTGGGCAGTGCCAACCGCCAGCTTGCCAACTTGCAGCAGAGCCGATCCAAGGGACTGCCGGCGCATCTCCAACTGGGGCGATATACCTACATATGGTTTGAGCTCCGTGCGCTCACGTCCTGTCTGCGGATCGGTGACGACGTCACTCCCGCGGATGAGTGGCCGTTCAGCTAGTACTGGAGAGAGCGTCAGCGTCAGCAGTGCGTCAGCGTCAGGACGGCGTATCTGCACCTGAACTGTTTCCGTGCCGCCGTGCGCAATCGCAGCTTGCACATCTTCCCACGAATCTACGGAGGTATTTCCCCAAGAGAGAATCTGATCACCCGCACGCAGACCGGCGCGGGCTGCTGGCGAGGCGGCATCCCTGCTGCAAGTAGCCGTTCCATCGATACACTGCTGCACATCTGCCAACGTCGTCCCGTATACTCCCCCACCGATTCCGCACAGCACTCCCACAGTGAGGATGAGCGAAAGTAGCAAATTAACGCATGGCCCACCGAACATGACGATGAGCTTTTTATGGGCCGGCAAACGCCAAAAGGCCAAGTGTTCTTCCCCTGGCTCCAGCTGTGCGGCAGAATCCTGCCGCGCCTGTTCGGCAGCGGTGAACTCGCCATTAGGCTTCATCACTCGCACACCTGCAGGCGCTGGAGCCAGCATTCCCGCGAGCTGCACAAAACCACCGAGCGGGATAGCTTTTATGCCATACTCCGTACCGCCTCGGTGCACGCTCCAGAGCGTGGGGCCAAAACCGATGAAATACTTCGGCACTTTCACGCCAAACTTCTTGGCAGGCAGTAGGTGCCCCAGTTCATGAAGACCCACCGTTATGAGTAATCCCACCACGAAAAGTACAATACCCAGCGCCATGAGCAATAGCGTCACGCGTTCCTCACTTTCAGCCCCGCCAGATTATTCAGCCTCTGCACGCTTTCAACTCTGCTCGATAAGCGTATCTGCCTGCGCCCGTGCCCACTTTTCAGCGGCTTGCACAGTATCCAGAGTGAGGGCTTGATCTGATACGCCACCCAGCAACGAGCTGTGCGCAAACTCGTCGAGCGTGCGCGCCACCACATCGGTCATTTCTAAGAAGCCGATAACTCCCTGGGAGAATGCTGCCACCGCCTGCTCGTTGGCAGCATTCATCACGGCGGGAAAGAGTGGCCCCGCCGCGAGCGCCTGCCGAGCCATCTGCACAGCTGGAAACGCCTCGTCGTCTAACGGCTCAAAACTCCAGTTCATCGCCTGCGTCCAATCGCATGCCTGAGCAACATCCTTGAGCCGCCTCGGCCAGCTCAGGCCGAGCGCAATCGGCAGGCGCATATCTGGCGGGGAAAGCTGAGCCACTGTGGAACCATCCGTGAACTCCACCATCGAGTGCACGAATGACTGCGGATGCACCACGGCGACGATCTGCTCCGGTGGTATGTCGAAAAGATACGCCGCCTCGATTAATTCCAGCCCTTTATTCATGAGCGTGGCGGAATTAATCGTCACTACCGGCCCCATCGTCCATGTGGGGTGACGCAGAGCCTCACGCACTGTGACGTGCGTCAGTTCATCGCGGCTGCGCCCCCGAAATGGCCCGCCACTCGCCGTCAAAATCAGACGATGCACATATGAACGTCCATCCGTATTGGCACTGGTGAGTCCTCGGTGGTGCATCCCCGACTGCAGCGCTTGGAAGATAGCCGAGTGCTCTGAATCGACTGGCACAATCTGCCCAGGACGTACCATTGCTTCGGCCACCAGCTCCCCACCAGCTACGAGCGATTCTTTATTGGCCAGCGCCAGCGTCGCTCCCGTGCGCAATACTGCAAGCGTGGGGGCAAGCCCCACAGATCCGGTGATGCCGTTGAGCACCACATCGCTCTGTATCAGCGCGCTGGCAAGTGAGGCAGACGCATCGTCCTTGCACATCCCCTGCGCACATGCGGCCAGCTCAGCCATCGCCTCGGCGCCTGAGAAAATTTCCGGCTCAATGCGCCCGTCTCCAATAGCTGCCCAGGCATCGCGAAATGCCTGCACTGCCCGCGTATCGGCAAGGGCTACGGCCGGTACGTCAAAATCATGAGCTTGCTGGGCAAGGAGCTCGACGCGCGCACCGCCAGCGCCCAGACCAGCCACGCGGTAGTCCTCTCGATGATGCGCAATTACATCGAGAGCTTGCGTACCAATGGAGCCTGTCGAGCCAAGTATCCATATGTTTCGCATCATTCACCTGCTCTTTTCACCACGATAATTCATTGTGGCCATATTGACCCGATTATTGACCTGATCATATTGCTTGCGCCTGCCGTATGCTGCTACATGCTGCTACTCTGCTCGCGCCACCGCCTATTGTGCTATCTATTCCACCGCCAGCAACACTCTGATGAGCTCCTCGATATAGGCATCCACCACAGCTTCGTCGTAGGCATCGGCTTTCTTGGCAGCAGGAAAAGTTATCATGCGTGCATCATGCACGCTCACGTGGGCTTTCCCTGCGAAATAGGCATTCACACGATCGAGGAATCGATCCACAGGCGCCTTAGCATAGCCAGTCTTTTTGGCATCTGCGAATCGTGCCCGTTTCGGTCGTCTCAGGCGAGGATAGAGCTGACGCGCCAGCTCATACGTGGCATCAAGCCAGGCTTCTTCACCGCTCTGAGTCAGCACAGCCGCACGCTGGCGTTGCACAAATGCCGTCTGTAATCTGTCGAGAGCCGCATCCACTGCCGATGGAGCATACCCTCCATGCACCATTGGAAAGGCTACGCCAGCTATGCTGGCTGCATCTATTGTTGTATCTATTGTCCTCTGTTGGCTGCGCAAACTGCGCGAACTGCGGGAGCTGCGCGTATCACTGCGAGAAGCTGCGGAGCGTGAGCTGCCGGCTCGTATCTCATTATGCACCGCTCGGATATCGCTCACTGTCTCATCGTCTGCATCGCCTGGTCTCGCATCAGGATGCGTGGCTACATAGCAGTTTTTCGCCTGAGCAAGGAACTGATCCACCCGCTGCATATCGTATCCGAGCTTGCACTTGCTCACTCGGGTAAACGTCGTCTTCATTGCTGTCCTTCCTGTCGGCGTCACGCAGCATCTTCTCTTGCTACTATAGACGCAGATTGCCAGGCTTTGACGCCGAGGCATTTTCCTTTTCTCGGCTGTTCTCTTTTTCTCGGAGCAGACGGTCGCGCACTGCCCGCTGAGCTTTCGCCGCTCGCGCAGCAATATGCTCTGGATCAATCACTTTTGCTGCGAGCTGCCCGCAAGCGCCGTCGATGTCTGCCCCGCGCGTGTCCCGTATCGTGGTGGGGATTCCCGCCGCCGTCAGCGTATGCACAAATGCCTCTTGAGCGCGGTGTGTCGATGCCGTCCAGATACTACCTGGAGTGGGGTTGAGCGGAATCGGATTCACATGTGCCCAGCCTTTACCACGGCTGTTGAGTTCCTGCGCGAGCAGTTCGGCGCGCCACACGTGATCATTCATATCTTTGATCAAGGCATATTCAATGCTCACTCGCCGTCCAGTGCGCACGAAATAGTGCCGCGCTGCGTCGAGCAACTGAGAGACGTTATAGCTGGAGTTAATCGGAATGAGGTCATCGCGCAGATCGTCATCAGGGGCGTGCAAAGAAACGGCGAGGGTGAGCGGCAAACCTAGCTCTGCCAGCTTATGAATCCCTGGCACAATCCCCACGGTAGAAACTGTGATGTTGCGCGCTGATATCCCGAATCCTTCAGGAACCGGAGCAGTGATACGAGCAATAGCTTCCGTCACCGATTTGTAGTTGGATAGCGGCTCGCCCATCCCCATAAATACGATGTTCGTAATCCGGCGTGAATCTGCTGGAGCTTTTGGATTCGCATTCCCTCGCTGATCTACCTTCACTTTCCCTCCATGAGGGCGCTTATTGCCAGCAACAGCGTGAGCCGTGACGGCGCCGTCGCGGGCGGCGAGCATGTTGAGCCGCACCTCTTCCACAATCTCAGCTGCCGTGAGATTGCGTACCAGCCCTCCTTGCCCAGTGGCACAAAATGGGCACGCCATTCCGCACCCAGCTTGAGCGGAGATACAGAGCGTCGTGCGATCCGGATATGCCATGAGCACGCTCTCAATCACTGCTCCGTCGAAGAGTCGCCACAGAGATTTCACTGTGGCACCGCCGTCAGCCACCTGATGAGCTACCTCGGTGAGCAACTGCGGAAACATTTTTTCCGTGAGCTGGAAGCGCTGGGCTGCCGGTATATCACTCATGTGTTCCGGATCCGTGGTGAGATGTTCAAAATAATGCCGTGAGAGTTGATCGGCTCGGAAAGCCTGATAGCCCAGCTCGTGGACGACCTGCCGACGCTCAGCCCCCGTCAGATCAGCTAAATGCCGCGCCGGCTTCCCGAAGCGTTGCTCAGTAAAACTCACGGATAGCGCCTGTCCATTTTCTACTCGCGGACGCACTTGCCGTGACGGCGCACCTTGCTCATTGCCTTTCATATGTTCAGACTAGCCCCACTTTTCTGCTCTTTTGATCTTTCTTTTTTGAACTGTTCCCCGAAGGTACTGCCCTAAAGGGACTATCCCAAAAGGTTAGGGCGGCTACGCCGTTATTCAGTACACAATTTTATCCAGCTCATTCATTCAGCTCACAGACGCTGGAATTCCTAAAGCCAGAAGATAGAGCAGATAAAAAGTCGGAGCGCAGAAGAGCATCGCGTCAATTCTGTCCAGCATTCCGCCATGACCAGGAAAAATCGTGCCCATATCTTTGATTTTCATATCGCGCTTCAGCAGTGACTCAGCAAAATCTCCTACCGTGGCAAGCACCGGAGTGACGAGAGTGAACACCACGACCCACCACCAGTCCAACCCCAATGCGAGTCGGATAAAAAGCCAGGCAGCGATGAAAGAGAAAACCACCGATCCAGCGAAACCTTCCCACGATTTTTTAGGTGATATCGTGGGGGCAATCGGATGTTTCCCCAAAAAGATGCCGAAGGCCAGCCCCCCAGTATCTGACGCTGCGGGGAGCAAAACCAGCGCCACGATACACCACGGAGCGTGCGGCAGATCTGCCATGGCCACAGCAAACATGCCGCTCATGCCAATCCAACCGAGCGCGAAAACTCCCGCTAGGCCATTTGCCACCGCTCGCGGATGTCCACTAAAAATTGCCCACGTCAGCACCAGCAAGGCCGCGCAACAAAAGGTGAGAAAACCCGCAGCAATCCCCTGCGCATACGTGGCCACTGCCATAGCAGCAACCCCCAGGACCATCGGCGCGAGCGGCACATGAATATCACGAACGAGAAAAGCTCCAGCCGCTTCCCACAAGCCGATGGAAAAACCTGCTATAGCCAGAACGACGAACCACATCGGGTGGAAAGCCACTGAGACAGCCACAATAGCGACGAGCACCAGCGCCGTCACGACGGCAGCAGGCATGTCTCGCCCGGATTTGCTGTGCTGCTCGTGTGGAGCTTTCGGGGGATGCGGCGTCAAAGCCGCTAAAAAAGAGTTCACGCCTGAATCAGATTTCCATCAGCTCTTTTTCTTTGCCATCGAGCAGAGCATCAACCTGATCAATATATTTCTTTGTGAGAGTATCAAGCTCTTTCTCGGCGCGCGCCACATCGTCTTCGCCAGCCTCGCCATCTTTCTTGATTTTATCAAGCTCATCTTTGGCGTTACGCCGCACATGTCGCACAGAGACGCGAGCCTCTTCAGCCTTATTCTTAGCGAGTTTCACATAATCTTTACGCCGTTCCTCCGTGAGCGGCGGCATAGTGATACGCAACAGCTGCCCATCATCAGTGGGATTCACGCCTAGATCCGATTCAGCAATTGCTTTCTCAATGTCTTTCATAGAGGAGCGATCATAAGGAGTGATCAGCACGGTGCGCGCCTCCGGAATACTCACCGTTGCCAGTTGCTGCAGCGGGGTGGGTGCTCCGTAGTATTCCACGAGAAGCGAGGTAAACATCTCGGGGTTGGCACGTCCGGAGCGGATTTTCTGAAAATCCCCGCGCGCCACCTCCAACGCTTTCGTCATTTTTTCTTCGGCCTCAAGCAGTACGTCGTCAATCATAGTGTCTGTGCTTTCTCGCTAAATGTTGTCCGTTATTTCATGATTATATTGTGCGTTGCCGTCTGCATGGGACACTCGGCTCGCTGTGTGCTTCACTGCAACAGCGATGTCCCCCGTGACGCCGTCTCTCAGCTGACCATCCGCATGGAGTATTCGCAAACACGGCCAGTTCGCTCTGTATCACGTCAGCGCGTCACGAGCGTACCGATTTTTTCTCCGCGCAGGGCACTCGTCACGTTTCCACTCCCTTGCATCCCGAAAACTCTCATCGTCAAACCGTTATCCTGACAGAGAGAAAACGCCGCAGCGTCTACCACTTTCAAGCCTCTGCGCAGCGCGTCGTCATAGGTGAGATAATCGAGTTTAGCCGCCTGCGGATCGAGACGCGGATCAGCTGTGTAAATGCCATCTACCCCGTTTTTGCCCACCAGTAGTTCATCGCACCGCAGCTCCAAAGCTCGCTGAGCCGCCACGGTATCCGTTGAGAAAAACGGCATCCCAGCTCCAGCACCAAACACGACGGCGCGGCCTTTCTCCAGGTGGCGAATGGCCCGCAGCGGAATGTACGGCTCGGCCACTTGAGTCATCGTGATAGCACTCTGCACGCGGGTGGGCACACCAGCTTGCTCCAGGAAATCTTGCAGTGCCACGGCATTGATGACAGTACCGAGCATCCCCATGTAGTCTGCACGGGCACGATCCATACCGTTCTCTTGCAACTGCGCTCCACGGAAGAAATTACCGCCGCCGACCACGATGCCGACTTGCACACCCTCGTTCACTGCTGCCGCAATTTCACTGGCCACGCGCGTAAGCACACTGGTATCTAGTCCCACGGCACCGCCGCCAAAAACTTCGCCAGAGAGCTTCAGCAGTACTCGTCTGCGGGATGCGTGGCTATCACTCGTATTTTCCATGGTTCCTATCATAGAAGAAAAATGCGATGGAGTGCACAGCCCCGCTCTGGAATGAGTACCCCACATTGAGCATTAAGCTGAGTGGATTCCTAGCGGAACTTTGTGGAGCCACGTGCGCATTTTCTGCAGGCCGTGCCTAACCACAATTTTATAGAAAGGACAGTGCCCCGTGGGCAAAAACTCCAACGTGATTCACGTGCCTGGTTCGCAGCGATCTTACAGCCGAAACAAGCTTTTACTCGTCGTGCTCGTTCCACTGATGATGAGTCTGATGCAAGTCAGTTCCATCAATACTGCACTGACGACGATTCAACATTCTCTCTCTGCCACCGACGCCGAAATTCAGTGGATGATTTCAGGGTATGCCCTGGCTATCGGCATCGTACTCGTGCCTGCTGGACGGCTGGGCGATATTTTTGGGCGCGCTGGCGGCTTCGTCACAGGCTTAGCAATTTTTTCTGTAGCGTCGCTGCTCATCGGCCTATCGAATGATCCTCTACATCTCAATGTGCTGCGGTTAGCACAGGGATTCGGATCGGGTGTGCTCTCACCGCAAACCACGGGGCTCATCCAGCAGTATTTCCAAGGTCGGGACCGTGCCCGCGCTTTCGGATATTTCGGGCTCACCGTCTCTGCCTCAGTGGCCGCCGGCCCCGTGCTCAGTGGAGGACTCATCCAGCTCCTCGGCCCTGAGATTGGCTGGAGGGCGAGTTTCATCCTCAATTTTCCGATCGGCGTCATCGGCATCATTTTGGCTTTCTTCTGGCTGCCGTTCGGCAAAGAACGGCGCACAATCGGCCCGCGTAAAGACGAGATAGAAGCTGAATATGAGGCAGAAGAGATCGCTAAAGGTCATCACCCTATTCGGCGTACGAGCTCAACCAAAGTGGATCTTGACCCATTCGGAATGCTGCTGCTCGCCGTGGCTGTGCTCGGCATCATGCTGCCATTTATGATGAAAGGCAATCCGTGGCTGTACCTAATCGTAGTTCTCGGCCTAGTGCTTATGGCCGTATGGGTCGCGTGGGAAAAATATTATAAAGAGCGCGGCGGCTTTCCTATGGTCGATCTCGATCTGTTTAAGATCACTACATTCCGCTACGGTACTGCTATCGTCTCCGTCTTCTTTCTCGGGATGACGTCGATTTGGGCGATTTTCTTAATTTTCCTGCAAAATGCTATGGGAGCTACTCCCTTTGAGCTTGGACTCTTCTCGATACCGAATTCCATTCTTTCCGCTCTTGCCTCGCTGTGGGCAGGAAAGTATGCGGTAGAACGAGGCCGTGCCATTCAATTCTGGAGCGTCCTGATGTACCTCGTGGGCCTGCTCAGCATCATCGGTATGACGTTCCTCGCCGCGCGGGGCATGAACTACTGGTGGTATGTGCTGCCCACGCTGCTCATGGGCATTGGTAGCGGGGCCATGGGAGCTGCCAACCAGACTCAAGCAATGCTCGACGTGCCGGCTTCATCGGGCGGTACAGCTGGAGGCGTGTTGCAAACGGGGCAGCGTATGTCTACTGCTATCGGGATCGCCTTAGTAACGGCGATATTCTTCAGCGCGCGCGGAACGCTGCACCCAGACGGCACCGGCGGACACTGGTATTTCGGCCTGGTGGTCGCATTCGCCGTTATCTCCGCCATCATCTTTATTGATTTGCTCATTGTCCTAGTATTCTGGCGCAAAGGAATTAAAGAAAAAGCTGCAGCATCACAGAGTTAATCTTGGGGCAGATTCTCAGCCAGCCACCGCTGCGAGAGATAACTATTACGAGCCGAACCAATGGAGCCGAGCCGGCAGAAATTTGCTGGCTCGGCTCCACTGTTGCTCAAATATCAACGAGTCATTATCAGTGAGACAATTTGGCTCGCACCGCATCTGCCAAACGCTGTGCACACTCGTCAGCCTGCTCTTGGGTGGCAGCTTCCACCATCACGCGGATCAACGGCTCCGTGCCAGAAGCCCGCAGCAGCACTCGCCCAGTCTCTCCAAGCTCAGCCTCCACTTCCGCCACTTCAGCGGCGACGAGATCGACGCGCTCTTTGTCTACACCGGAGACGTTAATAAGCGTCTGCGGCAGCTCTTTCACAAAGTCCACCATCTCTGCCAGTTTCTTGCCCTGCTTGGCAACCTCGCTCGCCACCAACACGGCCGTGAGTGTGCCATCTCCCGTCGTGGCGTGATCGAGATTAATCACATGTCCGCTCTGCTCGCCCCCAATGTTGTATCCATGCGCCAGCATTTCCTCCAGCACATAGCGATCTCCCACTTTCGTGCTCACAGTCTTAATTCCTTTGGTGCGCATGGCGAGGTGCAAACCAAGATTACTCATCACCGTCACGACGAGTGTATTGCGCTTGAGGCGTCCCTCCTTCTTCATCGCCACCGCAAGCATCCCCATAATTTGGTCGCCATTGACGAGCGTGCCCTCGTGATCGACTGCGAGACAGCGATCGGCATCGCCGTCAAAAGCAAAACCGAAATCGGCACCGGTGGCTACCGTGAGCGCCTGCAGCTGTTCCGGATGGGTAGACCCAGCTTTGTCGTTGATATTTTTACCATCGGGAGCAGCATTGATGACGACGACGTCCGCCCCCAATTTTTGGAAGACACGCGGAGCTACATCGCTAGCTGCTCCATTCGCACAGTCGAGAGCGATACGTAGCCCTTTGAGCGAGTGTCCAGAACGAATGAGATGATCCATATAAACTTTGTCGCTCACCATCGCATTCTCGCCGATGAAACCTACTCCATCACCCGTTGGACGTTCCCAATCTTGGCCGAGGACGGCCTCAATTTCGTCTTCCGACGAATCTGGCAATTTGAAACCATCCCCATTGATGAATTTGATGCCGTTGTCGTAGAAAGGATTGTGTGAGGCAGAAATAACGACGCCAAGATCGTAATCTTGCTCAGCTGTCAGATAAGCCACCCCTGGTGTGGGAATTTCTCCCACGTGTTCAACGTCTACCCCCGCGCTGGCAAGACCAGCCGCCACTGCCTGCCCGAGCATGCCAGAACTCTCGCGCGTGTCTTGCCCGACAATAGCTTTCGGCCGATGCCCGAGGTTGTTTTTTGCCAATACTCGCGCTGCTGCTTCTCCAAGTTCCAGCGCGAGCGAAGCAGTGAGTTTCTTATTTGCCAATCCGCGCACACCATCTGTGCCAAAAAGTCGAGGCATACGTCATCCTTCCTCATCCGTCTATGGACGTCGTTGGAATCAGTATAGCGCCCTCCCCTGCTCATAGCTTTAACAGAATGTATCGGCCAACACATAAACCTCTGGAATGCAAGCAACGTGGCGCATACAGCTAGATGCCGTATGCGCCACGCCTCACATTTCTCTACCGCTACCGCTGCTCTTCCAAAGCTATGCCCCGCAAGAGTGCAAGGAGCGGATCGCGCCAGCTTGCTGGCAGTCGTCCAATATCAGCGCTTGGAGAACTGCGAAGCCTTGCGGGCTTTCTTCAAGCCTGCCTTCTTCCGCTCCACCGCGCGAGCATCGCGGGTGAGGAATCCGGCTTTCTTGAGCGCCGGACGGTTCGCATCCCGATCAATCTCGTTGAGCGCACGTGCGATACCTAGGCGCAATGCGCCTGCCTGCCCTGAGGGGCCGCCACCATTGATGCGCGCAATCACGTCGAAACGCCCCTCAAGATCGAGCAGCACAAATGGCGAATGCACGAGCTGCTGATGAATCTTATTGGGGAAATAATCTTCGAGCACCCGCCCGTTGATCTTCCATTCTCCAGAGCCAGGGACGAGGCGCACGCGAGCTACTGCTTCTTTGCGGCGCCCCAGGCCATGACCAGGAGCAGTGATAGAGGCACCCTTGCCGGCACCCTCTTCTTTCGGAGCTTCGCTCTCCGTAGTATACGAACTCGGAGCTGCCTCTTCGAGCTCCAGTTCTTCTAGTGTAGTGGTCTCAGCCACGATTCTCCTTAAAACTTGATGCACTGTGCTCCGCGTTACTCATTGCGGAGGTAAGCGCCTGCTGATCACTTCGATTGGGTAGCTTTGGTGAGCTCATATGGCACTGGATTTTGCCCAGTGTGCGGATGTTCGCTGCCGCGATAAACCTTCAGCTTGGCGAGCTGAGCGCGCCCGAGAGAATTCTTCGGAAGCATACCCGCCACGGCTTTCATCACGGCTTTTTCTGGCTTTGTAGCCAGGAGTTCCGCATACGATGTGGCTTTCAAACCGCCTGGATATCCAGAGTGGTGATACGCCATCTTCTGAGTGAGTTTTGCACCAGTGAGAGCCACCTTATCGGCGTTAATCACGATTACGTAGTCGCCAGTATCAGCATTTGGAGCGAACTGGGGCTTATGCTTCCCACGGAGCAGGGTGGCAACATGAGTTGCCAAACGGCCAAGAACGACGTCGGTGGCATCAATGATGTACCACTTTTTCTCCACATCGCCTGGCTTTGGTGTATACGTGCGCACTTGCGTAGCCTTCGTTTCTGTTCGTGAGCAGAAGATAACGGCGCTAGCGATGGCTTACTGCCAGCGTGCTAACCCTGCCCGATGGACTAAAATCTTGACGTTTGTGTGACTCGCGAAGACGAGTGGGATTAGTACTTACGCACAGCTCACACAACGTTTACTCACTTTACTTGGCTGCGTGTGACGGCGTCAAAGCCTGCTGAGCACCTGTGAGCGGTTTCATGACGACGATATCTCGTACCTCTTGCCCATTCCCGCCACGCCCAGAATCTCACACTGTAGACCGCTGTAGCCTAGGTGGCTATAACTATTCCGCCTTGTAGCCCGCTCAAGAATTCTTCTTTCATAAAAAGAAATTTTATGAAAAATTCAAACTTTCTTCTTCTATAGCAGAAAACTCTTTGATTTTCGTTTCCATGCAGAAGACAGTATCCAAAGAAGTTCCCTGCACCCGAGAGATGGGATTGAGCATCGCCACATTCCTGAGTTTCTTCTCGCAGGCGACTGGTGATACACCGAGCAGCGGCTGTCACAGCAGAATTGAGCACCTCACACTGGAACACTGCCCCGCTTCTGGAGCTAGGACGGCACTGATTTCCCTTTTCTCTCATTCACTATCATATCCATTCACCTATCATGGCATTCACCTATCATGGCCTCGCGCCTCTGCCAGCTCATCTGTACCTCTATATATCCGCGCTCTAGCAGCCTGCGCAGCATAATCATCTGGCGGCGGGTAGCCAATTTCTTCGAGTGTGAGCGGGTGCGCCGGAGCTACCGGAGCCGCCTGCGACCGACTGGGAACACGGAGTAACTGTGCTGGCCAGCTCTCCGCCCGAGCGCCACGCCCCACCTCGATCAGCGCCCCCATGAGCGAGCGCACCTGTGAGTGGCAAAAAGCATCCGCTCGCACGCGCACCTCAATGACGCCGTCATCACGGCGCTCACAGTGCAGCTCATGGAGTGTGCGCACCGTGCTGGCATGCGGACGCGGTTTACAAAAACTGAGAAAATCGTGTTCTCCGAGGAGAACTTCGCCACTGCGGTTCATCGCTTCTACGTCCAATTTCTGATTGAGCCACAGTACGTCGCGTACCAGCGGATTCCACGCTAGCACGCTATCGGCAATCCGATAACTGTACCGGCGCCACAACGCCGAAAAACGCGCATCAAAGACGTCTGGCACCGCCGTTGCCATGCGCACGACTACATCAGAGTAGCCACGTGGACTGCTCACACGCACCGCGTGAGACGTGGATGACGCCGGCGCTTTCAGCCCTGGAGAAGTCGGGACGCCCACGGGGTCTGAGGATGCTAGAGACCTCACCGAACTTGCTGGGCGCATCGAAGACGCGCCCCTCTCCGATGTGCCCAGCAGGGCGTCCTCACCGTCTTCCCAACGCTCCCAATATGAATGCCGGCGCGCCAGCACGGCGTTCACGCCACGAACCAGAGCCACACTAGGCTCACGATCGGAGCGAGCAGGCAACGCCGCCCATGCCCGCTCACTCACGTCGCAGTGCGCCACTTGCCCCCGCGCATGCACACCGGCATCGGTACGCCCAGCCACTGTGAGAGCCACTGGTTCGCGCAGCACTGCCGCGAGCGCCGTCTCCAGTTCTCCTTGCACTGTGCGCTGCCCCGGCTGAGCAGCCCAACCGTGAAATCCAGCACCAGCATATGCGATATCCAGGCGAATTCTCATAGCGTCATTTTAGCGTGCGCTCTCTCGCATTATTTGCACTGCTTACCGTCCTGTAATTGTTCTGCACTGTGGACGGCGCGCTACGTCCTCGCTGCACCTTCGCACTGTTGCCCATACGCTGCGACACGCTCGCACCGCTATGGGCGGCGCCAGTGTGGCGTCATACACCGCGTAGTACCCTGCATAATATTTGGGCGGCGCTGTCATGCTCACGCCGAGCACTGCGACGTCACGCCCTGTTTCTACAACAATTCAGTACCGCTGGCTAACGTACATCCCAATCGCATGTACACTAGCGGTAAGAGAAACAAGCAGTGTTGGCTTCGTACAAACGCAAGCGAATAAAAAAGAAAGAATGGACAGATGAAGCAAAATCTAGTTGCCTACGGATTTCGAGTGGTGAAGAACGCAAGCTTCAAGAAATTCTCTACCGTGCTCGACGAAGTGCATCAACGCTCCGGAATCCCCAAGCCGGAACTCACCAAAGACATGGTGAAATCGTTCCTCAAGTACGGAGCCGGATACTACGATTACTCCAACTTCAACTTCTTTGAGCTCACGGATGCTCAACGCGACACGTACATGACCCGTTTCCGCTCGAAGAAACTCATTACGAAAGTAAACGACCCAAACTATGCGCTGGTGTTCGATAGCAAATCACTTTTCAATGAGGTATTTCGCGATTTTATCCGTCGCGATTTCTTGAAAGTGGATAGCGCCGACGATGAAGAATGCGAACGCTTCTTCAATGCTCACGATGAATACTTCGCCAAGATGGATGGTCTGGAAGCTGGCGCTGGCGCAGAGCTCTTGAAGAAGGAAAATTTTGCTGATGCCGCGCAGTTCACCGCATATATTCGCGGAAAGAAGTTCGGGGTCGTCGAGCAGGTGCTCAAGAATCATCCGGACCTGGCCGCCGTCTACAATGGTTCGCTCAACACCATGCGAATGATTACTCTCATTGACGATTCCGGCGAACCGCATCTGCTGTTTGCCGCACAAAAATTCGGGATTAGCGGCCGTTTTGTCGATGTGTATGGAGCGCATGGCCCTGTGGATTTGGAAACGGGAGAGTTCCTCTACCCTGCCCGCCACGGCGTCATTACGGACGGCATTGAGTATTCGGAGCATCCGGATACTGGCGTACTGCTGGTGGGATTCCACACGCCACTCTTCCAGGAAGCGAAAGAGTTTGTCTTACGCGCAGCCAAAGTAGTACCACAGATGCGCTACGTGGGATGGGACGTAGCCGTGACGCCGGACGGCCCTGCCATTGTCGAAGGCAACAACTACAGCGCTCACGATTACTGGCAGCTCCCAGGCCAAAATCCCTCAAAGATAGGGATTATGCCGACGATTCGCAAGTATGTGCACGGCATGTGAACCGTGAGCTAGCCTGCGAACAAACTTAGTCAGTGCCAGGGACAGCCTGAGGTGGCTCGCGCCTTGCTGGTACTCAGTTGCCAGCGAGGCGCGAACGCAGAGAGATATCGAAACCCCCATGAGTAAATCCACTCGCCACGGCAGAGTAGTCGAGTGAGAATTCCATGGTGGAACCAAGGTGATAATTGCGCTTGCTGTCAGTGACGTCGCAGACGGCATAGTCACTGGAAGCTCCTAGAATCTCCACGCCAGGGTCAAGGGGGCGCACACCATCGAGATACATCGACTGACGCCCCATCACGACGAGCGCCCGCTTCCTGCGGCCTTTATCTTCAAACTCTGGCTCCTCGCCAAAAGCCGCACCATTACCCACTGCTCCCCACGGCAATGACGGCTTCTCTTTCACTTCGACGATTTCCGTCTCCAAGGTGAATGGGTGCTGCGCGAGCCACGGAATGTCTTCCTCATAGCATGGCAGACGTCCAAAGAGAATAGACTCTCCGCAGCGCAGATTAGTGACGGCGGAAGGCAACGTGTCCTCTTCAAGCATCCGCAGCGAGCTGGAGTTTCCTCCTGAGACGATGTCGAGTTCCCGCCCAATTGAGCGCTGCACCAGTTCCACTTTTTCTGCCAGATCCGCCATATTCTCCACGCCCGGCAAAATATTGCCATAGCAGCTCACGTTAGTGCCGATACCGGCGAGCTGCACATGCTTCAGCTGTTCGATGTGCTGCGTGAGTTGCACCAATTCTGTATTTTCTACTCCCTCACGCAGATCCCCCACTTCTGCCATCACCAGCACTGAATAACGTTGATCATGCGCTTCGCAGTATTCCTCGATACGATCTGCTGTGAGGTGATCAGAGATCATACACATATCCGTGAGCTCGACCAGTTCCGGAATCTCCTCCATCATCGGAATCCGGATAAACCACTTCTCTTTTGGCACGTCCGCATAGGCACGCACATGCTCCAAACTGGCATCGGCCAGCGCCCGTACGGGAGCTGCCGCAATCCTCCTAATGAGGGGGGCATACCCTGCCACGCCTTTGACCACTGCCGCGATGTCTACACCACGCTGAGCTCCCAGTTGGGCGATACTCACAGCGTTCGCAACGATTCGATCGTCGTCAATCACAATTCGGGGGAAAGCACTCATCGTTCCAGTCATTCTCCAATACGCTCGTGTGGCAATACTCTTGCGCGACAATACTCTTGCCGATAACGGCTGTGGCAGCGGCCGTGAGTAAATCTAATCCTTTTCTGAGTCTAGTGCATTGATAGACCTCACACCGCGTTAAATTTTCCTCACATCGCGTTCATATTTCCTCCTGCTGCCGCCATGTAATCCCAGCTATACTGCTAGCATAGGTTGATATAGCCCCACAGCCATTCGGAATGATGAAGTAGTGAACACAATTCGTTTTTTTGCCGCATTAATGACAGCTAAAATTGCAGCGCTAGCACTGAAAATCACACATCACAACGGCACCCAGCTCCCCGGCAGTTTGGCCATCAAAATCTGCCCTGATTTTCTTGGTCGCGTCGCCCACCCGCGTACCATCGTTGCCGTGACGGGGACCAACGGAAAAACTACCGTGGCAAATCTTATCGTCGATGGTATGGAAGCCTCCGGCAGACGAGTGTTGAGCAACAAATTAGGCTCTAATCTGCACACGGGCGTGGCATCTGCGCTAGCAGCTGGCGTCACAATCTTCAACAAACAGCGTTTTTCTATGGCCGTTCTGGAGTGTGACGAACGGGCCACCCCGCGAATTTTTCCCTATCTCACTCCCGATCTGCTCGTCGTCACCAATCTTTTCCGTGATTCCGTGCAGCGCAATGCCCACAGCGACTACATCTTCTGGATTCTGGAGCACGCCCTTCCGCCGTCCACAAAGCTGCTCCTCAATGCTGACGACGTCATTTCCTCTCGTCTGGGACTCGCAGCTGGCAACGAGCGCGTTTTCTTCGGCATTGATCGCATGCCGACTGATCGCACGCACTCGCGCGATATTGTGAACGACGGTCGCACCTGCCCGCAATGTCGCCATTTACTCACTTACGAATACGTGCGCTATCACCATATTGGCCGCGCCCACTGCGAGTACTGCGGCTGGCATTCTCCCGACTATGATTACGCCGGCACTAACGTCGATATCGACCACATGCACTTGGACGTGCGCGAATCAGCAGCGGTGGCTTCCTTAGCTTCCCCTGCTGCTCCCCTGCCCGAGTCAGCTGTGTCTACTCCGCCTAGCTCGGCTGGCGATGTCACCGTTCCAACTGCACCTACTCTGCCTACCTCAGCCGATACCCCTGAAGCCGCTGGGAGTGCACCCGCAGCCACGACACAGCACACACATGAGCAATCGCTGGCACATCTGCGCATTCTCAACAGTGGCATTCACAATATATACAACGTTGTGACGGCGTACGCAGCACTGCGCGAATGCGGGGTGCAGCACGATGACGCAGAACGCATTATGCGCGATATTCAGATCACTAAGACTCGTTATTCTATCGAGCCAGTGGGCGATGTATACGCTGGCAATCAAATGGCAAAAGACGTCAATGGCGTGGCCAACTCGCGCGCCTTTGACTATCTCGCCAGTTTGCCTGGACGCAAAGAGCTGATTTTAATGATGGGCGATCTGCGCGACGTGAAAGACTTTTCAGAAAATCCCTGCTGGATGTATGACGCCGATTTCGAATATCTCAACACTCCAGAGATCACTCACATCGTCGTGACCGGAGCACGCGGCAAAGACTATCGGGTGCGTTTACTTCTCGCAGGCATACCTGATGAGCGTATCAGCTATGCCGCGAGAGAAATTGACGCACCTCGGCAGCTGCATTTCGAGCCAGGAGAAAGTATATACGTACTACATGGCGTGGATTCCGTACCGTTAGCTACACGCGTGCTACAGGACGTGAAAAAACTCGCGTTGGCAGCAGCTGAACGTCGTACCCACTCACACGCTGCCGCCTCTCACACCTCGGCAACGAAGGAGCAGCGATGAACGATACCTCTTTGACGATCGAAATTCTCTACCCTGAACTGGCTAATCTTTATGGCGAGCTGGCAAATGCTCATTTTCTAGCACGCGCAGCGCGAGAATCGGGCGCCGACGTCACTATTATTGAGACTCCCGTGACTGATACCCCGCATTTCCTCGATGGATCTGTAGACTTTGTCTACATCGGAGCCATGCCGGAAACCGCGCAAGTGGTGATCAGCGATGCGCTTCGCCCCCATACGGCAGCCATTCGCGCGAGGATTGACGCCGGCCAGATTATCCTCGCCACCGGCAACGCCGTGGAGATTTTTGGGCAGGGAATGGAATCGGCAGATCTCGAAGGATTTCAGGGGCTGGGGTTGTTTCCCGCTCTGGCACATATCGATCTATGGAAGCGCCATAACTCGTTTTACGTCGGCACTTTCGAGCGAACATCTACCCCACGTGTGCCGCCTACGCATTCCACGGCTTCCATACCGGAACAGCAGACAGATGCTGGTAGACTGCCGAAGCTCACAGCGGATGGCCAGCAGGTATCTGCGGCAGCAAATTCCCCCGCTACCGTGCAGATCGTCGGGTTTAAGAGCCAATTCGGGCACTCTACTTTTACCAGCTCTGCTGGCTCTGCTCACGCTCGCTTGGCCAGCTCTGAAAACGCACACTCGACTGCCCCATACCATGCGCGTGAACAGTATCCGCCATTGTTCCGCACTATCCGCGGTATGAGTTTCAGCGGACAGCCCGTCGATCGAGCCGCCAGCACTCCTGCTCGTCACAGCATCGGTAGCAGCATCGCAGAGGACGGCGAAGGCGTACGCATCCAGAATTTTATGGGCACCTATCTGATCGGGCCGCTTCTGATACTCAGCCCGCTTTTCACACAGGAGCTTTTACGAATGTTGGGTATTGAGCAACCGCAGCTGCCGTATGAAGACGCCGTCTATGACGCTTTTGACGCTCGCTTGCACGAATTCATGGAGCCCACCCGCCACTTTTCTATCTGAAGCATCTCTATCTGAAGCATCTCACCCGAAGAGAGCCCCCGATTTTTTCTCAAATTATAGACGCCCCAATTCCGCAATTTGGAACATCAGGTCAGAGTTATACGGCAGTCATACACTGGATGCATGGCTGAAATGAAGCATGTTCATATTGATGGTGTTTCCCCTATTTCGAGCGGCAAGGTGCGAGATCTGTACGATCTTGGCGATCAGCTGCTCATCGTCGTCACCGATCGCGTCTCTGCGTTCGACGTCGTCTTCGATCAATTAATTCCAGATAAAGGCGCTGTGCTCAATAGCATCAGCGCCTTTTGGTTCCGCAAACTCGCTCATATCATCCCCAATCACATGGTGAGCACGGATCCTACTGATTATCCGCTGCCTTTTAGCGAGCACTCCGATCAGCTGGCACGGCGTTCTATGCTCGTGAATAAGCTTGAGATGGTGCCTGCTGAATGCATCGTTCGTGGATATCTTGAAGGGTCAGCCCTCAAGAGCTACCGCGCCGATGGCACGATTAATGGCATGAAGATGCCCGCAGGATTACGCCAAGGAGATAAACTTCCAGAGCCGATTTTCACTCCCTCTACTAAAGCGGAGTCTGGCCATGATGAGAACATCTCCGTCGCCGAACTCGCCAACCAGATCGGTACCGAAACGGCGCAGGCGTTGGAAGAAGCGTCGCTCACCCTCTTCACAGAGGCCAGCGATTATGCCGAGAGCCGAGGAATTATTCTCGCCGATACCAAATTTGAATTCGGATATCGTGACGGCGTACTCCACCTCGGTGACGAGGCATTTACCCCCGATTCTAGCCGTTTCTGGGATGCCGCCACCTGGGAGCCAGGCCACGCGCAAGCGAGCTTCGACAAGCAGTATCTGCGTGAATGGCTGGAGACCCTCGATTGGGACAAGACGTATCCGGCTCCTGAGCTGCCGGCAGACGTGATTGCCAATACCGCAGCTCGCTACCGCGAAGCGTACGAGCGTCTAACCGGTGAAAAGTGGGCGTGAGGCATGATGACTGATTTCAAAGTTGCTATTGTGATGGGCTCTCGCTCAGATCTGGATGCTATGCAAGAGGCCGCTGACGTGCTCACGCAATTTGGCATCGGCTATGAGATGCGCGCCCTCTCTGCCCACCGCACGCCCGCTGCCGTGCAAGAATACATCTCTGGCCTCGCAGATCGCGGTTTTGCTGCCGTGATCGCAGGAGCTGGCGGAGCTGCCCATCTGGCAGGTGTGTGCGCCTCGCACACTCATCTGCCAGTGTTTGGCGTGCCGATGCGCACATCGATGGCTGGCGGACTCGATTCGCTGCTCTCCACGGTGCAGATGCCGCGCGGCATTCCAGTGGCTACGACGGCCACCGGCGGAGGCGGGGCATATAACGCAGCTCTGCTGGCTGTGGCCGTGATTGCGTTGAGTGATGCACACATGCGCGAGAAATACATCGCTTTCCGCACTGCACAGACACAAAAGGTGCTCGATCAGAGCGTGATTGACTAATAATTCGTAGCTGGCGCGCCGCCGTGCTGTCTAGAGATCGCTAGGCAACGCAGCGGCGCGGCTCTCAGCAGCGGAATGTAAGGCTTGACGGTACCGCATCCGATTCGACGATATAAACGATTCGACGACGTGAAAGGCACAGGATTCATGGATCTACGGCTCGCTATTCGCAGAAAACCACAGTTTCGAGACGACGAGCACGCCTTGCGCACCGCACTTGCCCATCTGGACGGCGTCGGTGAACTGACTGACGTCGCCATTATCCACCTGTATGATGTCTTTCACGCAGATGATGAGGGCTGTGATCGCGATGCTCTGCTCGACTCCGTCGTCTGCGATGCCCGCGTCGATACCGCCGTGAGCGAAAGCGAACTCCACGAACTAGTTGCACGAGCTGACACAGGAGAGATGACTCTCCTAGCAGTCGAACCGCTCCCAGGTCAGTACGATCAACGTGCCGACGCCGCAGGGCAAGCTCTCCAGCTGCTTCGGCCAGCGACGCCCGCACGAATTTATTCGAGCGAGCTGTATGCCATCTCCCCAGCCCTCAGCGAGAAGGCGCTCCAGGCTATTCGCACTTATCTGATTAATCCGGTAGAAGCTGGCGAAAAGGATCTCACGCTACTCTCGGAACCAGATATGGGCGCCCCTGATTCATTGGCAGAGTATAGTGACTTCCTCGACCTCGATGGGGCGGGCCGATCCGCGCTCATAGCAGAGCGCGGCATGGCGATGAGCGAGGCTGACCTAGCGTGCATTCAAGAGTATTTCCGCTCGGAGGGACGCACGCCGACCGATGTAGAACTGGCCGTTCTGGATACGTATTGGAGCGATCACTGCCGCCACACTACTTTTAATACAGGGCTCACAGACATCGTCAATCACTCTGAACGTTTTCACGCGGAACTTGAACGCGCTTTAGCTCGCTGGCAAGAACTCCGCAGTGCCAATGGACGTTCTGGGCGCGTGCCCACGCTGATGGATCTGGGTACCATCATGGGCAAAGATTTGCGCCGCCGTGACATCATGACGACCCAAGAGGTGAGCGAAGAGATCAATGCCTGCTCCGTCCATATAACGGTGGATGGGGAACCATGGCTGCTGATGTTCAAAAATGAGACCCACAATCATCCCACCGAGATTGAGCCGTTCGGCGGAGCAAGCACTTGCCTTGGCGGCGCAATCCGAGATCCCCTCTCTGGCCGCTCATGGGTGTATCAAGCTCTGCGCCTCTCTGGCGCTGGGGATATCACTGAGCCGCGCTCATCCACTCTTGAAGGAAAACTGCCACAAGCTGATATTTCCACGCGCGCGACCGCAGGCTACTCTAGCTATGGCAACCAGATTGGCCTAGCTACCACGGGTGTGCAAGAGTTTGTGCACAGCGGATACGTGGCCAAACGCATGGAGCTTGGAGCCGTGGTGGCCGCCGCTCCAGCAGCTAATGTGCGCCGGTTAGAGCCGGAGGCAGGTGACGTCGTCATCATCCTCGGTGGACGTACTGGACGTGACGGTATTGGGGGAGCTACTGGCAGTTCTAAAGCTCACACTGAAGAATCCCTCGCTCGCTCTGGAGCTGAAGTGCAAAAGGGGAACCCCGTCAATGAGCGCAAAATTCAGCGCTTGTTCCGCCGTGCCGACGTGGCACAGATGATTGTGCGTTGCAACGATTTCGGCGCTGGCGGAGTGGCTGTAGCCGTGGGTGAGCTCGCAGCTGGTCTCGATATCCACCTCGATAGAGTGCCGCTGAAATATGCGGGCTTGAATGCGAAAGAAATTGCTATCAGCGAATCTCAAGAGCGCATGGCCGTGGTGGTGCGAGCGGCAGATGCGCCATTGTTTATCGCGGCTGCCGCTGAGGAGAATCTGGAAGCCACTGTTCTTGCTGAGGTGACGGCGAGCGGCAGAATGCGTATGTTTGACGGCGATGAGATGGTCGTAGATCTCTCACGCGCCTTCATCGACACCAACGGGGCTCCGCGCAGCCAAGCCGTCGAGATGCGCGATCCACAGGTTGGCAATGGCGGTGCGCACGCGCCCAACGCTGCTACGCCTGTAGCAGCCGCCTCCGCAGCTGCGGTCCCCACCTCGGTTCTCGCCAGTCTTGCAGCAGCAAACATTGCCTCGCAGGAGGGCATGGTTGAGCAGTTCGACTCCACTGTAGGCCGATCAACTGTGCTCATGCCATACGGGGGCATATTACAAAAGACCAAAGAGATGGCGAGCATCCAGACACTGCCGGTATCCGGCGGCACGGACGTTGCCAGCGTGATGACGTACGGTTTTAGCCCTGTCCTCGCCGACGATTCTCCTTATCTTATGGGGGCGTACTCCGTGGTTGAGGCGCTCAGCGCGCTCAGTGCAACTGGAGCTGATCCGAAGCAAGCATGGCTCACAGTGCAAGAGTATTTCCAGCGTCCAGATTCTGATCCGTTGGTGTGGGGCACCGTGCTTCAGGCACTGCTCGGCCTGCTTGAAGCTCAAGATGCTTTCGACGTGGCGGCAATCGGCGGCAAAGACTCCATGAGCGGCAGCTTCACACTCGATGACGGCCACGAGCTACACGTCCCTCCGACGCTGGTGACGTTTGCCGTTGGTACTCTCGATGCTACAAAGGCCGTGAGCGCCACGCTGCCGCCACGGCAACTAGATTTGTATTACTTACCGCACACGCCACTGGCTTCTGGAGCTCCGAATTATGCCCAGCTGCGTGCGAACTTCGCCAGCTATCAACAACTTGCGGCTGCCGGCGGCGTCGTGAGCGCCTCTGCCATCCGTGGAGGCAACCTAGCTGCCACCGTGGTCAATATGTGTCTGGGCAATGCCGTGGGATTTTTCGCTTCTAGCACATCTGCTCGCGCCTGGCTCACACCTGGTAGCGAGGTGCAGCAACTGACGCACAACCCGCTGGGTGGCATCGTCTTTGCCGTCGATCCGCTGGTGAATATCACGCCGCTCTTTAGCGTCGCTACGGCGGATGCCACGGCGTGCGCTAGCGCTGCCGGAGATGCACCGGCAGATTCTGATCGGCCGCGCGTGATCTATCTCGGTGCCACTACAGACAAGAACCACACTATTGATCTGGGCTTCGAGTCATTCAGCATCGACGAGGCACTGCAGGTGAGTGAGCGCGGTTACGCGAGCGTCTACCCCATCAACCGCACAAGCGCTCCCAGCGAGCCACTGCCCGATTTCGCCGTGCAGATCGGCACTGACCACGGATCTACCGCCGATGTCACCGCCGGTGGTACTAAATCCAGGGGCACGTCCGCCGATACCACGGCTATCAGAGATACTTCCGGTGGCAGCCCAGCTACGCCCGCCGCCGATGCCGGTGAAGGAGATGCTGCCGTGCGCGTACTCTTGCCAGTCTTCCCTGGCACGAATTCGGAGTACGACATGGCTGAGGCATTCCAGGCTGCGGGAGCTAGCACGGAATTCCACGTCATCCGCAATCTCACACCAGACATGCTGGCGGCAGACACCGCCACGTTCATCGCTCGTCTCTCTGATCCGAGCGTACAGATTTTGGCATTCTCCGGCGGATTCTCCCTGGGAGATGAGCCTGACGGCAGCGCCAAATTTATGGCTGCTTTCTTGCGTTCTCCCGCAGTGGCGGCTGCCGTCACTGCCTTTACCCGTAGAGATGGGCTAGTGCTCGGCGTGTGCAATGGTTTCCAAGCCCTAGTGAAATCCGGGTTCCTCCCCTATGGCGATCCGAGCAAGCTCACTGCTGATTCTCCCACTCTCGCACATAATCGGCAGCTCCGGCATGTCTCTCGTATTGCCACCACCCGCGTGGCAACGGCGGCGAGCGCCAGCCCCTGGCTCAGCACGTTCACCCCTGGGCAGATTCACAAGGTGCCTGTCTCGCACGGCGAGGGGAGATTCGTCGTCAGCGAAAGAGAAGCACGCCAGCTCTTCGCAGCTGGGCAGGTGGCATTCCAGTACGTCGATGCAGAGGGCACGCCCACGATGGAAGCCCCCGAGAATCCCAACGGTTCCAGCTTTGCCATCGAGGGAATTATCTCTCCTGATGGAAAAATCTTAGGGAAGATGGGGCACCCTGAGCGCTACCGTCATGGCCTGATGCGCAATATCCCTGGCATCGGTGAACAAAGCATCTTTGCCAACGCTGTGGCGTATTGCCGAGCGCACACATCCCCATCAGCTGCACCTCAATCAGCTGTATCTGGATCTCCCTCGCACTGAGAGCATTACGGCCGCGATGCTCTCGGATGCCCCCGCCGCGCTCAACGCTCCAGCACCCCACAGAAATCCGTTGTCCACACCGTCAGTACTCCCAGCTGTGCACTTTCAGCACACATATTCCAGCCCTTACCCAATAGAAAGAACGAGGAATTATGAGCCAACCAGCACAATCTCACACTCCCTCCTCCGTGGCCGGAGCGGCCTATGCACAGGCCGGAGTGGATCTTGAGCGTGGCTACGAAGTAGTGCGCCGCATTCGCTCAAGTGTCGATGCCACCAAGCGCTCAGGCATGATGGGCGGTATTGGCGGGTTCGGCGGCATGTTTGACCTCAAGGCTGCTGGATATCGAGATCCGATCCTCGTATCTGGCACTGACGGCGTCGGTACTAAACTCTTTTTAGCTTTCCAGACAGGCATTCATACCACTGTGGGAATTGACGCCGTAGCGATGTGCGTCAATGACGTGATCGCCCAGGGAGCAGAACCGCTTTTTTTCTTGGATTACATCGCCATACCGAAAGCGGAACCGGCGATTGTAGCCGACATTGTGCAGGGTATCGCAGGCGCCTGCACAGAATCAGGATGCGCTCTCATCGGCGGCGAAACAGCTGAGATGAACGACCTCTATGAAGATGGCACCTATGATATTGCCGGCTTCTGCGTAGCCGCTGTAGAACGCGACGGTATCATCACCGGCGCTGATATGGCTCCTGGCGACGTGCTACTTGGGCTTCCCAGCTCCGGCCCCCATTCCAACGGCTATTCGCTGTTGCGCAAAATTTTCTTCAAAGATCACCACTACGCCTCCGATACCTATGTGCCGCAGCTCGCGCAGCTCACGCACGCAGATGGCACGCCCATGACGCTCGGCGAAGTGCTGCTCACCCCCACGAAGCTCTACGTTCAGCCGATACTCTCCATGCTGCGCGCCGGCGTCACGCCGCATGGAATGGCAAACATCACTGGTGGTGGCTTCTTTGAAAACATCCCACGAATGAACGCCGATCTCGGATACGATATCCAGCTCGGCTCTTGGCCGTCTCTGCCAATTTTCGACTGTATACGTCAGCTCAGCTCTTTGGAACGAGACGCGATGTTCAACGTCTTCAACATGGGCATCGGATATGTGATTGCACTTGCGCCGAGCGATGTATCAGCCGCACAGGCGGCACTGCAAGCAGCTGGCAGCGAAAGCTACGTGATCGGCACGGTGAATGATGGCACTGCCGGAAAGGGAGTTCAGCTCCATGAGTGACACACCGCAACTATTTCCCAGTGCCCTCGGCACGTCGATGGCACTGCCCAAACGGGTCAATATGGCCGTCTTCGCCTCGGGAACGGGCACGAATTTCCGAGCCTTGTGCGAAGCTGCCCGCAGCGGAGAACTGGGCTGCGCAGAGCCTATGCTGCTAATCTGCAATCGCGAGTGCACAGCGATGGAGATAGCACGGGAAAAAGAAATTCCTGCATACGTGTTTTCTCCGCGCGATTTCGATAGCACCGAAGCGTGGGAAGAAAAAATTCTGAGCGTCGTGCGCGCTTTCGAGATTGATTTTATTGCGCTCGCGGGATATTTGAAGAAAGTGGGCACCACCTTGCTGGAGGCATTTCCTGGCAAAATAGTGAATCTGCATCCCGCTCTCTTGCCAGCATACCCAGGATTGCACTCTATTGAGCGCATTTGGCACGATGCAACCTCTGACGACGCCCAGCTAAATGCTGCTGCACGCGCAGGCGCCGGAGTCACCGTGCATATTGCGGATGAGCGTTTCGACCACGGCCCGATCTTGGCGCAGCAAGGCGTTCCTGTGGAGACGTTTAGCTCACTGAGCGATTTTGAAGCGGCCGTGCACCGCACCGAGCACGCTCTCTTTCCTGCTACCATTGCCGCATTCGCATCCACTGTCGAGCGCACAGTTCGGCCAGGTACCCCTTATTGGCTCCAGCGCGCCCGCGAAAATCATCACACTAGCAGCGAGCCTGGCGCCGAGGGCACGCGCTGAGCTTTGTTCCAGATTTCCTATACCGCCGATTCACATACGTCAGGTCCATGTACGCCAGATTTCTCTACGCCTCAGATTTGTCTGTGCTCTCTCCGCACAATCTCAGCTGACTTCTACATCCGTCACTGCTGCTTATATGCACAGCCGTGACGACTCCAGAGCCGACACACAGACACACAGACACACAGAAGAAAGGATCTTCATGAAAATTTTGATAGTGGGCGGCGGCGGCCGCGAAATGGCTCTCGTCAGGCACGAAGTTGCCCATGGGCACGATGTATGGTGCGCCGGAGCGAGTGACGCTATCGCCGAGCTTGCCACTCCTGTGCCACTTCCCGATGACGCCGATCCGAAGCAGCGCTGGGAAAAATTGGCTCATACGGCAGCTGAGCTCGGTATTGAACTCACGATTGTAGGACCGGAAGCTCCACTCGCCAGCGGCATTGCCGACGTCTTCCGTGAGTGTCACCTGGCTATCTTTGCCCCCACGCAGGCAGCTGCCAGAATCGAGACATCGAAAGCCTATGCAAAAGACGTGATGGCACGCTCCGACGTCCCCACGGCAGCCTATCATCTGCTGACGAGCACACCTGATGCTCTGGACTATCTCGCTTCCGATGCCGTCCACTACCCTAGCGTGCTCAAAGAAAATGGCCTACGCGCCGGAAAAGGCGTCACGATCTGCGCTGATCAGCAACAGGCAGCAAACGTCGTGGAGCACCTCCAGCTCGATGCTGAACACCCGCTGCTCGTCGAGGAATTTTTAGTTGGCTTTGAGTTCTCGCTCATCGTGATGGCAGATGGAGAACGCTACGTCGCTCTTCCCGTCGCGCAAGATCACAAGCCGATTGGCGAAGGCAATGTAGGGCCGAATACCGGCGGCATGGGCGCTGTATCCCCAGTGCCACGAGTCACGGATGCACTGTATCAGGAAGCGATCCACCGCGTGATTGAGCCAACGCTAGCTCAGCTAGCTGCTCAGGGTCATCCTTTTACTGGATTCCTCTACGCCGGTCTGATCGCCACCTCTGACGGGATAAAGGTGATTGAGTTTAACGCCCGATTGGGAGATCCGGAAGCAGAAGTGATTTTGCCACGCCTGCACGGTGATATAGCTCAAGCAGCCCTCTCACTCTTGGCGGGAGACACTCCTACTCTCGCCGTCACGGAACGCACTTGCCTCGGTATTGTGCTCAGTTCTCCAGGATATCCAGGAGTCGTGACGGCATACCCAGCGATTCCAGCGGCGCTTTTTGAGGCTGTTGAATCAGATTCTGATATCGCTATCATTCACATGGGTACTCAAAAGATGAACGGCGATGACGGCGGAGTAGCTGCCGAGCACTCCTGGCAGGCACACGGCGGGCGGGTAGCCATCGTTACGGCACTCGGATCGGATAGTGCCGACTGCCGTTCGACGTTAGTGCCGCTACTGGATGCTGCATTAGCTGAATCAGATCTGTACTACCGCTGCGATATCGGCACTTTTGCCGGTTGATCGCTTCGGATGGATCTATCGGCTGATTACTCGCGGAGCCGTGCAGCACGGAACATCACAGCACGGAACTTTGCAGCGTAGAGCGTGCGCTAAGATAGCAGTGCCACAGTGGATAGACATATGAGCGAAGATGCGAGGGACATGATGGAACGTACCTGGGAAACCGTGAAAACCTACGAAGAAATCATTTTTGAACGCGCCGACAAGATCGCGAAGATTACGATCAATCGCCCTTGGCACCACAATGCGTTTACGCCACTCACTGTGGCAGAAATGATTGATGCGTTCGCACTGTGCCGAGATGATCCAACTATCGGCGTCATTATCCTCACCGGCGCTGGAGATAAAGCGTTCTGCTCTGGCGGAGATCAAAGCGTGCGCGGCAACGGCGGATACGTAGGCCGTGATGGCATTGCACGCTTGAACGTGCTCGATTTGCAGCATCTCATCCGCATCATCCCCAAACCAGTGGTGGCGATGGTAAAAGGGTGGTCGATTGGCGGCGGCAATATCTTACAGCTGGTGTGTGATCTGACGGTTGCAGCTGAAAACGCGAAATTTGGCCAGACGGGCCCACACGTCGGCTCTTTCGATGCCGGATATGGCAGCGGCTACCTCGCCCGCGTCATCGGGCACAAACGCGCCAAAGAAGTGTGGTTTTTGTGTAAACAGTACACTGCCGACGAAGCCTACCGCATGGGATGGGTCAATACGGTAGTACCGCTTGACGAAGTAGAAACGGTGACGCTCGAATGGTGCGATCGAATGCTGGAGATGAGTCCAACGGCGCTGCGCTTCATCAAAGCAGCTATGAATGCCGACACCGATGGCCTAGCCGGCATCCAGCAGTTTGCCGGCGATGCCACGATGCTGTATTACACCACGGATGAGGCGAAAGAGGGAAAAAATGCGTTCCTAGAAAAGCGCACGCCCGATTTCGACCAGTTCCCGAAATTCCCGTGAGATCTGCTGCACCATGATAATCGAAAATTGGCTGCGAAAACGCGCACTCACACAGCCTCACAGCCTCGCACTCGTCTATCAAGGCAAGGAGTGGACGTTCTCGCAGCTCTTTGCCGCAAGCTGCGAGATGAGCGGAGCGCTAGCTGCGCTCTTTGCACATACCCCATGCCGGTGCGAGCGTAGTTCTCCGCACGGCGTTTCCTCGCACGACTCTTTTCAGCAGGATACTTCCTTACAGCCCGCTGCCAGCGGGCTCCCATACGCAGAAATACCAGCAGCAATAAAAGTGAACGAGTCTTGTGAAACCTCTCCGGAGCCTGCGCCACTGCCTCAGCGAGTGGGGCTGCTGTGCGACAACTCTGAAGCGACATATATTCTCATTCTGGCACTCATGAATCTCGGGGTGCAGATGGTCATGCTCAACACTCGGCTCTCTAGCGCCGAGCTGAGCTACCACGTCGCTGATGCACAACTGACGCATATCCTGTTCAGTGCAGATGCCGCGGCGAAAGCTCAGGCTCTGACGGATGCTCCTGGCTCTGAACTGCGCGCCATTGCACTCGAACCGCTGTGGGAAGAAGTGCAGGCCAGCGGCGATTCATCGGCTGCCAGCCGTACGTCACAGCGCTGCATCCGCAGAGAATTTGATCTAGACGAGGTGATGAGCATTCTCTACACCTCCGGTACTACTGGCCAGCCTAAAGGCGTGATGCAAAGCTACGGCAACCACCTGTGGAGCAGTATTGCAGGAATGCTCACCTCAGGAATAACGCCGCACGATGCCTGGGTATGCGCTGTGCCGCTCTTCCACATCTCAGGTCTTTCCATTCTCGTGCGTGGACTCGTCTACGGTATCCCCGTCTATCTCTTCCAAAAGTTCGATGCCCATGCGCTCAATGGCGTCCTCCTCTCCGGCAAGGCCAGTATCGTCTCCGTGGTAGCCTACACACTCACCAAACTCTTAGATGACATGGAAAGACGCCCCCAGCACACTTATCCTGATTCATTCCGCTATATGCTGCTAGGCGGTGGCTTCTTTGCTGATTCATTGCTGGAACGGTGTGCGCACCTGCATATACCTGTCATCCGCTCATTTGGCATGAGCGAGACCTGTTCGCAGATCATCGCTACTCCGCTTCGCCGCGATTACTACAAGCCAGGCTCCTCGGGCCTCCCGCTCTTTCCCAATCAGCTGCGGATTGCCGCCGTTCACGCTGCTCGCACGAAGGACGACAGCGCAGAAGATACCCCCAGCACTAGCCTCACCCCTACTGACACTGCAGCCCACGCTGCAAGCCCTGCCGCCGTCACCAGTGATCCTATGCGGAGCAATGCCGCCTGCCCTACACAAGGGAATGCCACCTGCGCCGTGCGGGGCGATGCTGCGTGTACAGCAGAGCTTCCAGCTGGAGAAATAGGAGAAATCCAGATTAAATCACCTGCACTGTGCGTGGGCTACGTGAATAAACCAGATCTCTACGCCGCCGCATTCACCCATGATGGATGGTATAGAACTGGCGATATCGGCACCCTCGATGACGATGGATTCCTCTACGTGAAAAGCCGTCTCTCTGATCTTATTATCTCTGGCGGAGAAAATATTTATCCCACCGAAGTAGAAAACGTCTTAGCGCAGCACCCCGCGATCAGCGAAGTAGCCGTTGTAGGGCACGCCGATGATACGTGGGGCTACGTTCCCTGGGCATATATCGTGCCAGCGCGCCCTGATGCACTAGCAGATGAAGCGGCTACACCCGTGCGCAATGACACGACGCGCCCTGCTGATACGGCACACAGTGCTTCCACTTCTACGGCGCCCACTCCTGCAGCACAAACAGCTATATCTCCCCCTCGTCCCACCGATGCCGAACTCACAGCATTTGTGCGCTCACGCCTCGCAGCCTACAAGGTGCCACAGCGGTTCATATGGCTCGATGCACTACCAAAAACTTCTATTGGTAAAATCCAGAAATTCAAGCTGCTGGAGCTGCCGGAGTAAAGTGCCGAGTGCCCAAGAGGCTTGGCACATGCAAAAGGCTCGGCATACAGGAGGCTTGGCACATGCTAAAAGCAAGGCACATAAGAGAAGACACAAGGAAAGGTCGCTTATGAGTATTCTTGACGATGCTGGCTTAGAACTCATCGAGGCCAGCTCTCAGCTCGTCGTCTACCGATATACCGTGAATGCCCAACTCACACAGATTCACGGGGTGCTTCACGGCGGTATCTCTGCAGCCATTGCCGAACAAGCGGCGAGCCTCGGTGCCACGCAGACGGCAGCTGAAGGATTTATAGCAGTGGGCACGGGGCTAGAGACGCATCATTTACGGCCAGTTTCGCTAGGGATGCAGTGCGAAGCCCGTGCAGTGCCAGAAAACGCCGGCCGCCTGCAGGTGTGGCGCGTCGAGCAGCGCATCCTCACCACTGGCGAACTTTTCAACGTCTCCAGCGTGAGCGTCTATCTCAAGCGCGCCCGCTAGACCACTAGCCTGCCAGACCGCTAGTCTGGCCACCGCGTTAGAATTCCTCGTATGTTCCACACTGCGCAGCATATACCCCCTGCTCTGCCGTGCCCCTGCACTCAGACCTCCGTCACCTCGCGTCCTGCACTCAGACCTCCGCGCGAGGATGAAAACACAGCTACACAAAGCCGATAGTCACGGCTACACAAGACTGAGAACCGGGGGCTGCGCGAGAGTGTGAGCCACACCAAGAGCATACAAAAGGGGCTGAGATGAGACACATGCTCACCCCAGCCCCTTAAGAGCGCCGTCAGACGACGTTCATACTACTTCTCGTCAGCAGCCTGCTCAGCTGCCACATCCGCAGCATCCTCAGCAGCGACATCTTCTGCCGTAGTAGCTTCGGCAGCATCCTCTGCTGTATCGGGCACATCAACTGCGTCAGTGGCATCGGCCGCAACTTCCTCGGCTTCGGTAGCTTTCGGGGCTTCAGCAGCCGGAGCTGCCGCCTTCTTCTTGCTCTTCTTCGACACTGGCTCCAGCACGAGTGAAATCTCTGCCATAGGGGCATTGTCACCCTTGCGATTTGTCAGTTTCACGATACGGGTATATCCGCCGTCACGATCCTGGAATTTCGGAGCTAACTCCTCAAACAAGATATACGCGGTCTCACGATCACGCAGATCTTTCAAAGCCAAACGCCGACGGTAAGTGCCGCCCTTCTTGGCCTTGGTAATCAGTTTTTCCATATACGGGCGTACACGGCGAGCCTTTGCCTCCGTCGTCACCACACGCTCATTGTGGATGAGATCGCGGCAGAGATTGTTGATAATCAGGCGCTCGTGTGCTGGGGAACCACCCAGACGAGGGCCTTTCGTTGGTTTAGGCATTATTTCTCCTCAAAGTTTTTCGTCAGATCTGCACTGTGGCTGAAAGACTCACATCAGATCGTCGCTGAACGTCATCGAGTACGTGTCGTCAGCATTAAATCCAGCATTCGGGTTGAAACCAGCAGGTGAATCCTTCAGATGCAAATCCAGCTTGGCCAGCTCATCTTTCACATCTTCAATGCTCTTGGCTCCAAAGTTGCGGATATCAAGCAGGTCGGCCTCCGAGCGCTGAACCAGCTCACCAATGGTGTGGATGCCCTCGCGCTGCAGACAATTCTGTGAGCGAGCCGGCAGATTCAGAATCGTGATCGGACGCTGCAAATCGCTGCTCTGCTGCTCAGGCACCGGAGCTTCTTTCAACTCCAAGCCCTCCACCTCTTCATTGAGCTCGGTGGTCAAACCGAAGAGCTCGACGAGAGTTTTACCAGCCGAAGCAAACGCATCTCGCGGCAGCACCGACGGCTTTGTCTCAACGTCTACGATGAGCTTGTCGAAATCAGTGCGCTGCCCTACGCGGGTGGCTTCCACTTTGTAGCTCACTTTCACCACTGGTGAATAGATGGAGTCTACGGGGATACGCCCAATCTCGGCTTCCGGATCTTTATTCTGCGCTGCACTCACGTACCCACGGCCACGCTCGACAGTGAGATCAATCTCCAGCTTGCCTTTTTCATTGAGATGAGCGAGCACGAGTTCTGGATTGTAGATCTCCACTCCAGACGGCGGCGTAATATCCGCTGCTGTCACCACACCTGGACCCTGCTTACGCAGATACATCTGCACCGGCTCATCATGCTCCGAGGTGACGACGAGCTCTTTCACATTGAGGATGATTTCGGCCACGTCCTCTTTCACCCCATCAATGGTGGAGAATTCGTGGAGCACACCATCAATATGCACCGACGTGACGGCGGCACCCGGGATAGAGCTCAAGAGCGTGCGGCGCAGTGAGTTGCCCAAAGTGTAGCCAAAGCCAGGCTCAAGCGGGTTGAGCGTAAAGCGAGAACGGGTCTGAGAGACCTTCTCTTCAGTCAGCGTTGGACGCTGTTCGATGATCACTATTATTTCCTTTCGTGGGCGCCCACTATATGACGCTCAAATTTTTCTCGCGCTCATGCGGCGCTTTGGCGAGTATTAAAAGGATCAAACACGGCGGCGCTTTGGTGGACGCACGCCGTTGTGAGCCTGTGGCGTGACGTCGGAGATCGACGTCACCTCCAGGCCAGAAGCTGTGAGAGAACGAATAGCAGTTTCACGCCCCGAGCCAGGGCCTTTCACAAACACGTCCACTTTCTTCATGCCGTGTTCCATCGCGCGCCGAGCAGCGTTCTCAGCAGCGAGCTGAGCAGCATACGGGGTGCTCTTACGCGATCCCTTAAAGCCCACCATGCCGCTCGATGTGGCAGCGATGACTTCACCATTCGTATCGGTGATGGAAACAATAGTGTTGTTAAACGTGCTCTTAATATGAGCTTGACCCACTGTGACGTTCTTGCGCACAGTACGGCGCGGCCGACGCGCCTGAGTTTTTTGTGCCATAAATACTTTCTCCTGATGATTCTCTCGTCCCGTCCGCGCGATCTCAACGCGCAGCAGCGGGTACGACGCTACGTTTCAGCCTTACTTGGCTTTCTTCTTGCCGGCCACCGTGCGCTTGGGGCCTTTGCGCGTGCGGGCGTTCGTCTTGGTGCGCTGGCCGTGCACGGGAAGCCCGCGGCGGTGGCGCAAACCTTGATAGCTGCCGATTTCAATCTTGCGGCGAATATCTGCCTGCACTTCGCGGCGCAGATCGCCTTCTACTTTGTAGTTCTCGTCGATATGAGCCTTGAGCTTCACGAGATCATCTTCAGTGAGGTCTTTCACGCGAGTATCTGGATTGACTCCAGTAGCTGCAAGTGTTTCATTCGCACGCGTGCGACCAATGCCATAAATGTATGTGAGCGCAATCTCCACTCTCTTTTCACGAGGGAGATCGACGCCAGAAAGACGTGCCATTCCTTGTGGCTCCTGTATTCTTTTCTGCCGAAAGTGTGGGGCACTGCTATCTCCAGAGCATTTCTGCGATTCTGAAGCCTCGGCTTTCGGTCCGAGGGTTGCCGAGCTATGCGCTCAGCTAGCTGTGCTGCTTACTGCAATCTGCACACGTGCTACACAATGTTGTCAGTAACGATGCTTATCAGTGACGACGCTGCAGACCGTCTGGGGCGCGCTCTCACTACCGATACGCTCCCCTCCAGGATTTTAGCCCTGGCGCTGTTTGTGCCGCGGATTGGCATCGCAAATCACCATCACGCGCCCATGACGGCGAATGATTTTGCAGTGATCGCAGATCCGCTTCACGCTTGGCTTGACCTTCATTGTTATTCCTCTGCCACACTCGCACATTTCCCAATGGGCGAGGTCAGCTTCTCGCGCAGTTACTTATAGCGATACACGATTCGTCCGCGGCTCAGATCGTAGGGCGTCAGCTCTACAACCACGCGGTCTTCGGGAAGGATTTTGATGTAATGCTGCCGCATTTTGCCAGAGATATGAGCCAACACCATATGCCCATTTTCCAGCTCCACACGGAACATCGCATTGGGAAGAGCTTCAGTAACTCTTCCCTCAACTTCGATTACGCCTTCTTTTTTCGCCATCAGTCTCCGCTAACTTTTCATTTATTACTCCGGAGCTTGCATCTACGCCGGCCCTCAGCACACACACTAGTACGCTGCGAGCGCGGCACACGGCCGAGCCTCACAGGCAGCCATGCAGACACAGAACACCAATGAACAAGTCTACGCGCTTGCACTACCCTGAGAAAACCCCGAATCTGGTGCAATGAATCACGTCTGCGGAATAATGCTTGCCGCTCCTGCGCTGACACAGATAGCAAAAGAACATCACGATAGAGAAGAAAAGAGATTGAAGAGATGGCCACTATCGGAATTATAGGCGTCACTGGCATGGTGGGATCAGACCTTGCGCGCGAAGCTGTGCGCCGCGGGCACACAGTAATTGGGGTCTCCCGCCATGGCGCTCCTGAGACGCCTCTCGCAGGAGTTGAGTATCGCGTCGGAGATTTTGCTGATACTGATGCCGTCATGGATCTTGCAAACAGCGTGGACGTACTGATAATCACCACTGCTAGCGGCCGTGCTACTGGCGATTGGGCGCCAGTATTATCCGCACATGAAGCGCTCATTAAGCGCCAACCCACCACGCGCTTATTTGTGGTTGGTGGCGCTGGTGGCTTGCGTGACGACGAAGGCGTGCGCCTGATTGACAACGGCTTCATTCCAGAAGACTATGCCGAGCCGCGCGTCTTTGCCCGCGTGCTTGATATGTATCTGCACTCCAACCCAGAGCTGAACTGGGTGATGCAGGTGCCAGCTATCACAATCGAGCCTGGTCAGGCCAGTGAACAATACGTTCTTGGCGGCGATCACGCTGCTGGCACTCTCGTCACTACTAGCACATTTGCCCGCGCAGCAATTGATGAGATAGAGCAGCCAGCTCACTCTCGCGAGCGTTACAACGTGGCAAACGCCTGATACTCAGCGCCTGATACTCGACGCCTGATACTCGACGCCTGATACTCGGCGCCTGACACTGACCGTCTGACGCCGAGTGATTTTTAGGAGGCGAACCGCGCCGTGATTTTATGATGACGGCGCGGTGATTTTATGATGACGGCCACGCCGCGCTGTTCGCCATTTCCTCAGCGGCCTCATTCCCCTAGCGGCACCGGCGTCACCCCGAAACGTGCGAGTTCACTAGCGCCGCCGTCACGAGCGGATAGTACCCATATTCCCCGTGAATGCAGAGCGATCTCATGCTCCCAGTGGCACCCGTCTGAGCCGTCGAGCGTTTTCACCGTCCAGTCGTCCTCAAGCGTCGTATTTGCCGGCGATCCAGCAGCCAAAATCGGCTCAATGCACAGCACCATTCCTGGCCGCAGCTTCACTTTCCGGCGCACGCGAAAGTTGTACACTTCCGGTTCCATATGCATTTTCGTGCCCAGCCCGTGGCCAATAAATTCGCGCACAATCGACGGGCGCTCATTCCTCGGCACGCTATCAACGTAATCTTGCACGGCAGCGCCAATATCTTCCACGTATTCTCCGCAAGCCATAGCAGCTATACCTGCCCACATAGCCTCGCGGGTGATCTCGCTCAACCGCTGGCGGCGAGCCGTCACCCGCGGATCCCCGCCAGCCACCACAGTGCTCACGCATGCATCAGCGTGCCAGCCGCCCAGCAGAGCTCCGCAGTCAAAACTCACAATATCTCCGGCGCGGAGTACTTCCCCTCCTGGAATCCCATGCACCACTGTAGAATTCACCGAAATGCACGTCTGCGCCGGATATCCCTCATACCCATAAAAATTGGAGACGGCGCCGTGCGCTTTCAACACGCCCAAGGCCACGTCGTCCAACTCTTTTGTGCTGATACCAGGAGCCGCTGCAGCTAGCAATGCCTCGTGAATGTCCGCTACCACCAGCGCAGCTCGGCGCATCTCGATGATCTGCTGGTCGCTCTTGAGCTCAATATGTTTCCGAATTCGCATATCTGCACCATACGCCACCTCACGCCCGACAGCCAGAATCTAGCTAGCAACGCACGGCAGACATCTGGCAGCGAACATCTGCCGTTTGGCGTTAGCGCCTGGCAGCAGGCATCCACCGTCTGGCTTTGCATTTGCGGCGAATTGCAAAACTGCGAGAACAAATCAGGACGCCAAAATATAAGGATGCAAAGCATAAGAACGCCACAACACCGTGTACAACGCAGATCAGAGCGCCACAATGCCACAACGCCACAACAGCATGGGTAAGCCCTTATAGCTGTGGTGGCGGACGCACCCACGTGTATCCGCCACCACCTGAGGCCTCACAGTAGTGAAAACTCATTCCACTGTGCGAGAACTGCTGTTCTTATTATTTTTGTTATTCAGCTCTGCGACGCTGAGCCAGCAGCACCGCACCTGCACCACCGAGAAGCACTGCTGCCAGCAACAGACCGCGCACATCCACGCCGGTCTTCGATAGCGCGCTGCTCTTTGTCTCAGCGGTAGGCGTTCCAGTGCTAGGCTGTGCAGCCTTCACCTGCTCTGTCTGCTGCGGCTTAGCATTGCCAGATTCGTGCGAACCCGTTCCTTGGGGGTTCTCCGGATCAGCGCTGCCTGGAACGGATGGAGAATCAGCAGAATTTCCATCCGTGCTGACGGCGCCAATATCGGTAGTACGTGCCGTGCGGCCGAAGAAATCTGTGCCGAGAGCAAAACCATTCCAGTCAGTAATTGCTTTACCTGCGCCAATAGCTGGAGAATGCTCAGCCAGCTTGTATCCGTCAAATTCAGTCGTGATCGCGTCTGCCTGTGCAAAGCTCATATCAGGGAAGTAGTGCTTCCGAGCTTTCATATCAGCAGCCGGAGTCTCAGGGCCGGTACCAGGATTGACGAGTACCGTCTCCCCTTTAGCAACTTTCACGGCAGCGGTATCACTTTCCGGATAGTTAGCGTAGTTGTAGTAGAGATTGTTGGAATACGTCACCTTTGCATTGCCATCAATATCGTTGGGAGCCCAGGTGATATGGCCTAACGGCTGCCAATCCTCATGGCGTGGCTGAGAGCTAACATTATAGAAGATATTGTTCTCCACTTTCATCGTGCCCTGCTGAGCCTGGGCAGGATGCAAAATGGAAGCGCCCTCTTTCAGATAGAACGTGTTGTTGTACACGTGCGCATTTGGGTAGAGGCCAGCATACGTGGCTTCCCAATATGTCGGCGACAGGGCACCCAGTGAGTCATTCTGCGCAATGTTGAACCGGAAGGTAGAATTTGCCGCCTGGTGTCCGCAGAACATGACTGTGCCGCCAGAGTTGTTGGCAGAGTAGTTGTACTCGTACAGCGTCCCATCTCCAGAATCTGCATCCCAGGGCATGCCGTCGCCATTTCCTTTATCTGCACCGCGAGTGTTGAGCCCTTCGTTAAAGCGGAAGACAGCATTCTTGGATTTCCACGGCCAGATGGAGGCAGCCACACGTCCACCTTGCTTGTCGAATTTATTCTCATTGCCAGGGATGACTTTGCCGTTGTTGGCACCGTTGTTGCCTGAATACTTGAAAAGGTAGTCTGTGGTATTCATCTGCGTTGCGATTTCGGTCGCCACATTGCTTTCAATAATGGGTTTGTACCCATATATCGCCGTGATCGCATCTCCACCAATATTCTTGATGAAGTTACGGCTTATCACAATGTTTGTATTCCCGTACTTCTTGATGGTCTCATCAGGGATCTGATCGAGCTGATCGACTGCAGCCGAGCCATATGCGCTGTATACCGCTGCAATTCCCCATCGGCCTGAATCTTCCACACGGTTGTCAACGATCTGCAGATCGTTGAAACGCGGGTATCCTGCGGCCGGTTCGTCGAGTGCTGGACGGAATGTTGGTTCCATACGTTCAGCAGCAGGCTTCATCTTTTCGGTGGCAACGAATGCACTAAAATAAATCGCACCATTGAGAGAGTGCTTGTTGTAAACGTTGCCCTGGACGTCGTGCACATAGAGATTCTTGAGCAGCACGTGATTCAATGTGCCCCTGTTCTGCGCGATACCCGCCACGCCCGTACGATCTAAAGCACACTTGTCGTTATACAGACAACCATTTTCTCTGCCGTCCGCATCTTCAACGCGCTTATTCGTAATTTCGAGATCAGTCAGTTCAATGTTTTGTGTATCTTTCAGCATCACCGCAGAAGAAACGGCATCCTGCGCGAAATAGTGCTGGGCATGGGCAAGAGTCAGACCATAGTCAAGTTTCCACTGGCCAGTTCCGTTAGCGGCGATGACGGGTTTCGCCCCCCCCTCGCCATATGCAGAGATAATCAGCGGGGCGCCGTCAAAGCTCTCTTGGAAAGCGCAAGCGGTGCCATCATTGAAAGTGAACTGTTTGTCTCCGCTGATACACAGATGCTGATCGTTAAATGTGTCTCCACGTTTGAGCAGTATCTTATCTCCGGCATGGAGAGTCAGCGTATTAACTTTCGTGAGCGTCCGGAACGGTTTGGCCTCAGATTGACCGTCGTTTGCATCATTACCTGATGCACTCACGTAGTAGGTCGTACCTGACGTCGTCTCTTCTGCGTTAGGAGCTGCAAAAGCTGGTGACGGCGTCACTGCCGCTACCACGCATGCCACAGCTGAGAGACTGACGAGGCTGCTGAACTTCTTTATATTCATAGGTCCCCTATGTGTTGTCTGTTGATCACGTTGTCTACGACTAAGAGCTAAGAGCAGATTTCACAAAATCTACTAGGTTCGCTCGATTCATAACGATGTCCATATTCCGCACGCGGGCGGATACGAGGTCATAATAAATAGTGCTGCGTAAATCCTCCTTAACGTTTGCTGCAATGATCTCCCACCTCTCTGATTCTGAGGGTATGGCGGAGATTTCTGAGCCAAAATCCCACGTATTTTCAGCATAATGCTGCTTCACTTGATCATCACTAACGGCCATGCCTGGTGCAGCATCATCATTGATGTATTGATCCTTCAGCTGCGATAGATATTTGGATAGGTAGACAGGCACCTCGTAGCGATCGAGACCATAGACGGCCTCTCCTTTCGAGCGAGCACGTTCGTTCTCAGCGTTCTCGCTCGATGCATTCTGCATGACGTCGTTCCAGCTGGCGCTGTGCATATGCCCAGCTGCGACTGCCTGCTGATATACAGCATGTTGCTGTTCTAAAAGGCGAACCGCCTTGCACAGGGCGAATTCCAGCGGGTGCGTAGCGGCAGCACAGAGTGTTTTGCTCGTTGGCGAGTAGGAGCTGGTGAGCTGCGCTTGCATACGTTCAGCTTCGGAACGTGGCTGCGTGGACGCTTCAGGCGCGCACATAGCCGTATTAGCGCGCCAGAAATCAGCACCAATCGATTGTTCACCACTCCCACAACTGGCTACGACAGCCGATTTTGTCTCCGCCAGAGCATAGCGAAACTCACCAGCCGTTATCGGCTCTCCGGCAATCGTCAGGTCAATCGCCTGCCCATCGTCACTATCTGCGCTAGCAGCGTTGCCCTCTTGAGCACTTGCCCCTTGTGCGCCACTTTCGGTGACGCCGTCACGAATCTTATGAATCCCATAGATGACGGCGCACACAGCCACAACGACGAGTACCACCGCGACAAGGGCAACATAAAGCGCCTTTTTCTGCGAGGACTTTCCCGCCCTCTTCCGCGCCGTTCGGTTATTCGCCATTGATTCCCTATTCCTCGCCCACTTAGCAGCACACCTACTTAGCAGCACCGCACTGATGGCTTCCTGGACATCGGCGTCACTGCTACTGAGATTGCCACTGCCACATTATACGCTATGTATATAGCTAGTCATATAGCTCGCCATGGCCGCAAGCATAGCGCTCACGAGTATCGGCACAACAAAACTGAGATATGTGCTCAGCGGCGCGTCGTACTGCGTTACACGAGTTCAGAACCGCAGTTCAGAGACTCAAAAGCGCAGAGAAGCCGTTAAAACTTCGAGCAGCGCCCACGAGAGTGCACGCTGCCCAGTGTCGCTTGCCAGTGTAGCGACCTTTCTAGAGCGCAAACCGTTCTTTCAAGGCGTTCACAATCCGGTCATGTACCTCGGTAATCTCACCGACGCCGTCAATGGCCAACACCATATCTCGTTCGTCGTAGGCAGAGACAACCGGCTGAGTTTGCTGATGGTATACGTCGATACGCCGACGAATCACAGGTTCAGTATCGTCTGCGCGTCCTTCAATCTCAGCTCTGCGGAGCAATCGGGCGACGATGGCATCATCAGGGATCACCAGTTCGATGACGGCGTCGAGCTGCGTGCCATAGTCCGCGAGAATCTGATCGAGCTGCGTCACCTGGTGCAGATTGCGTGGATAACCGTCCAGCAAAAAGCCCTCGGCGGCATCGGGCTGGCCAAGGCGAGTGCGCACCATCGCATCCGTTATCTCATCTGGCACTAAATTTCCAGCGTCAATATAATCTTGAGCACGCTTTCCCAGCTCAGTGCCATCAGCGATGTTGGCGCGGAAAATAGCACCTGTAGAAATCTCAGGGATCCCCATCGCTTGTGCAATCGTCGTGGCTTGAGTTCCTTTTCCTGCCCCTGGCGGGCCCACAATCACTAGCCGTGCTTTTGCAGCCACTTTTCTCCTCTTTTCTTCAACGGCTTTTGCCACCTGCTGCTTCGCCGCAGCACCTGCGCGGACATATCTGCACTCATACCGTGCAGAGCAGTGTCATACTTCCGCCGGTGCACGGCTCTATGTGCCATCGTAGCGTGAAGCTGCTCAAAAAACTTCTGACTTTAGTCTGTAGCTATGAGGTTCAACAGCCATCATGTGCCTCGTGCGCTCATGTTCACCAATGCGCTCATGTCCACTCTCTTTTCTCCCCTCCCGATGCGTCTCCTGCAGTTGAGTCGTAAGCCCAACGTTTCGACTCTATCCGAGCTTTCGCTCGCCTCCCATTCTCCGTGGCACTATTGCTATCTTCTTGTCTCTCTTGCACTGCCGCAGTGTTTGAGTAGGTAGATGTTGAAGCGGATTGGCAATGAAAAAGGGCTGTATCACATCACTGTGATACAGCCCTACCGGCTTTTTGGTGACGCACCTGCTCCAGCTACTAAATCTCCGAAGCACAGAGCACTCGATGCTGGCAGCTCACATATTGCAGGCGCACAGCACAGCAGCGCATCTCAGCAGCCTCCCAAAGGCTATCAGCGCAGGAAACCCTCATAATGCCGTTGCTGAAGCTGAGCATCAATATCTTTCACGGTTTGCAAGCCCACGCCCACCAGAATGATAATCGACGTTCCGCCAATGCCCATGCGCTGGATTCCGAGCGAATTAAACACCAGATAAGGAATCATCGCCACAATGGCAAGGTAAATAGCTCCCACCCAATTCAGACGGTTAATGACGTACTGTAAATACTCAGCCGTGGGTGCCCCTGCACGAATTCCGGGGATGAAACCACCATAGCGCTTCATATTGTCTGCGATTTCTTCAGGATTAAATGTGATCGAAGTGTAGAAGAACGCAAAGAAGATGATGAGCAGGGCATACGCTGCCAGATACCACGGCGAAGAGTAGGAGAAGTGAGCATTAATCCACTGCACCCAACCTTTCGTCTGATCTCCAAACGTGGCTACCATCTGCGGAATCGAAAGGATCGAAGAAGCGAAGATCACGGGGATCACGTTGGCCATATTTACTTTGATGGGAATATAGGTGCTCGTGCCACCGTAAGTGCGCCGTCCAACGACCCGCTTTGCATACTGCACGGGGATACGGCGCTGACTCTGCTCCACAAATACGACGACGATCGTAATCGCCAAGAACATCAGGATGACGACGCTCACGTCTTTGACGGGATTTGCACCCTTTGCCACAGTCCCCACCAATGCAGGGAAGTTTGCTGCGATGCCCGTAAAGATCAGCAAGCTCATACCATTGCCCACACCGCGTTCGGTGATGATTTCAGCCAGCCACATCACCAGACCCGTGCCCGCCGTCATTGTCAAAATAATGAGCAGTAGCGTCGGAACTGAAGAATTGGGAATCGGCTTGACGGAGCAGCCCGGGAAAAGCGCTGAATTTGCCACTGAGGCGATCACCGCACTTTGCAAAATAGCGAGGAAGATCGTCACGTAGCGGGTGTACTCTGTGAGCTTTGCTTGGCCGGTCTGCCCCTCTTTGTGCAGTTCCTCAAAACGTGGAATCACTACTCTCATGAGCTGCACAATAATAGACGCCGTGATGTATGGCATGATGCCGAGAGCGAAGACCGAGAGCTGCAGCATACCCCCGCCAGCAAACATGTTCATCATCGCAAGCAGATCAACTTTGCCAGATGTTTCAACGAGACATTGCTGCAAATTCGTGTAGGAGACAAACGGCGCTGGCACGTACGTGCCCAGACGATAGATGGCCATAATAAGCATGGTCACCAACAGTTTGCTCCGCAAATCAGGCGTGCGGAATGCCGCGGCTAGTGCTTTCAGCAAGGGATCCTCTTTCGGTAGAGTGCCGTAATCGGTTCCCGCAGATGCAGGAACCGATTACATGTGCTTAATTCATCGTATCAGGCTTCGCGTTTCGTGAGAGAACCGCCAGCTGCCTCAATCTTCTGGGCAGCTGAAGCACTCCACTTATCCACCGTGAGATCAAGTTTCACGCTGATCTCGCCAGTCCCGAGCACCTTGACGAGCTCATGATCGCGCACAGCTCCCTTAGCCACGAGATCTTCCACGTTCACGGAGCCCCCCTGCGGGAAAAGCTCGGAGAGACGATCAAGATTGACCACCTGGTACTCAATACGAGCCGGATTCTTGAACCCACGCAATTTCGGCAGACGCATGTGCATAGGCATCTGGCCGCCCTCAAATGCGCTTGGCACCTGATAGCGAGCCTTTGTGCCCTTGGTGCCACGGCCAGCAGTCTTGCCTTTACTGCCTTCGCCGCGCCCCACACGAGTACGGGATTTGTTGGATCCCTGAGCTGGCTTGAGATCGTGAATCTTGATGATCGCCGACTTTTCAGCTTGTTCTTCTTGTTCAGCCATCAGGCCACCTCCTCTACTTCCACAAGGTGCGCCACAGTGCGAATCATGCCGCGCACAGCTGGGGTATCTTCATGCTCAACGCTCTGATGGATCTTGTGCAGGCCAAGCGTCAGAATCGTATCTTTCTGGTTTTGCTTGGCTCCAACCAGACCTTTTACCTGCGTAATTTTCAGTTTTGCCATCACGCACTCACCCCCGAAGCGGCGGCGGCATTCTCAGCCGCAGCTGCTGCAATTTTCTCTTCTTCGCGAGCTTTCGCTTCAGCTTCAGCACGTGCACGGAGCATAGCGGCCGGAGCCACGCGATCGAGTGGCAAGCCACGCCGAGCAGCCACCGCTTCTGGCTGTTCAAGCTGCTTGAGAGCTGCCACAGCGCCACGCACGATGTTGATGGCATTTGAAGAACCGAGGCTCTTTGACAGCACATCGTGGATGCCAGCAGCTTCCATTAATGCACGCACCGGGCCACCGGCAATAACGCCAGTACCAGGAGAAGCTGGGCGCAGCATGACGACGCCGGCAGCGTCCTCACCCTGTACCATGTGCGGAATCGTCGTTCCCAGACGCGGCACCTTGAAGAAATTCTTCTTGGCGTCTTCCGTGCCCTTGGCGATTGCAGCCGGCACTTCGTGCGCTTTTCCGTAACCAACCCCGAGTGTGCCATTGCCGTCGCCGACGACTACGAGAGCAGTAAAGCTCATACGGCGCCCACCTTTAACGGTCTTGGCCACGCGATTGATGCTCACGACGCGTTCTACGTATGCGTTTTTCTCTTCGCTGCGCCGATCTCCACGGCGCTCGCCCCGTCGATCATTTCGACGGCCACGACCGCTGCGTTCGCGGCCATTTTCAGCGTTCTCCGTGCGTTCGGTGCGATCCTGTGCTTGATCTTGAGTCTGATCAACCATCACTGTTTCCTCTCGATCTGCCATTAGAGCACCAGTCCTGCCTCGCGGGCGCCGTCTGCAACGGCAGCCACCCGTCCGTGATACTGATTGCCGCCGCGATCAAACACCACAGTGGTGATGCCAGCGTCGAGGGCGCGTTTGCCAACGAGGACGCCAACGTCGTGAGCTTTCTCCACTTTGTTGGCGGCTTTCGCCCGCAGGTCGGCTTCCAGAGTGGACGCGGAGACGAGCGTAGCTCCTACGGTATCGTCGATCACCTGAGCAACCATATGCCGATTGGAACGACTCACCACCAAACGGGGCCGCTCGGTGGTACCCCGCACCTGCTTGCGCACCCGCTGATGGCGGCGTGCACGCGAAACGAATTTGCCTTTGCCTTTGATAGAAACGACCATCACTTACCAGCCTTTCCAGCCTTACGGCGGATGTGCTCGTCGGCGTACTTCACACCTTTGCCCTTATAAGGCTCAGGCTTGCGCAGTTTACGAATTTGAGCCGCGACCTCGCCCACTTGCTGCTTTGAGATGCCGTTCACGGAAAACTTCGTCGGACTCTCCACAGCGAAAGAGATACCTTCTGGCGCTTGCACGAAAATCGTATGCGAATAGCCCAGCGAAAACTCGAGATCTTTGCCCTTAGCTACCACGCGATAGCCAGTGCCAACGATCTCCATATCCTTCTTGTATCCCTCGGTGACGCCAATGATATTGTTGTTGACCAACGTCCGAGCGAGACCGTGCAGAGATCGCGAAGTCCGCTCCTCATCAGGGCGAGTGACGATAATCTGATCGCCCTCAAGCTTTGCGCTAATTGGTTGCGGAATCACCTGAGAAAGTTCACCCTTAGGGCCTTTGACGGTGACGACGTCACCATCAATCTTCACTTCCACGCCAGCAGGGACAGTGATCGGGAGTTTACCAATACGAGACATTGTGTATCCTCCTCTCACCAGACGTAGGCGAGGACTTCCCCACCCACGCCTTTCTCTTTAGCTTCACGATCAGTGAGCAGGCCACTGGAGCTAGAAATAATAGCTACACCGAGGCCACCGAGCACCTTGGGAAGCTTGGTTGATTTTGCATAGACGCGCAAGCCAGGCTTCGAGATACGGCGCACACCGGCGAGCGCACGCTCACGCGAGGGACCATATTTGAGGGTCAGAGTGAGAGTCTTACCCACACGGGCATCCTCTACGTCGTACTTTTCGATATAGCCTTCGCGCTGGAGAATTTCAGCAATTCTCCCCTTCATCTTCGAGAACGGCATCGACACCGTCTCGTGATACGCCGCATTGGCGTTGCGCAGACGCGTCAGCATATCTGCGATTGGATCTGTCATTGTCATGTTGGGCTATGCCCTTCCTCGTAGCGGTTTCCTCCTCGGACCTGCCACGTAGTTCTTTACCAGCTTGCTTTCTTCACGCCTGGCAGCTCGCCAGCAAGCGCCATTTCGCGCAAGCAGACGCGGCACAGGCCAAACTTACGGTAGACCGAGTGCGGGCGACCACAGCGCTGGCAGCGCGTATAGGCACGCACGGCAAACTTCGGTTTCCGATTTGCCTTCACTTTGAGCGAGGTTTTCGCCATATCTCAGTCCTCTTCCTTGAATGGGAATCCGAGGTGACGCAGCAATGAACGCCCCTCATCGTCAGTTTGAGCAGTCGTAACGACGGTGATATCCATGCCTCGGACGCGATCAATCTTGTCTTGATCAATTTCGTGGAACACAGACTGCTCCGTAAGGCCGAACGTGTAGTTACCACGACCATCAAACTGCTTCGGGCTCAGACCGCGGAAATCACGGATCCGAGGAAGCGCAGTGGAGAGCAACCGATCGAGAAACTCCCACATACGATCGCCACGCAGGGTAGCGTGGCAGCCGATTGCCTGGCCGGCACGCAGCTTGAACTGTGCGATGGACTTACGAGCGCGCGTCACCTGCGGCTTTTGGCCAGTGATGAGCGTCATGTCGTTGATAGCACCATCCATCACTTTGGAATCATGTGCGGCATCGCCCACGCCCATGTTGACGACGATCTTTTCCAGACGAGCAATCTGGTTGGGATTGCCATACTGGAATTCTTTCTGCAGCTGAGGCGCAATCTCTTCGCGGTACTTGGCTTTCAAGCGGGGCATAACTTTATCGTCACTCACAGCTCGATCTCCTTTCCTGCTTTGCGTCCAATGCGCTCACGCACGAGCTTCTTGCGGCCGTTGCGCTCCACTTCCACATCACGGAAGCCCACACGCACTGGCTTTTTATCTGGCCCTACGAGCATCACGTTGGAAACGTGAATAGGCGCTTCCACCGTCTCAATACCGCCAGTGGCACCACCGCGGGCGTCACGCCCTACTTTCGTGTGCTTCTTGACGCGCTGGACGCCCTCCACAATTACGCGATCTTCTTTGGTGAGCACCCGCAAGACGCGGCCTTGCATCCCCTTATCGCGGCCAGCAATCACCTGAACCAGGTCGCCTTTCTTGATTTTGGCTGCCATCTCAGATCACCTCCGGCGCAAGCGATACAATACGCATAAATTTCTTCTCACGAAGTTCACGAGCAACTGGCCCGAAAATACGGGTGCCACGCGGCTCAGTGTCATTCTTAAGCAGCACTGCTGCATTCTCTCCGAAGCTGATGTAGCTGCCATCGGGGCGGCGCGTTTCTTTCTTGGCGCGCACCACCACAGCTTTCACCACTTCGCCTTTCTTTGCGTTTCCGCCAGGAATTGCATCCTTCACGGTAGCGACGATCACGTCGCCAATACCGGCGTAGCGCTTACCAGAGCCACCGAGCACGCGGATGCACAAAATTTCCTTGGCACCGGTGTTGTCGGCAACCTTGAGTCGCGACTCCTGCTGGATCATTTATTTTCTCCTATCGTCTGCTGGTTCTCGCCTTGCGAGCCTTGCCGAACGGATGGGTTGATCGGCGCAGCCGTGTAGCTTCTCAGCCACACGGCCACACCGAAAACTCACTTCGCCTTCTCGATAATCTCTGCCACACGGAAATGCTTTGTAGCAGATAGTGGACGGGTCTCCATGATGGAAACGAGATCACCAACGTGTGCCTCATTGTGCTCATCATGTGCCTTGTAGCGCTTGGTACGAGTCATCACCTTACCGTAGAGCGCGTGCTTACGGCGATCCTCCACCTCGACTACAACCGTCTTATCCATCTTGTCTGATACAACGTACCCGCGGCGCACCTTGCGGTGGTTGCGCTGTACGCTTTCAGTCTTCTCTTCGCTCACCTCAAACCTCACTTCTTAGCCGAGCGCGCCACCGGAGCGGTACGAATACCGAGCTCGCGTTCCCGAGCAATCGTGTAGACACGCGCGATATCGCGCCGAACTTCCTTCAAACGCCCAGCATCTTCCAAACGGTGAGTGACCGCAGAGAAGCGCAGGTTGAAGAGTTCTTCTTTATATTCCTTCACTTTTTCAGCGAGTTCGGAATCAGTGAGTTTATCTAGTTCCGCAGTGCTGATGCCTTTAGCCATCATTCACCTTCCTCACGGGCCACAAAACGGGTTTTCATCGGAAGTTTGTGCATGGCACGCAGCATGGCGCCGCGCGCAAGTTCTTCGCTCACACCAGCAATTTCAAACATGACGCGCCCTGGCTTCACGTTTGCTACCCACGTTTCGACTGGCCCTTTACCTGAGCCCATACGCAGGCCAAGGGCTTTCTTCGTCAGTGGGCGATCTGGGAAAATGTTGATCCAGATCTTACCACCGCGCTTGACGTAACGAGTCATAGCGATACGAGCAGCCTCAATCTGCCGGTTAGTGACGTATGCAGGCTCAAGTGCCTGAATGCCGTAATCACCGAAAGCGAGCTTCGTGCCGCCCTTGCTCATGCCGGAACGGCCAGGCCGATGCTGTTTACGATACTTTGTACGACGGGGAATGAGCATTGATCTCAGGCCTCCGTTTCCTGGGTTGGGGCTGCAGAAGCTGCTGGAGCTTCAGATGCAGCAGGTTCCGTGACGACACCCGCCTCAGCAGTTGCCGGAGCCTCAGCGCCAGCACCACGGCGGCCACGATTACCACGGTTTGAACGGTTGGAGCGCCGATCACCACGTCCACCACGGGAGCGGCCACCTTCGCTCAGCGAACGGAAATACTCTTGCTCTGTCATATCGCCACGGTAGATCCATACTTTCACACCGATTCGACCGAATGTGGTGCGAGCTTCGTAGAAGCCGTAGTCGATATTCGCCCGCAGAGTGTGCAACGGGACGCGCCCCTCACGATAGAATTCGCTGCGGCTCATTTCAGCGCCGCCGAGGCGGCCTGCACACTGCACGCGGATACCTTTGGCGCCAGCGCGCTGAGCGCTCTGAATAGCCTTACGCATAGCACGTCGGAAGCTCACACGTGCGGCCAACTGCTCGGCCACACCTTGAGCTACCAACTGAGCATCGGCTTCAGGATTCTTCACTTCGAGGATATTGAGCTGCACACTCTTACCGGTGAGCTTCTCCAGATCTTGGCGGAGCCGATCGGCCTCAGCGCCACGGCGCCCAATCACGATGCCTGGGCGAGCCGTGTGGATATCCACGACAACGCGCTCGGTACGGCGCTCGATACTGACGCGGGAAATGCCCGCACGCTCCAGCTTCTTCTCCATCATCCGGCGAATTTTGATGTCTTCGCCGAGGTAATCGCGATAGCGCTGCCCCTCTTTCTTGGAATCAGCAAACCACTTAGAGCGGTGATCTGTGGTGATTCCCAAGCGGAACCCTGTTGGGTTAACTTTCTGCCCCACGATCAGGCCTCCTTCTCGTTGCTTTTGCCATCAGATACCACCACCGTGATGTGGCTGGTGCGCTTCAAAATCCGCGCTGCACGCCCTCGGGCGCGTGGGCGAATACGCTTCATCGTTGGCCCCTCATCTGCATAGGCTGCGACGATTCTCAAAGCCTCTTCGTCGAAACGTTCGCCAGCTTCATCAGCTTTAAAGCGAGCATTTGCCACTGCCGAAAGCAGCACAGCCTTGATATCACGAGCCACAGCCTGAGGAGCATACGTGAGCACGTCGACGGCATCCAGAACGCGCTTCCCGCGAATCTCGTTGATTACGCGGCGCGACTTCTGGGGCGTAACGCGCACATACTTTGCTTGCGCCTTAGCTTCCATATTTCTGCCTATCTCTTCCTACTCACGTGCCTCAGCGGCGACGGCCCTTCTTGTCGTCTTTCTCGTGTCCCTTAAAGGTACGAGTGGGGGCGAACTCACCGAGCTTGTGTCCCACCATTGCCTCCGTGATAAACACCGGCACGTGTTTACGTCCATCGTGCACAGCAAAAGTGTGTCCAAGGAAGTCCGGCGTAATCATCGAACGGCGAGACCACGTCTTAATCACATTCTTCGTGCCCTTTTCATTTTGTTCATCCACTTTTTTGAGTAGATGCTCATCGACGAACGGGCCTTTCTTCAAACTCCGCGGCATAGCTCACTCCTCCTATCAGCGGTTCTTGCCAGTCTTGCGACGGCGCACAATGAGCTTGTCGCTGGGCTTGTTGGGATGACGGGTACGACCTTCAGGCTTGCCCCACGGGCTCACCGGATGGCGGCCACCAGAGGTTTTGCCTTCGCCACCGCCATGTGGGTGGTCTACTGGGTTCATAACGACGCCACGCACCGTTGGGCGCACGCCTTTCCAGCGCATACGGCCAGCTTTACCCCAGTTGATATTGGACTGCTCAGCGTTACCTACTTCGCCTACAGTGGCGCGGCAACGAGCGTCGACGTTGCGGATCTCGCCAGATGGCATACGCAGCTGAGCATACTTGCCCTCCTTGGCCACGAGCTGCACCGAGTTGCCAGCGGAGCGAGCGATTTTCGCACCGCCACCTGGCTGCAGCTCCACAGCGTGCACCACAGTACCTACTGGGATATTACGCAGCGGGAGGTTATTGCCTGGCTTGATGTCTGCGCTCGGACCATTCTCCACAACCATGCCCTGCTTGAGACCATTAGGAGCGAGAATATAACGCTTAGCGCCATCCACATAGTGAAGTAGCGCAATTCGAGCCGTACGATTTGGATCGTATTCAATGTGCGCCACCCGTGCATTCACGCCGTCTTTGTCGTTGCGGCGGAAGTCAATCACACGATACTGGCGCTTGTGCCCACCGCCCTTGTGACGAGTGGTGATGCGACCGTTGTTGTTGCGGCCACCAGTCTTATGCAGCGGACGCACAAGGCTTTTCTCTGGAGTGGAGCGTGTGATCTCAACGAAATCGGAAACGCTCGCTCCGCGGCGCCCAGGCGTCGTCGGCTTGTACTTACGAATTCCCATGAGTTACTTCCTCAATCTCCGCTGGCATCAGCCAACAATGTCGCCATAGATGTCGATCGTACCTTCACGCAGCGTTACAATGGCACGCTTCGTGGCTTTACGCCGGCCATAGCCAGTGCGAGTACGCACCGCTTTGCCCGCGCGATTGATCGTATTCACCGAGGCAACTTTCACTGCGAAAATCTTCTCAATAGCGATCTTGATTTCAGTCTTGTTTGCATCGGGATGTACGAAGAAAGTGTACTTCCCTTCATCTTCAAGACGGGTAGCCTTCTCGGAGGCCACTGGACGCAGGATCACATCGTGCGGATCCTTATTCCAAAATTTCTGTTCCGTCACTTCGTGGCCTCCTTAGCAGTGGCATTGAGATTCACCCAGGTATTCAGGGCGTCCTCGGTGAACACCACGTCGTCAGCCATCAGCACATCGTATGCGTTGAGCTGATCCACGTAGAGCGTGTGAACTTCTGGGATATTGCGCAAGGAGAGCACATCCGTGTCTGCTTCGCGTCCGAGCACTGCCAGTACCCTTTTTGCGCTTGAAAAAGTGCCGAGCAGCGAGATAGCCGTCTTGGTGCTAGGAGTTTGCGAATCCACAAAACCTTTCACCACGAAAATCCGACCACCGCGAGCGCGATTCGACAGGCTTTGCTTCAGCGCAGCCTTAATCATTTTCTTAGGGGTACGCTGCGAATAATCACGTGGCTTGGGGCCATGTACCGTGCCACCACCAGTGAAATGCGGAGCGCGGATAGAGCCTTGACGAGCGCGACCCGTACCCTTCTGTTTAAAAGGCTTGACGCCACCGCCGCGCACCTCTCCGCGAGTTTTCGTGGAGTGCGTGCCCTGACGAGCAGCGGCGAGCTGTGCCGTCACTACTTGGTGTAGCAAGGCAACGTTGGCATCGAGGTCAAAAAGCTCTGCCGGAAGCGTGGCCGTTCCGGCCTTCTTGCCATCATAATCGAGGACGTCTACTTTGAAGTCTGCCATTGTTTCAGGCTCCCTTCACTGCTGAGCGAATCACGACGACGCCACCTTTAGCACCAGGAATAGCACCCTTGACGAGCAGCAAATCGCGTTCGGAATCAATCGCCTGAATCGTGAGGTTTTGTACCGTCACGCGGGCGTTACCCATACGTCCGGCCATGCGCATTCCACGGAATACACGGCTCGGCGTGGCGCACGCTCCAATAGAACCAGGCTTGCGGTGGTTGCGGTGGGCGCCGTGGGATGCTGAGACACCTTGGAAACCGTGGCGCTTCATCACACCGGCGTAGCCTTTACCCTTGCTCTTACCGATCACGTCTACCGTGGCGCCAACTTCAAACGTCTCCACGCCGATCTCTTGTCCCAGCGTATAGCTAGCGGCGTCGCTGGTGCGGATCTCGGCGATGTGACGCCGAGGAGTCACTCCAGCTTTAGCAAAGTGACCAGCGAGAGGCTTCGTCACGTTCTTGGCTTTCAGCTCTCCAGAAGCGAGCTGCACCGCTTCATATCCATCAACTTCAGGCGTGCGCACCTGAGTGACCACATTCTTTCCAACTCGCACAACGGTGACGGGCACGAGATTTGAATTCTCATCCCACACTTGAGTCATGCCGAGCTTGGTGCCGACAAGCGCTTTCACAGGCTTCGGCTCCACTGCTTGGATGTTTTTTACCATTATCGTTACCTCAATACCTTCGAGCTGATCAGAGCTTGATCTCCACACTCACATCGGCCGGCAAATCTAGGCGACGCAAGGTGTCAATGGTCTTCAGGGTCGGATCAACGATGTCGATCAAACGCTTGTGCGTGCGCATTTCAAACTGCTCACGGCTGTCCTTGTACTTGTGGGGCGAACGGATCACGGTGTATACGTTTTTCTCCGTTGGCAACGGCACAGGCCCCACTACCGATGCTCCCGTACGGGTAACTTCGTCGACGAGCTTTTTCGCTGCAGTGTCGATGACCTCGTGGTCATAAGACTTCAGACGGATGCGGATTTTTTGTCCCGCCATGGCGTCGTCTCCCTCTCTTCTACCTCGGCTTCACCGAAACCCGCACTCGGGCGTGTCGCGGAGGGAACCGCTCGCTCGCCACTATCGAATTTTGATAAAACCTTGATTTTTCGCCAATTTGCTGCTGCAAACTAGCTACGTATATAGCTCGTCATTCCGAGCAACTCATCCAGTATGGCTTACGCACGGGCTGAAATCAAGGCACATCTATCTGAGGTGCGCAACGACACAATACCCGCAGGTCACTTACTCTTCAGCCTTCCCAATCGAGGGGCGCTCAACTCATTGAATAAGTTTGCATTGCAAAAACTAAAGCTCGAAAGGTTTTATCCTGCCTTCTGAACTTTCTGTCAATGCTCATTGTCAATGCTCGCCAGTTTCTGTGCGCGCCAGCGCCCCGCCAGCTCAAGAAGCAGTGAGAGCGGCAGCCAGAGGAAAACTCTTCGAACTGCCGCTCTCGCCGCACCAGATCAGCACACTTACATCAGTGCCGCTTACGCGAGATCAAAGCGATCATTCATCGCCATCTTGCTCCACGCCGCCACGAAATCACGCACAAACTTCTCGGCAGCGTCGTCACTGGCATACACTTCAGCCAAAGCAGCCAGCTCCGAATTGGAGGAAAAGACGAGGTCGGCGCGGGTCGCCTTCCATCTGCGCTCCCCCGTAACTCGATCAACTGCTTCAAAAGCGTATGATCCAGGATCAAGCGGCTTCCACTCGTATGCCATATCCAGCAGATTCACAAAGAAATCGTTGCTCAGCTGCCCCACGCGATCAGTGAGCACACCGTAGTCACTCCCGTCCCAGTTAGCTCCGAGCACTCGCATGCCGCCTACGAGCACCGTCATTTCCGGCGCTGATAGACCCAGCAGATTAGCCTTATCCACCAGAAGATACTCGGCGCGCTTACTCATGGCCTGAGCGCTTTGATAGTTGCGGAACCCATCAGCTTTCGGACGCAGCGATGCAATATTGGCCGGATCTGTCTGCTCTTGGGTGGCGTCAGTACGCCCTGGAGTAAATGGAACCGTGACGGCGGTACCTGCAGCTGCAGCAGCTTGTTCCACTCCCACATTCCCTGCAAGCACCACGAGATCGGCAAAACTCACCTGTTTACCACCCTGAGCGGAGTCATTGAAGTCCCGCTGAATCTGTTCCAATGCCTCAATCACGCTCTCAAGCCCCAGCTTGGAATTCACTTCCCAGCTGCGCTGCGGCTCAAGACGAATACGGCCTCCGTTGGCGCCGCCGCGGTAATCACTGCCGCGGAACGTGCTCATTGCCGCCCATGCAGTGCCGACGAGCTGGGCGACGCTCAGCCCCACTGCCGCGATGCGCTCTTTCAACGCCGTCACGTCTGCATCGTCAATTAACGCATAATCACGCGCTGGCAGCGGATCTGCCCAGAGGAAATCTTCAGCTGGCACGTCCGCCCCGAGCCACCGGCTCTTTGGCCCCATATCTCGATGCGTCAGCTTAAACCAGGCGCGCGCATAGGCATCCGTAAAGGCAGCTTGATCATCGCGGAAACGCAAGGAAATCTCACGATAGATTGGGTCTTCACGCAGCGAGAGATCAGTGGTGAGCATACGCGGCTCTCGCCTGCCAGACCCATCCGCTTCGGGCACCATGTCGGACCCAGCTCCATTTTTCGGACGCCACTGCCACGCTCCTGCTGGGCTCTTCATCAACTCCCACTCGTAGGCAAAGAGAATGTGGAAAAACTCGTTGTCCCAGCGCGTGGGGTGATACGTCCAGGTCACTTCGAGTCCGGAGCCGATGGCGTCGATGCCTTTCCCGCTCTTGTAGCCGCTCTTCCAGCCAATCCCCTGTTGCTCCATGGGAGCGCCTTCGGGAGCAGGGCCAGCGTATTCATCCCCACTAGCCATGCCATGAGCTTTGCCGAACGTATGCCCGCCGGCAATCAGCGCCACCGTCTCTTCGTCGTTCATTCCCATGCGCCCAAAGGTCTCACGGATATCTTGAGCCGCGTGAAGCGGATCATGGTCTTTCGCTGGACCTTCGGGATCCACATAGATCAAACCCATCTCAGTAGCTCCGAGGGAGTTTTCCAGTGACGAGCGATCAGCGGGATCCTCATAGCGCTTGTCGTCAGATAGCCATGACTGCTCCGAACCCCAGTAGATATCGTCGTCTGGCTCCCACTGCTCTGTGCGCCCGCCAGCAAAGCCAATCACTGGCAGACCCATCTGCTCTTGAGCCACCGTACCAGCGAGAATAATTAAATCTCCCCAGCTCAGAGACTTACCGTACTTCTTCTTGACCGGCCACAGCAGCCGTCGAGCACGGTCGAGATTCACGTTGTCTGGCCAAGAGTTGAGCGGAGCAAAGCGCTGCTGGCCATGCCCGCCACCTCCACGTCCATCTGCCTGCCGGTACGTGCCAGCACTGTGCCATGCCATGCGCACAAAAAGTGGCCCGTAATTGCCGAAGTCTGCCGGCCACCAATCTTGAGAATCCGTGAGCACAGCGACGATATCCGCTTTGACTGCCTCTAAATCGAGGGCTTCAAAGGCCTCTTTATAGTTGAACCCCTCATCCATAGGATCAATAACTTCTGGGTTCTTTGCCAGAATTTTGAGGTTGAGCCGCTCGGGCCACCAATCTTTATTGGATGTGCCATGCGACTCATGAGCTTGCGCTCCACCATGCATGACTGGGCATCCCTGGGTGTCACTCATCTGTACTCCTTCTCCTATTCCACTTCTCTATCTGCTATATGTCTGTGCTTGTTTTATTCGGGTATCGCCGTGGGCGTCCACGATTACTGACATCTGTATGTGCCATCTGCACTAACTGCGATGCACTAACTGCGATGCGCATTCTCGTTCGGCGTACTATAGCCTGTACGCTCTGCCGCTGCACATTCAGCTACAATGCCGACGCTCACAGTCTACAAGAAAATTTTTATATTTGGAACTATTCAAGAAAAGGAAATAGGTGTGACGACGGGCTCACAGGCACCAGCGGATTAACTCTCGTCCACCTTGTGTGCACCCAATAGCTCCCGAGCTTCAGCAGCGAGCATAATTGAACCCATCACCGTCACTGAAGCCGGTGCGAGCGAATCTGGATCGAGCGTCTCAGCGATATCGGCAGCCGTCGCAATAGCATTGGCCAGATCCGGCTCGCTATGGACGCGATCCTCTCCAAACACGCTGCGAGCGATATCACCAATAGCGTCAATATCTGCAGCGCGTTCTCCAGGCATCTGCGTGAGCACGAGCGCCGCAAAGGCCGGCTCCATCACGCCGAGCACCCCCTCAATATCTTTATCAGCGAACGCACTATAGACGGCGACCCGCGGGCCAGGAAATGCCTCTTGCAGTGCCTCGACCGTCGCCGCAGCACCGTGCGGATTGTGAGCGGCGTCAATAATCACCACCGGCGATCCTTTGACCACTTCCAGACGTCCAGGGCTGCGCGTGCTCATCAGCGCGTGCTCGACTACGTCCGCGCTGAGGGAATGGCCATAGAAAAATGCCTCCACAGCCATGAGAGCTGCTGCTGCATTCAAGCCTTGATAGGCGCCGAGCATCGCCAACGGCACGTCCTCGTAGAAAGCGTTTGGCGTACGCACCGACACCAGTTGTCCCCCAACGGCCACTTCACGCGACGTCAATTCAAAATCATCGCCGTAGTAAAAGAGCTGTGCATTTTGCTCTTTCACCCGCGCGTCAATCAGCTCTTTTACGCTCGGCCGCTGGCGTGCGCTCACCAGCACTTTCCCAGGTTTGAGAATTCCAAGTTTTTCGCTGGCAATCTCCTCCACAGTGTTGCCCAGCCACTTCTGATGGTCGAGATCCACTGGCATCAGTACCGCCACATCAGCATCAATCACGTTGGTGGCATCCCACTGGCCTCCCATGCCCACTTCCACAATAGCCACATCGATGGGGGCCATGGCAAAAGCTGAATAAGCCATCACAGTGAATACTTCAAAAAAGCTCATTGCCGGCCCGCCATGCTCACCGCTCCAGCGATCAGTGAGCTCAATAAACGGCGCTACTTCTTCCCACGTCTGCACAAAATCTGCCCGCGAGATAGCCCTGCCGTCGATAGAAATCCGCTCACGCACTGTATTGAGATGCGGAGACGTGAAACGCCCCGTGCGCAATCCTTGCTCGCGCAAGACCGCCTCAATCATCCGCGCTGTGCTCGTTTTCCCATTCGTGCCAGTGATGTGAATGCTGCGATAGGCGGTTTGGGGATCACCCATGAGATTCAACGCATAGCGCACTCGCTCCAGGCTCGGCTGTACCCGATGCTCCGGAGCTCGGCTCATCACAGCCTGATAGATCTCATCTACCTGCGATTCCAATGCGGTATCGTCCGCAAGCTGTTGCGTGGGATCGGGAGCAGTCTTGATATCGTCGATAATGCTGGGATCTGGGCCGACGATCAGCGAGCTATTCAACACCGCTGCGAGCGCTTCGTCGTAATCGTCCACGCCTCCTGGCTTCACGTCTTCGGCCAGCGCATCGAGAATAACTTGCGCATCTCGGGGATCCATATCCGCCGGAATGTGTTGCTGATCTGCCGGAATATGTTTGCCGTTGCCATCTGCTATATCTGCCATCACGCACTCTCGTTCCTCATATTTACCAGTTGCACTGCCAGCAGTTGTACCCGCTAGCACCGGCACATGTCTACCATCTCTCTGGCCGGCGTCACCTCGCCTGCGACGCCCCAGTATGTGAGCGCTACTCAGCGTGAGATATTCCCAAGCCTCCACAGCACTGGAGTAGAAAGAGCACTGATCTCCCCTTCCACTCCAGTACTGCATGATCGCACAACGCGCGAACCTAGGCGACACCGAACCTAGGCGTGCACGACGCTCACTGACACCTCCACATCGGACGCGCCACCAGCCACGTCTGCCTCCAGCGAAAGCGTCTCCTCTTTAATCATGTCGAGATGGGCGAGCACATCTGCCAGATGCTCATCAGGCACCCGCAGCGTGAGCTTGATGCGATCAGCGATATTGAGATCGTCAGCTTTGCGCTGCTCCTGGATAGCCCGCACCACGTCTCGCGCATATCCTTCGGCTTCCAGCTCAGGCGTCAGCACGGTATCAAGCACCACGAAAACGCCGTCGCTCAACACGGCAGCCACCGACCCTTCCTCAGCCTGCACGACAGTCGTGAGCTCAAACTGGTGTGGCTCAAGTACGACGTCTTCTCCCGCGTGCATCAGCACAGCGCCGTCAGCTGCCGGTTCCCAGTTGCCTTCGCGCGCAGCTTTGAAGAGCGCCGAGGTGAGTTTGCGCGTAGTGGGATCCAGCTCTCGTGGCAGTACCGTCAGGTTGTGGCTCACGTGCAGGCCGGAGCGCTCAGCAGAGAGCACTTCCACCTCTTTCACATTCACCTCGCTGGCAATTAAGTCTGCAAATGGCGTGAGATCTTTAGCAGTGACGACGGTGAGCTTCGCCAGTGGCAAGCGCACCCGCAGTTTGTGCGCCTTCCGCAAAGCATGCGTCTGGGATACGACGGCGCGCACCTCATCCATCACCGCTACTAGATCGTCGTCAGCGACCGTATCAGGGAATTCCGGCCAGTCCGTCAGATGCACAGAGCGCCCTGCTGTGATCCCTTTCCACATCTCCTCGGCCACCAATGGCAGCAGTGGAGCTACCACCCGCATCAATGCTTCAAAGGCCGTATAGAGCGTGTCGAATGCGCGCGTATCTTCACTCCAGAAGCGATCACGGCTTGTGCGCACATACCAGTTGGTCAGTAAATCGAGATAGTCGCGCACAGCTGCAGTAGCTGCTGGGATATCCAGTCCTTCCAGCGAGGCACGCACCAGATCAGCCAGCTTCTTTGTGCGAGCAAGCAGATAACGATCCATGACGTCGAGCTCAGCGAGTACCTGCGCATCGCTCAGATCAAGGGCAGCGGCAATATACCCCGCTCCTTTATTGCATGCTCCCGCATAGAGCGTAAAGAAATAGTAGGTGTTCCACAGCGGCAAAATCACGTGCCGTACAGCCTCACGAATGCTCTCTTCATTCACCACGAGGTTGCCGCCGCGTAGCACCGGCGAGCTCATGAGCATCCACCGCACGGCGTCAGAGCCGTACGTATTGTACATGTCCATCGGATCGGGATAATTGCGCAGACTCTTGCTCGCTTTACGTCCGTCGTTACCCAAGACGATGCCATGCGAAATACAACTGAGGAACGCGGGCTTATCGAAGAGCGGGGTAGATAGTGCGTGCATCACGTAAAACCATCCACGCGTCTGCCCGATGTATTCCACGATGAAATCACCAGGGAAGTGGTTCTCGAACCACTCACGGTTTTCAAAAGGATAGTGCTTCTGCGCGTATGGCATGGAGCCCGAATCGAACCACACGTCGAGAATATCGGGGATACGGCGCATCGTGCTCTTACCTGTAGGATCGTCAGGGTTGGGGCGCGTGAGCTCGTCAATGTATGGCCGGTGCAGGTTTGGCTCGCCATCTCGCCCGCGGGGCAGACGCCCGAAATCGCGCTCTAGCTCTTCAAAACTGCCATACACATCCACCCGTGGATAATTTGGGTCATCCGATTTCCACACCGGAATGGGTGTGCCCCAATAGCGGTTGCGCGAAATGCTCCAATCGCGCGCACCCGCGAGCCAGTTGCCGAAAATGCCATCTTTGATGTATTCAGGCATCCAACTGATCTGCTGGTTCAGCTCTCCCATGCGGTCGCGGTAATCCGTCACTTTCACGAACCACGACGTCACAGCTTTATAGATCAGCGGCTTACGGCATCGCCAACAGTGTGGATAAGAGTGCGTATAGGAAGCAGCCCGCACGAGTCGCGCCCGAATCTGCGGATCGCGCTCAGCAATCGGGCCGGTTTGCTCGCGTAAATCTGCTATCACGTAGCGGTTGGCATCGAAGACGTTCATACCGGCGTAATCCGGCACGTCAGCAGTGATATTGCCGGCGTCATCTACTGGCATCACTACGCCAATATGATTGGCACTGCCCACATTCATGTCTTCCTCGCCAAATGCAGGTGCGATATGCACCAGACCCGTGCCATCTTCAGTGGAGACGTAGTCTGCGGCGATGATCGTCCAGGCATGCGAGCCAGGACCAGCATGCCCCACCTGGTCTGCCGTACCATCTGCAACTGCCTGTGCTTTCGCATCCTCAAAATAGCTGTAGATCGGGCTGTAGCTCAGTCCAGCGATCTCAGAGCCTTTGAACGGCTGAGAAACATGAGGATTTTCCCCGAGTTCTTTCGCATAGTCACCCATACGAGCTGCAGCTAGAATTACGGTCTCCCCAGCCAGTTCGCCCTCGCTTGGCGTCACTCGCACATAGTCGATATCAGGGCCAACTGCTACAGCTAAGTTCGCTGGAAGCGTCCAAGGGGTCGTCGTCCAGATGAGAGCCAGTTCGCCCGTCTCCAAGCGCAGACCCACCGTCACCGTCTGATCGGTGCGATCTTGATAGACGTCGTCATCCATCCGAAGCTCATGGTTAGACAGTGGCGTGCCATCGTGCCAGCAATACGGCAGTACGCGGTAGCCCTCATACGCCAACCCTTTGTCGTACAGCTGTTTAAAAGCCCAGATCACCGATTCCATAAAGGTGGGATAATACGTGCGATAGCCGTTTTCAAAATCCACCCAACGAGCTTGGCGATTGACATACTCTTTCCACTCGTCGGCATACGTCATCACCGATTCGCGGCAGGCGTCGTTGAACTTCTCGATACCCAGCTGCTCGATTTGGGACTTATCCGTGATACCAAGAATGCGCTCAGCTTCCAATTCAGCCGGCAAACCGTGTGTGTCCCAGCCAAATACCCGCTCCACGCGGTGGCCAAGCTGCGTCTGAAAACGAGCGACGACATCTTTCACATAGCCGGTGAGCAAATGGCCGTAGTGTGGAAGGCCATTGGCAAAAGGCGGGCCATCATAAAATACAAACTCATTCGCGCCTTCTTCGCCTGCTTTGCGCTGCTCCACCGATGCTTCAAACGTGTGATCCTTCGCCCAAAAAGCAAGGACATCTTCTTCAAGCTGTGGCAACTGTGGGGATGCCACTACGCCATCGTCCGCGCGATGTAATGGATATCGTGGCTGCTTCCCCGCCTGCAACTGATCGCTCATCATTCTCCTCCGCCTGTTTCTCGCGCACTGGGCAAATGCCAATACGTAGACGAGGACGACGTGCACTTCTCGCGCTTGCCGCGGTACCACCTCGCTTGCCGCCTCTTTTCCTCCACCTCCGCGTACGGTGCGGCGGAAGAAGCGAGCGGCCGCTTCATTGAGCTCTTACGGAGCTGAATCGTCCGGTTCTACTGAGCACTTGCAAACTCTTCACTGCGCGTTTTCACTGCACAAGCCACTACGCAATTCACTACGCAAGCGCTGTTCTTCCGGAGGCTCCCCGTCGATTTACGGATCATAGCCACTTCCGACAGTTTAGCGCAGCAGCTGAGAAAGACGACATTCCAGCGTCATTTTGTACCGCTGAGAACGCGTGAGATTGCTTGCACTGCCACGTTTATCGTGCACGGCCACGCTTTTGCACAGGCTCCTTTTTCCTAGCAGCTATTTCGCAGCCACCTCTCTGCTTTTGCAGCGACTCCCCGATTTTTTAGCTAGCTCTCTGATTTTTACAGTTGCCCTTGTGCGAAATGAGCGCTTGACATTACCCCCCCCCGAGGGAAAGTTGGAGCGTCATATTCACAATTGAAAGGACACAACCATGACGCAATCCCCAACTCCCGAGCCGGCGCCTATGGCTTCACCGACGCAAACAGCGCCAGTGCCAGCAGTAAAAAATTCTGGCCTTGCCATCGCGGCACTCGTGCTTGGCATTCTGGCTCTCCTTGGCTCCTGGATACCGATTCTCAACAACTTTTCTATTTTACTGGGCGTAGTTGGCGTTATTCTCGCTATCGTTGGACTCGTAGGGGTCAGTAAAGGAAAGAAAGGCGGCAAGGGACTTGCCATTGCTGGCCTAGTGCTGAGCATCCTTGCTATTGCTATCTCGCTCGTGCTGCAAAGTGTATACACCAAAGCACTTGATGAAGTGCTCCCATCACCGCAAGTCACTGGAACGAGCCAGGCAACTGACAGCGCAAAAACTGATGGGGCAACAAGCGCACCCGAGAAGAGCACAGAGAAAGATACTGGAAAATCCGCTGCCACCACGAATCTAGCAGTGGGAACTAAAGCGACGCTGAGCAATGGACTCGTCGTTTCCGTCGATGCAGTGGAGACCGCTGTAAAAGATATGACTGGAGAGAGCTATACAGTAGCTACCGTGAGCTACACCAACACCGGCAAGGAGAAAGTATCCTACTCATCCTTTGATTGGAAAGGGGTAGATGCCAATGGAGCTGCGAACGATACCCAATTTGCTGTGCTGGATGGCGCAAAGCTGCTCGATTCTGGATCATTGAATGCAAACGGTAACGTGAGCGGGAAAGTCGCTTTCAAAGCGGACACCGTGACTATTGAATACTACGCGAATGCCCTCATTGACAAAGAAGCAGCAGCTTCGTGGAAAGCTCAGTAGCGCAACTCAGTAGCGCAGCAGATGCCTCCTACGGCATAAACTCCATGTGCCCGCTCAATCGAATACCAGTAGTGACTAAGCACCTGCTACGCTCTCGTATTGGTAGCGATTATGCGGGCACACATGCGCGCCGTCACGTATGATGAGCTGCTATGCACGCGCTATGCAAGACCGTAGCGAGCTGGCAATTCTCGGCGCACTAGCCGTTCCAAGGCTTCCAGCCACGGCTGCTCAGCATTTGCCCATGGAATGTAGTGGAATTCCCCGCCACCAGCGCGCTTAAACTCTTCGCGATTGAGCATATTGATCTCCTGAAGCGTCTCTAAGCAATCAGCAGTGAACCCTGGGCAGATAATGTCTACTCGCTGCGCATGGGCTCGCCCCAGCGCCCGTACAGTATCAATCGTGGCTGGCCCAATCCACTTGGCAGGGCCAAAGACAGATTGGAACGTGACGGACAAACCGCCACACCCACCGTCACTCAGGATGTTGCACTCATCACCATCACCCAAGTCACCGCGCCCACCGCCGTCACCGCTCGCCGTATCGCCGTTAGCAGGCCCAGCTGTATCTACACCGCTTTTACCAGAGTCCGTAACACTTTCATCGCAGACACCTTCCACCGTGACAATATCCAGATTGAGACGCTGCGCCAGCAGTTGCGCCGTCAGCTCACATTCACGACGGTAGGGTTCTCCAGCTTTATGTACGGCCAGCGGAATCGAGTGAAAACTCAGAAGCAGCCGATCTCCACGAGCACAATCTAACGTCCCATGCGCCTCCCAGTGCTTTTCCACTGCGAGCGCCAGCGCCTCAATATATGGCGGAAAATCCGGATAAGAATGCAACACCGATATCGCCATGTGATCGCGCTCAGCGAGTAACCACCGAGCCACTTCATCATTCACCGTTGCCACAGTGCTCGCCGCATATTGCGGGTAGAGCGGTACAACCAGCACCTGCTGGTATCCCTGATCACGCAAATCGCTGAGCGCCTCTCTGATTGTGGGCTTGCTACAGCGCATAGCGAGTGCCACATGCACACTCTCGCCGAACCGCTGCGCCAAAGCATCACGCTGGCGTTCGCTCCAGTATTGCAAGGGAGAACCGGTAATGCCGTCGATATTCCACACAGATTGGTATAGCTGGGCAGAGTGCCGTGGACGAACGCGCAGAATAATTCCCTCTAGAATCGGTCTCCACAGCAACGGCGACATCTCAACCACTCGGCGATCACTGAGAAACGTGCGCAAGAATGTGCGCACTGCAGCCGGAGTGGGATTCGCTGGTGTACCTAAATTGACGAGTAGTACTGCGGGAATATCCATACGCATTAGGCTACACGATGCGCATTAAAAGAAAATGTGCAAACGGTCTACATACTGCCAAGCCACTCCCCCAACAGGCGCCCAGCAGACACAGCGACAGCGCGCATCGCGGCAGCGCAGGATGTGCACAGCACGCAGCAGAATTCCTGCCCACGCTCCTATACTCCTGCCTGCACACCGCTTGCCGTCAGAGAGTATGCGACAGCACCTCACACAAGGTCATGTGCGCGCAAATAGTGATAGATACCGTCGTCAGCGACGCTCCCGCATACGTCGTCGGCAGCATCTTTCACGACTTGCTTGGCATTCCCCATCGCCACGCCCCACCCCACCGTTTGCAGCATTTCAATATCGTTGCGCCCATCGCCAAAAGCTATCGCTTGATCTGGGCTGAGGCCATAGGCCGCCAAAATTTCCAGAACCCCTCTGCCTTTACTGCCATCGGAGGGAATCACGTCAGCAGCGCGATCCCACCACGCCACAACTTTCGCCTCCGGCGCCCCTTCTACCAACGCCGCATACTCTTCATCATTTCCACCAACTTGCAACTGATACACAGGTTCGCTAGCCACGATACTATCGAGGTCATCCACCACCGGCACATCCACTTTCCCAATTGCGAAGAAATCTGCCAGATCAGCATCTACGCCGTTAGCCACGACCTGCTGCGCAGTGGATATGCTCACCGGACGCCCAAGAGCTGTGGCGTTAGCAATCACTCGCCGCACCGCATGGGTAGGGATAGGATGCGAGAAAATCACCGTCCCATCGGACATAAAGCAATACGAGCCATTAAACGTGAGGTAAGAATTGAACGAAATACCAGGAAACGGCGGCACAATTGAGGCAGCGCGGCCAGTGGCAACGACGATTGCCACTCCATTTTCTTGCAGCTGATGAAGCGTAGCAAGCATCGTATCCGTCGGCTTTTTCGTATTGATATCAATCATCGTGCCATCGATATCAAAAAACGCAATTCTCACCTGAGCACTCATAGAGCTATTATCACATAGTTCACTTCAGGGGAGGCGCGACAATGACGTCATTAATCGCAACCGCTCGCGTGAGCAGCAAGGGACAAATCACAGTGCCCATCCAGCTGCGTCACGAAATGGGATTACACACAGGGAGTCTCGTCACTTTTATTCGCGAGGACGATGGAACGCTCTCCATACTCAGCTCCACACTCGCCGCCTTACGTTATGCACAACAGTCATGCGCAGGCGCAGCGCAAGAGAAACACATTCGCCGTCACGAAGACCTCAACCGTCTCATCCGACACGTTCGTCACAGAGACAGCCATTCTTTAGCTGGCACAGTCCGCATATCTCTACCGCCTCACGTGTCGCTTCAACACCCTGGTAGCACACTGCGCATTATGGCAGACACGAGCGTATTGCTCGCAGCAATTTTCCTCCCGTGTCCAGAGACCCAAGAGACTCTCCGCATCTGCTCAGGCGACCCGCACATACTCGTCATCTCGCACGCATCTATACTTGAAGCACTCACCGTGGTTCAAGCCACGTGGCCCAGGTGTTTACCGGCGTTGCAGCTCTTTCTCACGTATGCAGACTACGAATGTGCTCCCACACCTCAGGGAATACCTCGCATTCGAGTACGGCATCTGCCCCAGCGCCCGAATGCTGCAAAGACGTATATCACTGCCATCAATTCTCGAACCTCCATACTTCTGAGCTACACTCGGGATTTTGCCAATCTGCACCCGCCGCACCTCACCGTCATGTCGCCAAGAACGTTCGTACACCGCTACGGCGGCTCCGCAACGAGCGAGAGTCCACTGAGACATCCAGGCAAGCCGTTTCACAGATAATGACACTCACAGTAATGACACTCACAGAGAATTCCGCAGGGAAAATGACGCCTCACTACTCGAGGCGCCCTGCCATTTCACTTCTCTCACGCGTTCTCATCTCACGCGTCCTGCCAAGCCCCTCGCAGCTTCACATCCTCTTCACACTATGATCTCTACGACACCGCGTCCCATACTAGCGCCGTCACCGTCATAGAAAATCTAATAGTGGTTTAATCTTTCGCATGGGAAAGCATATAGAGAAAAACAAGAAAGCTCATTTCGCCCAGTCAGATCAGCATCCCGCCGTCAAGCAACACGGCGCCGACGCAAACGCCGCCGAGCACCATTCAGCTTCTGCAGGCCGCTCACGTGAAGATGCTAATGCGCTGCGCGCCGTCATGCTTTTTCCAGCACTCATCTTCTGCGCAGGGCTATGGGGATTCCTCTTTCCTGCCACAGCTGGGCAGATCACGCCATACACATCTATCCTCCTCGGCGTGATTATGTTTGGCATGGGACTCACTCTCACCATTCCCGACTTCACAATGGTCATCACGCACCCATTCCCAATTCTTATCGGCGTGGTCGCTCAATATCTCATCATGCCGAGCCTAGCCGTCTTCGTCGTGTGGATATTACGGTTACCAGCAGATGTGGCCGTGGGAGTAATCCTCGTCGGCTGCGCCCCTGGCGGCACGGCGTCAAACGTCGTAGCCTATCTTGCCAAAGCCGATGTAGCTCTCTCCGTGACGATGACGTCGATTTCCACGCTACTCGCCCCGCTCCTCACCCCACTGCTCACAGCCTGGCTCGCCGGCACGTACATGCCCGTCGATGCTCGGTCAATGGCGACGTCCGTCGCCCAGATGGTGCTAGCGCCGGTGATCGGAGGATTCGTCGTCAGGTTCCTGTTTCCTACACTGGTCGATCACCTCTTGCCCATTCTCCCATGGCTCTCCACGATCGTGATCGCAATCGTCGTAGCTGGCGTAGTAGCTCCCTCACACGAAGCAGTGCGCACCGCCGGAGCGCTCGTCTTTGCAGCAGTGGCTCTGCACAACGTGCTCGGTTTCGCCATCGGATATGCCTTTGCCAAACTCTGCCGTGCCAATAACCGCGCGGCTCACACCGTGTCGATTGAGGTAGGAATGCAAAATTCTGGCCTGGCAGCCACCCTGGCCACGCAGTATTTCCCTGGCACTGCCGCGGCACTACCAGGTGGAATTTTCTCTATCTGGCACAATCTCTCGGGCGCGTTGCTCGCCCTGCTTTTCCGGCGTTTAGCTCAACGCGAGGAGACAAACTAGCTGCGGCTCTTTCCCCACATCCACCGTCCCCACAGGCGCCTGTTCGTGTAAGAGAGCGCAAACGACGCCCCCATCAGCAGATACTCCACCACCAGCAATACCCCACCTAGCAGGCTATGCCAATAGGGCACAGCCGTCGGAATAGACGGGATAGTTTGCGAGAAAGTAAGGCCATAATCGTTGAGAGTGAGTAATAAGAAAAACGATCCCATAAAACACGCGACCTCCATCAAACGACACAGAGCATAAGCCAGGCCACGGGAATGTTCTTCCCACCTCCCACACGTACCTGCAGTGTCAGAACCTCTGCCTACCAGCCCTGCAAGAAGTATCAACACGAGGGTGGGAAGCGCCACCGCCACCTTATGAAGCACATGTACAGGCACCTCTGAAGCAATGAGCACACAATAGACCCACGTCACTAGCGCACAAATAAGCGACACGACAGCCGCAAGAATCTTCACCACCGTACGCCAGCGAGCAACATTCACACCCATATCCGCCATCTCTTTCTGCACCATTACGATAGGATCAACCGCTATCAATGCAAAGTTAAAATACCGTAGGCCGCCGGATATCCACCGCCATAATTGCAATAGAATCTAAGCACAGTGAAGATTGCGCAAGAGCTATCACTAGCTTAGTCTCATCCTGAAAAACAATTGCATCCTTTGGAGAAGTTTCTGTACCTCCTACACTTATGACCCACTTATGACATTTTCATTCAATACGATTGGGCAAAGCACACACCGTCACCCAGCAGAGATACAATGCACAAACCAAAAGAGGCAGCTAAAGCATCATGAACATTAGTTTAATATATGTCGATACAACAAACAGGAAAATTTCTACATAAAATTCGCAAACATGAAATCTTTAAAAAGACAGGTTCTTAGTAGCTGAATACCGTCCCGCACGACTTCACCATTTTGTAGCGACCAACAACACCCAGAGGAAGTATCCACTATTCGGGAAAAGTGTCCGCAATATGAAATGGCGAGCAATGGCGGCTCTTTGAACGTTAAATGCGAGTATGAAGAAGCACTCAGAAGACACAGACATACATACAGCTACAAGCACAGCTCCAGCTGCACGCTCCGCAGAGGATCGCAACGCCCTGAACGCCGTCACGATTTTCCCAATCCTCATTATCATCACAGCACTGTGGGGATTTTTCTCCCCGAGCACCGCTGGAGTATTGACTCCACACGTCAATATCTTCCTCGGCATCATTATGTTTGGCATGGGACTCACCCTCACGCTACCTGACTTCAAGCTGGTCTTTACCCGCCCGCTGCCTATTCTTATCGGAGTCGTCGCCCAGTATCTCGTGATGCCAAGTCTGGCTGTGCTCATCGCCTGGGCACTTCAACTTCCACCCGAACTCGCAGCCGGCGTCATCCTCGTCGGGTGTGCTCCAGGGGGCACCAGCTCCAATGTGATTTCCTATCTCGCCAAAGCAGATGTGGCTCTCTCCGTGACAATGACGTCAATCTCTACACTGCTCGCCCCGTTGCTCACCCCACTGCTCACGGCCTGGCTCGCCGGCACATACATGCCCGTCGATGGCGGAAACATGGCGCTCTCAATCGTCAAAATCGTGCTCGTGCCCGTGATAGCTGGGCTGCTTATCCGCATCCTCGTCCCCACAGTTGTCGATAAAATCCTGCCAGCACTGCCGTGGGTCTCCACAATTGGCATTTCCTGCGTGGTTGCGGCAGTTGTAGCGCCGTCACACGATCAAATCGTCAAAGCTGGCGCGCTGGTGTTGATCGCCGTCATACTGCACAACGTATTGGGATATGCCGTTGGCTTTGCTTTCTCCAAGCTCTGCCGCACCAGCAATCGCGTCGCTCGCACGGTGTCGGTTGAGGTGGGCATGCAAAATTCCGGTCTGGCTGCCGGCCTCGCCAGCAAGTATTTCTCGCCAACTGCCGCACTACCTGGCGCTATCTTCTCCATCTGGCACAATCTCTCCGGCGCACTCATCTCCGTGATCTACCGCCGGATGCAGGAGCGCGAAGAAGAAAAAGCAGCAGCTCAGAGCGAGGCCGCGCGATAGCACAGCGGCACTGGCACACTACGCCACGCTGAGGCACAATGTCTATGCGGGACGCAGCACATAAAGCTGGCGCAAAGACTCAGAAGCGTCGCAGCAGGGGCAGAGGGCGAGCAGAACGGGCAGAGAAAAGCACAGAGCTCACGGGCAACGGCGTATCAGCACTGGCAGCAATAGGCAGAATGCACAGAAAGCACTAGGCAGAACATACAGAAAAGAGAACGCGATGATCGGTTTTATCGGTGCAGGATCAATGGGAGAAGCCATCATAGATGGGGTCCTCGCAAGCGAACTGGTGCCCGCCGATCAGATCGTTTTTTCACGCCGTGACGCCGATGCAGGGCGCGCTCAAGCAACTGCTTTAGGGGCGCATTTCCACCACACTAATACCGACGTGATCTCTGCCGTCGGGGCGGGGGTCGTGGTACTCGCCGTCAAGCCCTGCACCCTCGGAATTGTTCTTGACGAAATTAAGGATGCAGCTCACGATGCTGGCAGCATTATCATCTCTATTGCCGCAGGCATTCCTATTGATACCATCGCTTCGCATCTGCACAGCGATCAGGCAATCGTACGGGCAATGCCAAACGTGGCTGCCCGAATCAGGATGGGGATGACGGCTCTCAGCCGTTCTCAGTCTGTCTCAGATGCACAATTCGCCGCTGTGGAGCAGCTCTTTAGCGCCGTCGGCGCCGTAATAGAACTTCCCGAGAGCCAATTCTCAGCCTTTACCGCCATTGCCGGCTCCGCTCCCGCATGGACGTTTCAATACATCGATTCACTCTCTCGCGGCGCCCTGGCCGACGGCGTGAGCAAAGTCGATTCCTTGCGCTGTGCAGCGCAAGGAGTGCTCGGAGCAGCACAGCTTGCGCTCGACGCTCTCGATCACGGCGTACGCCCACAAGCCTTAATCGACACCGTCACCTCTCCAGGAGGCACCACTATTGCCGGATTAATCGCCGCTGAACAATCCGGCTTCAGCACTGCCACTGTGGCAGCCGTTCGCGCCTGTATAGCGCGCGACCGCGAGCTCGCAGACGAATAACGCCTTCACATGTCGTTCTCAATCTCCTTTCGCGCGCACTCGACAAGTTCCTCGTAAGACACTGACCCATCGGTCACACCTAGCATGATGGCTAAGAATTCGCGCGCACGCGGCTTAAAGCGATACCCATTAATCCTCACAGAAAAGTGCCAAGCACCGCAGCTGCCACACGCTTATTTCCATCAGCAAAAGGATGGTTTTTCGCTAATCCATAAGCGTAGCGGGCAGCTTTTTCCGCAGCGCTGGAGTACAGATGTTCCCCAGCAAATTCTTGAAATGGCTGTTGTACTGCAGAATCTAATAAGCTGGCATCTCGCACACCGGGCAATCCTCCAAATCGTTCGAGCGCCGCCTGATGTATTGCCTCTACTCATTCAGCGTTAGAGCCCGCTATTCATTTCTCCTGCTCATCATTTCGCCAGCTCTTCAAAGACTTTCCGTATTCATCCATGAAATCCACAGCCACACTCACAGCACTTTCGTTTTCCCCTGAACTTTGAACAGGAGAAATGAGCACCCACGGTTTGTTGTTTTTTAATACTGTGACCGAGCGACCGGATCGATGCACTTCGCTGGCCACTTTTGAAAAGTTATTTTTTGCCTCTGCAAGTCCCAAAGTCAATGTACTCATTACTACCCCTTTAGTACTTTCCAATAAACACTTTCAACTATCACTATAGTCAAAATTATAGCTAAAATTCTATCTACATTTTGAACGCAATTTCCCCTACCCGCAAGCGCCAGATCTCACAGTGGGCAATGAACGCACTCGCAGTCAAATATGGGACAATGATTTCATGGCACAATTTGATAATTCCGCATTGCTTGATCACACCAAGGTTCCGGAAAAGGCAGCTCTTGAGGGACTTGAAGACCGCTGGGGCGCGCGGTGGCGCGAGGAGGATCTCTACCATTTCAATACTGAGACGTCGCGTGAGGCCGTTTACTCTATCGACACTCCCCCTCCCACAGTCTCTGGCTCCCTGCATGTTGGCCACGTTTTCAGCTACACTCACACCGATGTGATTGCCCGCTACCAGCGTATGCGCGGGAAAAATGTGTTTTATCCCATGGGCTGGGACGACAATGGCTTGCCCACTGAGCGTCGCGTGCAGAATTACTATGGCGTGCGCTGCGATCCATCCCTGCCTTATGATCCCGATTTCGTACCGCCACACGACGGCGGAGACGGCAAGAGCATTAAGTATGCCGATCAACAGCCAATTTCGCGGCGCAACTTTATTGAGCTGTGTTGGAAACTCACTCAAGAAGATGAAAAGCAGTTTGAGCAGCTCTGGCGCTATCTCGGTCTCTCTGTGGATTGGAAACAGAATTATCAGACGATCGGCGCCAAAGCCCAGAAAGTGGCGCAGGCGGCGTTTCTGAAGAATCTGGAGCGAGGCGAGGCCTACCAGAGTCAGGCTCCTGGGCTGTGGGACGTGACGTTCCAGACTGCCGTAGCCCAGGCGGAGCTTGAAGCTCGCGACTACCCTGGTGACTATCACGCTCTAGCTTTCCATCGCAGTGACGGCGGTGACGACGTCGTTATCGAAACGACCAGGCCAGAGCTGCTACCTGCCTGCTGTGCATTGATTGCACACCCCGATGATCAGCGCTATCAGGCACTCTTCGGCACTACAGTGCGCACCCCGATTTTTGACGTCGAGGTGCCAGTCGTGTCTCACCCGCTCGCCGAGATGGATAAGGGTGCTGGCATCGCAATGTGCTGTACGTTCGGCGACGTCACCGATGTACAGTGGTGGCGTGATCTCAATCTTCCACTGCGCAACGTCTTGCGCAAAGATGGACGCCTCATCGCTGAGATTCCCGAGTGGATCACGAGCGAGCAAGGGCGATCAATGTACGAACAGATGGCTGGAAAGACTACTTTCTCTGCCAGAAAAGTGCTAGTGGAAGCACTCCAGGCTTCTGGCGAAATGATCGGCGAGAAGCAACCCACCATGCGTAAGACCAACTTTTTCGAGAAAGGCGATAAGCCGCTCGAAATCGTGATGAGTCGGCAGTGGTATATCCGCAATGGCGGCACACCTCACGTAGAAGCCAACGGGAAAGAATTGCGCGAGAACCTCGTGAACCGTGGCAATGAACTCGCTTTCCACCCAGATTTTATGCGTGTACGCTACGAAAACTGGGTGAATGGGCTCAACACTGATTGGCTCGTCTCGCGCCAGCGTTTCTTCGGGGTACCGCTGCCAGTGTGGTACAAGATCACAGAAGCGGGAGACGTGGATTATGACGCCGTTTTGACCCCGAACATCGATCAGCTTCCCGTAGATCCCAGCTCTGATTGCCCTCCAGGCTACACCGAGGATCAACGCGGCGTCCCAGGTGGATTCCAAGGCGAGGTAGATATTCTCGACACTTGGGCTACCAGCTCTCTCACTCCGCAGATTGCAGGCGGCTGGCTCACGGATGACGAACTCTTCAAGAACGTTTATCCGATGGATGTGCGTCCACAAGGGCAAGACATCATTCGCACCTGGCTCTTTTCCACAATGGTGCGGGCTCATCTCGAATTTGGAGAAATCCCGTGGAAACACGCTGCCATCTCAGGCTGGATCCTCGATCCCGACCACAAAAAGATGAGCAAATCCAAAGGAAACGTCGTCACGCCTATGGCTTTGCTGGAAAAGCACGGATCGGATGCTGTGCGGTATTGGGCAGCTTCTGCCCGCCTCGGCACGGATGCAGCTTTTGACGAGCAGCAGATGAAAATTGGACGTCGCTTGGCCATGAAAGTGCTCAACGCCTCTAAATTCGCTATGCAGACTGCCGGCGAGGGCGCACCCATGAACATGGATATCGCCGCCGTCACCGAACCGCTTGATCGCTCTATGCTGGCTGCGCTAGCACACGTGGTAGAGCAAGCAACTGACGCGTTAGAAAACTACGATCACACCCGTGCGCTCGAACTCACTGAGACGCTCTTTTGGACGTTCTGCGACGACTATCTCGAACTGGTGAAAGAGCGAGCATATGATCGAGATGGGACGCTGGCAGCACAGGAAGACGGCAAACAGAAAGTACAATCTGCCCGCACTACCCTCGATATTGTCATCGACACGTTCGTGCGGCTGCTGGCTCCGGTACTGCCATACGCCACTGAAGAAGTCTGGAGTTGGTATCGAACTGGATCCGTCCATCGCGCCCACTGGCCAGTAGCTAGCGATTTGGATGCTGGCGGCGACCCTGCTTTGCTGCACGCAGCTTCAGCGGCACTCATTGCCTTGCGAAAAGTAAAAACTGAACAAAAGGTGGCTCAGCGCAGCGAGTACGTTTATGCCACGCTCACAGTGCCGCAAGCAGATGTACAGGCCACGCAAGCTGTGGCACAGGATCTTGCAGCGACGTCACACATTAGCGGTACATTCACGGTGATAGCGGGCGACGTCTCAGCCCCCGTCGTCACTGATTATGAGTTGAAGCCAGCGTGCCCACGCAAAAAATAGGAGAACATGATGAGTGAATTTCTCAATGAAGACGGAGTGGCTTTCCGTCCAGGAAAAGTGAGCGTACCCGACGATCTCTCGGTCCCCGCTCTCATTCGCCGTCTTGGCGAACAGACTCCACGGCGCACTGCCATGCAGCGGAAATTAGATTTCTCTGGCGCCTGGGCGGATGTTTCGTGGACGCAGCTCATCAGCGAAATTCGGGCAGTGGCTCGCGGCTTGATCGCATGGGGATTGCAGCCTGGAGATGCCATAGGGATTATGGCGCACACCAGCTATCAGTGGGCACTCTTCGATCTCGCTATCCAATTTGCCGGTGGCCTGGCAGTGCCGATCTATGAAACGGACTCTACGAGTCAGGCGGAATGGATTATTCAGGATGCTCAGATTCGCGCAGTAGTGGCCGAAAATATGCAGATCGCTTCAGTGCTGGAACCAATACTGAAAAAGCGCAACAAGTTTGAGCAGATCTGGGTGCTCAGCGATGACGCAGAAGAAAAAATTATTGCCGGCGGCAATCCCTCTCTTGACGCTGAGATAGACGCTCGCATTGACACGATGAAAGCTGATGATCTTTGGACAATCATTTACACGTCCGGCACGACTGGCCAGCCCAAAGGCGCAGAACTGACGCACCGCAACATTTTGCACGTCGTCATGAATGGCCCGACCGACGATGAACTCATGAAGATTATCGCCGGAAAAGGATCCCGCACACTGCTGTTCTTGCCCATGGCACACGTCTTCGCCAGATTCATCAATCTCGTGATGCTCTACGCCGGAAGAGTGATCGGGCATTCGCCCGATACTAAAAATCTCGTGGCTGATATGCAGAGCTTTAAGCCGACATTCATCCTGGCCGTGCCACGAGTCTTTGAGAAAATTTACAACGCTGCCGACGCCAAGGCAGGCAAAGGAATAGCACTGCGGACGTTCCGCACATTCGCCAAAGTGGCGATCAAGTATTCGCGGGCGCTCGACACCCCAGAGGGGCCAAGCAAAAAACTCATCGCGCAGCACGCCCTCGGAGAGCGCCTCGTTTATTCAAAGCTCAAGGAGATTACCGGCGGCAAATTGCGTGCATCCATCTCGGGCGGCGCCCCCCTCGGCGAGCGGCTCGGCAGCTTTTTCCGCGGTATCGGTATGCCCGTCTATGAGGGCTATGGTCTCACTGAGACTAGCGCTCCGACCTGCGTCAATACTCCAGATTCCATGCGAATTGGATCTGTGGGGGTAGCTTATCCTGGATGCTACGTGAAAGCAGATGAAGACGGCGAACTTCTGGTTCGTGGGGATCACGTGTTCCGAGGATACCGAAATAACAAAAAAGCCACCGCAGAGGCATTCACCCCTGATGGATGGTTCCGCACTGGCGATATGGGCCGCGTGGATGAAGACGATTTCATCTGGATCACGGGACGCAAGAAAGAGCTGATCGTGACGGCGGGCGGCAAGAACGTGGCGCCCGCACAGCTAGAGGATCGGCTGCGTGGGCATCCGCTCATTTCGCAGGTCGTGGTAGTGGGAGACAAAAAGCCCTTTGTGGCAGCTATTATCACTCTTGATGCCGAATCTCTTCCACGTTGGCTTGAGAACCACGATTTGCCGCCCATGAGCGTGACGGAAGCAGTGAAGGATCCACAAGTTATTGCCGCTATTGACCGCGCAGTCAAGCGCACAAATGAGCACGTCTCTCGGGCAGAATCGATTCGCAAATTCGAGCTGCTGAATACTGATTTCACTATCGATAATGGGTATCTCACCCCGTCGTTGAAAGTGAAGCGGGCTAAGGTACTTGAAGATTTCACAGCTGTGATCGATAAAATCTACGGTGAGTGAGGGCTGCGGATCATTCTTGTGCTAGCAGCTCGGTCTTTTCAACGCTCGTAGAGCGAAAGTACGTGGCCTTTGTGTCCAGTTGTATAGAGCTAATCGAGCCACTAAATCTCAGCATGCCTTTGCTAATAATTGCTACGTCTGTAGCTTCTTTTTGGCGGCATCACTGTCGATTTTCTCTGCTCAGCTTTCTTGATGGCGCTGCACCACGAGATCCACCACAGTACGCCACACCGTAAGTGCAATCTCTGGATCGAGTCCCTGCTCTTGAGCGAGATCATCAATCCGCTGAGCTTGCTCAGCTTCTCGTTGCTCATCGACGGCAGGCCATCCAGCGCGCGCTTTCAGTTGGCTCACGCGCTCAGTAATGGCGAAACGTTGCGCTAATATCCGCACCAATTCCGCATCACACGTATCGATTGCTTGTCGATAGCGATTCAGCTCCGCGCGGGTTTCGTCTACTATTTTCATCGCACGTCACTCCCCTCTTTCACTGCGCAATACGGCATAGATGATACTACGTGATGTCTGAACTGCCCTTGTGCCGCTCATTGCTCTGCTTCTGCTAGCGCTATACGCTCCTGTTCTTCTGCCCCGCGTCCTGTCTACCGCCCTATATCTGCTCTGCACTTGCCGTCATCTCAGGCACATGCTACGCCATTTTAGCTGGTTCTGCTGCCAGCATTAATTTTGGTTCAGCTGCGCCCGTCACGGCAGCAGCATCAATGACCACCGCCTGTACATCATCGCGTGATGGAATCTCAAACATCAGCTCGCGCAGCAAATTTTCTAAGATAGAGCGCAACCCGCGAGCGCCAGTACCACGTTCCATAGCTTGAGTGGCAATCGCTTCCAACGCCTCTTGCGTAAATTCGAGCTTCACGCCGTCAAGCTCAAACATCTTTTGATATTGCTTAATCAGAGCATTCTTAGGCTTTACTAGAATATCCACCAAATCGTGCTGCGTGAGTCCGTCCACTGTAGCAATGATTGGCAGTCTTCCCACCAATTCAGGGATGAGTCCAAACTTGTGCAAATCATCGGGCGTCACTTCATGGAACAGTTCTCCCTCATGATCGGCGCTGTGTAACGTCGCACCGAACCCAATACCGCGCCGTCCAGCACGGTTTGCCACGATCTCTTCCATGCCAGCGAAGGCGCCCGCCGCGATAAAAAGCACGTCCGCCGTATTAATCTGAATGGAATCGTGCTGGCCGGAATTCTTACGTCCACCTTGGGGCTGAATAGAAGCCGTCGTGCCCTCGATAATTTTTAGCAGCGCCTGCTGCACGCCTTCGCCGGAGACGTCACGAGTGATCGATGGATTTTCAGATTTACGTGAGATTTTATCAATTTCATCAATATAAATGATGCCGTGCTCGGCACGAGCTACATCGCCATCGGCTGCTTGTAAAAGCTTCAACAAGATATTCTCTACATCTTCACCCACATAGCCAGCTTCCGTGAGAGCCGTGGCATCCACAATTGCGAAAGGCACGTTGAGCATCCGAGCCAGACTCTGTGCGAGATACGTTTTGCCCGTTCCCGTTGGCCCCATGAGCAGGATATTAGATTTACCAATTTCTACCAGCTCTTCACCGCCCGCATCCGCCGTCTCTGGAGAATTTTTAGAACGCCCACTCTTTATCTTCTGAGCACTCTGCACCGCCCGTATTTTCTCGGCAGCGCGGATACGCTTGTAGTGATTGTAGACGGCGACGGCAAGAGTGCGTTTTGCCCCCTCTTGCCCAATCACGTACTCATCGAGAAAATCATAGATCTCCTGCGGCTTCGGCAGCTTCGCTTTTTCTGCCTTCTGCTCAGCTTCATGGCCAAGCTCCTCAGCGATGATTTCGTTGCATAAATCAATGCACTCATTGCAGATGTAGACGCCCGATCCAGTGATGAGCTTTCGCACCTGGCGTTGGCTCTTCTGGCAAAATGAGCATTTCAAAATATCTGCAGCATCAGCAGTGGGCATGACGCACCTTCCTCCAAACAGTTCCGCCACTATTCCACACCATCGCGCCACCAAACGCCACTGGGCACGCTGAGATGATGCCGGATCGCAGCGCCCCTTGGGATTACTTCAGAGCGTGGATTGCCTCAGATTTTTCGCGCGCAGGATCACCACAGGATAATCCATGTAAGATCATCGCAGGTTCACGATTCGGATCAGTTACGCCGTCAGCAATTTAGCCCCCGGCTACGCGCGTGGGATGCAGCGCAGCAGACGCGCGCCACACCCCACGAATCATCATATAGTCATCGCACTGCTGCGATCCTTCACTGACTATTAGCATTTGCCATCCAGCACTCACCAGCTAAACTACTGCTGAGCCGCTGCAGTAGCATCCTTGCGCGAAACGAGTACCTGATCGACCAAACCATACTCTTTCGCCTGCTCAGCCGTGAGAATCTTATCGCGTGAGATATCTTTGGCCACCTGCTGCGGATCTTGCCCCGAATGCTGTGCAATCGTATCGATGAGCCACTTGTTCATGCGGTCAATCTCATCAGCCACAATAGCAATATCTGACGCCTGCCCCTGCATGCCCTCCATCGCTGGCTCGTGAATGAGAATCCGCGCATTTGGCAATGCCAACCGGCGCCCAGGAGTTCCAGCTGCGAGCAATACGGCTGCAGCAGAGGCAGCCTGCCCCAGACACACCGTCTGAATCTGCGGCTTGATATACATCATCGTGTCGTAGATAGCAGTGAGCGCCGTAAAACTCCCCCCAGGAGAGTTGATATACATAGTAATCGGAGCTTCGGGATCAATCGATTCCAGCACCAGCAGCTGAGCCATGACGTCGTCTGCAGAAGCATCGTCCACTTGCACTCCGAGAAAGACAATGCGATCTTCAAAAAGCTTTGCATACGGATCTTGCCGCTTATAGCCGTAGGGCGTGCGCTCCTCGAAATTTGGCAAAATATATCGCGCTTGTGGCATCTGCGGAGCCATAGCACCTGGCATCATCAGGCCATTGCGGTTCATCATTTCCACACTCCTCTCAGTTTTCGCTGTCGTTACTGACCGCACCATCATCACCGACGCCGCCTCCGCCAATCACCGATGACGCATTCGTAATAATGTGGTCTGCAAAGCCGTATTCCACAGCCTCTTTCGCATTGAACCAATGATCGCGATCCGAATCCTTGAGAATTTCTTCCACGCTGTGCCCTGTGTGCTCAGCATTGAGCTCCGAGAGCTCTTGCTTCATCTTCAAGATGAGATCGGCATTGATGCGGATATCCGTAGCTGTGCCACCTGCACCACCGAGCGGCTGATGCATGAGCACCCGAGTGTGTGGCGTGATATACCGCTTTCCTTTAGCGCCAGCGCTGAGCAAAAACTGCCCCATCGAAGCTGCCAGACCCATACCAACGGTGGCTACATCTGGCTTCACGTACTCCATCGTGTCAAAGATAGCCATGCCCGCCGTCACTGAGCCGCCAGGAGAATTGATGTACAAGTAGATGTCTTTATCTGGATCTTCAGCGGAGAGCAGCAAGAGCTGAGCACACACCATGTTGGCCGTTTCGTCAGTCACTTGATCGCCAAGCCAAATAATGCGTTCTTTGAGCAACCTGTTGTAGATCGAATCGCCAAGATGCGAGCCCAGTGCCCCGTCTCCAGCGAGCGTCGGTACGTGCGACACGCGCACTCCTTTCGATAGCTGAGCCGCCAAACATAGTCCCACTTCAAGGTAGCTTCACGGCCTCAAGATTGATACGTACTTAGCCTAGCGGTTGGCACTATAAAAATATGCCGCCGAAACTCGCTCTTTCGCTCACGGCGCACGCTCTACCTATCCAGCCTCATCTATCTCCCCTGCCACCGCTCTACCTCGCTCGCCGCGCAGCAACAGCAAAGGGTTCCCAAGCTAACTTCTCAATTAGCCCAGAAACCCTTTCACTTCTCAACGCGAGAGCTGTGCATTCGGCAGCTTTATAGCTCAGGCACCAAAGTTGATGAGCTCATCTTTCGTGAGCGCCGTTGCGGCTGCTTCATCGAGCTCGCCAGTGGCGACGCGGTAAGCTACCCACTGTGCTTTCTTGGCACTCTTAGCCGGAGCGCTCGGAGCATCGTCGGATGTATCAGCGTGTGACGCCGTCACCTCTTGCTGCTCAGTTGCAGCATCCTCAGGCTCTGCTGCCGATTCTTCGTCAGCTGACTCGGCGGATGTCTCCGCCTTTGGCGTAATCGTACGAGTCGGAGCTTTGCCGTACTCAGGGGTGAGTTCATCGTCTGGAGCGGCACCCAGCACTGCAGCCACATCCACCTTATTGCCATCGGCATCTACCACATTGGCCAGGCGCATCGCCGCGATGACGGCTTTGTTGCGGGCGAGCTCTGCCGTAAATGCTCCAAGCTGGCCAGCTTGGACAGCCGTCTGTATAAACTGGTTGGGATCCATTCCATACATCTGTGCCTGCTGGAACAGGAACTGTATCAGCTCATTCTGGTCTGTCTTCACGCCGTACGCGAGCGCATACTCATCGAGAAGCAGCTGCATCTTCAGCCCTTTTTCCACATCTGGGCGGATCTCTTCAGCGTGTTGGTCCCCCGATTCCAAGCCTTCATTGCCCAGGTGCGTGGCGATCTCTTCTTCAATCACGGCTTGCGGCAGCGGCACATTTGCAGCCTCCATCAGGGCGTCGATTAGCTTCTGCTCCGCACCCATCAGCTGTTCTTGCTTCTTGTTTTGCTCCACCGTTTTCTTCAGATCGTCACGGAGTTCACCAATCGAATCGAATTCTGAAGCGAGCTGAGCGAACTCATCGTCCGCCTCTGGCAGAGTGCTCTCTTTCACTGAGTGCACAGTGATCGTCACTTCTGCTTCTTCGCCCTCGTGCTCGCCGCCCTGAAGTGTGCTCGTGAACGTGACGTCGTCACCAGCTTGGGCACCGATCAACGCCTCATCTTGCCCCTCAAGCATAGTGGAATCGCCGATCTTGTAGGAGACACCACTCACATCATCCACGTTTTCATCGCCGATCGTGGCCACCAAATCAATATTGACGTAATCGCCTTTGTCTGCCGCTCGGTCTACATCCGTGAGCGTGGCGAAACGCTCACGCAATTTCGTGAGCTCTTCCTCCACATCAGCATCCGTGACCTCTGCGCTAGCCACCTCAATCGTCACGTCTGCAGGATTGGGGAGAGAGATCTCCGGTCGCACGTCTGCTTCAATCGTGAACCGCAGTTCGGTGGTGTCGCCTTTGCCTTTCATCTCCGGCACTTGGGAGATCTCTACTTCTGGACGGCTCATAGGGCTGACGCCGAGTTCTTCGGCAGCATTCTGATAGTAGGTATCGAGCGAATCGTTAATTGCCTGCTCGATAATATAGCCCTTGCCAATTTGCGCTTCCAGTACCCGCCGCGGCGCTTTGCCAGGACGGAAACCAGGGATATTCACCTGTTTTGCAAGCGCTTTTGCAGCCTTATTATAGGCGGGGGAAAATTCTTCAGCGGAGACGGCGATCGAGAGAATCGCGTGCGTCTCGCTGGTAAACTGTGCGGAATTCTTCACTGAGATTTCTCCACTCTAGATTCTGTACTTTCATCGCGCTCACACAGCACTCGCCGCTTGGCCTGCCCGCGCTTGCGCACACACTGCTCAATCATACGCAATAGCTGAGCTATTCTCCTATTCCCACTGCATGAATTTGCCTACATGTATCCTGCATACCACCTACATGCTATCCTCGATGCAGTCAGCCATCGTTTTTCTCACACTGCCCCCTGTTCTCATGCTGCCCCTCCGGAGAGTTCTGAGAGCGTGCGCATGGCACGCGGCATCCGCCACGATGGCAAGCACTCTTGGCCATTATCTCATCACTCACCGGAACACCGATACATTAGTTTGGCCGATAGCGCCAACGCGCCAGTGGTACTCTGGCATGGAGGAAGGTCGCTATGAAACCACAACATTTACTTATTACCGAAGCATTCTTCGCAGAGATGATACCTGCTCTTACCACTGCTCTAGCCGAAGCAAATATCCCTATGAGCGTTCGTTTGAGAGCAGATGACTCTGCCACGCCAGAGGACTACCAATGGGCTGATTCCTGGCTCGGCTTCCAAGCCCCTCACCCTTCTGTATACCCCACTATCCGCTGGTTTCACAGCGCTTCTGACGGCGTCAACCAGTTCCTCCCGATGCAAGAAGAGCTCACATCGCAGCAGGTATTACTCACAAACACCGTGGGTACCATGCCCGAGCGCATCGCTGAGTTTTGCGTAGCAGCTATTCTCAGCCACATCGTAGGACTGCCAGAGTATCGGCTCTTTCAAGATGCAGGCGAATACCGCCGACGTCGCAACCCCACGGCGCTCGGACGAAAACTCACCGTCATTGGCACTGGCCGTATCGGCGCCACCATAGCGCAGCGCCTACGCCCCTTTTTAGAAGGACGATTAGGAGATCAATCGCATACCGGCGGCACCTCGCGCCACAGTCGTGCAGCTACTTTGCAGAGTAGGGAACCGCTGGTGCGAGGGCTTTCCCTCTCTGGGCGTGACAAACCAGAGTTTGACGCCGTCGCTCCATTAACGAGCGGACGTTACCTCACTGATGCCGATATCCTCGTAGTCGTGCTGCCTGACACTCCGCAGAGTAAGAATGCCATCAATGCCCAGGTACTCAATGCACTGCACTCAGCAATCGTGGTGAACGTCGGCCGCGGCTCCACCCTCGATTCTGTGGCGCTACGCTCCGCACTAGAAAGTGGAGCTGTCTCACATGCTATTCTCGACGTCTTTGAAACGGAGCCACTTCCAGCTGATGACTGGCGCTGGCATCACCCTGCCGTCACACTCACGCCACACGTTTCGGGATACACATTCTTCTCTGACGTAATTGCCGATTTCATCTCCAACGCGCACGCTCTGTATAAAGGCCAGACCCCGCCGAACGCCGTCACGCTCACTCACGGCTACTAAACGGCTAGTAGCAGACTGCCAGTAGACAACAGCGGTCCTGCCAACAACCAGTAAACAGACTGCTGGCACAGTAAACAGACTGCTGGCAAAACTGCGTCAGCTCATACATCCATCCGTGCACCACTTCAATCCACAGTCCACTTCACACTTAGATGGGAGACGCCGCGTTGCACGCACCACTCGTGAGGTCACTGGATCTGGCGAATCTGCAGAGAGACGCGAGAGCATCGTGAGCAAAAGGCGCTGCTAGCGAAGGGCGCTGCGCGCAGTTCAGTCTAAAATCAGCGACTGCTGGCGCGGAACCCCACGAACTTTCTTCACCAGCGCATATGCACCAAAAAGCACGGCCAGATACGGGATGCCAGCAATCCAAATCTCCGGCATGGGCACAGCCAAGGCTATATAGATTGCAATCGCAGCAACGATCACGATCCACGACGTCACCGGCGCTCCCCACAGCTGAGCCGGAGCGGCTGGCAACGACCGCCCTGTACGAGCCTCATAGCTGGCGCGCCGCTTGCGAAACGCTAGGTGCGTCATAGAGATAAAAACCCACCCGACGAGAGTGCCAATCGTGGCGCATCCCGATAGATAGAAGAATGCCGTCGTGGGAGTAAAAATCGCGAGCGCCGCCGTAATAACCACACCTATCGCCGCCATCGCAATCGCAACCCGAGGAGTGCCGTTACCGGACGTTTCCCCCGCTACGCGTGGCGCCAAACCGTCAAGAGCAAGAGAGTGGATCATGCGCGAAGCAGTGTAGAGGCATCCGTTTGCCGCCGAAAGAGCCGCCACAATCAAAATGGCGTTCATAATATGCCCAGCTGCAGGAATCCCAACTAAGTCCATCACACGCACAAATGGAGAAGCCGTCACCTCAGAACCAGAATTAACCGTGACGTCCCACGGCTGCAGAGTGACAACCACAGCAATGGCAAGCACATAAAATAGCAGCAGCCGAGCAATCATATTTCGAGCCGCTTTCGGCACGTCACGCTCAGGATGCTCAGCCTCAGCTGCCGTCACGGCCACTGTCTCCAACCCGCCAAAGCTAAACACTGATATGCAAGCGGCGATCAAGATGCCACCAATACCGTTGGGAGCAAAGCCCCCATGCGCCGTGAGGTTGGCAAAACCTGTGGGAGGATGCGGAGAAGGCCAGCCGAAGAAAATCAAACTCAAACCGAGCACGATAAATACCACGATCGCCGTCACTTTAATCATGGAAAACCAGTATTCAGACGTTCCATACAACCGTACCGTAAGCAGATTGAGCGCAAAGATAAGGACGGCACATGCCACCGTCCCTATCCACAGTGGCATATCGACAAACCAGTGCTGCAGATACGTGCCCGCCGCCGTCACTTCAGCGCCAATAGCAATCACGAACGTGGCAACTAAATTCCACCGCACCACAAAACCGCACCACGGCCCCATATACGCGCCCGCTACCGCACCAAATCCCCCTGGCACTGGATGCACAGACACCATCTCCGCCATCTCCCACACCACAATGAGTGCGAGCATGCCAGCGAGCAGATAGGAAACAATCGTCCCCGGTCCGCCAAAAGCAATCGTAGAGCCAGAACCGAGAAATAAGCCCGTACCAAGGGCGCCGGCAAGCCCAATCATAGAAACCTGTGCGCTCGTGAGGCGCCGTTCAAGATCGTGGGTATGTTGCTTGTGCGTATTCATCTCTCTCAGACTACCCGCATACCTCAAAAGCCCCCGAAACGCATACGCAAACTAGCTGAACCTCACAGCCGAGCCTCCCCTGAGCTCTCCTGTACTTCCGCGTTCTTGCACTTCCTTGCACTCCTAAGATTAACTCCGTGATGCACACGCCGTCACGGCACAGTCCGTAATGTGACGTCACTTCATCACATGAGCGTTACGCCGCACAGCACAATCCGTTCCGTCATGCACGGCTCGGCATTCACACGTCACCGTATGAATGCCGCCACGCAGACGCAGCTGCACAAAAATGCTATGTAAAACGGACAGGTGGTATTGCTCACGTGTCGATTCAGATGCCTCTTAATTCTCGTCATAAGCCCCATTAGTGACGGCGATACACGCCTGCGGGCAGGCCGCGCAACTTTTTCAAGATTTCGAGATTCGCTAGGATCAAAGTATGCGTGCACAGTCTTCTCCTGCGGCTCAGCACAGGCGTGGAATCCGCTGGCTTCCAAACCAAAAAGGCGCCTGGGTCATGGTGGTGGTTCCGTTTTTGTCAGGAGCCGTCGGAGGCGGTTTCACCTGGCAGCACATACCACTCTTTGCTCTGTGGATAAGTAGCTACGCCCTCTTTTATGTCCTAGGCGTATGGATCAGCTCCCAGCGACAACTGAGATTTCGCCCTCCCGTCATTGCGTGGGGCAGCATTGGCACGTCACTAGGGGTTCTCAACTTATGGCTGTGCGGTGCTCTCGTGCCGTGGACACTTCTTTTCATCCCTCTGGTCTCCCTTGCCCTTTGGGCAATACTCCACCACCGCAACCGCACGCTACTTGCCCGCAGCATAGAAGTGATAACGGCTGGCCTGATGTGCCTTGTAGCCTGGGACGCTGGAACGCGTATACATGGCCCGTTCGGCTCCGTCGTCAGCGATCTTGGCATCGTCCCAATAGCTAGTATTACACTCGCAGATCTCCCACGCTGGGGCGTGATCCCCACCCTTCTCTTGACTCCTTATGCTCTGAAAGCCGTCGCCGTCACGGTGGCACTCACCTATTATTTCTGGAGCACAATTCCTTTCGTGAAGTCGTTGGTGCGTGAACGTTCTTCCCACGCGTACGCCGTATTGGCCAAAAGCGCGCAATGGGTGGGACTAGCAGCCGCAGTCATCGCCTGGGCATGCAAAGTATTTGACTGGCGAATGCCACTCATGTGGGGAATTCTTCTGATCCGCTGGGCCTATTTCAGCCGCGTTGCCCACCCGCAGCACGGAGAAAAAGTAAACGCCCGCCAGTTACTCATCACTGTGGGAATCGTTGAGACGATGCTGAGCATTCTCTATATGGGGGCAGCCCTGGCTTAAAATCGCATTCACCGTAGAGCCGTCATAACCTTGGAAAGTCATGGCAGCTAGAGATCCCTGGAGATACCTGAACCCTGGATGACCCGTGATGACGACGAGCAACAACCTCAATACATAGACTAAGATGCAGCGTATGCGACGCTCAAAAAAATATCTACGCGAGGTACGCCCTCTGGCCGCGGATCGCCTCATGGGCGGACGCAGCTACGAAATCGGCCCAGGAGACTTTGAATACATTGTGCAGAAAATTCCGCACGCGAAAAAAGAGTATCTCTGCCCTGGTTGCGGCGGCATTATTAGCATCGGCGAGGCGCATATCGTCGCTTGGACTGAAGAAGGCTGGTTCGGCAAGGAAGCTGGCCAGCGAGACCGCCGTCACTGGCACACGGGCTGCTGGACGTCTCGCGGTCGCAGACAGCCACGGTACTGGTAGGCGCGAAGTGCCCCTCTCTGCTCAAAAGCCTGCAGATCGTCACGCAGGTTCCGCAGAAGTTTACATGTCACGCAAGCGCGTCACGCGGCACCAAGGACTTGATGATAGGCAGGCAGATCCAAGACGCCATTTCCAGAGAGCCCTATAAGCACAACTTCTCCATTGTGATTGCCGCCATCGCGCAGATACTCCAGTGCACCAGCTATCGCGTGGGTGGATTCAGGGGCGGGGATAATCCCCTCCGCACGCGCAAACTCCACGCCAGCAGCAAACGTCTCCTCTTGCGCGAATGCTTTCGCATCAATCAAACCGAGATGATAAGCATGGGACATCATCGGAGCCATGCCGTGATAGCGCAATCCACCAGCGTGAATCGGATCAGGCACAAAATCATGGCCGAGGGTATACATCTTCATCATCGGGGTGAGACCAGCCGTATCGCCATAATCGTAGCGGTATTCCCCACGAGTCATCGACGGGCAGGATGCCGGCTCACATGCCACCACGCGAGTGCGAGTGCCTTCCCGAAGATTTTGTCCGATGAACGACGCCGCGAGTCCACCCAGATTGGAACCACCTCCAGCACAGCCAAACACCACATCCGGAGCGCCTGTCTCTCCGGCGTCACGCAGCTGCACTAGCGCTTCCTCACCGATGACGGACTGTTGAATAAGTACGAGATTCAGTACCGAACCCAGAGCATAGTGGGCATGGGGATCTTCAACCGCGCTCTCTACTGCTTCAGAAATCGCCATCCCCAGTGAACCTGAAGTCTGAGGATCCCGCTCCAGCAAAGCTCTACCGGCTTTCGTGAGGTGTGACGGCGAGGGATGGCATTGAGCCCCATAGACTTCCATCTGCATACGCCGGTACGGTTTCGCATCGTATGATGCGCGCACTTGCCATACCTCAGCGGTGAGGCCAAGGAGTGCGCAGGCCATAGAAAGCGACGCTCCCCATTGCCCCGCTCCCGTTTCCGTCGTCAATCGCGTCGTCCCCTCAAGAGCGTTGAAGTAGGCTTGCGCTAGAGCAGAGTTTGGCTTGTGCGATCCCGCCGGAGAATTCCCTTCATATTTGAAATACACGCGGGCACCTGTGCCAAGTTCGCGCTCGAGATTGCGGGCACGTAAAAGTGGGGCTGGACGGTAGCTCGCATAGAGTTCACGTACACGCTGCGGAATTTCAATGTAACGCTCCTGACTCATCTCCATCTCAATGAGGCTCTTGGGGAAGAGTGGCTCCAGATCTGCTGGCTGCACTGGCTCATGCGTACGCGGATTAAGATATGGAGGCATTGGCTCTGGAAAATCAGCCACAAGGTTGTACCAGTGCGTAGGAATTTTGTTTGAGACAGGGAAACCAAGCGCCTGTAACTTCGGGTTATCTTCCAGATTCGCCATCTTTCGTGTCCTCTCGCAGCGACGTCACTCTTATGCTGTCATACCTTGCGTTTGTGCGCGTTTCTGACGTTTGCGCGTGTGCCGTGTGTTGCGTGCAGTCATACTAGCTACACCTATTGGTTGCATCGCACAGCTACTCTATCAATCACACGCTACCCCTATCACGCTGGCCCACAGTTCGACATCCGACGCTCTCACGTCATCTGATAAACACTAATAGCAGCAATCCTCGATAGCCACTCCAACGGAATGCTCCTCCGTCACTCAATGAACGCTATATCACCGCTAGACGCCGATATGACAAACGGCACTCTCACCTCAAGGCAACGCGATTTTTGGCCTGCTGTAATTCTTGCTAGACTCTAAGGGCGGCACGCGGGAGCGGCCACGATGCGAGTGTAGCTCAATGGTAGAGTCCTAGCCTTCCAAGCTAGTCACGCGGGTTCGATTCCCGTCACTCGCTCTGCGAAAACGGGGTGTCATTGGCTCTGGGGATTTTCGCTTCAGCGCAATCTGCGGGAGTCATTCCACAGCGCAGTTGCAGCACGGGGTATAGCGCAGTTTGGTAGCGCGTCCGCTTTGGGAGCGGAAGGTCGTGGGTTCAAATCCCGCTACCCCGACTAGCATTTTCCCGCTCAAGCAGGCCAAAAGCTCAATTGTTACAGATAGTCAATAATAAGCGAATTCCCCACATTCCTCCCCATTCACGTATAGGCTGTTTCCGTTGCTACTGCCGGATGGCGTGAGGATGCATGCCCTGCAGCATCGATTCGCGACGAAAATTTATAGCGGCTCGCACGATATCTTGGCCACACAGCAGCTCCTTGGCCACGCATCACCGGCCACTACACAGCTTTACGTGGGCGTGGACGCGGCACATTTGAGGGATGTGGCAAGAGCAGCAGCGTAGCGGGCTACAAAACGACGCTTTGCCGCGTTGAGAGCTATAGCGATAACTGCTGCTAGTACAGCACACGGAATCATGATAAGCGTTGCTGGAATGCTTATAGCGAGCAGTATAGCGAGTACGGCGAAGAACACTTCAAGAGCGTTGTACCCTTGTAGTGTTCGCCGCACTCGCTTATAATCCATGCCCTTTACGCTAGCATAGTAGCTTGCGTGCTTGTAGGTTTGAGTGTTCTGTTTCAGAGTGCAGCATATAAGGGTTAGCGGATATTTTTGGTTGCTTATAATCTGGTTTTTGCTTGTCGTGGTGGAGAAAAGTCGTGATTCGAATTTGTTTCAGATTTCGTGGAGTGCTTGCTTGACTTTTCGTAATTTTATGTATCACGAAAAATCCAGTATCCAGGCCGCGAGATGCAAGATCTGCAGCACTTGAGCTTGTCCGGTTTTTTTGTGTAAGGGTCGGATTTCTCCTTTTTGTTTTTAGATGTATTTCTCGAAGCGGTCTGGGTAGGCCACTGCGAGTTGTGCAAGGGCTTGATGAAATGGTCCAGGTTTTCTTCCGTTTGAGTGGATGGAAGAATTTGGGTTATGCCGAAGATTTTTTGATCGGGAAGCGAAGGATCGAGCGGTTCGTTTGGTCGAGGATCGGATCAGTGTTCAGGAATGCTCGATCGTGAGCGCGTGCGAGCAGATTGCGCCCAAGCATGGTGTCAGTGCGAGCGCGCTGCGTTAGTGGCTGCAAAAGTCTAGGCGCGAAAATCGTGATCGTGTTGATGAGATCGATCTTGTGGCTGAGAATGCTCGGCTACGCCAAGAGGTTCGGGAACTGCGTGACACGAACGAGTTATTGAAAGCCGCGTCGGCGTTTTTCGCGTCAGAACTCGACCCCAAACGTCGGAAATGATCGCCTTCATTGACCAGCATAGGGATCGTTTCAGTGTCAAGTTCATGTGTGCGACGTTGAAGATGGAGCGTGAGGGAGGTTTCCTTTCCTCACGTGGCTACCGTGACGCGAAAAGGCGTGCTCCATCGGCTCGTCAGGTGAGAGATCGGGAACTTGTCAAGATCGTTCGCGAGTTCCATGCCGAGAACTATGGGGTCTACGGGGTACACAAAATGTGGCACGCGCTTAAACGCCGTGATATTGAGATTGGGCGTGAGCAGACTCGGCGGATCATGGCTCTGGCTGGCGTGAAGGGTAAGCGATCTGGAACGCCCGGTCAACGACTGGATTGATTTTCATCATTCCGACCACGGGTCTCAAGATGTATCTGTGGCCTACCACCAAAACTTAGTTGATGCTGGCATCGTTGAATCCACCGGATCAGTGGGCGATAGTTATGATAATGCTTTGGCTGAGAACGTGAACGGCTCGTACAAGAACGAGATCATCCACACACGTCAGTGGGCGGATGATCTCGAGGTCGAAATCGCCACCTTTGAATGGGTGAACTGGTGAAATGCCAAAAGCTTGCACCAAGCTCTCGACTATCACACACCACAAGAAGTTGAGAACAAATATTGGCAGCAACAATCACTACCAGCAATAATAGAAAACAAGACAAACGCCTAGGAAGCAAACCCGGGCCATTTCGTCTTCCACGAAATTTGCTTTAGGCAAGCCCGTGAACGTGATAATGTCTGTCTGCCCAAACCGCATCGGTTTCGCGCCAGATAATTTCGTTACTGTAGACGTTGTTTGCACGTCTTGCACGATCCCGTCAGCAATATTGCGCGGGAGGAACCCTTTCAGGGTTTTAGAATCCATAACAGTCATGTGTTATTCCTTTCCAGTGATACGCCGCAGGAAAGCCCTATTCTCGGCCTCCGCAGCGTTCTTCGGTTCTTGTGATGGCTGACGCCCCAACAATGGTGCAGCAGGCTTCTTAGCCTGCTCACTCTGCCACGCAAGCAAGTCGTCAGCGTTCGCTTCCAACTCGGCACGAGTAGCGCCGTGCAGTAGCGAGGGTTTGACGCCTTTCGCTTGTGCAACCTCAGAGACAAGCGCCGAGTGCTCAAGCTCGCTGTTTTTCGCTTCGAGCTTCCCAATCCGAGCCAATGCTTTCTCCAGATCAGTACGAGAATCGCTAGCTTCAGCGAGCTGTGCTTTTAAAGCGTTGGCTTCGTCCCTGTTCGCTTTCGCGCGGTCTTCCCATTTACGAGCCTCAGCTTTCCAATCAGTCTCAGCATCTGCCGGTGTTTCCTGTGCAGGAGCATTCGCGGTAGATTCCTGAACCTCAACTTGTGGCATTTCATCAGCCATTTTTTTCTCTCTTTCCTTTCCCGTGCGGGCATTAATAAACCCCACACCCGTGCGGGCATGGGGAAAACTATGGGCAAAAAGAAAACCACCCAGCACAGCTAGGTGGCTTTACTTCTCGATATTTTGTTATTCATTTATTTGCGAAGAACTCTCTCCAAAATGGGTATTCTTCATCAAAAATCTTCTTTTGAGGCAGAGAAAGTGCATGCGGATAATCCGAGAAAAAGTTGAATACTTTTTCTTTATCGAAAGTAAACCAAAACTCGCCTTGGGCTATACGCCCTTCATTATCTACCCGAACGGCTTCCCAAACTCGACGGGGTTCACCCTCATTGCATACCCTGAATCCGTCTTGCACTTTTACTCACCTCCCTATGTGTTGATGTATGGAAGAAGATCAAGAAATTCTTTATTTTCTTTCAATGATTCCACGCTGATAAGATCTACTCTCCCACTATAGCCTTCTCCAAAATCTGCAAATGAGTCAGCTGTCGCTCCGAAACGGTTAAGAAGAGTTGGGATGTCCAAACGCTTCCAGCCATTCGCTGCCCCGTCTTGCTGTAATTCAAGATACTGGAGAGACCCGCTTTTAGTCTTTCTGACGATTGCGGCATGCCTAGTAACTCCTAGAATGTATTCTTTCCCTTTCTCCATCTTGGATATCAGCTTCGTCACGCTAGTTATTTCGTTTCTTGTTTCCTCGCTCCAACTCACAATGCCTTTGATTTTCGATATAGCACCAGTATTCCCACTCGTAGAGAAAAATAGTTGGCTCGTGCCCCCACGAAAATCATGGACGTCTAAACCGGCTCTATTACCGGCATAGGCATAAGCTGCTGATCCACAGCTACCGTTTGTTACATCGCGTTGCCCAATACGGCCAACAATATCGTCACCAGTCAAAGCGTGAGGCAAAGATTTGCACTCTTTCTTATAAAGAGCACCAGATTTTTCTAACTTCTGAAGTTGATCTCCGATAGAACCGTGCGAGACGCTACGTTTCTTCTCAAATGGCTTAATGGCCGCCGCCCGCCGCCGTTTGAGTACGTCTTTTATCGTGTCGTTTTCCTGCCAGAACGGCTTATACTCCTGCTCGTAAAGCGTCTCGAAATCATAGCCAGGATCTTGCCCTTCCCAATGAAACCCGCGAGGCGAATCATCCACGACCCAACGGCCTTTAACAGGCACAGGAACACAATCACAATCCGAATGATATTTATTCCCATCACCACCCGCATCACTCTTCGTCCCATACACGGGACCACGCGAAGCAAGAATTAAACAAAAATCACAGGTCGCCCCCACTGCCCGCCTGGCATACAACACACGCCCCACGCTGCTCCACAGACAACAAACTATCCGGACGCATCACAACCCCCAAAACCAATTCGAACAAATAACCGTCCAAAAACAAGGGGCCAGTACAGTCACACATTGCTCAGCTCCTCAAAGCACACCGAGGCATCAGCGAACCTCACATACCCACCATGACCGACCAGTACCTCTACCAGCAAACCAAAGCACCCAAAACCCCACCACTACTAGCCCACCACCAACACAATATATGCTATATGCTTGAGGTTGATTTTCGACGAAGTTGCCACCAAAAAGCGCGCAGCGATTTTTGGTGGCACAACGAAGTACAGTTGGCGTGACGCAGCGGTATTCAAGAAGCGCGCGGAGCCAGCCACCTCAAAACCTACAACCGCATCTCTTCGCCAGGAGCCGACAGCCTACCCATTACCAGCGCACTTCTCTCTCGCCAGCGCGCTCCCGCCCGCTAGCTAACCTTAGCTTTTCTCCCCCACTCTCGGTCAATCACCTGTGCAGCCACAGTCGGCTCGTCCGTGATGATGCCATCAACCCCCATAGCAATAATGCGGCGCATCAGAGACGGCTCATTGACCGTCCATACGTGCACCGCCAAGCCCAGCGCGTGGCTGAGCCGCACGAATCGCTTAGTCACCACTTTCACGCGCATGTACGTCATAGGCACTTGCACTACTTCCACCCCATCAGCGGGGCCTGGCACGCAGAGACACGCTAGTGCGCGCGCTAGTCGAAATGGTAGCCACGAAGCACACACCAGCGCGGCGATAGCTCCAGTGCCAAGCGATGAGCGCACACCAGGCAGCATTCTCCGCAACGCCCGCAAGCGGCGCTCACTAAACGACGCTAGCGAGACGTGCCCCTGCGCTCCCGCCGCTTTAATCGTCCGTACTAAAGGTTCCACTACGTGCCACGATTTGGCATCCACATTGAAGACGACGTCAGGAAATCGACGCAGTGCAGCGTCAAGACGCACTAAAGCATGCCCGGAATGATCTCGGACGCGAGCCAACTGCTGCCACGCATAGTGAGCGATCTTTCCGGTTCCATCAGTCGTGCGGTCTAGCACTGGATCATGAAACAGTACAACGACGTCATCACGGGTCGCATGCGCATCCGTCTCAATGAAAGAAAAGCCCTTTGCCGCCATCGCTTCAAAAGCGTCAAGGGAATTTTCTAACTCTTCATTGCCACCGCCGCGGTGTGCCAGCACTACCGGCTTACCACCAAGTGGCCAGAGTCTCGCTCTCAGGGTTTGCAGCTTTCTCCTACCCACATTGCTCCCAAATCTTCAAGAAAGCTCAATGGCTCAGAGGCGCTCGTATCGAGTCCAGCCCCATGATGCATTTCAAAGTGCAGGTGAGCACCCGTGCTCTGCCCAGCAGACCCGCGCAGCGCGATCACCTGGCCGGCTTTCACTTCGTCGCCAACGTTCACACGAATATCGCTCGCGTATGAATGCAGATACCACGACGTAAACACCTGTCCATTGACATGATGCTCAATCACGATGCCATTATTCGCACCCGCTTCAGTCGTGCTGAGTACCACCCCATCTGCCACCGCATAGATAGGCGTCCCTGCAGGACCAGCCATATCCACGCCACTGTGCATCGTATATGTGTGCGTGATGGGGTGCAGTCGATTTCCAAAAGGAGAACTGATGTAGTAGCTGCCTTGCGCCATCGGCCTATAGACGGCGGACGCATCCTCAGGCACGTATGCCTTTACTACCGAGCTAGCCCCTTCACTGAATCCTGTGCATACCGCTGACCGATCATTTGCCAGCTCTTGCGCCACCGCCACTCGCCCATCCGCCACAGCGAGGGCTTGCCCGTGCTTTGATTCAGTGAGGGTGTGCGGCGTCACGCCAGCATCTTTTTCCAGTACTGAACTAGAGAGCACACTATGGGACGCCACAGCTTGAGCATGGCTGGAATGGTCAATACTCACACCTGCAATAACCAGCAACGTGACTACCGCCCCCAGCACGGAAGCGGCCACAGCGTGTCGGCCACTCGCCAGACACCCATGGGTAACTTTACGCATTCTGACGCGCATTGACGACGGCTGAGACGCCGAAGTAGCTGCACGCCCATCTCTCACGTTGCTTACCACCCGAGCGCCTCCGTCTGCTCACGCTTTCGTTACCAGAAAAAATAATAACGGTTTGATAACGTCCACGCTACACTTTCTCATTATCTGTGACGTGAAACTTCACACAGCGTTTCGCCCAGCTCCATCCGCTCATCATTGATCGCCGTCATCGCCTGACCGCGATAAGACTGGGGAATTATCCATACAGAAACTACCCGAAATAAAAACCCACACTCGCACTGAGCGCACTAAACGCATAAGTTTACTAAGCACGCTGCATAGCGTCTCGCACCTCGCCTACAAGCTCTTCCACGATGTCTTCCAGGAAGATGACGCCGATCGCAGCGCACAGTTGCCGTCCCTCTGGTTGCTGTGCTCCCTGAGTACTCTCGCCACGATCTCGATCACCGCTCTGAGTACAGCCGCATTCAACGCTCCAGGATTGAACAGATTCAAGACTGCGCGATGTCCCCTCGGCGCTACGCGATACTTTTTCCGCACTGTCTGTTTCAGTACTGCCTACTACGGCGTCATCTCCTACCACGACCGCCATGTGCGTGCGAGCTTGCTGCATTTTCTTGAGAGCAGCTTCCACTTCATCATGCGCGCCCACTTTGGGGAACGGGCGAACCTTCCACCGCGGAATTGGCTCTTTCCGGCGAGAAACAGGCACGTCCAAGACGTCTTTCACATGCACATATCCGATGAGGTGCCCCTGATCGTCTTGCACGGGGAAACGGGAGAAGCCAGTGCGGCCGGAAAGTTCCTCGAAGTCTTCCACACTTAGCTGCGCACTCACCACCTCAAGCCGGTCGAGCGGAATCATCACCTCGTGGGCTGCATGCTCTGAAAACTCCAGCGCCCCCGATAGTAGCTCCGCATCTGCGTCAAGCACTCCCGCAGCCTCACTCACTTCGACGATAGAAGCCACCTCATCTGCGGTAAAGGCCGCGGACACTTCAGATTTTGGCTCTATACCCAGGAGGCGGACGGCATGATTCGACAGCCAATTCAAGGACGCTACCACCGGATAGAACACTTTCGATAGCACCACCAGCGGCGGCATAAATATCAATGCCAGGGTCTCGGGATTGGTAATCGTCACGTTTTTCGGCACCATCTCCCCGAGCACGACGTGCAAAAACACCACCAGCAACAGCGCAATAAGGAACGCTATCGTGTGCGTGAGCGCTGCCGGCGCCCCCAGCACATGCATAGGAAACGAGAGCAGTTCAGCAATGGCCGGTTCGCTGACTACCCCCAACCCCACCGAGCATACGGTGACGCCGAGCTGGCACGTGGCGAGCATCAGAGTGAGATTTTCCAGGGCGTATAGCACCGTCTTGGCTCCGCGTCTGCCCTGATCTGCCAATGGCTCAATGCGGGAACGCCGAGACCCCATCACAGCGAATTCAGATCCGACGAAATAGGCATTGCCTACAAGCAACGCCACTGTGATCGCGAGCGCGGCAGGAATATTCACTGCTCATCACCACCTATTGTCGTCAAACGAACTCGCACAAGCTCGACGCGGCGGCCATCCATTTTTTCCACCCGCACATGGATGCTTTGATCTGAAAATTCATCTCCCGCAGCAGGAATTTTTCCAAGCTGAGCCATGACCCAGCCCCCTACTGTTTCCCATGGTCCATCTTCTGGCACTGGCAGGCCGTAATCCCTGTCCACCTCATCCGGACGCATTTGCCCTGGCACAAGCACATCCCCGCTCGGCGTGCGGCGCGCACCTTGAAGGCGCGGATCGTGTTCGTCCGCCACATCTCCGATGATTTCTTCTACGGCATCTTCAAGCGTGACGACGCCAGCCGTCCCTCCGTATTCATCGACGACGACAGCCATTTGCAATCCCTCTTCGCGCAGCTGCACCAGCAGCGGAGCGAGTGCCAGCGTCTCAGGCACTTTCGGAGCCGGCGCCATCAGCGAACTCGACGTCACTGGCACTAGTTCACGGCGTTCGTAGGGAACGGCAATAGCGCGGCGCAGGTGCACCAGTCCGCGGACGTCATCCAGATCATCCCCAACTACGGGGAATCTCGAGTGCCCCGTCTCCCTCGCGAGCGCAATTACATCGGCGGCGCTGGCGCCGGCGCTCACCACGTCTAATCGTCCACGATCCGTCATCACATCAACGGCGGTGAGTTCGTTAATCCCAATGGAGCGCACAAGCAGATGGGCGGTATTGACGTCGAGCGTTCCCTCTTTTGCACTGCGGCGCACGAGTGCAGACAGTTCGGCAGCTGAGCGAGCCCCAGAGAGTTCCTCAGCTGGTTCGATACCAAAGAGACCGAGCACCCAGTTGGCGGAGTCATTGAGCGCTACGATGATCCATTTGAACACTATCGAGAAGATATGCACTGGTTGTGCCACAAACGCTGCGGCGCGAAGCGGATCGGCGAGCGAGAGATTTTTGGGCACAAGCTCTCCGAAAAACACAGAGAAAGCATTCACGAGGACGAAAGCGACCGTAGCAGCCACCGCTACCACCGCTGCCTGCGCGATGCCCACACTGCCTAAGAGCCGCTCAAAAAGGTCTTGAAGTGGCATTTGCGCCACGTATCCCAAGAGAATCGTAGTGAGGGTAATACCAACTTGGCACGCAGAGAGGTAGAGCGAGATACGGTGTAAATTCGGCGCTACTTTGCGAGCGTAGGGATTGCCGTCTTCAGCTTTGGAATCCACCGTGGCCGGATCAAGTGCGACAAAAGAAAACTCGGCCGCCACGAAGATCGCTGTGCCAACCGTCAGGAGTACGCCAAGTGCGATCATGACGACGTCATATATCATTGCGGATCACCAGTCCGCCTGCATAATCGATACATCCCTTGTATCCTAGCAGTTACTCCGTGCAGGCACACACTAGCACGGGTTCTAGCGGGTGCTAGTTTGAAGTGTAACGACGGATGTTTAGTTTATGGTAACTGGCGGTGGCAGGTTTCGTGCGGAGTGGGACTCTCAATCGGAGCGCACCGCTACCTTTCGCTCGCTACCTTTTGCTCGCTACTGCTTGCCCGCCACCTTTTGCTCAATTTGCGCAATCGCTTGCGCGAAAATTTCCCAAAAGAAAAGCTCTTGAACAAACGCCACGAAAAGCAGAGAATGACCATAGCGAAAAGATAGACCGTTGGGACTAAAGTCTCTAAAATATCTTGTGATGAGTTCAATGCTGAACTTGAGACTTCAGCGACTCACATTTTAATAGCATCACGGCGGATAGGACGACAGTGGCGGCAAACGATAGAGAAGATTTTGGCCCCAACCAAGGCTTCATTGACGATCTCTACACTTCTTTCTTGAAAGATCATTCCAGCGTAGGCGCCCAGTGGACAGAACTCTTCAAACGCTGGGAAAAAGAGGGAAAGCAGGCGAATTCTGCAGCCACAACGGCGGCTGATGACGCCACTTCCGCCGAGCACACTGCCGTCCCTTCCCAGGACGAATCACATCAGCCCTCTGACGAGGAACTGTATGGCGACGTCACCCGCTCAGATTTACCGCCGCTGCCACGCGTCGCAATTGTGCCTCCTAAAACGCCGTACGCTAAAAAATATGACGCCAAACCCAAAGCGGCCTACAGCACCCGCGAAGATGAGTACGTGCCACTCAAGGGTATGGATCGCGGTCTGGCGAAGAATATGGATGCGTCACTGTCGCTGCCGACGGCCACCACTGTGCGCTCGCTTCCAGCTCGCATTATGTTTGACAACCGCTCAGTTATCAACAAATATCTCGCATCCACCCGCGGCGGAAAGGTGAGCTTCACCCATATCATTGCCTACGCAATGGTAGAGGCGTTGAGCGAGATGCCGGAGATGAATTATTCCTACAAGCTAGATGACGCCGGCAAACCCACCCTGGTGAAACCAGCACACGTCAATCTCGGCCTGGCGATCGACGTCACCAAACCAGATGGCTCGCGCACGCTCGTCGTACCAAACATTAAAAAAGCAGACACCCTCACGTTCTCGGAATTTTTGACAGCGTATGAAGACGTGGTGGCACGTGGACGCGAGAACAAACTCACCATTGATGATTACGCCGGCACGACGGCATCACTGACCAACCCTGGCGGTTTTGGCACCGTGCATTCCATCCCGCGTTTGATGAATGGACAAGCCGTAATCGTCGGCGTTGGCTCTATGACGTATCCTCCCGAATTCCAAGGCACTGCCGAATCCCAGATCGCCCGCCTGGGCATCAGCAAAGTTGTGCATCTGACAAGCACCTACGATCACCGCGTGATCCAAGGGGGGACGTCTGGGCGTTTCCTGCGCCTGATGGAGCAGAAGTTGCTCGGCCAAGATGGCCTCTACGATCGCATTTTTACCTCGTTGCGCGTCCCCTATAAGCCTTTCAGCTGGGTGCGCGACGTGGAATACAATCTGGAACACGAACTTGGCAAACCCGCTCGCATTTCTGAATTCATCCACGCATACCGCTCGCGCGGCCATCTCATTGCTGATATCGACCCGCTCTCTTTCCACATTCGCCGCCATCCAGATTTGGAGCTACGCTCTTACGGATTGAGCATCTGGGATCTCGACCGATCTTTCCCCGTTGGCGGATTTATGGGCAAAGATCATCTCACCCTGCGCGAGATTTACGATCAACTCCGCGAGACGTACTGCCGCAGCGTCGGCGTGGAATACATGCACATTCAAGACCCTACCCAGCGCACCTGGATGCAGGAACACATTGAGCGGCCGCTGCCTCCCGTGAGCAAAGAAGAACACATTGACATCATGAAGCAGCTCAATGAGGCAGAAGCATTTGAGACGTTCCTGCAGACGAAATACGTCGGGCAGAAGCGCTTTTCCCTTGAGGGAGGAGAATCGCTCATTCCCGCTATCGCCGCAGTGCTCACCGAGGCCATCCACGACGGCCTGCGCTCGTCAGCCATCGCCATGGCTCACCGCGGACGGTTGAACGTGCTGACCAATATCGCCGGCAAGAGTTACAAGCAAATTTTTACCGAGTTTGATGGCATTTACGATCCAGGATCTCTTCAAGGCTCCGGCGACGTCAAATATCATCTTGGCACCGGCGGTGTCTATACGACGGGCGACGGCAAAGGGTCTATACCTATCTACATCGGAGCCAACCCCTCCCACCTTGAAGCCGCTGACGGCGTCATCGAAGGGGTCGTACGTGCCAAGGAAGATCGACTCGCGGCTCAAGATGAGGCCGATGGCAAAGAGCCACGACCATATGACGTGCTACCAATCATGGTGCACGGCGATGCGGCATTTTCTGGACAAGGCGTCGTAGCCGAGGTGCTCAATTACTCAAACCTGCCTGGATACCGCGTAGGCGGCACAATCCATTTCATCGTCAATAACCAAATCGGATTCACGACGGCTCCCAGCTCATCGCGTTCTTCGCATTACACCACAGATATTGCCAAAGGGCTGCAGATACCAATCTTCCACGTAAACGGCGACGATCCTGAAGCCGTTGTGCGCGTGAGCAAGCTGGCTTACGCCTATCGCGCCGAATTCCACAAAGACGTCATCGTCGATATCATTTGCTATCGCAAGCGTGGCCACAACGAGGGGGATGACCCTTCCATGACTCAGCCTATTATGTATTCTCTGGTGAATGCCAAGCAGTCGCCGCGTGAGATCTATAAGCAATCACTCATTGGCCGTGGTCTCATCAGCGAAGAGGGGGCAGAGAAGATTGAGCAGGGTTTCCGCCACTTGCTCAACGCCGCTTTTGCAGAAGTGCGCGAGGCGGAAGCGCAGATGGAGAAAGATCCCAAAGCTGCAAATATGCGCCTCGGCCTGACGAAAGCCCAAGTGCAAGATACCGCCAGCGAACGGCGCTGGCGCTCAGCTATACCACTGAAAGTGATCCACCGCATCGGAGAGGCACACATTAATCCACCCGAAGGGTTCGCGCTGCACAAAAAGATCAGCCAGCTCTTCAAGCGCCGCCATAAGATGGCATATGAGGGCGATATCGACTGGGGATTTGGCGAAATACTCGCTCTGGGCTCCCTCTTGATTGAAGGGGTGCCCGTGCGCATGAGTGGCCAAGATTCACGCCGTGGTACATTCGTGCAGCGCCAAGCCGTGGCTCACTCTATAGAGACAGGCGAAGAGTGGACGCCGCTGGCCAACCTCACCGAAGACCAGGCCTCGCTGGCAATTTATGACTCTCCACTCTCCGAATACTCCGTGCTCGCATTCGAGTACGGATATTCGGTGGAGCGCCCTGATGCACTCGTGCTCTGGGAAGCACAGTTTGGCGATTTTGCCAATGGCGCGCAGACGGTGATCGACGAATTCATCTCGTCGGCACAGGCTAAATGGAACCAACATTCGTCACTCGTGATGCTGCTGCCGCACGGCTATGAGGGGCAAGGCCCCGACCATTCCTCGGCGCGCATCGAGCGCTATCTCGGCTTGTGCGCCGGCGACAACATGGTCGTGGCGCAGCCATCCACACCGGCGAACAATTTCCATCTGCTGCGCCGCCAAGCGTACCAGCGTCCACGCAAACCTCTCATCGCTATCACTCCGAAGCAGCTGCTGCGCCGTAAAGGCGTGACGAGCGCCGTGGAAGACTTCACGAGTGGAGAGTTCCAGCCCGTGATCGGTGAGGTGAATCCGCAGGTACAAGCAGTCAAACGGGTACTGCTGTGCACCGGACGAATCTATTACGATCTGGCGGAGAAGCGCGATGCTGACGGCCGTTTTGATGTGGCAATTGTGCGCCTAGAGCAGCTTTACCCACATCCAGTTCAGCAGTTGGCGGCTCAGCTGGCCAAGTATCCGGGGGCGGACATTGTGTGGGTGCAAGATGAGCCGGCTAATATGGGAGCGTGGGGGCATCTCGCTCTGGAGATGTTCCCACAATTGGGCATCCATGCCCGTCTGGTATCCCGTCCGCCATCTGCCGCTCCATCCACAGGGCTCAGCACACTGCACAAACAGCAGGTAGAGCGGCTCATGCAGGAGGCGTTTGCCAGCTAAAATAGGATGTGATGAACGCACATACTTTGAACGGTTTGAACGGTTTGAACGCATACAGTTTCCAGATTTTCTTCGTTGGCGACGAGCTCGTGGCAGGCATGGGGGACGCCCGCGGCATGGGGTGGGTTGGCCGCGTGCTGGCACGCACGCCTGTTCATCCCCCTATTATGCCGTACGTACTCGCTTTTGCCGGCGAATCGTCAGCGCAACTGATGGAGCGTTGGAAGAGCGACGTCTCAGTGCGCCTGTCCAAAGACCATACAAATCGGCTGGTGATAGCGCTCGGCTCGCACGATCTTGACGCTGGCCTCTCCTCGGCTCGTTCACGCCTGCATCTGGCCAATATCCTCGACATGGCTGAGCGTATGCAGCTCAATCCTTTCGTCGTAGGCCCGCCACCGCGCCCTGACAAGTCTGAACGGGCTGTAGCAGAGCTGTCGCATTCGTTTTCCGATGTGTGCACTAGGCGCTCAATCCCCTACGTCGATACGTTTACGCCGCTTATCCAGCACGAACAGTGGAATACTGACATGAGCCTCGCCGGCACCTATACACCGCGGCAAGCTGGCTATGGACTGATAGCTTGGCTCGTCCTGCACCGCGGCTGGCATCAGTGGCTGGGTATCAAGGCGACAGATGACGACGCTCGTTAGTGACGCCGGCTGCTAACTCATTGCTGCACCCAGCCGTAGCGACGCCAATGAGCAGCGCATAACGCCACCTACAGCAGATTGCTGCCACAAATCATGGCGCTGCGTGAGAGCACGATTCACACGTCCGCTAACCGCGCTCATCCGTATGCCCTGCTAAAGAGCACCCCCGCTGATTAAATTGGCTCATGTGCAGCTATTCCGGTCAGTTCTGCGCAAAAACCGATATGATAGAAGTTATGGATATTTCTTCTCTCATCTGCGGAATCGACGTCGGTGGCACCAGCATTAAAGCTATTGTGGCGGATAGCGCTGGCGAGATACACGGCACGTGGAGCGCTCCCACTCCACACGGTGGTGCAGCCGTCGTTCGTGCTATCACTGAGCTCGTGACGACGATACGCACCGAGACGTCTATCCCCTTGCATCCGCGCCTGTGCGTGGCAGTGCCTGGAATTGTGGACGAGGCATCTGGCACAGCAGTGCTCTCCGTCAATCTCGGCTGGGAAGATTATCCCATGCGCGCTCAGCTCGCTGAAGCGTTGCATATGCCGGTATATCTCATGCAAGATGCCCGCGCGGGCGCGTACGGCGAAGCACGTTTTGGCGCCGCTCCTGCCACCTGTATCTATCTACCGATTGGCACCGGAATAGCCAGCGCTGTCCTCGTCGATGGCGCTATTCTCTCCCCTCATCTGTGGACTGGTGAAGTAGGGCAAGTGCCAACGCCCGATCCCGATCATCCTGGCCAGCGAGTGGCTTTGGAAAAGATTTGCAGCGCCAAGGCTTTTGCCACACGGTTTGAGGAGCTCAAACCCCATTTTCTCCCGATCGACGCCGGCGCAAATGAAGTATTTCGACTGCGTGACGCCGGTGGCGAGGGAAGCGCTGAAGCTCACCGCGTGATCGAGACGGGATTGGCCACTCTCGCTGACGCAATCGCCGCATGGACTGCTCTGCTCGGCCCTATCCCCGTGGTCATCGGCGGTGGCCTTGGAAAAGAGGGAGCTCCCTTGGTCACTGAACTCACCGCATTGCTAGCCGAACGCAGCTACATGCCAGCTCCTATCCTCACCGCTTCCCTCGGCTCTTTGAGCCAAGCGCTGGGCACGGTAGCTATGGCTCTTGATAAGGATTTCTAACCCTATCATCTAGCTCTGCTGCCTCGTTACATTCTTCTTCGCATTATTCTTCCGACTATCACCTCAGAATCGCAGGCTCTTATGATCGTCACTATCACTCCCAATCCAGCGCTCGACGTCACCTATCACGTCCCCTCGCTCACTCCAGGCTCCGAGCATCGCGTTCATCACATGTACGTGCGTCCTGGAGGCAAAGGAATCAACACCGCTAAAGTGCTCTCACAACTGGGGCAGCAGACTATTGCCACGGGATTTTTGGGAGGAGGAAACGGCGAAACTATGATCCGGCTCCTCGATGAGGATCATGTGCCGCACTCTTTTGTGCAAGCTGCGTCATCTACACGCCGCACCGTCTCGATTATTGACCCCATTAATGGAGCAACGTTGTTCAATGAGCCTGGCGAAGAGCGCACCGAACGCGAGTGGGACGAACTCATTGAACTGCTCAATGGGATGCAGACGCCTGATCTGTTTACAGTGAATGGCTCATTCCCTCCCAACACTTCAGAAGCCACCGTGCGCCGCCTGTATCGCGGGCTACTCGCCACGGGGGCAATCGTTTTAGTAGATACCTCTCATGAGCCGCTGCGCTGGGCCATTGAAGAGGGCGTGCACGCCGTCAAACCCAATCAACATGAGTTGGCAGAGTTGGTAAGCTCCGACACCGAAGATGTACGTATATCTCTGGCACGCTTGCTCGAACACGTACAATTTGTGGTAGCCTCTCGCGGAGCCGATGGCATGATCGCTCAAGTACGTGGAGGGGATGCCGTAGAAGTGCCGGCCGCAAAATTCGTGGTAGGCAACCCCACGGGCGCTGGCGATTCCGTGGTTGCCTCACTGGCGCGTTCCATCGTCCGCGACGGACTTGAGGCAGCTCACCAGCCAGACGTGTTGCGCACCTGGGTGGCAGATGCCATTGCCCTCTCGGCAGCCACGGTGGCTGCTCCAGTAGCTGGAGAATTCGACGAAGCCACCTATTGGGAGCTGCTCGGCGAACAAGCCTGAGAACGCTTTGCTCCGTCATATGGGCTAGCATATGGGCTGGTCTTTCGCACGATCAGGTGCGCTAACCCTATGTGGGCATCGTGCGGGAGCCACGTCGAAGCCATCGTGGGGAGCAGTAAGCCGCCGCGGGAGCAAAACAGAGGGGAGATGACGCCGATTGCGGCGCCATCTCCCCTCTGTGCTTTCTATTCTCTTATGCGTCAATACGGCTTATATGCCGATACGGCCAGCGCCGCTGCCACTGTGCTCACGGGAGCAGCCAATAGCCTCAGCGTCAGCATCTGATAGTGACGCTCAGCATCACTGCAGTGAGTACAACCTGAGCAGTCGTTCCGCCTCAGCTTGTACCACAGCCGTACCCGGCCCCACGTATTTGCGCGGATCGACGATACGCTCATCACCTGCCAGAATCTCCCTCACCTTGCTGGTGAAGACCACATTCAAATGCGTTGAGACGTTGATCTTGGTCATGCCGGCCTTGATGGCAGCCACCATTCCCTCATCTGGCACGCCCGATGAGCCATGCAACACCAGTGGCACTGGTACAGCAGCCTTAATGCGGGCAATCAAATCATTGTCGAGCACGGCTTCGCGCGTAGCCATGGCATGCGAGGATCCCACAGCCACAGCGAGCAGATCCACGCCAGTATCTGCCACGAACTGCGCAGCTTCCTCTGGCTTTGTGCGAGCAGTGGCGCTGTGGACGCCATCTTTACCGCCCACTTCGCCCAATTCCGCTTCCACACTCACGCCGTGGCTGTGTGCGTAGGCCGCAATATCGGCAGTGCTTGCACGGTTTTCAGCATCGGGCAGATGCGAGCCGTCATACATGATCGACGAGAATCCCATATCCACTGCTTCACGGCACAGGTCAATGCTCTCGGCATGGTCCAGATGGACGCATACCGGAGCTGTGGACGCCTTGGCCAGCTCCAGCAGTGCCGAGCCCAACGGGCGCAGCTGCCCGCCGTGATATGCGACGGCGTTCTGACTGAACTGCAAAATCACTGGCAACCCAGTTTCCTCAGCAGCATGGATAAACGCTTCGCCGTGTTCGAGCAGTACAACGTTGAAAGCTCCCAACCCGACACCACGGGCAGCGGCGTCACGAGCGAGTTCGGCAGACGTTACGAGCATGATGTTTCTCCTTATTTCAACACACATCTGGCTCCACTAGGTGGGCAGAGCATCCCTTCACATAAAGCTAGTTTGTGCACAACACTAGCTACTTCGCAGTTGCCACACCGGCTATAAGCCGCCGGCTACAAGCGTCGGCTTGCAACCAGCGACCAGCCGTCTATCGATCAGTGCTGTCCATCCTCAAGAATCACCGAACGAGTGAGATGCCGCGGCGTATCTGGATTTAGACCCCGCGCCAGAGCGCGGGCGAGCGCCACTCGCTGGGCAAGAACCAGATGAGCCATAGGGTCGCCATCGAATGTGCACAGTTCCCCACCGAAACTCTCCACTTGAGCAGCCATGCCCTCGGGCACCGCCCCAAAGACCCACACCAGACGACCAGGCTCAGTGATCGACATTGGTCCGTGGCGGTATTCCATAGCCGGATATGATTCAGTCCAGCTCTGCGAAGCCTCACGGCACTTGAGACCAGCTTCGTTAGCAAGACCAATCGTCCAACCAGTGCCCAGGAATGTGATTTCGGTGGCGTCAATCCAGCGCTGCGGGATATCAGCTGCGAGGGCTGCGCGGCAATCTTCTACCGCTTGCGTGAGATCCTCCCCTAGAGAAGCGCGGAAGAACGCCAGCGCACTGGTGGCAAAGCGAGTCTGGACGACGGAGCGCTCATCGGCAAAATCGAGCACAACCTCGTGATCGGCAAACGGGGTCGCCGGCCCTGGGCTCACCGCCGTCACGAGCACATTGGGCGTGCCTTTGCTGTGCAATTTCTCCAGCACATCCACAATCTCAGTCGTCGTACCCGAACGCGATAGGCAGATCACGCGGTCATATGGACGGTCAAGAGGAAATTCCGTGGCCGTGAACGCATCAGATATTCCTTTGCCAGCCACTTCACGAGCGCGGCAGTACGCCTGCGCCATAAACCATGATGTGCCACAGCCGATGACGGCGATTTTCTCGCCATCGCGCGGCATGACGTCGACGGCTTGAGCTCCCATTGCTCCAGCGCGTACCCAGAGATCCGCCTGCGAGTTGATCTCTTGCTCAGTTAGGCTCACATTAGCCATATCATTACTCCTTTGATTATTTTTGATTACTTAGTGTCACTATATCTCAGAAACAATCAGAAAAACTGTCTTTGAGAGTGATCTTTCAAGCTCTTTTCCGCGGCAACCTTTTCCGCAGATTCTTTCGCTTCTTTTCACAGTTCAGACTCGACTACGTACTCCTCATGCCCACTCTTCAAGCTATGTGCCCTCTCAGGCGCGAATCACTTTCACTCGATGCTGTTCAATGGCCGCTGCATCTGCTGGCGCAATATCGGCATCCGTAATCAATGCCGACACACTCTCCCAGCTGGTGATCTTTGCGAAAGCAGTGGTTCCCACTTTCGATGAGTCAGCCACGACGTACGTCTCTCGCGCCATATGCACCAACGCTTGGTTTATGGCAGCTTCATCCTCATTGTCTGTGAAAACTCCCGATTCGGTGTCTATTCCGGTGACGCCGAGGAACAACTTATCCACGGAGATATGCGGCAAAATCAGCGCGGCGAGCGGCCCTACTAGCTCATAGGAACGCGCTCGCACCACCCCACCGCTCACGACCACCCGCACCTGCGGTCTAATAGCCAGATCATTAGCGATATTGACGGCATTCGTCACCACCGTGATGACGTCGTTGGCGAAAGCAAAATCAGAGGCCATCACTGTGCCAATCTCGGTGCCAATCTCCGTAGTCGTGGTTCCTCCATTGAGCGCCACAACGTCTCCTGGGTTGATGAGACTAACAGCTTTGCGCGCTACTTTATTCTTTGCATCACTAAAACGCACCATCCGAAATCGCATGGGAATTTCCCCACTTGTCGGATTGGCCATCACCCCGCCGCGAGTGCGGTTAACTAGCTGCTGATTGGCCAAAAAATCCAGATCTCGCCGAGCAGTGGCCGGCGAAACACCCAGAATCTGTACGATTTCATCAATATGGAGAGTCTTGCGTTTCACCACCAAATCCAACAGCGCCGAAAGTCGCTCTTGCCTATTCATCGCATTTCCTTCCCCAGCAGCGTCAGCCAGTGATGACGGCAACACCAGCAGTTTCCAGCGCCTCACGATCTGAGGCGCTGATATCTGCATCGGTGATGACCCCTGCGATTTGTTCGAGCGCACAAATTTTCGCGAAAGCCCCCACACCGATTTTTGACGAGTCCACTACGACGTATGCTTTCCGAGCTACAGTGACCAAAGCTCGATTGGCTGCCGCTTCACTCTCATTATCGGTAAAAATGCCGTCAGATACGGAAATTCCCACCGCCCCCAGGAAAGCGATATCCACATTAATGTGAGGATATATGAGGGACGCCAATGGCCCAACCAGCTCGTACGAACGCGCCCGTGCTACGCCACCAGTCACGACGACCCGCACCTGCGGACGCACAATGAGATCATTCGCGATATTGACGGCGTTCGTCACCACCGTCACCGGATGGCGTCCGAAAGAATAATCCGTCGCCACCCGCTGCCCCAGCTCCGCCCCAATCGCCATCGTGGTCGTTCCTCCATTGAGCGCCACCACATTGCCAGGACGCACCAGATCCACTGCTTTCCGCGCAATTGCCGACTTTTGATCGTTGTTGCGCACAGTGCGAAAACGCATCGGCATTTCCCCACTGGTAGGATTCGTCATCACTCCCCCGCGGGTGCGCGTCACGAGTTGCTGAGTGGCCAAGTAGTCTAGATCACGACGAGCAGTGGCAGGAGATATCTGAAGTTCGCGTACAATATCTTCCACTCGCAGCGTCCGGTGCTCCACCACCAAATCAAGGAGCTTTGTTAAGCGTTCTTGCCTATTCATGCCTGACCTAACTTCGTGTATAAGCTAACGAGCTGCCCTCAAGCTCAAGAACGGTGGTTCCCGCCATCAAAAGTGCCCGGAAGCCACCGTTCTTGCAAGCGAAATGCCCTCAGGCTCTCGCCTCTATAACCGCTACCACGTCGCCGACTACCGAGACGTCCTCTTGTGCTTGGGATCTTTATATGCAGCGTTGTAGACAAACAGCGCAGCGAGGAGCAAGACAGTACCGCCCAGCTGGATGAACAAGCCCGTAGCTTTACCACTCAAGAACCAGCCACCGATGACCATTGCCAGGCCGAGCACGAAGAACGTCACAATCATCCCAATACGCAGCGGGGTATGGTTTTTCATAAAGTTTTCCATCGTCTATCCTTTCAACCCGCCCAGAGCCATGCCTTGAGTGAGTTTCTTCTGCACGAGCATGTAGAGCACTAAGGTCGGCAGCATTACGAGCACCAGACCTGCGTAGAGCCGTCCAAATTCTGCCTTGGCGTTTTGTGCCTGCGTCAGATCTAGCAAGCCCACTGGCAGGGTCTTTGCTCCATTGGGATCGGTGAGCAACGTCATGGCAATGATGTACTCATTCCAGAACGAGAGGAAGTTAAAGAGAATAATCGTGATAATCGCCGGCCTGGCCATTGGAAACATAATCTGAACCATCGTGCGCAGATAGCCAGCGCCGTCAATATAGGCTGCCTCTTCATAAGCATGCGGCAAAGTCTGGAAATATCCGCTGAGCAGATAGATCGTAAACGGCAGTGCATTAGCCGCATAAATGAGTGACAAAATAAATGGATTGTTGAGGAAGAATCCATTAAGTCCGAGATTAGCCAGCGAGCGATCAGCTCCCACCAGCATGAGGAAGATCGGCACCACGATGTAATTGACGTTGATAAACAGCCCCGCCATAAACGCCACATTCAGCACTTTGCGTCCGACGAACTCAAAGCGAGATAGTGCATAGGAGGCCGGCAAAGCTATGACGAGCAAGAGCGCCAGCGCCACCGCCGTCACTATAACGGAGGTGAGCAGGTAATCACCCATGCGAGCCGTCGTCCAAGCATCAACAAAGTTCTGGAAGTAAAAACCTTTCGGCAGCGACCAAGGGTTACCATAGAACTCGCTATTTTGCTTAATAGAAGCGACGAATACCCAAGCTACAGGGATAATAATGGAAATCGCAAGCGCGATGAGCGCCACATACACAAAGACTTTATAGAGCTTGTACGTTTTCATGATGAGCACCCCTAGAATTCCAGCACTTCGCGTTCGCTCGCTTTATTGACGAGCGCAGCCAACAGGAACGAGAACAAAAATACCAGCACACCAATAGCCATACCGTAGCCATACGCAGCATTGCCGTATGCCTGGGAGTACATGTAGGTGAGCACCACTTCAGACTTGTGGTTTGGACCTCCAGAGGTCATAGCTGTCACAAAGAGGAAAGCCATGTTAATGGTGGAAATAATGAAGAATGTGAGCGTAGTACGAATATTCGTCCAGATGAGCGGGATCGTAATCGTGAAGAACTGACGGAACTTTGAGGCGCCATCAAGCGACGAACTCTCGTAGAGGCTCTCCGGTACACTGGAAATCGACGCCATATACATCACCATGTAGTACCCGATAGCCTGCCAGACCATCGCAATGATAAGGGAGAGAACGACGAGATTTTCGCCCTTCCACAGAATCTGCACGTCATGGCCACTGAGCACGGAGAGCAAAGAGTTCAACAGTCCACTATTAGGCTGGTAGATGGCCGAGAAAATAGCCGACACTACCACGATAGAGAGGATGTTGGGGATGTAGAAAATGACGCGGAAGAAGCTGTCCCCTTTGACGTGATCACGGGTCAAAATCGACGCGAAGATCAGGGCCAGCGCAAACGTGATAATCGTACACACCACGATGAGGAGAATCGTATTCTGGAATGCTTTGATGAACGTCTCATCGCTCATGAGCTTCGCAAAATTCTTAAATCCCACAAATTTCTGTTCGTCCGTGTAAGCCGACCCCTCAAACAGTGACATCCAAAATACTTGGATGGTGGGATAGACGAGAAAAATCAAAAATAAGATCGTAGCTGGAGCCACGCACGCCACAATGAATCCATTCCGAGCTGCATTGCGCCGATGCTTCTTTTTCACCGGTGTGCTACTAGGAGCTTTATGCTTGCCTCCTCCAGTTGCTATGCGCCCAACCTCGGCGCTCACCGTTTCAGTTTTCACTGCCATACATGCACCTTTGCCCCGTCTCCAGTTTACCTGACTACATTTGAAATGTTTATCGTGAAAGGGAGGGGCTTGGCACCGATCTGCCAATGCCCCTCCCTACTGTACACTCACTGATCGTTTAGCTTTGCGTGGCGACCAGTTGCTGCGCGCAGGAAATCACTTGCTCGCCAGCGTGGCGCGAATATCATTGTTCTTTGCTTTCACGCCGTCAATCCACTGCTGCTTCGTCATGCTACCGCTGACGAGGGAATCGATTGGGAAGAGCAGTGCCTGCTTCCACTCATTCGTGCCGGCGATGCCACCCACCACGGCTTTAGCGCCATTGTCGTAGATGCCATACACAGCTTTCTTTTCAGCGCTCATGAAATCACCAGCGTTGGTGATAGGCTGGAATGCGGGGCTTGCCGTGCTGGCAAACGCCTTAGCTGCTGCATCGCTGTACAGGAATGCAATAAACTGCTTAGCGGCATCCACATTCTTGGCTTTCGCCGGAATCCATGCCTGCTCAAAGAATGTCGTGGCATAGCGATCGCCGCCAGCTTTCATAGCCGGAAGAGCAATGTTGCCCCATTCAAAGCCATCGGCACGCGGAGCATCTTTCATTTCTCCTACAACCCAGTCGCCATTAGGCATGAAGATTGCCTTATCGTCGAGAATGAGCTGCTGGTTCTTGGTGAAGTCCTGCTTATTTGCCTGAGCTGGCACCACCTTGTCGGTGTAACTAGCAATCTTGGCGAGCACGTCAAACACTTGCTGAGCCTCAGGAGTATCCCACACACCATCTTGGAAAGTGGTAGCTTTCTGGAAGAAGTCTGCACCGCCAGCTTCGTAAAGCAGGGCGTACAGGATAGCGTCGAAGTAACCAGCCGTCGGATATGCAAAGAGGGAGATGCCCTTCTCTTTGGCCTTATCGCCAAGTGCCCACATCTCATCCCACGTGGTCGGAGCTTCCCAGCCATTCTTCTTCAGAAGATTGACGTCGTAGTAGAAGCCCGTCGGGGTGTAGAACATCGGGGCGAGATACGTCTTGTCATCGCCATATGGATTCGTGTTTGTGGATTCCAGGAAGCCAGGGATGAGCTTCTCCTTGACGGTCTTCTCTTCGCCCGGAACCTTCATATCCAAAACGTCTGTGATATCGGTGAGAGCCTTGTCTTTCACCATAGTCTCAGTGAGGCCCTTTTCGCGGCCAAGAGCCAGGTGAACAACGTCTGGATAATCGCCAGCTTTCATCTGAGCGCCGATTGCATCTTCCAGGTTCTTGTTCATCTGCAGCTCAACCTTGATGCCGGTCTGCTTGGTGAACGCCTCCGTCACTGCTTTCCAGCCATCCTGGCCGTAGGCACTCTCGAGTGCAGCCACCTTGATGCTCTTAGCAGTTTCGGCACCTTTTCCATTGTCACCACCCTTAGGGGATGAACATGCTGCCAGGCCGAGTGCCGCGACAGAGCAAACTGCTGCAATCTTCATCAGCTTTTTGGGAATTGCCATTGATCTCTCCTTTGAGTTGATCAAATCATTTTTTATTGCGGTAAATATTGTGCGCAGAACGCAAGTGATTTAACCTGTACCTATTTTAGGAAAAGCATGGCTGCGACAACAGTTTATTGAGCAAAATAACAAAAATGCGCAAAAAAAGCGGCGAAAACTGATCGGAACTCGTCAAAATTTTGACGAGTTCCGATCGATTCTGTTTCTTATTGACTAATACACTCAATTTCAAGCGGTTTAACGAAAATTCAAGCATGCCCAGCCGCTCGTTGCGGAACCGTGCCCTCGCCGCAGCTGCTGCATTCGCTCAGTTGCGCTCAACAGCTACAGCTTCGCCACACAAAGTGCCACCCGCACAGTTCGCGCGCAACGCAATTTGCACGCGGCAGCTGAGGCTTCTCGCCACTCTCATCACCGCCTGCGCCAACCACCTCTTTTACTGGCGCCACCTGCTGCGCCGTTTAGTCAATTGCGAACCAGCGGATTTCATTAGCTGCCAGATTGAGATCAAAACTGCTGCCGTCGCCACGATAGACCGTAGTACTCACTGGCTCATACGTGTTATTGACGACGCAGTATTTGCCGTTGGCCACGTACGCATGCACATCCACATCCACATTCGTGGAGAACCACTCATGCAGCATTGGCTCTGAATGGGCAGCCCAGAGCACAGCACGCAGCAGCACCCGCGCATTTTGCGGCGAGTATGGCAATCCAGAGATATAGACGCCTCTCCCATCGCCATACTCATTGACGGCCATCTGCACTTCGTGCTCACGCTCCACCAGGATGTCTGCTCCTGGAAGAGCATAGATCCCTTTCTCTCCCTCGCCAAAGTCCATGGCAGTCACGGCCGCATCGTCGACGCCGGCAAGATCCACATCTGCAAGGATGAAATGCTCTGGATGTGCCTGCCAATTGTATTTGTCGTAGCCGAGAGTAAAGCCTGTTTCCTTCTCTACCCCCAGAATAGGAGACACCTGCAGATAGCGGCCTTGATACTGATGGCCTGCCGGCTCTCCCACTCCAATGAATCCGCCTCCGCGAGCCACGAAACGCCGCACGGCTGCCGAGATTTCCGGATCTTCCCACACGGCACCACCCGTGTGCGCAGTATCGCCGTCACCTACATTGATGACGACGTCTACCGAATCCAGTGCCCCCTTGCGCACATCCTCAAAGTCGATGAAAGACACATCGAACGGTGCTCCCGAGAGCGCCTCAATCACGCCAGCATACGAGTAATTCTGCTTCTGGTAGAGGGCATGATGCACCATGTGTGCACCCCACGAGCGCATCTTGCCCCACGAGTTCAGCACGGCCACACGCTTCGCACACCACGGCGTTGTGCCGCGCACGTTCTCGTATAGCTCACGGAATTCCGCCGTCACGTCTGCCACATAATCCACAAACTCGGGGAAATCGAGAGCGAGCTTCAAGTAGCCGCCATACCCGATGCGATCAATGGGCTTGCGCAGAATCGCACGCCGCGCCGTCACCCAATTGACTTTTGCTTCCTTGAGCGGGTCTCCCCCTTCATGGAAAACATCAGGGAAGAAGTACGGCAGCAAACGCCCCTCAGTGTATTTCACGCCAGGAATATCGGAAATGAGACGCAGCGTGGAGCCATTACCCACCGATCCCACGACGGCGTCAAGCCCGATGCTGGCAAATTCCGGCATATATGGCTCCGTGCCGATGAAGTGGTCCCCGAGGAACATCATCGCCTCTTTGCCCATCTCATGCGTGATATCCACCATCTCTTTCGCGAGCGCAGCCACTTCGCGGCGCTGAAAGGCCATGAAATCGCGGAATTCTTTGGAGGGCACACGGTACTGATTGTTGTAGTAACCCTGATCGATAATGAATTCTGGGCGGAACTTGTAGCCCACCTCAGCCTCAAATTTTTCCAGGATATACGGTGAGACGGACGCCGAATAGCCGTACCAATCCACATACTTTTCCCGCTTGAGTTCGTCAAAAATCAGCGTGAACTGGTGAAAGAACGTCGTGTAGCGAATCACGTCTACATACGGATGCTCTTCAATGAACGTGCGCAGACGGCGCATACTCCACTCATGCGTCGCGGGCTGACGCACATCGAACGTAATCTGGTGTTCAAAATCTTTCCAGCCGTTCGTCACCGCATTGTACATGTGCACCGGATCCCAGATGATATATGCCAGGAACGACACCGTGTACTCATGAAACGGCTGAGGTTCTGCAATGACGACGGCGCCGCGGCTCTCATCGTAGCTCCACTGCTCGGGTGGGACGACTTCGCCAGTACTGCGGTCGATCACTTCCCACCATCGTTTCATATCGTCACGGGTATTCACCTGTAGCAACTCGTCGCTGATGCCCGACATCAGCTCAATTGCCAATGGAGTGCCAGCGTCGCCCGCAGTGTGAAAACCAGTCATGATGTAGCACTGCTGCACTTCTTCCGGATGAGCTTTTGCCCAAGCGTTGTCCTTACGGGTGGTGTAGTACGTGGAGTAGACTTTCATACCTGCATCGGCAAGTTCAGGAGGAAACTCGGTGCCATCGGCATCGCGAACTGCATCCGCACCCCACCGCTTCGCTATCTCAAGGGTTTGCTCAATCACATCGAGATCAGTAGGAATCGTTACTCTACCGTAGGTTGTGTCAGCCATGACGTTCCTTTCCAAGGTTTTCCAGGGTTGAGGTTTCATACAAAAATCAAGGGCGAATATGCGGATACTTACGCAGATTCTCCTACTTACGCGCGATTCTCCACGGCTCGAAGCGCACCCGAACCGCTCAGTTCCACGTCACCGCTAAAGGCCACTCCCGCGGTGAAATGCCAGTCTCCGCGTACCGTAAACGTACGCGTCTCTTTCAGTGATGGCACCGTGGGGAAACGCTCATCGAAGTCGGCAACAAACTGGAAATACTGCTTATCGAGATCGACCACCGGCGCAGCTGGCACGACCAGCTCCAGACGTCCCTGCGGCGTCAATTCATAGGCATCAGAGCGCAGCGTGAGCAGATCGTTCGTCGTCTTCACTGGCAGGAATCGGCTGCGGGGCACCAGCACTGGCTGTGAGCCATCGAAACTCGCCACGATCGCCCCCATAGCAGACTCCAGCTGGTACACCTCAGGCGAAGTTTTATCTGTAGGGTTCACGTGTTTACGATTGCGGATCAGCGGCAAGCCCACTAAGCCATGCGTCTCATGCAACAACGCGGAGAGCGCCTTGAGATTAAACCACAGATTGTTCGTGTGGAAGAACGGATGGCGGTGCTCATCAGTGAAATATTCCATCTGATCGTCTGGAGTCTGAGCGGTGTCGCGCAAAATCACCCGTCCGTCGCTCTTACGCCGCGCTAGATGCCCTCCCTTGCGATCAGCGGCCGTGCGCAAACACACTTCCGGAGCATAGGGAGCACCGCTTTGGGCAAACCACGCGGCGATCTCCGCGCTCGGGCTCGCCCCCAGATTGTCGGCGTTCGACGTCATCATGTATTCAAACCCCTGCTCTAGGAGCGTATCCACCAATCCGGTATCTGAGAGAGTAGTGAAGATATCGCCATGCCCTGGGGGGCACCACTCTAAGCTAGGATCGGCAGGCCAGTTCACTGGCTCCAAACTATCGACGAGCAGTTTTGGCTCTTTGCCCTGCACAAAATCCAGTGGCAACCCATCTACGGCAATATCATCAGGCAAAGCGGCAAGGGTGTCGTCGCGGGTGCGGAAAGAGTTCATGAAAATGAGAGGCAACCGCACACCATACTCCGCGCGCGCAGCCTGGACTTGGGCACAGATGATGTCTAAAAATGTCTTCCCTGCCCGCACAGGGATGAGAGATTTAGCATGATCTAACCCCATTGACGTGCCCAGACCGCCATTGAGCTTGAGCATCACGGTTTTGCTTAAAGCATCGCGCGCAGCCTCTGGTGATACTCCGCGGGCAAAATCTTCAGCGCTCTCCACCTCAGTGATCGGCTCAATCGTCTCTTCTGGAATGAGCCCTGTAGCTCCTTGAGCCACCTGCTGAGCGTAGCGAGTGAATACCTCGATGGCCAGTGGGCTAGCACCAGCCTCTTCCATCTTCTTCTGCGCTGCTTCAAATGCCATTCGAGTACCTTTCTTTCACTGCCTTCTTTGCATATTAGCCCTCGTAGCACGCTTCATAGCGTGACGCCGCGCTGGCAAAAGTAGCTATCACCAGTTTAAGCAAATAATGCCCGCACGTGCGGGAAACGAGTCCCACACGCGGAAAGGTAAGATCGCACGTGGAAAAGGACGCGGCGCGCAAATGCAGAGTGCATAACAAGTGCATAATAGAGGGGCACGATAGCGTGGAGGAAGTATAGACAGCGTGGAAGAAGCGCAGGCAGCACAGAGCAGACAGCACAGGGGAAACTACAGATAGCACGGAGGGAGCCGAGCACGCAGCTCAGCTCCCTCCGTGAAACGTTTTCAGGCGTTGGGGCGTTTGCCGTGATTTGCAGCCTTACCCTTGCGGGCGCGGCGCTTATTTCCACGAGTAGACATGCTAACCTCCACAGACAATTGAAACTATCGCTCACATTCTAATAGCAACAGGCGATATTGCCGAATCTGGCTCCCAAATCTGGATTCCGACTGTGGGCGAGCCGAGGTACCACCGTTCTGGCTATCTTTCCTGGCTGTCTTTCTCCCCCGCCCCCTTCACCGCTGCCTCCTCGCAAGCGGCGGCGTAGAGGCGTTGCACAGCCCTGCAGTGAAATCTCAGGAGACGTTTCTTTAGGAAGCAAACTTTTCCGCAATGCTCGCAATTTTCGCACGCAGCGCATCGGGAGCCTGCTCCGAACAGCTACGTTTCAACACTTGCCGGAATTTAATCTCAGCATCTACGGCAGGGCCGCAATGATCGCAGTGCTCCGAATGCTCCAACATCATGCGCTCCAACTCTTCAGGCATCGCATGATCGAGAAGTTCAAATAGATTGTCTAGTACTGGCCCACATGCTGAGGGCATATCCTCAACGCTAGCCTCACCATTCGCCACAGCAGCAGCCCCAGCAGGGCCACATCCACACGCTTCAAGCTGCTCCATTAACTGCGCAAAATACTCACGAGAATTATTTTCTGGAGTGTACGTGTGCTCATCGCGTTCGCTCATTTCTTCTCCTTCACCTTATAGCCCAGCTCCTTTGCGTAATCTGCGAGAATCTCTCGCAGCTGCGCACGCCCACGGTGCAGACGGCTCATGACCGTACCAATCGGCGTCCCCATAATTTCGGCGATCTCCTGATAAGAGAAACCCTCTACATCCGCGAGATACACCGCAGTTCGCCGATCGGCAGGCAATGCTTCGAGAGCATCACGAATCTCAGAATCGGGTAAATTGTCAAGCGCCTCTGCCTCAGCAGAAGGCATACCAGTGGAATGATGAGAAGCCGCTTTATATTCCTGCCAATCTTCCACTTCCGCAGCATCCGCTTCTTTCGGGCGGCGTTGAGCTTTGCGATAGTTGGAAATGAAAGTGTTGTTGAGAATCCTATACAGCCACGCTTTCAGATTCGTACCTGGCTTGTACTGATGAAAAGCAGCAAAGGCTTTCATGTAGGTCTCTTGCACGAGATCTTCTGCGTCTTGGGGCGAGCGCGTGAGACGCATGGCTGCACCATAGAGTTGATCGACATACGGAATCGCCTCATGCTCGAATCGGGCAACGCGTTCCTTTTCACTCTCTTGCGCATCTGCGCGTATCAATTGTTCTACCATCGCCTCTAGCTTATCCTGAAAGCTGACAGATCAACGAAATAACCGAACGTCTACGGGCGCCAGTACAGCACAGAGGACCAGAGTGATACGCTCACGCAACTGACACGCGATAGCTGGCGCGCAATAGTCGGCACGTGATAGCTGGCTCGCTCACGCAATAGTTAGCACAGTGAGTTCGTGAAATAGTCGGCACAACGCTGGCATAGTGCACAACGCTGGCATAGTGCCCAGTGCCAGCACAGCAAATGGCAGTCCGACGTCAGCGACCTCGGACTGCCATTACCATATGTGAGTACTAGCCTACTGCTGCCATAGCTACTGCTGCCAACTGCGCTGCAACGCCCAAGAAACAGCGTTCACGATGGCTACGGCGTCCACGACGAGCGGCCACCGCGCTTCCACAGCTGGTACGGATGCACGAAGCACCCTCTGCCGACATTAGGCTTTCACAGCAGCGCCCTCGCGCAGCACCGCTTGAACCTCTAGAGATTCACTCAGCACAATGAGATTCGCCCGCTCCCCCACGGAGAAGTCAATACTGACACCAGCTGTGCCGTCGCTGACTCCCAAGACACTCGCAGGAGCTGCCACTGCTGCGCGCACACCCTGGCTGAGCGTGAGCACACCAGCAAACACCGTACGCTGCAGCTGCTCTACCAAGCGCGATGTACCTCCAGCAATGGAATTGCCTTGGGTCAGCGTGGCTACTCCGCCTTTCACCGTCACTGGCAATCCGCCCAGCTCGTAGGAGCCGTCTGAGAGACCTGCCGCCGCCATAGCATCGGTAATCAGGGCAACTCCTAAGCCATCGCCTGCCGCCTGCACGTAATTCACCACGTCACCCACGAGATCAAGATTCACATGCACATTATCGGCAATGAGTTCCACCACAGCCTCTCCGCGGCGCGCTGCCTGCACAAGCTCCCGCACCGGGCCTGGCTCACGATGAGCCATCAAGGGCATCCCATTGAACAAGTGCGTGGCCGTCTGCGGAACGCGAGGATACTCAATCTGCTGAGCGTACTGCCATGTGGCCTTCTCACTCTCGCGCGTCTGAGCCATCGTGGCATCGGTGTGCCCCCAGCTGGGGATTGCGCCGTAGTCAAGCAGTAATTGCGCAACTTCTTTCGCGCCTGGCAGCTCCGGAGCAATGGTCATCGTCTTAATCCAGCCCTTGCCTTCTTCGAGCCATGTACGCAGCTCATCAAGATCTGGATTGCGCACAGCTGCCGGATTCTGAGCACCCACATGAGCCAACGAGACGTACGGCCCCTCAAGGTGAATGCCGAGCAGTTCGCCGCGCTCACAGAACGACACCAGCAGTTTAATCTGCGGCAAAGGATCAACCATCGAAACGAGGGAAGCCATCATTGCAGTGGTACCAAGGGTGCGATGAGCTGCGATGGCAGTACGCACTTCATCGTCAGTGGTCGCATCAGGGAACGACGCTCCACCGCCACCATGACAGTGAATATCGATCAGGCCAGGAATAATCCAACCCTCTGGCTCGCTCTCGCCCGCAGCATCCACTGGCTTGAGAGCTTGCACCACGCCGTCATCGTCCAGATCTAGCCCCCAGCCGATCAGCTCACCGCGGCCATTGAGCACTTTCCCCCGATATGAGTTCATTATATTCTCCTTCACGCAGCTCTTGACGCCGCTTCCCAGCGTTCACGATAGAAATCTTGCAGCTTGAGTTCAGTTGCCGCCGCTTCATCCACGAGCACAATTGCGTGCGGATGCATCTGCAAAATCGTGGCCGGCCAGTGTGCACTCACTGCTCCCTCCACCAGCTCACGCACTGCCGCTGCTTTGTTTGCACCCGTGGCGATCAGCAACACTTGCCGCGCCTGCATAATCGTGCCTAAGCCCTGAGTGATGCACTTACTCGGCACTTTAGAGATATCGTCGTCGAAGAATCGAGCGTTATCGTCGCGCGTCTTCGCCGTCAAAGCATCGACGTGAGTACGCGAAACTAACGAAATTCCTGGCTCATTAAAACCGATGTGTCCATCTGCTCCAATCCCAAGAATTTGCAGCTCTACCCCGCCAGCATGTGCGATTGCTTCGTCGTAATCGCGGGCAGCAGCCTCCAGATCAGCGGCGTTGCCATCAGGCGTGTGCAAATTTTCATCGGTGAGACCAGTGCGCTCTGCTCCCACAAGCTCAGCGCGCAGCACGTTGCGATACCGCTGCTCATGATCGGGGTCAATCCCCACGTACTCGTCGAGAGCAAATGCCTGAGCATCAGCCAGCGTGAACTCTCCGGCAGCATGAGCCGCGCGCAAGCGTTCATAGAGCGGCAACGGCGTGGAACCAGTGGCTACCCCCAGCACCTTACGATCTGCTGCGTTCATCGCCGCGATTACACAACGCGCAGCAACGTCCGCCACTTCTTGCTCACTTTTGAAAATTCCAATATCCACTTATCTGCTCCTTTGCCTCAAGCATTCACCGCAACTCTGTTCACACAGACCAGCCGACGCACGTTGCTACTGCCTAGCCGCATCCCAGCACAACGGTGATTATTTTGTTGCTTTCATCGATATTTTAAGATGAATAGTGAGCGCAGATGCGCGATACGCGAAACATCCTCAGAAATCTGCTCATCAATTAGCTCAATTGTGCAAAATCATGAGCGATATTAGCGCGTCAGAGACTTGGTACCCACGCTGTGCCTTGCTGTGGCGCGTCTGCGGTGCGCGCGGCGCAGACACCTTTACCTCGCAGCGCATAGATCCTTTACCGTGTGCCGCACATAGACCTGCTTACCCGTGGCTGTACCTTGGCACTGCCCATGGCACGCTGGCGCTATGTCTACTCCGTGATACCCTTGGTACCTTTACGCTGACGCGTGCCTACCCCTTGGCACTATCCCGCGCCGTCACTGACACACTGGTACCGCGCCCTGGTAGCATCCGAGGCATCACTGCCCCGCACTATCACCGCTCAGCATTGTCTCCATATCGCCGCCCGCCTACCGCGCGGCGGCCGCCCTGTCATGGCGTTACATCTCCTCGACATCGCTAGCCTCCGACGTCACTGAGCGCGCGTGACGTCGATGCGATGGAAGTTGAGGTACGAGCGGCTCGCCGTCGGACCACGCTGTCCCTGATAACGTGAGCCGGTAGCGCCAGCACCATATGGCGCATCAGCTGGCGTGGAGAGTTCAAAGAAGCACAGCTGCCCCACTTTCATCCCTGGATAAAGCTTAATGGGCATCGTGGCAGTGTTGGATAGCTCCAGCGTCACATGCCCTGAAAATCCAGGATCGATGAACCCTGCCGTGGAGTGTGTGAGCAGGCCAAGCCGCCCCAGCGAGCTTTTACCTTCAAGCCGTGCAGCAACGGCGTCACCAAGCGTCACCTGTTCAAACGTGCTACCGAGCACAAACTCCCCTGGATGCAAGACAAAACACCCATCCGCAGGAGCTTCCACCATCGAGGTGAGATCTTCTTGCTCGATAGCAGGATCAATCACGTCGTAACGATGATTGTTGAAGAGCCGGAAAAACCGATCGAGATGGATATCCACGGAACTCGGCTGCACCATCTGCGGGTCCCACGGATCGAGAATGATATGGCCAGCAGCTACGTACTCACGGATTGAGTGGTCTGAAAGAAGCATAGTTTCAGTATAAACGAGCAGTGAGGTTGCGCAGTAAACCGCGATCTCTACCTATAGATTTACCTACAGTTCTCTTTTCGGTGAGCTACAACGAGCGCTAGCACTACTAACGCATCATCGCCAATCAGGCGCACGAGTCTGTCATCACTCACACGATAACGCCATAAACCCGCTATGTGCTATCCATCCGATGAGCATCGCCCTAGCTTTCACCTCATCCTATGCGCTAGTCCTCTGTATCCTTATTCCTACTCTTTGCTTCCTTAGCTAGATGTGGCTTTTTATCGTTTCCCTTACCCTTCCCCTTCTTATTACCTTTCTTATCTCCCTTCCCCTTCGACTTTTTGTGCGCGGCTTTATTGGCCTTTGCGCTACCTTCTGCGCTTTTTGTGCCCGTCCTGGCCTCAGCTCTACCTTTTGCCTCTGCGGCCTCGCGTATGACGTCTGCCGTATGATCGGGCACGTATCGAGACACCCCCACAGCTGGACGCACATATCCACTCGGCGCAGGTCGCTCTGGCAGCACGATATGCGCGCCGTGCGGATCGTCCACTTCATACCACGGCAACGAATCGAGCAGGTGCGAAATCATATTGAGCCGCGCCTGCTTTTTAGAATCTGACAGCACATGAAACCATGGCGCAAATGGCGTATCCGTATGCACCATCATCTCATCTTTCGCCCGAGAATAATCTTCCCAACGGGTGATTGACTCCAGATCCATCGGAGAAAGTTTCCACTGCCGCAACGGATCATCCAAGCGCGATTGAAAACGTTTATATTGCACGTCGTCACTCACACTAAACCAGTATTTGCGCAAGAGGATGCCGTCATCGACGAGCATCTGCTCAAAAATTGGGCACTGACGCATGAACTGCTGCACCTGAGCGGCACTGGCAAAGCCCATCACTTTCTCCACGCCGGCGCGGTTGTACCAGGAGCGGTCAAAGAGCACGATTTCACCAGCAGCCGGCAGATGCTGAATGTAGCGCTGAAAATACCATTGCGTGCTCTCACGCTCGGTGGGAGTGGGGAGCGCCACCACTCGCGCCACCCGCGGCGAGAGATACTCCGTAATGCGCTTGATCGTGCCACCCTTGCCTGCGGCGTCACGCCCTTCAAAGATAATCACCACACGGGCGCCCGTGGTCTTCACCCACTTTTGCATCTTCACAAGCTCACCTTGCAGGCGATAAAGCTCCGCCTCATAGAGCTCATCAGAAATTTTTGTGACGTGCACCGACGCATCTCGAATGAGATTTTTATCTTCATACCGTACATCAGCATGAGGCTCTCGTGACGGCGATGTGCTAGACAGCGCATCAGATGGCGCACAATCGAGAGATGCGCAAGATGCGTTTGTTTGCTGTTCGTTGGCTATGCTCATATCTATCATGCTTATCGGCGCTCCGTTGCACTCAATAAACTTTTCGCTGCTACGTATCACTATAGACGCTGTCAGGTAGATGCTTTCATGTTTCATCTATAACTGCATTTAACTGCGCTCTTGAAAGACCGATACTCTCGAAACCCCGTCCTCTTGCAAACGAGCCGCAGCAACCGTGACGCTGAGCATGCCGAATCATCCCATGATGCCGATCCGCTTACGATGCCCGCTTTTTCCATGGCTGCTAGGCTGAAACCATGAACGTATCGTCATCACCTACCTCTTTTGACGGCACATGTGCATCAATCCATGCCGCACCAACCGATTTCGCCCGCGATTATTGCGCCTTTATCGCCGCTTCTCCCACGGCTTATCACGCAGCTGCCGCTATCACAGCCGTACTCAGCAACGCCGGTTTTCGTCAGCAGAACGAAGGCGACGCTTGGGCAGGAACACGCACCGGATTCACAAGCCGCGATGGCGCCGTCATCGCATGGCGGATACCTGAACACTGGGAGAGTGACGCCGGAGTGCGCATAGTGGGGGCACACACAGATTCCCCGAGCTTCCACGTCAAACCGATAGCAGATACGGAAACACTCACATACGGGCAAGTGAATGTGGAAGTCTACGGCGGGCCACTCCTCAATTCGTGGCTCAATCGCGATCTTGGGCTAGCTGGACGACTCGTCATGTTCAACGGCGAGGAAAAACTCGTGCACACTGACGCCGTCATGACGATTCCACAAATAGCTCCGCACCTCGATCGCTCTGCCAACAAAGAGCTGAAGCTCTCAGCTCAGCGCGACTACCATCCGATATGGAATATAAGCGGAAAGAGCATCATCCCTTACGTGGCCGATGTAGCGGGCGTGAAAGCTGCAGATATTGCCGCCATGGACGTTTTCGCTTACGACACTCAGCCACCGCGTTTACTCGGCGAAGCAGAATCAAACTTCATCGCTGCCGGACGCCAAGACAACCTCTCAAGTGTCTACGCTGCGCTCAGCGCATTCGTGCAAACTCAGCAGTGCCCTGATATCCAAGTTTTTGCCGCATTCAACAATGAAGAGATCGGCTCTCGCACGTATTCAGGCGCAGCTGGAACTTTTTTAGAGTCGGTGCTGCGCCGAATTGTCGAGCACGAGCGCGGGGTAGGCAGTGAGGCGTTTGAACGCGCGCTGGCACACTCCTCGTGCGTGAGCGCTGACGCCGGCCACGCCGTCAATCCAAATAGACCAGACTTACACGACCCCTCACATCAGGTATTGCTTGGATCAGGGCCACTCGTGAAAATTCACTCCAGCGGAGCATACGCTTCCACTGCACTTACTCAAGCTCTGCTGGAACGAGCTGCGCGCACGGCGGGCGTGAAGCTGCAGGCTTTCGTGTCTCATAACGACGTGCCATGCGGCACGACGATTGGCCCCTTGACGACTACCCGCCTGGGCATTGCCACTGTAGACTGCGGCATTCCGCTACTGTCGATGCACTCCGTACGCGAACTCTCATCCCCCATAGATCTGCGAGATTTTGCGCAGTTACTGGCCGCGTATATGGAGGCGTGACCTGTCGGTGCGCGGTAGCCTAACAGTGCTTGGTGCGACGTCGATAAATATCCGGAATTGAGGATTGCCAGGAAAACAGGGTACGATAGGCAGACGTCAGTTCGTGGCGCGCATATTTCGGCTCGCTGCGGCACCTGCGGGTGTAGTTCATCGGTAGAATGGCAGCTTCCCAAGCTGCAGAGGCGGGTTCGATTCCCGTCACCCGCTCCAATTGGACGTCGAAAATGATAAGTAGGCGTTTGCGTTAGTGAGTACGCCCCAAGGGGGTCAAGAAAACTGCTTGCGTTAGCGAGTGTATAGCGCGTTAGCCCTGACCTGCGTAAACGCTCCCGAGCTCTAAGGCCTCCCCCGCTGTTCCGCTTTCTGGGCATGAGAAAAGCCCGTCCGCGCACTCAAACACGAACGAGCCAGAATCTTCATCTCAGATCTAAAGTTGGACGTTCACTTCCTCGCCAACACGGAACACGAACCGGATCGTATCCTCATCCACGATGGCGTGGTCGATGAGTGCGCTCCATTGTGAGGGGCGAAACTCGCTCACCGGTTCGCCCGCCAGATCGTTAAGTGCAGCAGTCACGGCAGCATGTTTGGCGGTATTCGCTGTAATGTCGGCTTCTAGGCTCGCTTTGTGTGCGAGCGTCTTACGATAGGTAGCATCGAGCTCGGTATAGCGAGATTGGTAGGCGTCCTGATCGAGCGCATGCCTCTGGTTTTCCGCTATCAACGCCTCGATCTGTTCGGTGAGTTCCATGATTTTCGACCGGCACGCGGCGGCTTTCTCTTCTAACCGGCTCGTATCAAACATGCCATCAAGAACCTGCGGCAGGCAGCTTTGCCGAGGTTGATGGGCGATCAGCTCATTCAAGGCTTGGACGAAAGCACCCTTGATCTGCTCGTCTTTGACAGTCGCAGTACTGCAAGGCTGATCGCCTGCGTATTTATGGTTGCACTGCCAGACCGTGTGTTTGTATTTCGTGTTCGACGCCCACGTCTTACGCCCATACCATGCCTTACATTGGGCGCATTTCAGTCGGGTGGAGAACAAGCCGACTTTCGCTGAAGAAGTGTTGGCGTGGCGGGTGGTGAGCTCGTATTGCACCTGATCCCAGATACGCGGAGCGATAATCGGTTCATGGTTCCCTGACACATAGTATTGGGGTACTTCACCCTCGTTGACCTTCATCTTCTTAGTAAGGAAGTCAGTTGTGAAAGTCTTTTGCAGTAGGGCGTCGCCCTTGTATTTTTCGTTAGACAGGATTGAGCGCACCGTCGAGGTTGACCATACTTCTTTCCCACGCGGGGTGAGAATCCTGCGGGCAGCGAGTTCAGATTTGATCTCGCTGATCGCCATACCGTCGAGGAAAAGCTGATAGATCAGCCTGACGGTCGGCGCTTGGGTTTCATCGATGACGAGGCTGCCATCCTCGCCTTTCTTGTAGCCAAGCAGTGACTTGTAGGGAACCATGATTTTCCCATCTTGAAAACGCTTCCTGTGACCCCACGTGACGTTTTCGGAGATCGAGCGGGATTCTTCTTGCGCCAGGCTCGACATGATCGTGATCAAGAGTTCGCCTTTGGCGTCAAAGGTGTAGATATTTTCCTTCTGAAAATAGACCTCCACACCTGCGTCTTTGAGTTTGCGCACAGTGGTCAAGGAGTCGACGGTGTTGCGGGCAAACCGGGATACGGACTTGGTGAGGATGAGATCAATCTTGCCATTCAAAGCGTCAGTGATCATGGTTTGGAATCCCTCACGGCGTTTCATGGAAGTGCCAGAGATACCCTCATCGGAATACATTCCCGCGAACTGCCAATCACTACGGGAACGAATATAGGTGGTGTAGTAGTCGATCTGCGCCTCATAGGAGGAGGCTTGTTCTTCCATATCGGTAGACACTCGCGCGTAGGCGGCGACCTTTCTGCGTGCTGGTATGCCAGATGAGGCTGTAGCAGATCGAGGTTTCTTTGTTGCTGGTATCGCGGTGACCGTGCGGCTCATGCCAACCTCCCCTCACTGGTTAAGCCCACCGGCGTCATGGTTCCATCCGTGAGGTGGAAGGTGAGCTGGTGTTCGAAAGCCTCGATCATCACGATTTGTTCGGCAACCACAGCGGGGTCGAAACTTTGGATGCCAAGCACATCTGCGCAGGCGTGTTCGAGCAGTGTTTCGCGTATGTTGTGCCCGCCGCAAGGGTTTCCATTCCCGGTGCAGGCACTCCAGCAGCGCCAGAACTTGTAGGAGGTTCCAGACTTGTAGGTGCGGGTTTTGCGTTGATAGTTCTTCCCGCACGCCTGACAGTAGATCCGTCCGGTGAATACTCCTGTGTTCTTTGACGGGGTTGCAGCCGGGCCCATCTCGCGCCTGTGCGCGATTTCTGCTTGCACCGCGTCAAACATCTCCTCGTCAATGATGGCTGGTAGCGCATTGTCGACCCAGTAGCACGGCAGCTCCCCGTCGTTGAAAGCGCGTGTGCGGGCTTGGATTGTGGGGCGGTACATTTTCTGTAACATTTGGCAGCCCTTGTACCGCTCATTTTCAAGCATGCGACGAAACACTGACCCGTAAAACCGCCCTCCTCCCCGAGAGCGTTTACCTTCAGCGTTGAGCATGGTCGCAGTTTTCTCCGGGCTAATCCCGTCCAAGAAATTCACAAACAACAAACGCACAATCTCTGCTTCTTCTTCGACGATGGTGAACTCACCGTCTGCCCATTGGTGTCCATAGACGACGAAGGAGTTCGTGCCACCACTCTTGTACCGGTTACGGATCGCCCATTTCACGTTCTGAGATAGTGAGCGGGACTCTTCTTGAGCAAACGACGCCAACAAAGTCAGCAACAGTTCCCCGTCAGCACTCAACGTGTCGATGCGTTCACGCTCAAACCGGACGGCCACACCAAGGTCTTTCAGCTCACGAACCGTAGCAAGCAGATCGACCGTGTTGCGAGCAAGGCGCGAGATCGATTTACACAACACAATATCTACACCCCCACCTCTGGCTACTTCCATCAGATCGGCGAACCCTTGCCGGGATTTCGTTGACGTGCCAGTGACGCCCTCATCAGTGAACACCCCGACGTAAGCCCATCCAGGCGTCGATTGAATCAGGCGCGAATAATACGAAACCTGTGCCGACAATGACGCGAACTGCTCTACGGTGTTGGTTGAGACCCTCGCATATGCTGCCACCTTGACCAGCTTCGGGGCAGGCGGGCGCACCGGTGCCACCACGCTAACTTGTGCCACGTTTTCTCCTTTCGCGTTAGGTCTATACACGCTCTAAAACCAATATTTATCCAGTCGTTTCGCCCACTACCTGTGACTGATAGATCGGCGTCCACTCCTGGCACAACAGCCGGTGAGCACGCCGATACTCTGCGGGTGTGAGCACACCCCGACCCGCCAGCATGCTCAGCAGGTGCGCATCGGCAATGAAGCCCAGTTCTCGAGCGAACACCGCAGGCCTTGTCATCTGATCAACAGGAACAGCCAGAGCGTTCATGCTCGTCCGCCCCTGGTGCCGAATCGGGCACGCACATAACAGGCATGACAGCAGTACTTTTGGCCCGGCTTATCCACGATCACGAAACGGTGCCCACAGTAGGCACACGACCGCCCACGCACAGGCTCGGTTTTCTGCCGTTCCCGCCACGCCTTGTGTCTGCAGGAGGGCGAGCAAAACCGAGCCCGAGCCCCACCCCGCATAGGGGTGGCACACCACTGGCACACGCGCTCGACCACCACCAACCCAGCCTCAAGATTTCGGCTGGTGCAGTATGAGCGCACCTGGTCACGAGTCAGGACACAAAAATCGGCAATCGCTTTATATCCCCAGCCCGCTGCACGCAAGTTACGAATACGTTGTTCATCAAGATCATTCACAGTGGGGTCACTCCCTTCACCCCACTGCCGACAAACCCACGAATGTTAAATCCGCCCACAAAACGAGAAAAGCCCCGCCACCACCCATGACGGGCAGCAGCGGGGCCATTGAATAATCGATGGAGACGGTGCGTTTAGTAGCCGAGTTTCTGATTCACACGTTTCTGGACGGCGGCATAGTTCGCACCGAGCCTGCGGCGGCGTTCGTCACCGTTGCCGTACTCGCCACGAATCACCGCATCAGCCAGCGCATCAATATTGACGGAGGGCTTGGCCGTGGTTTTGCCTGCGAGTTTCTCGTTCACCCGCGCCTGGACGGCGGCATAATTCGCCCCGAGGCGGCGCTTGCGTTCCTCGCCGTTGCCGTACTCGCCACGAATCACCGCATCAGCGAGCGCGTCAATGTTCACGGACGGTGCAGGTTTCGGCGCAGGCGCGGTAGGTGCCTTTGGCTTGGGTGCGGGAACCTTGCCGGTCATCTCGTCATACCAATACTGGGCGCGTGCCATGTAGCGCGTGTTTTGGGTGCCTGCGATTTCGCCTGGGCATCCGGTGGCGGCGAAGTTCTTGTGCCCGAACACGTTCTTACCCCATTGCGGTCGTCCCAGCTTGTAATAGCGGCACAAAGCCGCGACTAGGTGTGCTCCGTTTTCCAAGGTAGCGTCACTGATGGTCCATGGGTTGCCGACCTGGTTGTTGGCGTGCTCGATACCAATGGAGGTGCAGTTGGCTTCCCAGTTGCCTGCGTGCCATGCAGTGTCACGATCCCAGACGAGTTGGCCGATACGGCCGTTGACATCGACTTGGTAGTGAGCGGAAGCTTGACGGGTTTGCCACACATTCCAGCACTCTTGGATGGAGAGTCGTCCGGCGTTGTGGTGCAGCACGATTGTGTTAATCGAGTGTCCTGCACGCCCTGGCGTGTAGTGCTTGTTCATGAGCAGGTTCTGGTCTGCTGTCAGGTTGTTCCAATCCTTCATGATTCTTGTCCTTTCTTACTTGGTGATGGTGGATTGCTTGGGTTCAGGCAGCGGCAGCTTCGGCTGACTATCCGGCGCCAAAGTCGCCTCGTTAGCGTTAGGCGCTGGTGCCGCATCGGCTAGGTCATGCTTCGTCAGCGCTGCGAGGGTTTCTCGGAGCTGGGCTGGTACGGGTAGTCCGAGGCGGGTGGTGTTCTCCAAGAGGGAGATGCCTTCGTTGGAGAGGTAGAAGAAGATCGTCGCGGTACGCAGCACCGCACCAGCACCGAGCACGTACACGTCGAGCAGGTTGGCGAGACCGACGAGGGTGAAGATGAGGATTTTGCGGGCGATGCCTGTGAACCCGACCGAACTCGACAGGCGCTTCTCCGCAATGGCGGCGAGGACGCCAGTCAAATAGTCGGCGGCGACGAAGGCGATGAGGGCGTAGAGGAATCCATCGAGCCCGCCGAGGAACCAGCCGAGGAATCCTCCTAGGGCGGTGAATGTGCCTTGAAACAAAAACCAGAGGGTTTTCATGAATATGTCCTTTCACGGGGTTTTGGGTATGAAAAAGGCACCCACGATGGGGTGCCCGATAGTGATTGGTGAAAAAGAGAGTGGGTTATGGGATGGGTAGTTCAGTCAGCGTGGATTCGGCTGAGCCTGGGCTGGTTAGATAGTCCAGGAGTGCCTCGGCAACGGCCGGAGCATCGACGGCTTCGGCGTTTAAGATGAGCGAGCCGGTGTGCATCTGCGGTAGTACTGGCTGCTCGATATCGTCATCAGTCGGTGGCAGGGCTGCGGGGATGTCCTCGATACCAGGTGCGGCGTGGAGGGATTGTTCATTTGTCATCAGGCTCTCCTTCTTCTAGTGCAGTGAGTAACGCATCGTAGGCATCAGCGTCGGTGCCAGAAAGCTGCCCGTCATAGTTGGTGAGCAGGTCAATACAAGCCTGGCGGTGCCCTTCATAGGTGCCACCCTCGATGTGAGCCACTTCGGCGAACAGGGCGTCTCGCTCAGCAAGGTAGGTGGTGGCGTGCTCGGCGTCTTTCAAGGTGAACGAACCATCATCGGCAATAACCGGTTTACTGTCCTCTCCGCTGATGGCGTGTTCGGTGACGAGCGCGTATTCGGCTTCCTGCAACGCCTCCAAATGCGGAGCGAGTAGGCGGATGAGGCGGGTGCGTGCCCTGGAGGCGGCGCCAGCAAGTTTCATCCCATCGAGCAAGTTGGTGGCGGGCTGTAGATAGTGGTTCGCTAGGCATATTCGCATTTCGGGTTTCCTTTCTAGGTGAGGGTGGTGGACATGGTGGAATAGCCAGTATTTGAGTAGTACTGCCAGCTAATGTTCGAGCCCGAGCCGGAGATGGAGGTGATCCAACCGTGATTCAAGAGATTAATCAGGGTGTTCACTCTGCCCATGAGGTCTTTGATGCGTGCCATGACGGAGGTCATGTTGTAGAACGTGTTTTGTGTCACCAGATACAGGTCACTCGAACCGAACACGACCTTGGAGTAGTTGTTCGTGGACGCCCAGGCGGGGAACGTGCCTTTACCGGTGAGTGTAGCGTCTTGCGGGGTGATACCACGATTCCCATTCGTATAGAACGTCCACCCGTGGGTGCGCAGATCCGTACCCAGGTGGATGCCTTTCACCCCGTAATAGGTGCCTTTCGGATCGAGGGTGAAAAACGAGCTAAAAGTACCTGTGGTGCCGGTACGGTATGACCAGGTGACGAAGTCTCCTTGCCCGTTGAGCTGCATGGTAATGCCACGAACGTTCTCGTTGCCTTCCTTATAGGATTCACCGATTTTTCCGATGTAGCGATCCCCGTCATAAAACTCCATCCCATTCGACGTGATCCGTCCCTGCAATGTGGAGCCGGAGTACCACGAGATCATAGTGGGAGTAATCCTGATTGAGCTTGTCCATCCGGCAAGCCCGACCTGGATAGCGTTCGAGGCAAACTTATCGGCCGTGATAGAGCCTGCTTTGATACGTGCAGCGGCTAAGTATCCAGTGGTGATTTTCCCTGCATCGATGGCTGAGATTTTCGCGTTGGTGATGGCGGCGTCAGCTATCATCGCCGTTTTAATAAACCCGCTGCTGATGGTGAGCTTATCGGAGGTAATCGAGCCTGCAGCTATACGTGCTGCCGCGAGCGTGCCGGTGGTGATCTTGCCTGCTGAGAGCGAGCCGATCTTCGCATCCGTAATTGCTGCGTCCTTGATCATGGCGGTGGTGATGAACCCGTTAGCAATCACCAATTTGTCCGACGTAATCGAGGCGGCCTTCACATTCGAGGCGGTAATGGTTTCCGCCGCGATCTTCTCGCCAGTAATCGCGCCGGCCGCCAACTTGAGCGTGGTTACTGCTCCGGTAGCTAGCTCGGAGGCGGTGATTGCGCCAGCTTGGATGTGTCCGGCGTTGATCGCATTTGCCGCGATATTTCCAGAGCTTATGGTTCGGGCGGCGATTTGTGCCGAGGTGATCGTGCCGGCCTTGATCTTGCTCGCATCCACCGCACCGGCAGCGATCTTGTTGGCTTTTACCGCGCCGTCGATGATGAGCCACTCGGTCGCTGCTTCGACCACGTAGGGTTCGCACACATCAATATCAGTATTAAGCGGTACGGCAACACCGGTGAGGGTCAACCAGGTGAAGCCTTGATAAGCGCTGTCGGAGTTGATGGTCGAGCTGGTTTCCCACTCAAACCACGTACCTGCCGGAATCTCAGGCGACAAGGTGGATGTGCCTTGATACATGAACAGTTTCAATGCACCAGCCGCAAGGGTCTGGGCGCAGCGGATGCGGATTGAGATGTTGTAGGTGCGGCCTTTCGTGGTGGGAATCATCCGTGTGGGCTCGTTGTACCCGTTATAAATGTTTGAGCGGTAATCCCCAGTGAGCTGAGCCCATTGATACGAGCAGTAGACATTCCGATACCCGCCAGTGGTGTGAATAGTTTTCTTCCCACCCGCTGGCCGTCCCCAGCCAAGGCCGTTTTCTCGGAAGCGCGGATTCCATGCCAGATTGCCCGGCTCCAGCATCCCTGCGAGAAGTGCCGCTGCGTCCGCACGACTCTTCGCGTTTGTAGCGGTCGTGGTTGTGGCAGCTAGGTCTTTCTTGGCTGCCGCTAGTGTGCTCTCCAACCCGGCAAGATCGCCTTTCAAGGTTGTCACCTCGCTTTGAGCAGCACTCACATCAGCAGCGGTATCAGCCAATTCACTCTGCAAAGAGGCGATAGTGGCTTCGACCTGCTGTCCAGCGGCAACAGCCGCCTCCGCATCTTTCTTAGCTGACTCGATCTGAGCACTTGCTTGCTCTAATGCCTGGTAGAAGACGGCTTCGTTGATGGGTGCCATGAGTGGTTTCCAGCCCGGCTCACCAGTATCGGTGATGCCCCAATACCAGATTGAGGTGCCTGCCTCGCCTTCGTCTTTGAACCAGGTATCGCCTAGGTGGGGATTAGCAGGCGCGGAGGGTGAGTAATAGTTGGTGTTTTTCCCATCGGCTGACGCCAACGCGATAGCTGCCACCTCGTTAGCCTCAGCCACAGCCGTGCTCATACCCCGCATGGTTGCTGCTACGGAGGTGAATGATGGCGTGGCGTTGCCTAGCTGGATCGAGATATAGCTGTTGGTGAGCGGATTGAACGTGTAGGCGATGACGCGGGCGCTCAGGTTGACGCCAAGGTCAGTGTGTTTAACGGTGACGGTATCGCCCAGGTTCACGTGCTCCAACTGAGCCAGATCCGCGTACTCACGCGTAGTCGACAAGTCCACGAACGAAACATCATAGCTGGCGGTTGGCAGGTCGGCCCCGGTGGCGTATTCGGCTTGTGCGAGCTGGCGTAGCTTGGCGTGGGCTTGTTCGAGTGGAACCTCGTCGTCTTTGGGTTTATCTGGGTCTTTGACGGCTTTCACCTGGTCATACTTGGCCACCTTGACGAACGGATACGCATAATCACTGATCCGGGGTGAATCGACGTAGAGTTCTGGCAGAAGTAGCCCATCATAGCCTACTGGCAGTATCCGGGTTGCTAGCAAGACGGTGTCGATGCTGGATGTGTAGCCGGTGAGGTTCTTCCGATCCTGTATCACTACACCCGTGAGGGAACCGCGTCTGGGTGCGTGGCGGATCTGCCAGTTATCGAACGTGAACTCCCCACCCCAACGATTCGCGAAAGAGTTATCTTCATCGGTATTGAGAATTGCGGCCGCAATCGAAGTACGCACAACCCGAGCAGAAGCAATAGCGCCCGTATCGGAGGATACTGCAGTGAAAGGGTGGGGATAGTTTGCTGCGCCCAGTAGTTGGGTGAGCGCGGCAGTGGGGGTATTGTTCACCACGAACGTATCGGCAATCAGGTTGTGTGAAAGGTCGAAAAACACGTGATTCGCTTCTACGTGCAGCACCTGGTCAATGGATGTGTCGATAGCGGTGATACGAAACGCCTGCTTCTGCTCGGCCCATGGCACCAGGCAGGCCACAATCTGCCCAACCACCATCTGCTCGGCATACTCGCCCCACGCCGGATAATCAAACGCCAGAGTGAAACTTGCGTTGAGTTCCTCGGTCACGACCGGGGAGATGATCTGGCCATCGAGCACGCCGAGACCAGTAGCATCAAACCGGGTAGCGGCAGCATCATGCAGGGTAATCATCAGTAGTTCGCTTTCTATTAGAGGTTGCGCCAGTTCGGTTCAATCACGACCTTGGAGATACCGGTGCCGAGGGTGATCGGGTTGCTCATCGGCGCAAGGATCGGGAAGTCACCGATCAGGGCATCGGTTTGGATGTTTCCTGCCACGTGACAGATCTTGCGTGGCGTGTCGATAGTGAGCTGCCCGCCAGGAGACTTCACCGTATGCGTGACACCGCTGATTGCGAGAGTCAAGGTTCCGCTGCCATAGATAGTGATGACCGGCTCAGCCGCCACCAAGCACGGATTGACCACCTGCCCGGAAGCAGTGAGCGTAATCGGCTCGGCCTCAATGATGTAGTTGAACGGCTGGCAGGTGAACGTGATAGTGAAGTCCCACCAAAGACCTGTGAGTCTGGTGAGGTGGCTGAAATCGATATGTTTCACCGTGTAGAACACGCCAGGATTGGTGGACAGTTCCAAGCGCTCTATCCGTCCCACGCTAGCCACCGTGCCTTCACACAAAGCCCGCAGGCTGCGAAACATCTGCGGCGCGGTATTGCTCTGTGTGGCTGTGATGGCGCAATGGACGGTGATTCTCTGGTCAGCCCAACCCTTCTCGCGCGTGAGAGTGCCGGCTCGTCCCTCGACCTCAATGTCCTCCACTATTCTTTGCGTGGTGGGGATGGCGGGTGGCTCGAGAATACGAATACCGAAATCGCTGTAAGAGTCGTATTGGTTGTTTAACGTGAAGCTACGCATACACACCTCCCAACAGCGCACCACTACGCCGTGAACGCAGGGCTAGTTGTTTATCAATACTTGGGGTGAGTTTGCCGACCAGCGTGCCATCATCAAGCACCACCCGAATATCCAAACCACCAAGAATCGCCCGAACCGTCTGGTCAATCAACCCAGCAACATCCAACCCACCAGTATCTTGGCTGGTGTGATCATCAGCCGTGCCGATAGCGGTGGCTGGTAGCTCAAGTTTCGGTAAGTCGAATGCACCGGGCTCAATATCCACCGGTACGTGTACGCCGGCAGCTAGCTCATCAAAAGCGGAAAGCGTCCCAGCCGCCATGTCGGTAGCGGCGCTCACTGCCTGTTTGCCAGTGGCAGTGATGCCTTTAGATAGGCCTTCAGTGAGCATTTGTCCCACCCACGCCATTTCTTTCGAGGGAGAGTGAATACCGAAGAAGCCAAGAATGCCATCCCACAAGTTCGCACACCATGAACTCACCCGGTTCCACAACCAGCCCGCTAAGCCTTGGATGCCGTTCCACAAGCCGCGCACGAGATTCGCGCCCACAGAAGCCATCTGGCTGACCCCGCCACTAATCGCGTTCACGATGCTGGAGAGAATATTGCGCGCAGCACCGGTGATCGAGGAGATGACCGAGCCGATATTCCTAATCAGGGCTATGAGCAGGTTGTAGCCTGCCGACACCATGGAACCCACACCGCCAGCAATCGTGGAAAGAATTCCAGCCAGGATCTTGCCCACTGCACTCAAAATCGCGCCGATAATCGCAGGAAGGTTCCGCACCAGCGCCACCAGCAGTTGTACACCAGCGGTGATGATTTGCGGGATTGCGCCGAGCACGGCACCGATGATTGCGCTAATAATCTGTGGCAGCGCGGCTACTATCGTGGTAATAATCTGTGGTAGGGCACCAATCAACGCGACGAACAACTGCACGCCCGCGTCAATCAACAACGGCAGGTTGCCCAGCAGTCCGGTGATCACTGCGTCGATGATCTGCGGGAGTGCTTCCACTATGGCGGTAATGATCTCTGGTAGCGCGGTAACGAGCGCGGTGAACAGTTGGATACCAGCCTCGATGATCAGCGGGATCGACATGATCACAAAGTCGATGATTGCCGTGATCAACCCCGGCAAAGCCTCTACCAGCACAGGGATCGCGGCGAGCAGGCCTTGCGCTAGCCCCATGACGAGCTGCAAGGCAGCGTCCAATATCAATGGGAGGTTGTCGATGAGCGTGGTGCACATATCGATGACGAGTTGCACGATTGCCGGAATCAGGCTCGGCAACGCCTGCGCAAGACCAGTCGCCAACGTAGCGATCATTTGTAGGGCGGCCTCGAGGAGCATGGGGAGGTTGGCGATAATCGCATCCACCAAGGCGAGCACCAACTGGACTGCTCCCTCGGTTAATCCTGGCAACGCAGCAATCAAGGCTTGCACGAGGAACACGATGATCTGGGTGGCCGACTCCACCAAGAGTGGCAGGTTCGCCATAATCGCAGAACCCAAACCGCCCACGATACCCTCGACCGCTTGAAGCACCGATGGCAAGGTGGAAAGCAGGCTGGAAGCGAGGCCTTGCACCGTAGTCAACATGACCTCACTGATTTTCTCCCAGTCGCCGTCAGCCTCCACCAGGCCGCGAGTAAACTCACCGAGCAGATCCACACCGTCGTCAGCCAGTAGTTGTAGTTGTGGCAACAACACTGTGCCGAGGGCGTTTTTCGCTGCTGCGCCACCAGCCTTGAGCCGCTGAATCGAATCATCAAACTTCCCCAACTGCTTCAACGTCTCATCACTGAGGACTGCGCCCATGCGTTTAGCTTCGCCTGTCAGCTCGGCCATACCAGCGCTGCCTTGCTCGATCAGCGGGTTCAACTCTTGAGCGGACTTACCGAACAACTGGAAAGCGATAGCGTCCCGTTCGGTTTCGTTCGGGATCTTGCCTAGAGCATCAATCGCTTCCCAATACACTGTCTCGCTATCACGCAGCTGACCGCTTGAGTCGGTGACGGAGATACCGAGCTTTTTGTATGCCTCGACCGCGAGTTTGGTGCCGTTTTGGGCTGCAGCCATGGACTTAATGTTTTTCCCCATGGATTTCGTCATGGTGTCCACCGAGACGTCCACCAGCTCAGCCGCATACGTATACGCCTGCAGTTTCTCAGCGCTCACGCCCGTCACCGTGGAGGTAGTGAGGATATCGTCTGCATACGCGGCAGAACTGACGGCCATGCTGGACAGGCCTTTAGCGGCAGCAACGCTGGCTGTACCCACCGCCACGAACGCCGCACCCAAAGCAGCACCCATGGCTTTCGCGCTACCTGAGAGCTTGCTGAACTTGCCCTCACTATCGGCAGCCTCCACGCCGGCCTGGTCCAGTTGTTGTTCCAGTTCGTTCGCAGCACTAGCTGCCTGACCCATCTCTGTATCGGACTTAGCCAGGGCGGCGTTGTTGTCCTCAACCTCGCGTTCAAGGTTATTGAGCGTGGCTCTCGCCTGGTTGAGCTGTACCTGCCAATTCTGGGTCCGCCGATCCGACTCCCCAAACGAGTTACTCGCATTCTCGAGGGCCTCACGCAGGGTCGCAATCTTCGTCTTCTGCGCCTCAATCTCACGACCCAACACCTGGTTACGAGCCGAGAGCTTCTCCGTCGAATTATCATTCTTGGCGAACTGGGAATCCACCAACTTCATCTCAGAGCCGAGCACCTTAAAAGAGGCGTTGATATCACGCAGCGCGGCCTTAAACTCCCGCTCACCCTCCAAAGCAATCTTCAAACCAAAACCCTCAGCCACAAAGATCACCTCCAAGAGAACAAATGAAATAGAACGGGATGGACTAACAGAAAGGAACCGTTATGTCAGAGACAGAAATTAGAGATGATCTTGATGTCAGAGATTTCGCAGATATGCTTACCGAGCTTCCCGCCCATCTGCCGATTTCCGATGAATTTGAGGCTAAAGATCCGCAAAAGAGGCGCAGATGGTGGACCTCTCAGAGAGAGCATCTGATCTTCCACTTCTTCGATCAGCTCAACCCAGATCCACTCGGGCGTCCTTCACGCAAAAAAGCGAATTTTTCCGCGAAAACAACATATGGAAAGATCAAGCACGCAGAAGGAATCGTGTGGCTCGCTGAGGCGCTCAACGTGCTCGAGCCAGGCCAGCTTAAGGATCTTGCAGACGCAGCTCTGAAAGTAGAGCGGAGTGAGCGAGTGGCTTATGTGAGCGCTTCCATTCCATGGTCAGTAATCTTCAAAAAGGCGCAAGCCATACAGGTCGGCAAACGGACTTATGCTGAAAAAGCGACTTCAACAGAGTCTTTAAAAGAGATTGCCTCTCCATCTGCCTAAATCCCCACCGGGATCACATCATCGATGGTGACGTGACGGCGTGGCTTGGAGATTCCTTGCTCTTGCCGCCAGCACTCGATGAGGTCGAGGAGGTGGCCGAAGCGCAATAGACCCACCTCCTCCTGGGTGAGGTGGAGGTGGGCTAGCGCGATGTATTCGAGCCGGGTGAATGCTGCCTCGTCCGACTCTGCGCTCACTGTGCTGGTTTGGTGTCGGCTTTTGGGTCTGGCTCGGAAACAATCGCTCGGCGGGTGCCTTCCTCCAGTGCTGCAGTAATCGCAGACTTATAGCTAGTCAGGTCAGCGGGGATGGTGAGCAGCTCCACCACTTCGGTCGATAGTTCTTCGCGCTTGTCGTCAGGGTGCTGGAGGTTCCAAATAGCGACGTCTTGGTTAGCGAGCAGACATATCAGCCAGATGACTTCTTCAATGGCTTGTTCAAAGTTCTCTGACTTCATCAACTTGTCACCCAAATGATCCAGCCCGCCATACCGGGCAGCAATCTCCTTTGTGGCGCGGGTCGTCAGTCGCAGACGGTAGTCGGTGCCATTAATCGTGATTACCGATGTAGGCTTATTAGTAGTGCTCTTGCTCATGGTTATGCTCCTCCCTGGGTAAAGCTAGGTTCGTACACGGTCTTGTACCAATTGCCGATGACATCGCCGGTGGCGGTGGTTTCGTCGGCTTCTGCTTTCCACGGATGCTTGCCTGCCCCGTCTGGTTTGGTGCGGCGCAGGATCGTGCCCTCAATCTCGGGTGTGGAGAATTCAATCGAATCACCCTTAGTCGTCAGCGAGGTGGTGGGGACAGCGAACTTCACCCGATACAACCAGAAATACCGGTACGTGCCATTCGCCTTGGCGGCACGGAACGCGATTGCTACGCCTGTACCGCCGTCTTCGGTAGCGGACACGAGTACTTTGTTGCCGTCCACGCGTGCCCCGATCAGGTCTGCTGCCACATCGGCGCCGATATCGTCCACGCCCAAAGTGATGGTGCCGGACTTAAACTCCTTCACAATCTCCGATGCGCCGTCATCCGCATAGAGGATTGCCTCTGCGAGTTCTACAGAGAGTTCTGCGCTGATAGCTTTCGCCAATGGTTTGGGGGTGGCGTATTCTTCTTCGCCTTGCTCGTTTTCGGTGAAGGTGGCGTAGTAGAGCTTGTCTAAACCAATCGTTGCCATAATCGATTGTTCCTTTCAAATGTTTCTAATGGTTGGTGGTTTCAAAGGCTGCTAGGTCGATTGCCCAGTGGTGGTAGCCGGTATCGTCCTCATGATCCACATACCTGCGCGCCGTCACCGTCAATCCCGCATCGATGCAGGCATCGGTGATGCGTTTGGCGAGGGCACGATAGTTGGTTGTGCAGAACAGGGAGAGCCGGACTTCTTCCACGTCGATGCCGGGCTTGTTATCCCGATAGAGGCGGAATACCTCATCGAGGGGTGTGAGCACGGCGTAGGTATCGGGTGCTGGGCTTTCGGTGTAGAGCACGGTGGCGACGGGGAGCTTCAGCTTTTTGCAAATGCTAGTGAGGTCAGCGAGTAGGCTCATTGCTTGCCTCCGATTGCTGCTTCGAGCCGGTTCTTCATTGCTTCCACGACCGATCCTTTGGTGGTGTTGCGGGTCTTGTTCAAAAACGGGTGTGCCCTGCGGTTGGAGCTGCCGTATTCGAGAATCACCGCAAGCAAAGCATTAGGCCTGCCATCACTACGGTTCTCGGCGAAGCCGACTTTAATGTTGTGGTTCCCGTTCCCATCGGTTTTCACTGGCGAGATACCAAGCGCACTAACGAGCTGGCCGGTGGAACGGGACGTGTCTTCGCCACGTCCGATGGATGCTTGCAGGTTGGAGCGCATGACCGGCTCCACAATCTCGGCTCCGGCTTTCAAAACGTCACCGGCTAGCTCATCGGTTTGGGTGGAGAGCTTCTCGATCTGTTTGAGGGTTTGCTCTGGCATGGTGATCGTTGTTCGAGCCATGGTTTAGCTTCCTTCCGGTGTTACTGTGGTGGCGAGGATTTCGAGATACCTGCCCCGCCCACGCACGTCCTCTACCGAGTCGATCTCGAAGCGTTCACCATCGGCGGTTTCGATCAGCATCGCTTCAGTAACGTCAATATCGGGGATGATGCGGATGCGGAATAGGTCGGTGGCCCGCGTGTATGCGGCGCGGTTCGCCCACGCGCTCGAGCCGTGCCGTCCTTCACGAAACGCCCGCACCGAGGCCACCAGCTTCAGTTCCTTGGATTGGAAGCCCTCGTCATCAGTAGTGACGGTGGGCTTGAGGATTGTGATGGTCTGGTTCATTTTTCCAAACGACATCAGCGCCTCCTGTTCCTAGATTTTCCATTCGCGGCCGAGAATGAGCAGCCGGTTGACCGCATCCCACACGGCCCCAGCGGCTCCGGGGTTGTCGCCCCAGAAGCCTGCGGTAGAACCATCCCTGGATTCATAAAAATGGCTGGCGAGCATGATGATGGCCTGCCTCGTGGCAGGGCTCATCTCACTGGTCTGGTAGTGGCTGGGTGGGAGGTGTTGATAGTCCTCGGCATACCCGACCGCGTTGCCAATCAGGGCGAGCAGTAGCTGGTCGTCGTGGTTGTGCTCGAGTATCAGGTTTGCTTTCACGGCGCTCAAGAGTTCTTGCATGCTAGTCATCTATCGACACCTCCCATCCATTCCTTCAACTCATCTAGAATCAGGCACCGGTTGTGGTGGTTTTCTGGGTGATGACTTTCACGGCCTCGGGGATAATCAGTTTGCCGTCTACTCGCTGGCTCGCGAGGAATGCTACCTGCCCGGTGGTAGCAAACAGCTCGTTGAGCCGCTTAAAGGCTCGGCCTTGACGATCCGCGATCCAGTAGAAGGACAAGTCTCCGAAGGCAATACCGCGTGTTCCGCCTTTGAGTTCGGGTGCGAACTGGCTGGTGTAGACCGGCCGGTTCAAGATCGTATCCGGAGTGCCAGCCGTGAGTGCTGGTTGCCACAGGTATTGGCCGTTGTTGTCTTTGAGCTTGCGAATCACCTTCACGGTCGAATCATTCATGATCCACACGGCGTTCTTGCGATACGGGGAACGCAGGCTGTAGTGCAGGTCGATGAGTTCATCAGCGGTGACCGTGGTGGCAGCAGAAGCTTTGAGGCCTTCTTCGGCGGTGGTGAAGATCCCGGTGGGCTTATTCGTCCCATCACCAGTCAAGAACGCTTCTTCCTCAGCAGCACCAATCCTGCGCCCAAACTCACCCGAGAGGTAGCTCTCGATGTCGAACGCAGAGTCGTTCAAGAGTTCCTCAGAGATTTTGAGGAAGGTGCCGAGCTTGAAAGACCCGAGGGTCATCTGGTCGAACACCTCGTCGGATTCGCTATAGGCCTTGCCTTCCTCCAACCAGGTCGCAATACCATGCGTGGCAACGACCGGAATCTTGCGATCACCAGAGCTGGTTTGGATCACTTTGGCCAGGCCGCGCACAAAGTTTTCTTCCTCCAACGCGGCGACGACGTGGGTTTCGAATTCGTCTGGCACCAGGTAGCCGCCCTCGGTATCGACACCTTCGGACAGGGCGTTGCGGATCTCGTACGGATTCGAGTGCATTCGCATCGCATCCCAAAACGCCCGGCGGTACTCAGCAGACGCACGCCCCGGCTTCTCGTCAGTAGCGGGTGTGTTCGCGCCGGGCATGACGGTGAGCGGTTTGGACGTAGCTTTGGCCATTTCCTTATCGATGGCTTCTGCTTTTTCCATGCGGGTGATAGCAGAAGCGAGGGCGTCCATGTCGTCCATCATCGCGCTGTAGGTGGCGTCGTCCTCGGCAGACAATCGTCCGTCGTCTCCTTGGTGGGTGTCGAGGAAATCCTTGGTTTTCTCCCACAGGTCGGCACGTTTGGTGCGTAGTTCATTCATCGTGGTCATCAGTTGTTTCTCCTTCTATCTAGATAGTTGTTATGACCGGTCAGGGGTGCGCTGCCCAAGGCTCAGATAGGCCTCAGATAGCAACCGGCCCCGAGCACTCGTTTGCTCAGGGCCAGCACAATCAGATTCAAGATTGGGTTCGGTGATGTCTACGAGGGGTGGCTGCACCACGCGCGGCGGTGGTGCGGTGGGCTGGTAGTGGTTGACGATGCGTTTTTCCAGAGCGCGGCGGTCGAACACCACCGGCTCCACGTTCGTCTCGCCGCCCTGCAAGGGCGGGTCAATCTCATCGGCGAAACCCATGGTGAGCGCGGCTCTGGAGTCCATCCAGGTTTCGGCATCCATGAGCTTGGCCAGCTTCGCCCGGCTCATCCCTGTTTTTGCTTGGTAGGCGTTGATAATGGATTCCTTCACCGAGCCGAGCATCTCAATCGCCCGACCCAGTTCCTCTGTGTCGCCCATGGCCATAGTGGCCGGGTTGTGAATCATCAACATCGACACCGGCGACATAATCACCTGCGAACCTGCCATGGCAATAACGCTCGCCGCAGAGGCGGCTAGCCCGTCGATACGGACGGTGACGGTGCCAGGATAATCAGTGAGCAGGTTATAGATCTGCGCCGCAGCGACCACGTCACCACCAGGGCTATTAATCCACACCGTAATATCGCCACTGCCGCTATTCAGTTCCTCAGCGAAAAGAGCTGGGGTGATGTCATCATCAAACCAAGTCTCCTCAGCAATCACCCCATCAATATGCAAAACCCTAACATCAGGCGCATCAGGGTTACTTACTTGGTCTGTTGGGGGTTTGCTCCAGTTCCAAAAACGCTTCATCTCTTCCTCCTACGATTCATAGATTCATCTGCTTGTTGCTGTTCGTCGGGTGGCGGCTCCGGCGGTTCCTGCTCTTGTTGCTCTGATGCTGGCTCTGTCTGCTGCTGAGCTTGCTCCTTGTTGGCGTAGGCGCCAGCCAAACCGAGTGGGAGCATATTGCCATTCACCAAATACAAATCCCCACCCTGATCCTCAGGAATCAAATCCAGATTCTCGAGTGCTCTAATGTCGTTGGCGCTCATCCACCCGTTCTGCCGAGCCGTGGCATACCCATTCATCCGAGACACATAATCGCCGCGCAGGAGGCCTTCGAGGTTGAACGTCACGAACACGCGCGGCTTCTCATCAGAGCTGAGCAGTGTCTTGGTGATGGCTTGTTCCCACCTGATCACCCACGGCTCGAGGGTATATTTCACAAACTCTAAGCTCTGCTGCTCAATATTGCTAAAAGAGCTTTTCTCTAAATCGCCGACCATGTGCGGCGGAATACGGAAAATCCTCGCGATCTCGTTGATTTGAAACTTCCGGGTTTCCAAGAACTGTGCCTGTTCTGGGGAGATGCCAATGGGCGTGTATGTCATGCCCTCCTCAAGCACCGCAATCTTATTGCTGTTCCTAGCTCCACCGAAGGTCTGCTGCCAGGATTCACGCACCCGTGCGGGGTCTTTGATCGTGCCAGGGTGCTCCAGCACGCCGCCAGGGGCCGCGCCATTAGCGAAGAAGCTCGCACCGTATTCCTCGGTGGCAATCGCCAATCCGATAGCGTTTTTCGCCATCGCAATCGGGCTATAGCCCACCAACCCATCAAAACCAAGACCTGGAATATGCAACACATCCGCAGACGTCAAGGTGACTTTGCGTGGCTGGTCTTGATCTGGCTCATCGCCGGTACGCGTATAGACGTACTCAAGCTCGCCGTGCTTGTTCCTGCCGACCTCAATGTGGTTGGGCATCAGCGGGTACAAGCCCAGCACCTCGCCCTTACCATTCCTAATGACTTGGGCGTAGGCGTTACCCCACAGCAGCAGATGCGTCATCAACGTTTCCCGAAACACGAAGCTCGTCATTTCAGGGTTCGGCTCATCATGCAACAACACATACAACGGATGCGAGAGTGCTTTACTCCGTCTGCCGTCGTCCTCGTAGCGGTAGACGTGCAACGGTAGCCCGGCGATAGCCTCGGAAAGAATCCGCACGCACGCATACACCGCGGTCATCTGCATCGCCGAGCGTTCCGTCACCGGCTTACCCGCCGAGGTGGGGCCGAAAAAGAAGCTATAGCCGCTATGCGTGAGAGCCTTATTAGAGGCAGAACGTGCGGTGTCACCGCGAAGCCATGACAATAGACCCATGATCTACTCCTATGTATGCAAACAAAGTGACTCCTCACACGTATGGTGCGTGTGAGGAGTCATAGAAAGACTGGTCTATGGGGGTGTTACTTTGTGGGCTTCTGTGCAATATCTCTGAGAATCATGCTTTCTGGAACCTCATCTTTTAGCCCGTTAATTTGGACGCTCTTCAACATCTCTCCAGTGGTTTTATCGAATGTTACAATACGGGGCATGGTCAGAGGGTCTTGATTATCCTCGACAAGAACAGTTGCTGTGTCCGCATCAGAAGTGAAGTGATAGAGCAGATCTGGGACTCCGTCGTGACTACCTGATCTAAGATCGTCGTTCAGAACGGACGTCTTTCCTGTTGTAACTTCGGTGCGATAAAGTACACCGTTACCACCGAACCATACCACGTTTCCGCTTCCATCAAGGGAATTGGCATCAAGTGCAGAATACTCGACATCTTCTAGCGATAATTCCAGATTCTCTCCGTTATCGGTGATAAGCGGTAACCAGTCCAACGATCCGGTGTGTGTATCGACAACGACGAGCGCAAAGGCGTGTTTGTGGCCATCAGTCTCGTGACGCATGTGCGATGACAGGGTTTCGTCCTCTGGAAGATGTACACCGTCGTAGATAAGAAATTTCCCCAAGAAATAAATGCGATCCCCAGCACACGGAGCGTCATTTGTGTAAAAGCCTACTTCAGAAAAGGGAAGGCTGTCAGTGGTCACGGTTGTGTGTACTACAGCGCCCTCGTCAACGATTTGATCGAAGATAAAACGTGTATTGCCGTCTTCTGGTGTCATGGCGTAGGCGCCATAGACATCGTCACCGCAAGCTGAAATCAGTGGGTAAAAACCGGCCGTATTTAACTTGTGATGCTCGCTTGACTCTGGTCGCGCAACAACAACCTCTTCTCTGTACCCATTCTCTTGGAAGCCGCCATTGTATACTCCTACGCGGGTTACACCGTCACTGAGGGTGACAAGTCCATCCATGAGTCCGACTCGTTCTTGTTCAATGGCAGAGTTATCTTGTTCTGTAATCCAATGATCGCTTGTGGCGTCGGCGAAGTTTATCCCATGCTTTGTCCAAGAAATTTCTCCTGAATCCATGCCCGCATGTTCAACAAGCCCATAGCTACCGTCAGCACGAACTAAGACAACGTATCCATTACTGGCGCGAGGTATAAAACTAGTATCTCTATACTCGCTCATAAACACAGCCCATTCATAGCTGCCCAAGTCGATTTTCACTTCATCGTTATCGACTGAACACGCGCTCAATAGTGTGGCTACGCCGAAGATAGAAACTATCGCCGTAGCCACACTATTGAGTAACCTACGTTTCATACCCATAACATTAGTAGGTCTGGTAAGTCTTGGTATACCGCGAATTAAGAATATCGGAAGGATAGACGCCTGGACCACCATTTGAGTCAAGATCAATTCCCGTAGCATTTTTATATGCAGCCCAAACAGTTTGCGAACAGTTCATTGACCCCCTCTCTGTCTTATTTAACGCAAAGATGTAGTTGTATCCTCGCCCTAAATATGTCCGAGCTCGGTTAGCGGCTTTATTGCGGTTTGCTTGGCTAGTGGAAACGTACTGCTTACGTGCTCCTGATGCCACCTTAACTTGAGTATGCGAGCGTTCTGCAACACCAGAACCAGGGTTGGCCTCAATAATCTTGGTTGTATAGGAATATATTCCAGAGTGACCATGATTCACGCCCGCAGTAGACGCCGGAGTATAAAACACGTCGCCCCGATAACGTGAGGTGCCAATAGCCTTATTAGCTGACGGTTTCGACCCTGATCGAGGCTGAATTCGGGCGTTATTAGCTTGACTGTTTAGCTCTGCTAATGCCTCACTCGCTACCTGAGTCTCAGATGTTCCAGTCGAGATTGCCACATCTTCGACAGCCTGCATCATCTCCTCGTAAGAGGCACCTGGACTTTGCTCAACCAACTCAGTAACCAAAGAACGAAGATTGCTATCGTCTCCAGTTGGTGTATAAGGTTCTGCACTGGCAATGCTTGGGAAAGATAGAGCCAAAGCGAGACCAGCTACACTTGAAGCTGAAAATTTGAATATATTCATGGGATTTCCTTTCGTCAGGTCAGCATCATCGTTAATGCTGGAGAGAGGGACAGTCGATAATCTCTAAAACTGCGCCATCTTTACATGACAAATTAAGAATATAGTGTGATGTAGATAATAGTAATGCAGTATTCATCATATGATAAATAGTCCACGTTCGTCATACACCGACTCTGATGGCTCGTTGTTGCCGTTACGAATTGCCCGATCGAGCGCCATAATCAGTGCGACGATCCCGTCGATTTTCTCGGTGGATTTTTGTTTGTCGGGTTTGATGTTTCCTGCCGGGTCTTGCCTCACGGTGATGTTGTCAGCCATCCACGCGAGCACCGGGTGCCCGCCGTGCGCCAGTCGGCCTTCGAGGGCTAGTTTCATGAGTTCTTTGCTGGCGGGGCTCATGTCTTTGAAGCCTTGCCCGAAGGGCACGACGGTGAAGCCGAGGCCTTCGAGGTTCTGCGACATTTGCACTGCTCCCCAACGGTCGTAGGCGATCTCGCGAATGTTGTATTTAAGGCCGAGTTGTTCGATTTCGTGTTCGATATGGTCATAATGCACCACGTTGCCCTCAGTGGTTTCGATGAAGCCCTGCTTGTGCCACAAATCGTAGGGCACGTGGTCACGGGCGACGCGCAGATCCAACGTGTCTTCGGGGAGCCACAGGCGCGGGAGGATCCAGTACGGCTCGTCGGGCTCGATGGGTGGGAACACGAGCACGAAGGCGGTGATGTCTGAGGTGCTGGACAGGTCGAGTCCGCCGTAACACGCACGCCCTTCTAAGGCTTTCTCGTCTACGGGTGCGTTGTTTTGGTTCCACACTTGCATGGGCATCCAGCGCACTTCCTGCTTCACCCACTGGTTCAGCCGCAACTGGCGGAACGTGTTTTCTTCGGCGGGGTTTTGCTTCGCAGACTCACACGCGTCACGTACCTTGTCGAGGGTGACGGTGATGCCAAGGCTGGGGTTGGCTTTACGCCACACGTTTTCGTCTGTCCAGTCTTCGTCCATGTCGGCCCCGTAAATCACGGGATAGAACCTGGGGTCATGCTTCTTGCCGTTAATAATGTCGAGGGCTTTCTCGTGCTGCTCGTAGCAAATACTGTGCGTATCGCTCCCTGCCGTGGTGATCAAGAAATACAAGGGTTGGGTGCGTGCGTCCCCTGAGCCTTTGGTCATCACGTCAAAGAGTTTGCGGTTTGGTTGGGTGTGGAGTTCATCGAACACCACGCCGGAAATGTTAAAGCCGTGCTTGGAATAGGCCTCAGCACTTAGGACTTGGTAGAAGGAGTTGGTGGGCGTGTAAATAATACGTTTTTGGGAGCGCAGGATTTTCACGCGTTTTGCTAATGGTGGGCACATGCGCACCATGTCCGCTGCCACCTCAAACACAATGCTGGCCTGCTGGCGATCCGCCGCACAACCATATACTTCGGCGCGCTCTTCGCCATCAGCACAGGTGAGCAAGAGTGCGACAGCAGCAGCCAGCTCGGACTTGCCTTGCTTCTTCGGGATCTCCACATAGGCGGTGGTGAATTGGCGGTATCCGTCGGGTTTGAGGGTACCGAACAGGTCGCGGATGATTTGTTCTTGCCAATCAATCAACTCAAACGGCCGACCAGCCCAGCGCCCTTTCGTATGCGTGAGCGCCTCAATAAACGCCACCGCATAATCAGCAGCCCGCTTATCGTAACGAGAATCCGGCAGAGCGAACCTAGTGGGTTCGTAGTGTTCTAGGCGGCGCATCGCCATCAAGGCACCTCCAATCGGGAAAGGAAAAGCCCAACCCGAGCTGGCTGGGCTTGAGCGGAGAATCGGGTTTTAGACCATGGCGTCGAGGGCGTCGTATTCGCGTTTGAGCCGGTTGTATTCCTGGGCGAGGCATTCGAGCCGGAAGTGGTTCTTGCAGGCGCGTCGCTGCCGCTCGATCCGCTCGAGTTCTGCTTTACGCTCGCGCAGGATCATAATGCCCGCATCACTATCGGTTTCCATCAGTTTCATGTCTTTGTCGAATTTGGTGCTCATCGCTGTTTTCCCTTTTATTTAGCAAAGTTGGCCGCTTGGGTGAGTGCCCAGGCGAGGGCGTGCCCGTCGTCAGGGAAAATCTGGTCGGCTTGCTTAATCAGTTCGAGGCCACATTCGATAAAGGACTTACCCTGCCAGGGGTTGCCGGACGGGGTTTCGGTCAGGCGGTAGATACGGGCGTCATTGCCGTAGACCCCGCCCTTGTGCCAACCGTAGCTGGTGGCGATCACGAGGTTGCCGTAGCGCACCACCGCACCGTAGCTATCGGTTTGCATTTGCAGGCTTTCCATCGTTGTCGTTTCCATCGCTGTATCCTTTCTGCGTGTACCGTTTTGGTATGTATATACAGCCATAGACCCGCGCGCTTATCCAGTCGTTTTGGGGCTTATTTTCAAGGAAAACTAGAGATGTTCGCCGCTAGTATCGGGCGGGGTTTTCCATGCGCTGTTACCATCGAGTCGCCCGAGCAGAAGCTGGCGAACCTGCTTGTGGTCTTTACCGCTAAGCCCGATCCGGTACAAGAGGGAGCGCATGGCGTATTTCTCGTTGACTACCGGCTTTGCCGGTTTGGTGGTCACCCTTTGTACTTTGGCGGCGTAGCCTACGAGGGCGGCACACAGTTCACTGAGTAGCGGGATGTCGTCGAAGGGTGGGAGTTGGTTCCACCAAGCAAAACCAATCTTGCCGTCCTCAATGCTCACGTCGAGCTGGTCGGCGCCCGTGGCTTTGATGAACAGGCTGGCTCTGGCATCGAGGAGGTGGCGGAGCCGCTCGAGAGTCTGCTCCTGCGCGCTAGCGTTCTCGCCGAGTTTGTCGGCGGGCAGTTGGATGACCAGCCCGGTCTCGCCCGCAGTATTCGTTACCTCACTCATTGGGTGACCTCCTCGAAGCCTTCGGATTTGGCTTCCCAAATAATCAGCTCGCGTAAGCCTTTCTTCGCGCCTTTCGCCCAATGAACCGTGCCATCGGTCTCTACCCGGGTGTCTCCGATGAGGTAGGAGCCGTCTGGCTGGGCGTAGGGAATGTAGTCGAGCATATCCGCGATCAACGCTGCGAGATTGAGCAGGTCGCCGCTATCTTCGATTTTGAATGTGGTGGTTGGCTGTCGCATCAGAAATCCTCCTCATCGTCGTCGAACCCGGCGGTGACATCGCCCCACCAGTCGATGGTTTGTGCCAGGTAGCTTTCTGGATTGTTCGCGATCCAGGCGGATACATAGCCGTAGTCGAGTTCGTCTGCTTTATCGATCACGGTATCGAGGTCGCTCATATCAACACCGGTTGCGGCGATGTCGTCGAGCATGGCTGCTAGGTTGCCCATCATCATTTGCTCCTATCACTGTTTTCGTACTCTGACCTGGTTGTTTGGTCATGTATATACAGCCATAGGTGCGCGGGTATATCCAGTCATTTAGCGGCCTAAAATCAACAAAACTAGAGTTCTGCGCCACGAGCACAAGCAGCAATTCGCTCTAGCACGAACTGGGCGCATGGCAGGGCGATACCGTTTCCCCACAACTTGTAGAGCGCTCGATCCGTCACAGGGTCAGCCAGCCATTTCTTGACTTGCAGGCGGGTCTTGGTCTTCTTCAGATTGTTGATGACTGCCCAGTGGGCCCAGATCCGCCACCAATAATCCACCTGCTCGTCGCCCGGATTGGTGATGGCGAGCCCGTCTGTCCAATCATCTGGGAAGCCTTGCAGGCGAGCGCACTCAGTCGGGGTCAAGCGCCGCACGCGATATTCAGGCACGCAAGGGTCGGTGACCAGCGGTGGCTCGGTCGCATCGGAGGCTAACAAGGCGCCAGCAACATTCACATTGCCTCGGCAAAAGAAATCCGCTTTTGAAGCCGAAACAATATCAGGCTGCAAGATAGCGATGCCGCCTTGGTTACAGGTCGGAGCAATCCCAGACGTATCCAGCGTCTTGGAGACCTTAGTGGGGTAACCATAGCGGCCTACGCCTGCGCCGCGTCCATCATGCAAAGCATTAAACCCAAACGCGGTCGGTTCAGGAGCAAAGATGGTCTGGTCGTTTCCGCACCCGAGCGTGCCAGAAAGATTCGTCTGCACGAGCGGCCCTTTACCACCACCGGGTTTACCTGCACGCATCCGCAAAGCAAACACATCTAGACCATCGCCTGGCGTTTCAATGCTCGTTCGAGGATTGGCGGGAGGATCTTGTTCTTCGCTGCCGCCCGCCGGAGTATCCCGGCACACGCGTTGGGGCTCAAAGAGTAACTGGCCGGCACGTTGACTTCCAAAATCGCAGACAAGGTAGATTCTTTTGCGCCGCTGGGCAAGGCCGAAGTATTGCGCGTCCAATACTCGCCACGCGATACTCCATCCGTCGCCCACGAGCACACCAGCTGGTTCCCAGCGTGGTGCTCGAGGTAGGTCAGCCGCTGCCGCTTCGTCAACAACCGAGACGAGTTCCTGGAGGACGCTATGGAAGTCGGCTCCTTTGTTGGAGGAGAAGGCTCCGGGGACGTTTTCCCAAACAGCGAACCTTGGATGCACTCCATCACTTGCCTCCCTCATTTCTTTAATCACTCGCACGGCTTGATGAAACAGGCCAGAACGTGCGCCAGCGAGGCCTGCACGCCGTCCTGCAACCGAGAGGTCTTGGCACGGCGACCCAAACGTGATCACATCTACCGGCTCCACCTCAGCGCCGTTTATTTTCGCTACCTCACCCAGATGCTTGACGTTCGGGAAACGGGTGCTGGTGACGAGGATCGGAAAAGGCTCAATCTCCGAAGACCACACCGGCTGAATACCAACGTGGGTAGCGGCTAAGGGGAATCCTCCCGAACCATCAAAGAGCGAGCCGAGTTTAAGTAGTGGTTGGTTCATTGGGGACTTCTTTCACCACGTCCTCGTATTTGATGGTTTTCTTGCCCCGCTTACAGGTGATGTCCTCAGCGCCGTAAGTCTCGGCGTAGCGGCGCAAGATAACGGACGCGTATTTCGGGTCAAGCTCCATACAGTAAGCAATCCGATTGAGTTGGGCTGCAGCCATCAGTGTTGACCCGGAGCCAGCGAAGCAATCGAGCACGATCGCGTTCGCTGGGGTGGAGTTTTTGATTGGGTAGCCCATCAAATCCAGCGGCTTCGATGTCGGATGCTCGCTGTTCTTGGAGGGCTTATCAAAGCGCCAGATGGTTGTCTCGCTCCGTCCTGCGAACCAGCGGTGCTTGCCGCCGGTTTTCCAGCCGAACAGGATCGGCTCATGCTGCCACTGATACGGCGAGCGACCCAGCACCAGCGAATTCTTCACCCAGATACACGTGCCAGACAGATAAAAACCTGCTTCTTTGAATGCCTTACGGAAGTTCAAGCCTTCAGTGTCGGCGTGGAATATGTAGGCGGACGCGCCTGGCTCGCAGACCGCCGCCATATTCGTGAATGAATTAAGCAGAAACTGGTAGAAGGCCTCATCTTCCATCGAGTCATTCTTGATACTCAAACCCGAAGACGATGTAAACGACGCATTATAAGGAGGGTCAGTGAGAATCAGGTTCGCCTGTTTCCCGTCCATCAGCCGCTCCACATCCACGGCCTTGGTGGCATCCCCGCACAGCAGTCGATGCTCACCAAGGCTCCACAGGTCACCTTCTTGCACGAATGCGGCTTGTTCCAATGCAGTATCGAGGTCGAAGCCGTCACCGGTGACCTCGCGCTCGTCACCAAGGGAGAGCAACTGCTCGATTTCCTCAAGGTCGAAACCAGTCAAGGAAACGTCGAAATCACTCGCTTGCAGGTCAGCAATCAACAAGGACAGCTTGGGTTCGTTCCACTCACCGCTGATCTTGTTGAGCGCAATGTTGAGGGCTTTTTCTTTGGTTTCGTCCAAATCCACGATGACGACATCAGCAGTATCAATGCCGAGGTCAGCCATCACCTTTAAGCGCTGATGGCCGCCCACGATCCGGCCGGTACGCTCGTTAAAGATAGCGGGTTCAACATAGCCGAACTGCTCGATGCTCGCTTTGAGTTTCTCGTACTCAGCGTCACCTGGTTTGAGGTCTTTGCGTGGGTTGTAGTCTGCCGGGGCCAGCTCGGCAATAGAGCGTTGTTCGATTCGCATCAGTATTGCACCCCCAAAGCCTCGCGGAGTTTATCCACCCACGCCCAGGCACGCTCCCAGGTCGGATAGCCGTGGCCGAAATGCCCATACGCGGCGTAGGCGCGAAAATTCGTGTGCTTGCCTAAATCGAGGGCTTCAATCATTCCTGCCGGGCGCAAAGGAAACACCTCAACGCACGCAGCCGCAAGCTGCAAGTCATCAAAACGCCCGGTGCCCAAAGTATCGACGGTGAAAGCGACCGGGTCGGCTTTACCAATCGCATACGAGATGCTCACCTGGGCTTCTTCAGCGAGCTTCGCATCCACAAGCGTGCGAGCGACCAGGCGTGCCATATAAGCACCCGTGCGATCCACCTTGCTAGCGTCCTTGCCGGAGAAGGCTCCGCCGCCATGAGGCGCGAGCCCACCATAGGTATCCACCATCAGCTTGCGGCCAGTAAGGCCAGTGTCGGCTTCAGGCCCGCCGGTGATGAACCGGCCGGAAGGGTTAATCAGAATCTCCGTGCTCTCATCGATGGGGAGTTCTTGACAGGCTGGTGCGATAATCAGCGAGACAATCTTGGAGTGCAGCTCGTCGTTATTACAGCCGGGCTTGTGCTGCACCGACACCACCACGCTAGCCACCCGCTTCGCTTGGCCGTCCTCATATTCGATGCTGACCTGAGCTTTACCGTCAATGCCGAGACCGGGCAGCTTGTTATCTACGAAGGCTTCATCGAGGCGCTGGCAAATCCGCTGCGCGTAGACGAGTGGGAGCGGCAGGCGTTCTTCGGTCTCGTTGGTGGCATACCCGTAGACCGTGCCCTGATCCCCGGCACTAATCGCAGCGTACGCATCCTGCTGCCCGCGGCGCGCTTCTAACGACTGGTCAACGCCGCCAGCAATATCAGGTGATTGGCGGTGTACACGCACGCGAATACGGAAAGCGCGTGGATTATAGCCACGCTGGGTCAACGCCCGTCGTACCACGGCCGGGATCTCGACCTTGACTTTCGAGGTTATCTCGCCAGCCACATAAATCCTGGCTTTCGTCGCCAACACTTCCACGGCGACTCGAGCAGCCGGGTCACCGTAGAGTGCCTCGTCCAAAATAGTGTCAGCGATGAAATCGCACAGCTTGTCCGGGTGACCAGCACGAACTGATTCAGCGGTCTTCAACATGAGCAGATAATCCTTTCCTGCCCATGAGCGGGCATAAGAAAACCCGCCCAGACCATCTGGGCGGGAGAATGCATATACAGAATCGAAAGCTAAGAGCGTGATTGGAGCAGGCGTTCCATCACGTTATCGCTAGGGGTCGGCCCGCTGTAATCCACGAGCGAGTTTTGTTTCACGACATCGAAAATCTCATACCACAGCGTGTTCGCCTGCTTGCTAAAGCTCTGGCTCATAGCCACGAACGGGCTAGCTATTGCCGCCCCGGTGGTCGGATGCTTACCGAGCAGGCCGAAATTAGAAATCGCTTCCTCGCATTGGATGAAGCGGGCGAAATTCTGGGCATACGCCTCAATCAGGCGCGGTGCCACAAGCTTCTCACAGCCACGCTCTTTCAACCACCGCCACGTATCCCGATAAATTTGGTCAGCGCCGAGCGGGTTACCGTCACGCTGCACCGCAGCCAGGTAGTTGCTCGGCTCAGGCATCTCCGAGCCTTCCAAATTCTCATCGACTTCCAAGTTGACTGGGTGGAGCGGGGTGACATCAATGATGCGTGCATCCTTGCCCTCGGTGATCTTCTCAAACGTCGGGATCGGCTTAGCACCAGCCCCGGCACGCCGCCCACCCCGCAGAGTTCCATCCTTCGCCAACGTATCGTCACCTCCTAGCATGATTTTGTGACTTGACTATGTGTCGAAAGCGCATACAACTCTTGCAATGACCGATGGCTGGGAATGATTGCAAACCGCATGATAAACTCCCATTGTGGCGAGTGTTATATATTTTTTCTAGGTTTTGTTGCTTTCAGGCTTCATCTTGGAGAGGTATTGACAGCGTCACGGAAGTATTGCTTATTCAAGAATTAAGGGGGTGCGCAATGGAAAAACTGATGGATACTCTTCTCGTTGAAGACGATGTTGTCGAACTGGATCATAACGACGATTTGTGGTGGGTTCTTGCTAGCAGTAACTGGGTTCTGGCCGGGCCGAGATGATTATGATATGTCGACTAAGCGGCGAACCAGGATAGTATACTGCCGAGTTCGCCGCTTAGTCGATGTTTTCGTTATTTGCAGGAGAAGATAAAAAGTGAAAAGAATTATCATCGCACCTCATATGCGTTGCAATGCTAGATGTGCGCACTGTTGTGTCTCTTCTAATCCTCGCGATGACCGGAAATTAAGCGACGAGGTAGTGTACCGACTAGTAGATGAGGCTATTGCTGATAGTAGCGTGGAGGTTGTTTCTTTCACGGGTGGAGAAGCTCTGCTTCGGCGAGATTTTATTCTTGATCTTATTCGAACAGTTGCTGAAGGAGGAAAGCGAACCACTCTTGTCACAAACGGGTTTTGGGCTGTAAACCCTAGAGCAGCTTTGATGCGACTTGCGGAACTTCGTGATGCTGGCTTGTCTCTGTTGACTCTTAGCGCTGACGATTTCCATCTTCCGTTCGTCCCCATTGACCGTATAAGAAATGTTCTTCTTGCTGTTCCCCAAGTTCCAGGCATTCAGGTCAATCTGAATATGTGTGAATCGCAATCCCATAGTGCAGATAGCATCGTTGCTGAATTAGGTGATCTTCTCGAGGGTATTCCTGTTAGCAGATTTCCAATCACGCCTATGGGAGCAGCATCAAACTTGCCCGATGAGGAAATTGTGTATCGCGCGATGTCTACAGATGATCTTCATTGTCCTGGTTTTTCGCTACTTTTTTCGAGTGACGATAGAGCATATCCCTGCTGTTCTACCGGCATTATGAATAGTGCTTTATCGATAGGGAAAGCTTCGGAACTTACCATCGAAGAGGCGGCTAAACGTGTCGAGAAAAACTTGTTGTTCTACATTATTTTACATGAAGGGTTTTCATGGATTGTTCGTCATTTCCAAGACCTTGGTATTGAGAAATTTCAGCAGCCTTTCAAAGTAGTTGACGCGTGTGATTTGTGCTGTCACATTTTTGAGAACGATGAGAATCTTTTGAAATTACAGCCAGCGTTAGAGTATTACAGAGAAAGCTATTTGAGCGGAGGTATCTCAGCTAAAGGAGTGCGAAGTTGACTACCGTACTTCAATACTCCGATGATTCTGTAGAAATTCTGTGTTTAAGGGAGCGCGCGGTTGTGCACGACCGCCTTTCTGATAAATACTTTGATGTCAGTGCTGATGCCGTACGCTCAAAAATTTCTGGGTGGCATGAATACAAGTCGGCGATTCCCAGGCCGCTCCTAGCGTTGGTTTTCATCTCGTTTGGGGGTCTTTTAGCTTTTGATTATATTTGGTTTTTTTCAAGCAATAACTTCCGTTTCGTTATGTCTGATACGGTAGTTTTAGTTCTCTTTCTTGCATTTAATATTGCAGCTCATGAATTAGCGCATGTGGCTGCGCTACGTCTATGCGGCAGGAAAATCGACAAACTAGGATTCAAATTTAACTACGGAGTACTCCCAGCGTTTTATGTCCGGATGAATCAAGTACTGTTATTGAGTCGCGGCGAAAGGATTTTCTGCCATCTTGCGGGGCTATGGACTAATCTTTGTGTTGTTTGCGCAGTGGTCATAGCTGAATATGCCGGATATTCGTCAATGTCACTCGCGTCTGCCGCATACATATTTCTCACAATGTTAATTATGAATCTCCTGCCGATATTGAATACTGATGGACAAAAAGTTGTAACAACATTTCTTGGTGTAGAAAAGCCCAAAAACATTAAATCTGCAGGCAGTTTGCTCAAAACAATTCATGTAATATCAATTATTGCTGCTGGGGCAATTGTTCTTCGTTTTTGTCTCAGTCTGCTTTTACTGTTTCGAGTTGGGTGAGGTCAATGGATGCTGTGGTTAAAGCGCAGAACTTGGTTGTGAGCTATGGCAAGCATGTTGCGCTACGTTTGGATGATTTTCGCATTGGCGCTGAGGCAGGAGTGGTGGGGCTTTTTGGTCCGAACGGAGCCGGTAAAAGCACGTTGCTTCGCACGATTGTGGGGGATATTGCTAGGGTTCAGGGGAGAATCGTGACTCCTCATCGTGTAGCGGTGAGCTATCTTCCCGATGAACCTTTTTTGTATCCGTGGTTGCGAGTATCGCAATGCGTTGATTTGTTTCGTAGCCGATACGATGATTTCAGAACTGGTGCTTTTGAAGAGTTTCTTGAGGGGGCTTCTTTCTCGTCATTAGCCAAAGTGAGTGAGCTATCAAAAGGGATGAGTGAACGCCTTCATCTTGCGTTGATTATGTCTAGGGCTCCTAAGCTTTATGTGTTGGACGAGCCGCTGGCAGGGGTTGATCCGCTCACGAGGGATCATCTTCTTGCTCTGATCAAGAAATATCGTATTCCTAGCGCTCCGCTGTTGCTTAGCACCCACCTGATCAATGGCGTGGATTCTATTTTCGATGAGATTGTTCTTGTTTCAGATGGGAAACTGCTGACTCATGATACTGCTAGCCATCTGCGAGATTTCGGCGATGGCGATTTAGAGCTGGCTTACAAGAGGAGTGTATCGGGCCATGTTAAGAATGAGTGATTTTCGTCTTTTGGCAGCCAAACATGGGCGGGTCATGATTCCGTTAATCATGGTCATTATCGCTCTAGCAATCGTTCGGGTTGTGTCAGATGAGCTAGTGGTGCAGCAAATATACGGTATTGGCGTTATGCTTCTCGAAATTGCGATAACACTGTATGCGTTAGATGCTGTGCTTCGGCTCACTGGCGCTTGTGATGATCGTTTACTCTTGCTTTCTCCTTTGTCGCGCTGGCGTTTAGCTGTTTGCAATATGCTCATACTCTCCTTGTACCTCCTATGCAGTTATGGTGCTACGTTCCTACCATTAGCAAAGTCCTCATCGGTTGATGGGATGGTGCAGTTAGCTAATCTTCTCGGATATATCGTCTCGATATTCACTGGCCTTGGTTTGATGCTGCTCGTATCGTACACGTTGAAAAATATTCGCACCCGTTTTCCTTATCTGTTATCGGCTTGGTTTGTTTTTTCGGTTACCATACTGCTCGCGGTGATTGCTTGTGTGCAGATACTTAAAAAGGTTGCGCCAGAGGCTCAATGGCTATTAGGAGTGACCTCGAGCGACTCGATAGTCAACCTATATTCAGCTAGTCTCCCCGTCACTGTTATCGGGCTTGGGGATCAAGTGAACAATGCTTTCTTCTTCATCGCGGCGAATATGCTCCTGGGAATCATTGTCTGGTTGAGCGCGTTCATGCTCTCCCGACGAAAAAACAACTTCATACGGCTATAGACAAGCTAGTAGACGGGTAATACTCCGCTCTGCAAGACTTACAGGTTGTACTGAACCCTGAAAGTTGGACGGTTATTTGTTCAGTTTTAGGGTAGGGGGTGTTATGCGTCCTGATAGTTCGTTGTCGGTGGAGCAGCGAGGGGCGGCTGTTGATTCGTTTGAGGCGGGGTATGGCTCTCGAGCCACAGCGAGAAAACTTGGGTTGCCGTTTCGGCCGGTGAATCTTCTTTATGACAGGTGGGTTCTGCATGGGAGAATGGCGCTTGTGGCACGTGATACGAAAGCTGTTTACTCGTGGGAGTTCAAGCGCTCGGTTGTTGCTCGTTTTCTTGCTGGTGAGAGTGCGAGGCAGTTGGCGGCAGAGTTTAATTTTTCTTCGGTTGATATCGTGTATTCCTGGGTGCGGGTGTGGCGTTTAGCTGGTGATGAGGGCTTACGCCCGAAAAGGCGTGGTAGGAAGCCGAAAACGTTGATTGCTAGCCCTGATCCCGAGAGGAGCGCGACGGTTCCGGATGCTGCGTTAATTGAGGAGAATACGAGGTTAAAAGCAGAGGTAGCGTATTTGAAAACATTACGAGATCTGAGGGATCAGGGGCAAGGCTAAAAGACCCGTGTGGTTGCCACTCTCAGATCTGAATACCCGTTGCCGGTACTGTTACAGGTAGCCAATCTGGCGCGATCGACGTTCTATTATCAGCTGGGGCAGATGCAGGCTCAGGACCGGCATGTGAAGTTGAAACAGGCGATTCGCAAGATTTTCGATAAAAGCCATCAGCGTTATGGTTATCGCCGTGTTCGGCTTCAGCTGCTGCGTGATGGGTGGTGTGTGTCGCGCAAGCTTGTTGCTAAGTTGATGAGGCAGCTCGGTTTACGCTCTAAAACGAGGAAGCGTAAGTGTTACAACTCTTACCGCGGTACAACGTCACGTCGGGCTGATAATCATTTAGATCGGCGGTTTGCCACGGAAAAGCCGAATCAACAATGGGTCTGCGATATTACCCAGTTCCAGATCTCGGGGCAGAAGCTGTATTTGTCTGCGGTGATGGATTTGTGTGATCATTCGATTCTTGCTCACACTCTTTCGGTGTCTCCTACAACGAAAGTGTCCGCGTTGAGCCTGAAAAAGGCTTTTCGTGTAGCGGGTGATCCTGAAGGTGTTCTTGTTCATACTGATCAGGGTTATCACTATCAGCACCAGTCATGGATCAGTCAGCTAGTTGAGCATCAGTGCGTTCAATCCATGAGCCGTAAGGGCAATTGTTACGATAACTCCGTGATGGAGAACTTCTTTTCTCACTTGAAAGAAGAAATGTTCAACAATGACTCATTCGCTTCCATCAGCGAGCTACGCGCAGCGATTGACGAGTACATACAGTGGTACAACACTGAGCGTATGCAAGAACGGCTCGGAGGGATGACCCCAAACGAATACCGGCAACACGCACTAACCACCATCGGATAGAATCACACTGTCCAAGAATTGGGGTTCAGTACAG